>NZ_JBIBIJ010000010.1:0-145763 GCF_042957465.1 Kitasatospora sp. NPDC008050
GTCTTTCGACGCCAGGTAAGCCATTGGACCCAGGAATAACCTCCGAATTCCTCCCGGTTCTACCGGGAATACAACCAGGCGCTTTCAGGGCGCACTCGAACCAGACCGTCTTGCCGATCCCGCACGGGCGCGGTTCGGCGCCCCAGGCGGTGGCTAGGACGGCGACGAGTTCGAGGCCTCGGCCTGACTCCTCGTCAAGATTCGCGTGACGGGGAGCGGGGAGACGGCGGTCGGCGTCGGAGACCTCGATGCGGAGCAGGCCGGTGGCGGGGTCGAGGATCCAGCGGGCGGCGATGTGGCGGTCGCGCGGGAAGCGGGCGTGGCGACAGGCGTTGGTCATGAGCTCGGAGAGGAGCAGGGCGGCGGTGTCGGCGGCGTCCTCGGAGAGGGACCACGAAGTCGCTTGCTCCCGGAAGAGGTTGCGGGAGAGCGACACGCTGCGGGCGGTGCGGCGGAAGTGGTGCTCGGCGGCGAGGGGAGGCAGGGGCATGGGGGTCCTTGCGAAACGCGACGGGGCGAACTGGCACTCGATTGGGTGCAATCCGGGGATTGCACTCCTACGGTGCCGGGTGCGGTCGTAGCCTCGGAAGTGACACCGCGGGTCCAACTGCCCGAGTACCCGCCCTGTACCCGCGAATGAATTTTGGGGGCGCAAGGATGACTGGAACACCTGAGCCCCCGCTGGCCTGGCAGTACTGCGGCAACCAGCTCAAGATGTGGCGCGAGCGCTCAGGCGTGAAGCGCGAGCAGCTGGCCGAAGAAGCCGACTACGACTACGAGACCGTGAAGTCGATGGAGCAAGGGCGGCGGCGGCCGACCCAGAGGGTACTTGAGGCCGCCGAGCGGCTCTGCGATGCGAGGGGGATGCTGCTGGCGGCGGCCGTGTTCCTGCGCCCGGAGCGCTTTCCGAACCGCCTGAAGAGATTCACGACCGCCGAGGACGACGCGATCGTCGTCAACTGGGTGGAAACCCTGCTGATTCCTGGCCTGCTGCAAACTGAGGACTACGCTCGGGCGCTGATCGAGAACCACACGCCACCGCTCGGCGATGACATCGTCAAGGAGCGAGTGCAGGCTCGACTGGAGCGCCAGAAGAAGCTCACCCGCAATCCGCCCGCACTCTTCGGGTTCATCTTGTATGAAGCAGTGCTACGCACTTCTGTGGGTGGGCGAGAGGTCATGAGAGGCCAACTGCAGAATCTGCTGGCCATCTCCGAGTTGAGGAACGTCTCGATCCAGATCCTCCCGGCCAGCCACAGCACGTACGCTGTGCTCAACGGGCCCTTCGTCCTCCTTGAGACCAGCGAGCACGAGCGCTACGCCTACGTGGAGGGCCAGGAAACCGGGGCACTGTACACGGCCCCCGAGACAATAAGCGCGCTGGAACAGTGCCATGGCATCATCCGCATGCAGGCCCTCGGAGTTGAGGAGTCCGCCAGGTTCATCCAGGAAACTATGGAGGCGCTATGACCATGGAACTCGCGTGGTTCAAGTCCAGCTACAGCGGCACGGAAGGTGGTGCCTGCATCGAGGTCGCCCCTTCCGCCATGGTCATCCACGTCCGTGACTCCAAGGACAAGGCCGGCCCGCAGCTCGCCTTCACCCCCGCCGCCTGGTCTGGCTTCATCGTGTTCGCGACCGCCCAACAGCTCCGTTAACACCCGAGCTTCGGGCTTCGGGATCCGAGCCCTCTCTTCTGAGGAACGGTGGGTGGCTACATCCCACCCACCCACCCACCCACCCATCCAATGTGACTTCGCGGCAATGAATATGACTTATCGTCATGAGTTGACCACACCCCGCAATCGCGGTGTACGGTTCGCGCAAAGAAACAACCCCCGCCGGTGCGCCAACACCGAACGGGGGTCTGACCAGCCTCGATCGAAAGACAGGTCGATCCAGTGGCTATCTGCCACCCTACCGCCGCGCCCGGCTACGGCAAGCGTTCCGCGCCGTCCCAAGACCCGAGCACCCAGAACGACTTCGTTCACCTGCCCGAACGCGAGGCGTACCTCGCCGCCTACATCGACCGTCTCCCCGACGGCGCGGCGATCGACACCAAGACCCTCGCCCGCGAGCAGCCCCGCTACGGCCAGCAGGCCGTCCGCTCCGCCCTGCGCAAACTCGCCGACCTCGGCCACCTGCTCCGCATCCGCGAGAAGGTCGGCGAGGGCCTCACCCGCTGGGTCTTCCGCACCTACTTCTCCCGCACCCCACGCCCGACCGCCTGGTGGAGCCTCTTCCTCGCCGACCGCCGCACCGGCGGTAGTGCGGACCCCGCCCCCGCGCCCCCTCCACGCTCCATCGCCTACCGAGCGCTCGCCTCGCTCGCCGCTGCCGACAAGCGGATGATGCTCTCCGCCAACGAGTGCGAGCAGCTCGAATCCCTCGCCGCCGAGTGGTTCGCCCGCGACGTCACGCCCGAGCAGTTCCGGTTCGCGATGACCAACGGCCTGCCCGCCACCGTCCAGTGCCCGGGTGCGTTCGCCCGCAAGCGACTGATCGACCGCCTCCCACCCGTCCCGGTCCCCGTCCCCGCACCGGCCCAGCGAACTCCCCTCGCCCACAACGACGAAGCGCCCCTCCCGGCAGCCACCGTCCACCTCCGGGCCACCGAAGTGCGCGCCCTCATCGTCGAGCACAGACCGCCAACCCGGACGGCATCACCCGCGTCGCCCGCGTCGCCCGCTCCGTGGCCACCGCTCTGAAGCAGCTCATTGGCTAATCTGCATGCGTGACCACCGACCTGACCCTGCTGCCGCGTGTCGCCTGTCGCGGGCACGAGGTCACCGCGCCCCGGCTCCGCGCCCTCCTCGCGCTGCTCGCAAGCGACTTGCGCACGGGTTGCAGCACCGAGCGGCTGGTGGCAGGGCTGTGGCCGGACGAACTGCCGGAGCGGCCGGGCAAGGCGCTGCAGGTCCTCGTCTCCCGGGCCCGGTCTCAGCTGGGCGCCGAGGTCATCACCAGCACACCGACCGGATACCGCCTCACCCTCGCCGAGGACCAGGTCGACAGCTCCGCCCTGCTGCTGCACGCCGCCGCGAGTGCCGACCGGGCCAGGGCCGGGGACCACGCGGGATCGCTCGCCGCCGCCGAGGCCGGGCTCGCGCTGTGGCAGGACGCCCCGACCGCGAGCACCGACCCCGACGACCCCGTGGCCGCGCTGCGCACCGAGCGCGCCCCCGTCCGCGCCACCCTCGTCCGCGCCCAGGCCCTCGCACTCGCCCGGCTGGGGCGGCACGCGGAGGCCGCCGGGCCGCTCGCCGCAGCAGCAGCCCAGCACCCGCGCGACGAGGAGCTGCTCGCCGAGCTGCTGCGCGCCGAGGCGGCGACGGCGGGCCCGTCCGCCGCGCTGACCCGGTACGAGGCGTACCGCCGCGAGCTGCGCGACCAGCTCGGCACGGATCCGGGCGCCGCGCTCAAGGCCGTCCAGCACGAACTGCTGCGCGGCGAGGCGCCCACGGTCCGGCACGGCGTCCCGCACGAGCCGAACCCGCTGCTCGGCCGGGACGAGGACCTCGCGGCGGTGGAGCGGCTGCTGCGCACCTCCCGCGCCGTCACCGTGGTCGGCCCCGGCGGCCTCGGCAAGACCCGGCTCGCGCACGCCGTCAGTCGCCGGGCCGAGCAGCGCGTGGTGTACTTCGTGCCGCTCACCGGCGTCACGGAGGACGAGGACGTGGCCGCGCAGGTGGCCTCCGCGCTCGGCGCGGGCGAGGGGCGGCCGGGCGCCGTGGGCGACCCGGCCTCGGCCGACCCGATCACCGGCATCCTCGGTGTGCTCGGCTCCGGCCCGGCCCTGCTGGTGCTGGACAACTGCGAGCAGGTCGTCCGGGGTGCCGCCGACCTCGTCCGGGCCCTGGTCTCCGCCTCGAAGGACCTGCGGGTGCTCGCCACCAGCCGGGCGCCCCTCGGCCTGACCTCGGAGGCGGTGTACGCGCTGCCGGAGCTCGGTCTCGACGTCTCGGCCGAGCTGTTCACCCAGCGGGCCCGGGCCGCCCGCCCCGCCGTGGAGCTGCCGTCGGACGCGGTGACCGAGCTGTGCCGCCACCTCGACGGACTGCCGCTCGCCGTGGAGCTGGCCGCGGCGCGGGTGCGGGTGCTGTCGGTGCCGGAGATCGCCCGCCGCCTCGGCGACCGGTTCACGCTGCTGCGCGGCGGGGCGCGGGACCTGCCGGAGCGTCACCGCACGCTGCACGCGGTCGTCGACTGGAGCTGGAACCTGCTCGCCGAGGACGCCAGGGCGGCGCTGCGCACGCTCTCCGTCTTCCCCAGCGGCATCGCCGGCGAAGCGGCGGAGCAGGTGCTCGGCGAGGACGCGCTCCTGCTGCTGGAGCAGCTGGCCGACCAGTCGCTGCTCACCGTCGCCGACACACCGGCCGGGCTGCGGTTCCGGATGCTGGAGACGGTACGGGAGTTCAGCGCTGCCCGGCGCACCGAGGCGGGCGAGGAGGAGGCGGCCGTCGACCGGTTCCTCGCCTGGGCGCGGGACTTCGGGGTCGCGCACCACGATTTCGTCTTCCTGCCCGAACCGCGGCCGGCCTGGGAGCGGATCAGGCCCGAGCAGGAGAACCTCGCGCTGGCCCTGCGGCACGCCCTGGCCCGCACCGACGGGCCCGCCATCGCGGCCGTCACCGCCGTCCTCGCCGCGCTGTGGTCCACCGACTCCAACTTCCCCCGCCTGGTCGCCCTCGCCGCGGAGACCGGCCCGCCGCTGTCGCACTACCACCCCGACCCCGAGTACCTCGAAGTCGCCCGCGCCGCCGCGGCGGTGTGCGCGACGGGCCTGCTCATGGGCTACGGCCCGCGCGCCATCCGCCAGCTCGTCACGCTGCGGCGGCTGCCCCCGGCCCCGCCGGACACGCTGCTGCGCGCCACCGCGGTGGTGCTGTGCGCGATCCCCGAGATGCGGCCGCCCGACTACGACGTGCTGCAACGGCTCTGCGACGCCGACAGCCACCGCGAGCAGCCGCTGGTCGCCGGGATCGCCGAGTGCGTCGCCAGCTACGTCTGGGAGTACGAGCACGACATCGAGCGCGCGCTCGCCTCGGCCCACCGGATGAACGCCGCGCTGGCTCCGGTCGACAACCCCTCCGTGCTGCTCATGCGCCACTCCCGGATGGGCGAGCTGTGCTTGCGGGCGGAACAGGGCGAGTTGGCGTACGAGCACCTCACGGCCGCGCTCGCCGCGCTGCCTCGGCTCGGCGACGGGAAGGACTACATCGGCGTCCACTCGGCTCTCGTCCTCGCCTGCCTGCAACGGGGGAACCCCGACGAGGCCGAGTACTGGCTGCGGCAGACCTCGCTCGACAGCACCCCGCAACGGGAGGCCTTCTACTACTACAGCTCCGATCCCGGCGGCCGGGCCGAGATCGCGCTCGCCCGCGGACTGACGGAGCTCGGACTCGGCCTGTGGCGCAGCGCCGTGGAGGGCATGCTCGCGGACCACTCGCTGTACACCGGCGACCCCTGGCTCGACCCGTGGGCGCTGGAGATCCAGTCGGCGGCGGTGACGGCGCACGCGCACGCCGACCGTCTCGCGCTCGTCCCGGGGCTGGTCGAACGGCTCCGGCTGAAGCTCGGGGCCCTGCTCGCCTCCCCGTCCGGCTCGCCCACGGAGCTCCCGGTGATCGGGACGGTGCTGCACGCCCTCGGCACGGTGGGGCTCGCGTCCGGCGATGCCTCCGCGGTGCGGATGATCGCGCTGGCCGAACGGCTGCGGGTGCTGAGGGAGTTCCAGCCGACGATGTCGGCGGAGCGCGCCCGGCGGGCGGCCCGGGACGCCGACCGGGCGGCGTACGCCGACGCGGTGTCGGAGTTCGCCGCCCTGGAGCGGGACGAGCTGCGGGAGGCAGCCCGCACGCTCATCGCGGGTCGCGGCTGAACAGCGCCGTCGACCAGCGGTAGCCGAGCGCGCTCAGGCCCACGCACCAGAGGACCGCGATCCACCAGTTGTCGCCGATCGCGGTGCCGAGCAGCAGGCCGCGCAGCGTCTCGATGGCCGGCGTGAACGGCTGGTACTCGGCGATCGGCTGGAACCAGCCCGGCATCGTGTGGGCGGGGATGAACGCGGTGGAGATGAGCGGGAGGAGGATCAGCGGCATCGCCATGTTGCTGGCCGCCTCGGGGTTCGGGCTGGCCATGCCCATCCCGACCGCGATCCAGGTGAGCGCCAGGGCGAACAGCGTGACCAGTCCGAGCGCCGCGGCCCATTCCAGGACCGTGGCGTGCGAGCGGAACCCGATGGCGACGGCGACGCCACCGACGAGGACCGCGCTGGCGACCGACTGCAGCACGCTGCCGACAACGTGCCCGACGAGCAGCGAGCCCCGGTAGATCGCCATCGTGCGGAAACGGGCGATCAGGCCCTCGGTCATGTCCATCGAGACGGAGATCGCGGCCCCGATCACGGTACTGCCGACCGTCATCATCAGGATGCCCGGGACGATGTAGGCGATGTACGTGGCGCGATCGGCGCCGGCGCCCAGGCCCGCGCTCATCGCTCCGCCGAAGACGTAGACGAAGAGCAGCAGCAGCATGACCGGCGTGAGCAGCAGGTTCAGCGTCATGGACGGGTAGCGCCGGGCGTGCAGCAGGTTGCGGCGCAGCATGGTGTTCGAGTCGCGGACGGCGAGGGCGAGGGTGCTCATCGGACGTTCTCCTTGGTCTGGTCGGCCCGCTCGGGCTGGTCGGTCAGGGCGGGCTGGTCGGTCCGCTCGGTCAGGTCGGCCAGCCCGGCCCGCTCGGCCCGCTCGGTCAGGTCGGCGCCGCCGGTCAGGGCGAAGAACACGTCGTCGAGGTCGGGGGTGTGCACCGTCAGCTCGTCCGCCTCGATGCCGGCCGCGTCCAGCCAGTCGAGGACGGAGCGCAGCTCGCGCTGGCTGCCGTCGCTGGGGATCTGCAACGAGAGCGCCTCGTCGTCGCGAGCGGCCTCGCGCAGCGCGGCTGCGGCCGACCGGTACGCGGAGGGGTCGGTGAAGCGCAGCCGCACGTGCCCGCCCGGGACGAGCCGCTTGAGCTCGCCGGCCGTTCCCTCGGCAGCGATCCTGCCGTCGCTCAGGACCGCGATGCGGTCGGCGAGTTCGTCGGCCTCCTCCAGGTACTGGGTGGTGAGGAAGACGGTGACGCCGCCGGAGACCAGCTCGCGGATGATGCCCCACATGGTGTGGCGGCTGCGCGGGTCGAGGCCGGTGGTCGGCTCGTCGAGGAAGATGATCCGCGGGTCGCCGACCAGCGTCATGGCGATGTCGAGGCGGCGCTTCATGCCGCCGGAGTAGGTGGAGACGGGCTTCTTCGCGGCCTCCACCAGGTCGAAGCGCTCCAGCAGCTCGGCGGCGATGCGGCGGCCCTCGCGGCGCGGGAGGTGGTGCAGGTCCGCCATCAGGAGCATGTTCTCCTCGCCGGTGACCAGACCGTCGACGGCGGAGAACTGCCCGGTGACGCCGATCGCGGCTCGCACGGCCTGCGGGTCGGCGGCCAGGTCGTGGCCGCCGACGTGCAGCTCGCCGGCGTCGGCCGTGACGAGGGTGGAGAGGATCTTGACGGCGGTGGTCTTGCCGGCGCCGTTCGGGCCGAGCAGCGCGAAGACCGTGCCGGCGGGCACCACCAGGTCGATGCCGTCGAGGACCGTCTTGTCCCCGTAGGCCTTGCGCAGCCCCTTGGCCGCGATGGCGGGTGAGTGCGGAGTCGTTGTCGTCATGCCGCAGAGCTTGCGGCAGGGCGCATTCACCGCGGTTTCACGACGGTTTCAGCGCCCTGGAACCAGGCGGATCCGTCAGCCCCGCACCTCCGCCGCGGCCGCCACCAGCACCGCCGCCACCGCCCGCGACACGTCCAGGTGCTGGGCGATCCAGCCCGCTTCGTGCCCGTGCACAGCCAGCACCCACCCCGTGTGCAGCCGCCCCAGCGGGTACGCGGCCAGGTACGGCCGCACCGCCTCCAGCGGAAAGCCGGCCAGCGTGTCGGCGGGGTACCAGTCCTCCACCTCGGTCACCACCGGCAGCGGGTCCACGCGACGACCGGCATCCGGCCGCCGCCGGGTGGCCAGCAGCACGCCGGTCATCAGCAGGACGGCGAGACCGGCACCGACCACTCCGATCCCGACGACCGCCCGCTCGCCGTCCGAGGCCGCCGCCAGGCCGACCGCCTCCAGCACGGCCAGCGCGAGCACCGCCGACACGGCCGCGCCCTCCCGGGTGCGCGGACGGGGAAGGCTCCGCATGTGACCACCCTCCTTTCAGCACTCCGGTGTTGGGGCCCGCTCAGGCCATCGCCTGGTGAACGTCCTCCTCCTCGTCCAAGTGCCAGTGCAGGTCACGCACCCCGGGCTCCAGCGAGAGCCGCGAGATCACCTGCTCCAGCGCGGACGCCACATCGCCACTGACCGACAGCGAAGCCCGCAGGCTGGTGGTCTCCGGCGTCTCGCGCCGGGCCCGCAGGCCGGTCGGGGCCAGGCCGGAGGCGGTCAGCGACTGCAGCAGCAGGGCCCGGATGTGGGTCTCCGCGCTCCGGTCACAGCGCAGGTGCACGTTGGCCTCCACCACCGCGTCCGGGTCGGTGCCCGCCGCCGGGGCCTGGTCGAGCAGCCGCCCGGCGGGACGGCCCACGAAGTGGACGGCGAGCACGGTCAGCGCGCCGAGCACCGCGAAGGCGAGTTTGCCGGAGGCCGCGAGCACTCCGGTGGCCGCCGAACACCACAGGGTGGCGGCCGTGTTGAGGCCGCGCACGCTGGCGCCGTCACGCAGGATGACCCCGCCGCCGAGGAACCCGATGCCGGAGACCACGTAGGAGGCCACCCGGGTGGGCGATCCGGTGTCACCCACCGCCTCGCTGTACAGCACGAACAGGGTGGCCCCGGTGGCGACCAGCGCGTTGGTGCGCAGGCCCGCCATCCGGGCCCGCCACTGGCGCTCGACCCCGATCAGCGCCCCGCAGCAGACGCCGGTGGCCAGCCGGAGCAGGAAGTCGAAGGTGGACAGGGCGTGCATGGAGCACCTCCTCGGGTGTCAGCGGCGGTGCCGCAAGGAACGGCGGTGCCGCAAGGGATGGCAGTGCCGCAGGGAACGGCGGAGCCGCAAGGAATTCAGCACGGCCCGAGCGTCGGGTCGAACTTGTAGCCGATCTGCCGGACGGTGCTGATGGTGGCGCGGTGGGCCGGGCCGAGCTTGCGGCGGATCCGGGCCACGTGCGTGCTCACCGTACGGGTGTCGCCCAGGTTCGGGCGGCCCCAGACGGCCTCCATCAGCTGGCTGCGGGACATCACCCGCCTCGGCTGCGCCATCAGGTGCGCGAGCAGCTCGAACTCCAGGAAGGTGAGGTCGAGTTCGCGACCGTCGACGGTGGCGGTGCGCTGGTCGATGTCGACCACCACGCCCACCGCCGTGAGGCGGCGGGTGGGCGCCTCGATCACCGCGACCGCACTGGCCGCGGGCGCGGGCAGGGCAGTGGGTTTGTCGGAGAAGACCAGCTGGAGTCGGGGGTAGCGCAGAGGCATGAGTTTCCCTCCCTCTCGGGCGTGGCGGGTTTGGCGGGTCCAGCCGCTCCGACCGCTCGGTTCGCGGCACGGGGCTGTCGAGCACACGCGGGCATGGCGAAGCCGACGGCTCGCGCCGGCGGCTCGCGCTCGGTGCATGCGTCTGGTGCGTCTTGTGTGTCTGCGCGTCTGTGTGTCTGTGCGTCTGCGCGTCTGTGCGTCTGTGCGTCCGCTGACGCGAGTTCGGTGCCGAGGCGGCAGGCACCGGGAGGGGCAGCCGTTGCGCGGCCCCTCCCACCCCCGAAGGGGCTTCGGCGTCAGTGGCCGAGGGCGGTCTGGACGAGCTTGATGACGACCAGGATCATCGCGATCAGCAGGTAGGTGCGCAGGGCGCCCATGCCGATCTTGCGGCCGGTGGACATCACCGGGCGGGTGAGGGTCTCCAGCGGCGGCATCCGCCAGTCGTCGCGGCCGGTGCGGTCGATCGGGTCCTCGGCCGTGGCGGTACGGCGGCGGGTGAAGGCGAAGCCCGCGGCGAGCACGCCCACCACGCCGCAGCCGGCCATGATGTCCAGGATCGCCTGCGAGGAGATGTCCGGGAAGAGCACCGAGGCGGTCAGGATGATCGACAGCGTCACCAGCACACCGACCACCGCGGAGGTGAAGGCGTTGGTCTTGGGCCCGTTCGACCACGGCCCCAGCACCTGCTTGTCGTTGCACAGCAGCAGCAGGAAGACGGAGGCGGACGGCAGCAGCACCCCGGCCAGCACCTGCACACCCTGCGTCAGCAGACCCAGCGTGTGGTCGTCGGCCACCAGCACGATCGCCGCGGCGGCCGCCACGATCCCCGCGTAGATCGCGTAGAAGCCCTTCGCGCCACCCACACCGCGGTGCAGCGAGTGCTTCATCCCGAACACGTCACCGATCGCGTACGCCGTGGAGAGCGAGACCGCGAACGCGCCGATGATCGAGGCGTCCAGCAGGGCGATCGCGAACAGCACGCCGACCAGCTTGCCGCTGTGGTCCGCCAGCCCCTTGGCCACCGCACCCGCGTCGCTGAAGTTGCCGAACCCGTCGGTGCCCGCGAACGCCGCCGCCGTGAAGCCCATCATCGCCGCCGCGCCCACGATCACGATGACGATGCCGATCCACAGGTCGACCTTCTCGTACTTCATGAACCGCGGCGTGATCCGCTTGTCGATCACGTACGACTGCTGGAAGAACAGCTGCCACGGCGCCACCGTCGTGCCCACGATCGAGATGATCAGCAGCATCACCGTGGCCAACTGCCCCGTACCGCCAGGCATGTTGGGCACCACGAAGTCGTGCGCCATCTGCGAGGTCTTCGGGTGCACCAGGAAGTAGATCGGGATCAGCAGCAGCGAACCCGCGCACAGCGCCACCGCGATCCGCTCGAAGCGCTGGAACGAGCCGGTGAACGCCGAGGCGATGATGATCGCCGCCGCCAGCACCACCGAACCCGCCTTCGGCAGCCCCAAGTACCCTGCCGCCAAGGTGATTCCGATGAACTCGGTGACCAGCGTCAACGCGTTCAGCAGGAACAGGTCGATCACACTGAACGCGCCCCAGAACTTCCCGAAGCGCTCCAGGATCAGCCGCGCGTGACCAACCCCCGTCACCGCGCCCAGCCGCAGCACCATCTCCTGGTTCACGTACAGCACCGGAACCAGCAGCAGCAGCGTCCACAGCAGGCTCGTGCCGTAGTTCTGCCCCGCGTTGCCGTAGGTCGAGAACGCGCCGGCGTCGTTGTCGCCGACCATGACGATCAGGCCCGGTCCGACGATCGCCAGCAGCGTCTTCAGCTTCGCCGACAGCCCCGTGCGCGGCGCCGTGTCGTCCAGCTTGATCGTGCCCAACGCGCCCTTGATGTCGCCCAGATGGGCCTCGTCCAGCACCGCCGTGCGCGGCGTCGGGACCTTGGTGTCGTCGATCGTGGTGGTCATGATGAACCTCCCTCAACCCCCTGCATTCATGGGGGAGTTCGGTGGCACGCAGCAGCCGTCCTCGCTACGAACAGGTTCCGGGCATGGCAAAGCCGGGAGGCGTCGAAGATCAGCGCAAAGAGCGCGTAGCGAAGGTGGTTACCGCGAGCCGAAGAAGTACGAGGACAAGCGGGGGTAGGGGCAACTATGGCCCGGACTACTGCAATCCATGTCTCTCGCCTCCTTCCGGCCGGTGTGCGCGTGGACCGCTGCACAAAACGACACGGCAAGGAGCTCGCCGATCCTGGTAAGACCGGCTCACCCCAACTCGTCAGAGCTTTGGCACTTCACGGCGTGATCCAGCTCGCGAGCCGGAAGCCACTTGGGATCAACCCTTAGGTCGGGAAGATCTGTCCTGATCCGGAGCGTCTCTCGACGGTTGGGATCAGTGGCCTGTGTCCGTGAAGACGCCTCACCGAACGAGGTGCCTTGCTAAACCTTGACTAGCTTAGACCCAGTCGGACCTTACGCTTGCCGTATTTACTAAACCTTGACCTAGCCGACCGTGACACCGCCCACACAGCTCACACGGCCCACACCACGCTCAGGCGCCCGGCGCACACCGCCCTCAAGCGCCCGGCGGCAGCGAGCCGGGCCCCTGCGGGCCACTGCGCCGGGCGTGCTCGGCGATGTGCCGCACGGCGCAGGCCGCGCAGCAGTCGGGGAGTCCGAGCGGTGGTCGACGTCAGGCTGGTCATAGGCCAACCTCCTTGCACTCAAGGTCAGTTGTGGGGCGCATGACACCAGGAGGAGAGCGCCGGTCGGCAGACCCTGGCCACGACAGGACCCGTTTTTGAACTCGCGAGCCCGCGCACCGAGCGCCCCACCGGTCGGCCCTGCGCCCGACGACCCGGTTGGGCGTATGTCGCACGGATGGCCGTCCACAGTGGCGACATACCGTCAGAAAAGCATCCTTCCACCCTCCCTCAGCGCCCAGGAGCACCCCCATGGCCACGCCGGACGAGAACCGCAGCAGCCCGCGGACCACGGCGGCCGAGCCCGGCGGGCTGCACGGCCTCGGCCGCTGGTGCGCCCGGCACTGGGTGCTGGTGCTGATCGGCTGGCTCATCCTGCTCGGCGTCCTGCACGGACTGCAGAACACCGTCGGCGGCACCTACTCCGACGACTTCTCGCTGCCCGGCGTCCAGTCGCACACCGGCCAGCAGCTGCTCGCCGCGCACGCCCCCGGTGCCGGCGGGATCGGCGCGCAGATCGTGCTGCGCGACGCCGCCGGCCCGCTGACCGGCGTCTCGGGCCAGCTCGGCCAGAGCGTCACCGCCCTGCAGCAACTGCCGCACGTGCTCTCGGTGCAGAACCCGCTGCCCGCCCCCGGCGCCCCGCCCACCGGCGCGCTCTCCTCCGACGGCACCATCGGCTACCTGACCGTCCGCTTCGACACCAACCCCACCACCTTCGGCACCGACTACCTGCACGGCGTGGACGACGCGGTGGCGCCCCTGCGCGCGGCCGGCGTGCAGGTCGAGTACGGCGGCCCGCTCGGCGAGTTGGCCCGCCCCCACGCCAAGGACCTGACCAGCGAGGCGATCGGCTTCGCGGTGGCCGTGGTGGTGCTGCTGATCGGCTTCGGCAGCGTGGTCGCCGCCGGGCTGCCCCTGGTCACCGCGCTGATCGCGGTGATCGTCGGGCTGAGCTGCCTGAGCCTGCTGGCGATCGCCTTCACCTTCGCCACCGTCTCGCCCACCCTGGCCACCATGATCGGGCTCGGCGTCGGCATCGACTACGCGCTCTTCCTGATCACCCGGCACCGCCAGCTGCTGATGGACGGGGCGGACCCGGTGACGGCCACCGGAAAGGCGGTGGCCACCAGCGGGCGGGCGGTGATCGTCTCGGGCTGCACCGTGGCGATCGCGCTGGCCGGACTCTCCGTCTCCCGGGTCAGCTTCATCGGCAAGCTCGGGGTGGCCGCGATGGTCACCGTGGCCACCGCCGTCCTCGGCGCGATCACCCTGGTCCCGGCCCTGCTCGGCCTGCTCGGCCGCCGGATCGACCGCTGGCGGGTGCGCACCCCCGTCGCCGAGGGCAGCACCGCCACCGACGGGACCGGCCAGTCGGCGCACGGCGCCTGGCACAACTACGCCCGGCGCGTCGAGCGGCGCCCCTGGTGGTTCCTGGCCGGCGGGGTGGTGGTGATCGGCGTGCTGGCCATCCCGCTCTTCTCCATCCGGCTCGGCCACATCGACGACGGCGCCGACCCGACCGGCTTCACCGACCGGCGCGCCTTCGACCTGATCACCCAGGGCTTCGGCCCCGGCGTCAACGGCCCGCTGACCATCGTGGTCGACCAGAGCGTCGTCCCCGCGGGCGACCGCGCCGCCCTGGCCGGCAACCTCCAGCACGCGCTCACCGGCGTCCCCGGCGCGGCCACCATCTCCCCCCTGCAACCCACCCCCGACGACGACGTCCTGATCGCCACCGCCATCTCCACCGGCGCCCCCCAGGACGCCGTCACCACCCACCTCTTCAACCACCTGCGCGACACCGCCCTCCCCCAGGGCACCACCGGCACCGCCGCCAAGAGCTACCTGACCGGCACCACCGCCGCCCAGCTCGACTTCCTGGAACTGGTCTCCGCCCGCCTGCCGCTGATCATCGCGGTGGTGGTCGGCCTCGCCTTCCTGATCATCCTCGCGGTCTTCCGCGGCCTGCTGGTCGCCCTCAAGGCCGCCGTGCTCAACCTGCTCTCCATCGCGGCCTCCTACGGCGTGGTGGTCGCGGTCTTCCAGTGGGGCTGGGGCGGCCCCGCCCTCGGCGTGGCCGGCAAGGTGCCGATCGAGAGCTACGTGCCGATGATGATGTTCGCCATCGTCTTCGGCCTGAGCATGGACTACGAGGTCTTCCTGCTCTCCCGCGTCCACGAGTCCTGGCTCCGCACCGACGACAGCCGCGGCAGCGTCGCCCACGGCCTGGAGATCACCGCCCGCGTCATCAGCTGCGCCGCCCTCATCATGGTCAGCGTCTTCGCCGCCTTCATCCTCAGCGACAACATCGTCGTCAAGATGCTCGGCCTGGGCCTGGCCGTCAGCGTCCTCGTCGACGCCACCGTCGTCCGCCTCCTCCTCGTCCCCGCCGTCCTCACCCTCCTCGGCCGCCACGCCTGGTGGCTCCCCCACTGGCTCGACCGCCTCCTCCCCCACCTCAACGTCGAGGGCGAGTGACCCCCCACCGCTCAAGACCCCTGGCGAATGCAAAGGCCCAGCCCATCAACGAGATGACCTGGGCTTTCACTGAGCCGCCTATGGGATTCGAACCCATGACCTACGCATTACGAGAACATGAGGATTCGTGACGGCCGGCACCGCCTCATGCTGCACCGTACCGTTTTTCCTGATCAGAGCACATGCAACTCGTTGACCCGTTCCACCCTGTGTTACCTCGTCCAAAGGCGTCCGGCCGCACACCGGCCGCACATGGCCCCAACTGGACACATCAGCCGGGCTAGCAGGGCCTTTGCAGGCTCCGCAAAGCGCGTCACGTCTACCGCTCAGGCAAGTTGATGAGGGTGGGCTGCGATTGACTCTGGCCACCGCCTGTTACTCGAAGATAGTCAGGATTCGGGACAATCTCGCGATGGAGGTACCGGAGGTCCGCGCCACAACGCAGGGCGAGTCGCTCCTGGCGCACGCGCTCGGCTGTCGAGACGGTCTCGCCATTGCGGGTCGTGACGACGATCGCGGGTCGCTCCACCGAGTCGACGGCTTCATTCAGTGCGGCCCAGACAAGGTCACGGAAGGTTCCGGCACGGCCCCAGCAGACGTACCGCGCGGCGTCACCGGCGACGGCGTAGCAGTGGTTCGGCTTCTCTCCAACCGAATCGGGCTTCATCGCCCAGCCACTCCCACACGCCGCCCGAACAATTTCCTCCGGCCCTTGGAATCGATTTACCGCATAACGGACGTAGTTCCCAATTCCCTCCTGGGCTCGGGCGTACTCCTTCATGGGGACGTCCTTGATCCAGACCCTGGCGTCCTTCTCCGGTCCGTAGGAGAGCAGGACGCCGCCGACCTTGGGATCCTCGATCCACTTCCGATACTGGTTGGTCTTGTCAGCGTTACTCAAGAACTCCCAGTCCAGGTCATTGGCCTGCTGGTAGATCTCAATGAGGAGGCGTTCACGGATAGGCGCAGGCAGCTGCTGCAAGGACACGGTCGCTACTCCTGTGGGGCGAGGGCGGCAGGGAACTGGAGTCGGTGCTCGTCGTACGCGGTCTCGAGGCTGGCAGCGTCCTTGATCCACTCGTCCATGAGGGTGGCCACCTTCTGGTCGCTGAAGTCGATGTTCGACGGGGTAAACCTGGCCAGGGTCTCGATTTCACCATCGCCGTCAAGGGCGCGCTTGAGCTTGAGCGCGGCAGCAATGCGGCGGAGGTCGCTTACGAAGTCCAACACCGTGACCCGGTTCTTTCCCTCGCGCAAGCGGAGCCCTCGCCCGAGCTGCTGAACGAAGATCCGCCGGGAGTGAGTAACTCGTGCGAAGCAGAGGATGTTCACGTCCGGCACATCAACGCCCTCGTTGAGGATGTCGACCGCTGTCAGAATAGGTACCTCGCCTGAGCGGAAGGCAAGTAGGCGGTTCTGCCGCTCCCTCTTAGCGAGTCCGGCGTGGATGGCGAGGGCGCCGGACCAGAGGGGGGTGCGCCGCAGCATGTCGGCGAGCCGCTCAGTATGTTCGATAGTGCGGCAGAAAACGATAGCCCGGGGGTTGAGCGTGGTGGCCCATGTGGCGGCGAGCTCGTCGCGGACGGCTTCGTCTCGCTGCGGCAGGAAGAGCTTCGCGTTGAGTTCGGCCAATCCATACGAGTGGCTGCTGGCCTCACGAACGATATCCCAGTCGATGTCGTCGACGAACAGGCGGTAGTCGACCTGAGCAAGGTAGCCACGCCGCATTCCCTCCTCGATCCCCAACCTGAAGCTGGGGGCGCCGAGCTGATGGGTGATGTCGTGCTTGTCGCCGCGCCATGGGGTCGCGGTGACGCCCAGTTGGCGAGCCGAGTTCAGGTGTTCCAGCAACTCGCCGTACTGGCCTCCTTCGCCAAGGTGGTGGGCTTCGTCGATCACGACGAGGTCTGGGCGGTAGCCGAAGCGCGCGGCGGACAGCGCCGAAGTGACTGTCGCGCACGTGAGTCCTGAGAGGTCATCAGGGCGCGTGTCCCCGGTGAGGAGCCGCGTTGGGACCTCTTTAGGCAGGTGGCGCCAGAGCGCCCGCTCCAGTTGCTGGACGAGGTCCTTTGCGTGCGCGACGACCAGGACTTGGCCTTGGGGGCCGCGTCGCAGATGCTCCGCGATCACCTCACCGCCGACGACGGTCTTGCCCAGCCCGGTAGCCAAGACGAGCAACGCGCGGCCCGAGGCTTCGAGGTCTGCAGTCAACGCTTGCAGTGCCTCGGCTTGGTAGGGCCGGAGCGCTACCTGCCCAAAGCGGCGGGGTACCCGATCGAAACTCGTTGTTAGGTCCGTTCCTCCCCAGAGGAGGATTCCGGGGCCCAGGCGTGCCAGATTTGCCACACGTTGCCGAGCGTCAGGGCTGAAGCGGGTGTTGGTGACGACGACGGCGCGGTGGGCGCGGTAGTGATCCCGTGCGCGAGCGACCTCGTCCACCGCGTCGGCTCCTACGGCCCCGCGTCGCTTCCACTTGCACTGGATTACCCAGGTCTCGCCTTTGTGGCGGGCAAGGATGTCGCCGCCCTCGTCTCCGGAGCCGTCGATATTGGACACGTCAGAGAAGCCCAAATGCCAGAGGAGGCGTTCGATGCGGCGGGGAAACTGCAGCGGTCCGGCGTCCAGCAATGAGGCAGCGTCGAGGAAGTGCATCCTGCCCTCCCTACGTGTTGTCGGCGAGGTCGCGCGCGATGAGACGGCAGCTGATCCTGATCCGGGCCAGCTCCTCCACGTCGAGGCGTGGACGGTGCTGCTCCAGAAGGGCGAGGTCTCCGAGGGGGTTGATGAGCCGTTCCACGACGAGTGCTCGAGCCCCGGGATCACTGAGAGCGATGTACCCGCGCTTGAAGACGGATCCGTCCAGGAAGGTTTCCGGGGAGTCGTGGATGATGCGGATGATGGCGCTGGCCGGGGCATAGCGAATGAATTCGCCGCTGGTGACCGCATTGTTCCAGGGGGACATTCCACCGGCTTCGACCGCGAACCGGCGCTCGGCGTCGGCTCGTTCGTCCTTCGTGAGCAGCAGCCAGTGCACCGCCGGGTTCGCCGAGACGGGCGCCACCATTGCCGTGCGCACCTGCTCGAGGAGCCGCTCGGATTCCTCTGCCATCGCCGCCGGCGTCAGTCGGGGACTGGAGGTGTGGACCTTGAGCTGCGCGACGATCTCGCTCAAGGGCGTCAACACACTGTTCGCCCGTACCCGCATGAACTCCGCGACCTCGACGAGCGCCAAATCGCGCATGTCCGTCCCGAATTCGCGGAAGATCGAGTGCCTGGTGTCGATGAACACCTCCAAGCGCGGGGCTCGGACCATCGAGACGATCACAGGCGCGGCCTGCCCGTCCTTGGTGACGAGGTGCTGGCCGCGGACCGCCCAGGCCATCAGATCGACGCGACCCAGTTCTTCGAGGTAGTACGGGCCTGTCAGATCCACGATGGGGTCGGCGCTGTCACGGTATCGCTGAAGCCGCTGGTCCAGCGTCTCCACCGGTGCGGTAACGTCCTCGGGCGTTTCTTGGCCAGCCATGGTCGAGGCCGGCACGACACCGCCCTCAGCCTGGTCATCCGGGTCAAGGAGTCCGGCTCCGAATCCGGGGAGGATGTCGTCATTCCCCGGTTGAGGTTCCACGGTTACCGGCTTGTCGTGCTGGTAGGCGGCGCGGTACCACGCCTCGTCGGTCTGGTACTCGTAGTGGCCTGCCCGCATAAATGTGGCCCACTGCGCGGCCTTCTCATGGAGGGCGTTGCGTCCGTCTCCGGGGATCAGGTAGTTGAGCCCCGGGTCCTGTCGGCGGAAGCCCGCGTAGAGCAGGGCGAGGGGGCTGCGATTCTCCGGCAGTCCGAGGCTCTTCGCGATCTTTGGGCGCAAGGGGCTGGTTCCGCGGACCTCACGCAGGACTTGCCGCCACTCGGCCGTCTCGAACTCGAAGGCGGTCTTCTGGTAGTTCGGAGCGACGTGATCGCAGTGGATCTCACCGACGATCCGGCCCATCTGCACAGCTCCGGAGTCGATAGGGTATTCGAGCTCGGCCTCAGTGAGGCTGTCCTCGTCTTCCCAGTAAAAGACCCGCTTGTCCTTAAGCATGATCTTGCGTCCGTTGCGGAGGAAGTCGAGTCCGTAGTCGGTGCGGTGGACGTAGCGCTGGACCCCGATCCAGCCCCAGATCTTGCGTTCCCTCAGTTCCAGGCTGTCCTGCCCGCATTCCTCGCAGCGCTCGGCATCGGCTGAACTCCAGTACCCGCAGGCCATGCAGGCGTTCTTGGCGCTCAGCGTGTGGCTGATCTTCTGGACGGCGTGGATCTCCACGCCCTGGCGGGTGACGGTCCGCTTCTCGTCCCAGACGCAGGGCAGGCGCGGCTTGACCTTCTTGCCGTTGAGCGTAAGCAGGAAGCCCTTGTCCGCCAGCAGGTAGCTGTAGACCTCCCCAAGCTTCTCCCTGATCACGTTCTGCGTCTGCGGGCGGCAGAGCGTGCCGTACTGTTCCTGCTTGAGGTCGCTGATGGTAACGGTGGTGCCATGCTCGTCACGATTGGCCTTAGGCACCGCGCGGTAGGGCGCCTGGTACTTGGCGGAGTTGGCGATCTGCACTAGGTCCAGCGTTACCTCGATCCAGTCCGGATCGCCCGCCCGACTGGTACGCACCGTGGTACGCCGACCGAGTCGGGCTGTGCTGATGTTGAATCCCATCCCGAACAGGCCGAGAGAGCCATGTCGACCGTTACTGGTCCAGCCCGCGCTGATGGCGTTGGTGACAGCCTCCAGGCTCATGCCACGACCGTTGTCCTGCACCGTGATCTCAGCAGTCGGACGCTGCGAGTTCGCCGGGGGAAGTGAGATCGCGACCGCGGGCCGATCGACCGCCCCGCCGGCCGCCTGGAACTCGTCGAAGGAGTTGTCGATCAACTCAGCCAGGCACTGCCAGTGTGAGAACTCGATATCGCCGAGCACGCCCAGGATGCGCGGGTGCGGTGTGACGTTGATGTACTGGTCCTCGGTCACAGCCGACCCCCGTCTTCGTGGTGAACACATGCTTGGAGGCGGACGTGCTCGCGCGACCACCAGCAGTCTGGCGTCCACCGTCGGCCCCGGTCGGGCACGCTCCAGGAGCATCCATCAGCATGTCCCCAACCCTAACGGGCGGCACTGGTAGGTGCGGGACAAGGACCTCGAAACCCTGCTGATGCCACCCTGCAACCAGGAGTGCCTCGGAGCTTCGCGCATGGCAGACTCGGCCCATGCTCCGGGAACCTGCGGAAGTCACCATCGATGCGAGCGGCCGAGTGCAGATCCCGTTGGGGATTCTCGCCGAGGCCGGTCTGGACACTGGGAGTTCAGTCCTCGCGTGCAGCGACGGTGACGGCCGTATCGTCCTACGCAGGTTGACCGACGCCATCTATGGACTGACGCTCGACGGGGAACTGTAGCTACGCCTCGCCGGTCTCGCCGGACGCTCCGCGGACCGCCGAGATGACCCGCTTTGTCACCTCCTCCGGTGCCTCATGCTCCCAAGCCCGGATGACCGTCCAGCCCGCCTCCTCCAGGATCCGGTTGGTCTCGGCGTCCCGCCGCTGGTTGTCGGCGAACTTCTCGTTCCAGAAGTCCACGTTCTTGATCGCTGGTCGATGATGCTCAGGGCAGACGTGCCAGAAGCAACCATCGACGAAGACCGCGACTCGTGCCTTTGGGAACAGCACATCCGCGCTACGCCGGAGGCCCTGGAGCGGCCGCGCGTTGACCCGGTAGCGAAGCCCTTCCTTGAAGAGCAGAGACCGAAGGACCTTCTCGGGCTTCGTGTCCTTTCCGCGATTACCTCTCATCGAGGCACGGACCGCCGGAGTCGAGGCTGTCGAGTCCTCGGGCAGTGCCTCCTCCATCAAGAGGCCCATAGCCCAGGCCAGCCGCCAGCCCTCAGCCAGATTGGCCGCGCGGGTGTCCTGCTCCACCTCGCCCAGGTAGTGCTCCGGAGACTTCCGTCCGTCGCCCCAACGCAGGGATGCTCGGATCCTCCGCGTCTTAGGCAGGACCCTCAACGAGACCGAGGCGTGAGCGATGCGGCCGTCGCCCAGGTCAACCACCCGCCGATGGCGACCACCCGCTGCTCGGTCCTGTTCAGCGGACAGAACTTTCCGTGTCCTCCCCGCCCGCCCTTTCCAGGCATGATCGGGGGGCAGCCGGTCGTTCCAGCGGCTCTGGGACGGCTTCGCCGCATCGCTCACGGCTGCGATCCCGGTGCCGCGTCAAGCGCCTTGGCCACCGCGTCAGCGAATACGGCACCGAGCTTCACCGGGACCGCGTTGCCGAGTTGCCGCATCTTCTCCCCCCTAGGGCCTTCGAGCTTCCAATCATCGGGAAAGGTCATGACACGGGCGGTCTCACGCACCGTCATGTAGCGATGCCTATAGGTGGTTCCGCCAGGGGTCTCCAGGTCGTCGGTCAGCATCACGGACTCGCCGCCAGGGACTCCGTGCACGCCGGCCTTCACCGTCTTGGCAGGACGGTCTAGTTCGTTGGGCGTGTGGCCCTTGTAGATGCGAGCGTCGGGCCATCCGATGTGGTCGGTGAACCCCCCGGCGCGATACTCCTGGCGGTCAAGCCTGTCCCAGGGGATCTTCGGTAGTGGCTTGCCCTCGTTCTCATCGATGCCAGCGATGGCATCTCGGAACGTACGCCAAGGCTTCGATCCGTCTGGGATAAGCGAAACGTCCCTGGGGATCCTGGCCATGACCCGGGCGCGGACATCCGCGAGGACCAATGGATGCCGCTTCCAATACGAGCCGTCGAGCATGGACCGGAACAGCGCCTCCTCCGAGTACTGGGGGCGCACGTCCTTCTTGAATTGATCGATGTCGACCCCCAGGTCCTCCCGGAACGCGACGATGAAGATGCGGTTCCTGACCTGGGGGACCCCGTAATCAGCGGCGTTCACACGCGTCATCACCACCTTGTAGCGCTCCGCCGGGTCACCGGCAGCCCCGCCCTTAGCCTCGATGAGGGCCTTGTCGTGCTTCTGCCAGCCGATCTCCGGATCACGCAGCTCGAAGGGCATCTCGATCTCGCGCAAGATGTACTCGAGGTACGGCTTGAATGATGGCCTGAGTAGTCCGACGACGTTCTCGCAGATGACGGCCTTGGGTCGAATCTGGCGCATCGCCTTGAACATCTGCGGGAACATGTTCCGCCTGTCCTCGTCCCCCTTCGCGATCCCGCCCAGACTGAACGGCTGACAGGGCGGACCGCCGGCGAGCACGTCGACACGACCGAGCAGGTAGCTCATGTCGAGGCCCTGAACGTCCCCCGCCACGAGCGGCCACGGCTCCCCCGGCTCCGGGATCCGCTCTTCGTCCCCGCGGGGCTTGGCCCCATTCGCCTCCAGGGTCTGACAGGCCCGTGGGGCGAACTCATTGAACAGCAATGGCCGGAAGCCCGCCCCGTGGACGGCCATCGCAAGGCCGCCAGCGCCCGCGAACAGCTCGACAGCGGTGCGATCATCTTTCGGCTCTTCTTGCAGTTCAGACATTGCGAAAGCATACCGCGGAAATAGCGTCATGCGGAACCGGTGTCAAGAAAACTCACTACATCTTCACGAGCGACCGAGGATGGTTCGGTTGGCGATTCGAACTGCGGCCGCGAGCGGGCGCGGCACCGCAGGGGCCGCGACCGAGTCCTGCCCGGCATGGGGTACGACCACGTGAGCGAAGCCGCCGTGTCCGGTGATCAGGTCACCGGCAGCCTGTCGGGGAAGTCTCCGCGCGGCGATCACCCACGAGTCGGATGCCAGAACCGGCGGCCGGCCCATCTGCCCGGCAGCCGATCTGGACGTGGGCGACAGAACCAGGCATCCGTCGCTGAGGCCGTTCACGGACGAGGGGGCCTGCCACGCCAGGTCGCGAACAAGCCCAGGCCAACGCTGGTGACCGCCGTGAACGCCGCAGACCCGGCGATCAGGAAGACGGCCGCCGCCAGCGTGATCAGAAGCAACAGTGCGACCAGATCAAGCACCCGGTCGCGGATCGGCGCCTCTGACACCGACCTTGACGTAGAGCCAGTGCGAGGAACAGGGGTCGACGTGGACTCTCCGATTTCATCCATGCGACCAGCTCACCAGGCGCACCCGCCACGACTCCTATGGCACGAACAGACCCAGACATGCCCGTCCACCGCAGGCCGACGCCGTACAGGACGGCACGCCGAGCGAACACCCCACTCTGTATGGTGGTGTTCGGCGAAATTCGGTCCTGTCCGGCAGCCAGCGTCCTACGCTGAGTCCCACAGACCATCAGGGGGACGTGCGTGGCGCATGGGGATTCTTCGGGGACGACACCCGAAGCCGCGTTTCAGCGAGAACTCGCCGACTTCGCCGCCAAACTTCGGAGTCTGAAGATCGAATGCGGCAACCCTCCCCTGCGCACGATCAGCAGTACCGCCGCACCCGTCGGACGGAAACTGTCACACTCCGCGATCAGCGAGGCCCTCAAGGGTAAGCGTCTGCCCAGACTCGACTTCCTCATCGCCCTTGTCCGGACACTGCTCGGTCTCGCGAACGACAGCAAGTCCCCTGTAGGCCGCAACGACCCGAGGGTCGAACCCTGGCGCACGGACTGGGCCCGGCTAGCACACCTACAGTCCGAGGCCCGTCACGCACCCGCAGCATCCGATTCGACGCAGAAGGTCACGGCCGCCGAGAGCGACCTGACGCCATCCGAGCCGGCGGAGCCAGTAAGCGACGCGCCGACCCTGCCGACGAACTCGCCTGGGCCGCTGGCGAATAGCCGGCGCTTTAGATTTCGCCCCACGCCTCCACTGCCTCACCCCGGCTTCGTCTGGTCCGTGGCGTTCTCCCCCGATGGCGACCTCCTCGCGACTGGCAGCGCCGCTGGGATGGTGGCGCTGTGGGATCCAGCCACCCACCACGCTGTCGGCAACCCCGAGACCGGCCACGACAGCACCATCAGGTCAGTGGCGTTCTCCCCGGACAGACGGTTGCTGGCCGCCGCCGGTGAGGATAAAGGGGTGCGCCTATGGGACGTGATGACACATCAACCATCCGGAGCTCTCCCACCCACAGAGCGAGACGCCGTCACAACAGTCACGTTCTCCCCAGATGGCACCGTACTGGCCACCGCCAGCCTCGACCACACGGTACGACTCTGGGACCCGTATACGTGCGAAGCGGTCGGCAAGCCGCTCACCGGCCACACCCGCCCCGTCACGGCGGCCGCCTTCTCGCCCGATGGCGACGTACTGGCCACCGCTAGCTTCGATGGAATGGTGCGCCTCTGGGACCCGACCACCCGCCAAGCGATCGGCAAACCACTACTCGGCCACACTGCGCCTGTCAGGTCGGTGGCGTTCTCCCTCGACGGTAAACTGCTCGCCAGCGCGAGCGACGATGGCATGGTGCGGCTCTGGGACCCGGCCACCCACGAAGCGGTCGGAGCGCCCCTGGCCGGCCACACCGGTTCCGCTACTGCCGCGGTATTCTCCCCCGACGGCGGCCTGCTCGCCACCGCCAGTGACGATGGCATGGTGCGGCTCTGGGACCCAGCCACCCACGAAGCGATCGGAGCACCCCTGGCCGGCCACACCGCTCCCGTCAAGTCCGTGGCGTTCTCCCCCGACGGCAAGCTGCTCGCCACCGCTGGCTACGATCGCGTCGTACGGGTATGGGAGGTCGAGGAGACCCTTCCAGCACTTGTTCCGGCACAGCGGACCCAGGACGGGGACGACCCGCAGGACAACCTGTTCAGCGAGAACGCCGAACTGCGCTCCCGGCTAAGTGTTCTGACCACCCGCGGCCTCGCCAGTCGAAGCGTCCTAACCGCGCTCAAGAACGGCGAAGGCATCTATCTGGCGCCCCTTATCGGACACCGTGACGCGGTCTGGTCAGCGGTGTTCTCTCCCGACGGAACCATGCTGGCTACGGGGAGCGCCGACGATACCGTGCGGTTCTGGGATCCGGCCGAGCGGCGACCCGTCGGAAAGCCACTGACCAGTCACCGCGACTCCGTTCGGTCGGTCGCGTTCGCCCCCAACGGCACCCTGCTCGCGACTGCGGACCGTGGAGGGGTGGTGCGCCTGTGGGATGCGGCTACCCGGGGATCGGTGGGAAGGCCCTTGGCGGACAACCTCGGCCCCATCACATCAGTGGTGTTCTCTCCGACCGGAGTCATGCTCGCCATCGTTACGGATGGTGGCGAGGCGCACCTATGGGCGCCGGCCACGCAACAAGCTGACGGTGATCCTCTGACCAGCCGCTTCGGACTTATTACCGCAGTTGCCTTCTCTCCGGATGGCACGCTAATCGCGACCGCCACCGACGCCGGCACAGTAGCGTTGTGGGACTCCACCACCCACAAACCGACCGGCGAACTCCGGGATGGCCACAGCGGCTCCGTCAGCTCCGTGGTCTTCTCCCCGGATGGCAGCCTGATCGCGACCGCCGGCGACGATCGTTCGATGCAGCTGTGGGACTCAACCACCCACCAGCCAGTCGGAAAACCCGTGACAGGCCACGACGATGCCGTTACAGCCGTAACTTTCTCTCCCGACAGCGCACTCATCGCCACGGCCAGCAACGATCACACCGTACGCCTGTGGGACCCGGCCACCCACCAGCCCGTTGGAGAACCTCTCATCGGCCACCGCGAAAGCGTGACGGCCGTCGCCTTCTCTCCCGATAGCTCCGTGCTCGCCACCGCCAGTACCGATCGCACCGTTCGGTTGTGGGTGCCCCCTGCGGTCAGTAGCTTCGCCCGACTTCAGGGCTGAGAGAGGGAGCTGCCCCTTTGGGCGCTGACTTCATCGACGTCACACAGCCCAGGGAGACGACCGCTGCACCGGGCGGTTCGGCACCAACGACGTACCGCACCGATAGGCCCTGGGCTGGTCTCGCCCTGCGGTCGTCGACTACCAGGTGCACCAGGAGCCGATCCAGATTGGATGGGAGCGACCAGCCCCCAGGCCAACATCGAGATCCAGGAGCAGAACGCCCAGCGTCGGGCCGTCCAGGAGCAACTGAAGTCCGCCCGAACCGGGACGCAGAGATCAGCGGAACGCAGGGGCATGAACACAGACCGGCCGTTGTCGGACCTGCACAACTCTCGGGCCCGCAACGATCCAAGGGAGTACCCCTGTGGAGATCCTCCCGGCAGCCGCCCTGGACTGTTGGCCGCACTTCGGCCGCACATTCCGCCGAACGGCACGTCAGACAAGACAACGCCAGTCACGAAAGGCCAGGTCAGACGGGGCTCGACCCCGAGGTCACTGAGAGTCGAGAAGTCGTGACCTACGCACTTCATGCTTGGCCTCGTGGGCCCAGTTGAGCCGTTTTCCATGATCAAGAGAACGCGAAAACCCCCAGGTCAGACGCCTGACCTGGGGGTTTAGCTTGAGCCGCCTATGGGATTCGAACCCATGACCTACGCATTACGAGTGCGTTGCTCTGGCCAGCTGAGCTAAGGCGGCACCGCTGCCGGAGAGCTCCCCGCCAGGGGCGGTTTCGCATCGGCAACGCGGGCCAGTCTACACAGGTCCGAGGGGTGATCCCTACCGGGTTCCGGCAGGGCGGTCGGGCCGGGCGGGTGGCGGGGTCAGCGGGTGGGGCGCTGGTCGCAGGCGAGCCACTCGGCGGCCAGCAGCGACCAGACCTCGTTGTCGTGCCGGACCCCGTTGTGCAGGTAGTACGAGCGGAGCACGCCGTCCAGGCGCATGCCGACCCGCTGGGCGACCGCGCGGCTGCGGGTGTTGGCGGTGCTGCTGTGCCACTCGATGCGCTGCATGCCGCGCTCCACCACGGCGTGCTCGATCAGCTGCCGGACGCCGGCCGAGATCAGGCCGAGCCCCTCGCCCGCCGGCTCGGCCCAGACCCCGATCTCGCAGTTGCGGTGCTTGACGTCGAAGTTCGGGAACATCACCCCGCCCACCAGCGTGCCGTCCAGCCAGATCCCGTAGATCGCGCCGGTGTCGGCGGCGGTCATGTCGGCGTAGCGGCGCAGGGTGGCGCGGGCGGAGTCCAGGTCGGTGGTCAGTGAGGCGAAGGCGATGAACTGGTCGAGGTTCTCCCGGGCGCGGTCGATGTGGGCCAGGAACTCCTCGGCGTGCCAGGGCTCCAGCGGGCGGAGCTCGGCGGGGAGGGTGTCGGAGAGCGGGATGGCGAACATGCTGACTACCTCCGGGACGGGCGGCGGGACATCACGACAAACGTACATAACAAACGTTTGGTAGGTACCATAACCGCATGACGCCCGCCCGTGGAGACCATGAAGCCCGCCGCCGTGATGTCTCCACCGCGGTCTGGCGGGTGCTGGCCGACCGCGGCTTCGGCGCGCTGACCCTGCGGGCGGTGGCCGCCGAGATGGGTGCCTCGACCGGGTTGCTCACCCACTACTTCCCCAACAAGCAGGCGCTGCTGCGCACCGCGCTGGAGGTGCTCGACCAGCGCAACCAGGAGCGGCCGCGCCGCGCGGCCGCGGCGGGGCTGGCCTCGCTCCGGGCTCACCTGCTCGACGTCCTGCCGCTCACCACCGAGGCCGCCGACGCCAACCGGATCTGGGTCAGCTCCTGGGACGTCGCCCTCGCCGACCCCGAACTCGCCACCGAGCACGCCGAGCGCTACCGCCGCGCGCGCGTCAGGCTCACCGGGCACGTCGAGGCCGCCCAGGCCCTCGGCGAACTGCCCACCGCCACGCCCGCCGAGGACCTGGCCGCCGCCGCCCAGGCCTTCACCCTCGGCCTGGTGGTGCAGGCGCTCTTCGCCCCGGCCGAGTTCCCGCCGGAGCGTCAGATCAAGCTGGTGGACGACTGGTTGGCGGCGACTGCCTCCCCCGACGCGCCGGTCACTTCGCGCAGCGCAGCCCCTCGGCCGGCGGCTGCCCCTCCAACAGGTAGTGATTGACCGCCGAGTCCACGCAGTCGTTGTGCCGCCCGTAGGCGGTGTGCCCGTCGCCGTCGTAGGTCACCAGCCGCCCGGACTCCAGCTGCCCGGCCAGTGCCTGGGCCCAGGCGTACGGCGTGGCCGGGTCCCTGGTGGTGCCGACCACCACGATCGGATCGGCCCCGGCCGCCCGCACGGTGTGCGGCACGCCGGTCGCCTTGACCGGCCAGTAGGCGCAGGTCAGAGCCATCCAGGCCATGTCCTGCCCGAAGTGCGGGGAGGCCTGCCGGAAGTCCGGCACCGCACGGCTGACGTCCGCCGGGGAGCCGAACGCGGGCGGCAGGTCGAGGCAGTTGACCGCCATGTTGGCGAACATCAGGCTGGGGTACCCGCCATCGGCGCCGCGCTCGTAGTAGGAGTCCGAGAGCCGCAGCAGCGGGGCACCGTCGCCGGACTTGGCCGCGGCCAGCGCGGTGCGCAGCTGCGGCCAGAGGAACTCCGCGTACATCGCCTCGATGACGCCGGTCACCGCCTGCGCCTCGGTCAGCTGCCGGCCCGCGCCGCCCGGCAGCGGCTGGGACCGCAGTGAGCCCAGGAGCGCGTCGAGCTGCTGCCCGGCCTGCTGCTCGTCCCGGCCCACGGGGCAGTCCTCGTGGGTGACGCAGTCCCGCACGAAGGAGGTCCAGGCCGTTTCGAAGCCGCCGGCCTGGGCGCGGTTGCCGCTCAGCGCGGTGAGCGAGGGGTCCATCGCGCCGTCCAGCACCAGCCGGCCCACCCGGGACGGGAAGAGCCCGGCGTAGGTCGCGCCCAGCAGGGTGCCGTAGGACTTGCCGACGTAGTCGAGCTTCGCCTCGCCGAGCAGCGCCCGCAGCACGTCCATGTCGCGGGCCGCCTCGACGGTGCTGACGTGGCCGAGCAGCGCACCGGCGTGCTCCCGGCAGCCGGCGGCGAACTCCTGGTCGGCGGCGACCAGCCGGTCGATCCCGGCCTGGTCCTCGGGGCCGGAGTCGACGGCGGTGTACGCGTCCATCCGATCACCGCTCAAGCAGGTGATCGGACTGCTCCGGCCGACCCCGCGCGGATCCAGCCCGACCAGGTCGTACGCGGCCCGGACCGGCGCCTGGTAGCTGCCGGCCACCGCCTCGACGTACTGCACCGCCGAGCCGCCGGGGCCGCCGGGGTTGAGCAGCAGGGAGCCCAGCCGCTTGGCACCCCCGGCACCGTCGGCCGGGCGGCGGACGGCGCCCAGCGTCAGGTCGCCGTCGGTCGGGCGGCCGTAGTCGAGCGGCACCTTGAAGGTGGCGCACTCGAAGCCCTGGTCACAGGACTGCCAGGAGAGCTGCTGGTGGTAGTAGGAGTCCAACGCGGCGGGGAGGGCCTCGGGCAGCGGCTGCAGCGGTCCCGCGGAGCCGGACGTGGCGGAGGCGGAGCCGCCCGGGGAGGGCGGTGTGCCGGCCGGCACACCGTTCGGCCGGCCGCCCCCCGAGCAGCCCGTGAGCAGCAGACCGGCGACCGCCAGCGCGAGGAGCCGTTGCAGCGAAGCAGCGGGCTGGGCAGAACGCATGCGGAGTTCTCCTCTCGGGCACCGGCCAGGCGGCGGCCGGGCAGTGACCTGGCGACGGCCGGGCACCGACCGGGCAGCGGCCGGTCACTCACTGGTCAGCGGACGATGCCGAGCGTAACCGGATCAGGGCAGAGCGGCGCCGGAGCATCAGCCCGCCGTACGGACCAGCGTGTCGCTCAGGTACTGCGCCGCCAGCCGCACCAGCCGCAGCCGTTCCCGCTCCGGCGTGAAGTCCTGAACCACGTTGGAGATCGTCACCACCGCCCGCGCCGCCGCCCCCTTGCCCGCGTGCAGCGCGTCGGAGAGCTTGTGCGCCGAGGTCTGCCCCTCGCCGTCCGCCTTGGCGGCGGCCAGGAACAACTGCCGCGGCCCGGGCCCCGCGGGCGCGTCGGCGGCCGCCTGGGCCAGCGCGACGGCGTCGAAGCGGCCCGAGACGGCGGCTGCGGCCCCGTACAGGTCCGGACGGGTCAGGCCGGCCGCGGCCGCACAGGGCGCGCCGTCCCCCACCCCGAGGGCGCCCCAGCCCTGCGGACCGGCCGGCAGGGTGCGGAAGGCGGCCGCGACGGCGGCCCGCACCCCCGCGTCGTCGCCCAGCGCCTGCGGGGCGGCGGCGACCAGGTCACAGGGGTGCGCGGTACCGGTGGGCGCGGCCGGTGCGACGGTGATGAACGGGTGCGCCCGGCCGAGCTTGATCGCGGAGGCGACGCCCTCGTAGATGTCCGGCAGCTCGGCGTCGGCCGTCCGCCCCGGGGTGGCCGCGTGCAGCACGATGACCGGGTAGCGGGCTGACGGATCGTCGGCGTAGTGCGGCGGCAGCCAGACCCGGACGGCGCGCAGCCGGCCGTTGGCCCCGGGCAGGTCGGCCTGCAGCAGCTCGCCCTCGGCGGGGTGGCCGACGGTCACGAAGCGCGTCGCCGACGGACTCGAGGAGCTGGAGCCGGCCGTGGCCGAGGGCGTGGCCGCCGACGGGGTGCCGGCCGAGGGCGAACCCGTGGAGGCGCTGGGCACCGGAGCCGGCCGTGCGGCGGCCGGAGCCGCCCGGACGGCATCGGCCGCCGCCCCGGCCTCGGCCCTGGACGGCCGCGCCCCACCGCCCCGGCCGGCCTGGGCACTCAGCACCACCGCCACGGCCAGCCCGGCGGCGCACAGCCCGCAGCAGACCGCCGCGATCAGCCGCAGCACGGCCGGACGCGGGTCGGCGGTCAGCTCGTAGGTGCGGCCCAGCTGCTCACCGCGCCAGCGGCGCCAGGCGCCGTGGGCCAGCCAGCAGGCGAGCAGCAGAACGGGGACGAGCGCGAGCAGCAGGGGCAGCGGACGGGTCACGGGCACCACCTCGGAGAGGAGCAGGATGCGCTCCCCAGCGTGCAAGAGAGCACCGCCGATCCCGTGGAGCGTCCCGGGCGAATGCGCACGTTCACTCGAACGAGCGAGCAACTGCCTGCCGGAACACCCTCATCCGACGGATCGTCGGCCGCCCGGAGCGGCCCCGCTCCCCCGCGGCGTCAACCCGCCGCGCAGCGCCACCCGTCGAGGGCTCACCCCGCGCGCAGCGCCACCGTCATCGCCTCCACCGCGAGCAGCGGATCGACGTTGCGGTCCAGCGCCCGCCGGCAGCCCAGGATCGCCTCGATCCGCCGCAGGGTGCCCTCGGGCGGACCGGCCGTGGCCACCTTGTCCAGGGCCGGCCGCTGGTCCTCGTTCGACAGTGCCCCGGTGGAGCCCAGCTGCAGCGCCAGGACGTCGCGGTAGAAGCCCAGCAGGTCGAGCAGCGCCACCCCGAGGGTCTCCCGGCGGGTCCTGGTGGCCCGGCTCTTCTGCCGCTTCTCCAGCTCCTTGACCGCCCCGGCCATCCCGCGCGGGGCCTTGCCGCCGAGCCCTTCGGACGCGCCGTACACGGCCTTGAGGTCGTCGGTCTCCTTGACGTCCCGGGTCTCGGCCAGCGCCTCGGCGTCCGCCTTGGCGGTGTCCACCAGCCGCTGGGCAGCGGCCAGGCAGCCCCCGATGTCGGCCACCTCCAGCGGGATCCGCAGCACGTCCAGCCGGCGGCTGCGGGCCTGCTCGTCCACCGCGAGCCGCCGCGACCGTTCGACGTCCCCCTGCCCGACCTGGGCCGCCAGCAGCGCCACCGAGGGCTCCACCCCGTCGCGGCGCACCAGCAGGTCGGCCACCGCACCGGCGGACGGCGTGCCCAGCACCAGGTGGCGGCAGCGCGAGCGGATGGTCGGCAGGGTGTCCTGCACGGACGGCGCGCAGAGCAGCCACACCGTCCGCGGCGAGGGCTCCTCGACGCCCTTGAGCAGCGCGTTCGCGGCGGCCTCGGTGAGCCGGTGGGCGGCGTCGATCAGGATCACCGACCAGCGGCCGCCGGTCGGGTAGCTGGAGGCCCGCAGCACCAGGTCACGCATGTCGCCGACGCCGATGGACAGGCCGTCGCTGCGGACGAACTTCACGTCCGCGTGGCTCTCGGACATCACGGTGTGGCAGCCGTCGCAGAACCCGCAGCCGGGTGTGCCGCCCATGCCGAGATCGGGACTGGTGCACTGCAGGGCCGCCGCGAAGGCACGGGCGGCGGTGCTCTGGCCCGCACCGGGCGGGCCGGTGAAGAGCCAGGCGTGCGTCATCAGCGACGCGTTGACCGCCGGCTCTCCCGTAGCGGCCCCCGAACGCCCCGCGAGCACCGTGGCCCGGGCGGCCCGGGCGGCGGCGGTGAGCTGCTCGACCACCCGTTCCTGGCCCACCAGGTCGTCCCAGACGGCCACCGCTGCTCCCACCCGCTCCACGACCGGACGCCCGGTCCACTACCCGACGTTCCGCCCCCGAGCATACGGCGCGCCACCGACACCCCGACCGGCACGAGCTCGGGTACCCCGGGTACCCGAGCAGCGGTGCGGGCCGGGGCCCGCCCCTACTTGCGCCGCTTGCGCCCCTTGCCGCCGTCGTCCTCGCCCTGCGGCCCGCCGTCCTCCGGGTCGGCCTGCTCCCAGCGGGCCCACTCCTCGCGCGAACCGAGCAGCGAGTCGGTGAGCGAGGGCAGGTCGTCCATCGGCGTCTCCTCGGCCCAGGACGGCCGCGGCGGCCGCGGCGCTTGGTGTGCCTGGGGTGCCTGGGGTGCTTGGTGCGCCTGGGGTGCCTGGGGTGCCTCACCCGGCGCCACCTTCGGCAGCTCGCGGGTGGGCTCGACCGCCTGCGGCTCCGACCGCCACAGGCCCGGCGGCACCCGCTCCTCGACCGGGCGCACCGGATCGACCGGGCGCCTCGCATCGGCCGGACGCACCGGCGCCGGACCGCCCGGGGTGACCCGGGGCAGCACCGCGGTCTTCTCCACCACCTGCTCCGGCGCCTGCCCGGCGCCCTTGCCGCCCGCCGGTGCCTGCCCGGCCGGTGCCTGCCCGGCCCGCCGAGCCGCGGCAGCCGCAGCCGCCTCGGCCGCCGCCACCGCCGCCTGCCGGTCCTGCTCGGAGATCTCCTCGGTCAGGTCGTCCGCACCGGCCACCCGCGGCAGCTCCGCCGTCACCGCCGCGGCGTCGTTCGCCGCAGCCGCCGCAGCGGCCGCCTCCTCCGCGACCCGGACCGCCTCGGCCCGCTGCAGCGCCTCCTCGGCGCGCCGGCGCTGCTCGGCCCGCTGCACCTCGCGCTGGCGCTGCAGCTCGGCCTGCTGGGCGGCCTCCGCCTCCTGACGGGCCCGCTCGGCGGCCTCCTCGGCCAGCCGCGCCTGCTCGGCGGCCTTGCGCTCGGCCTCCTCGGCCGCCCGGCGCTCGGCCTCCTTCTCCGCCCGGAGCCTGGCCTCCTCGGCCCGCTTGCGCGCCTCTTCGGCGGCCTTGCGCTCCGCCTCCTCCTTGGCCAGGCGCTCCTTCTCCGCCTGCTCGGCGCGCAGCTGCTCCAGCAGCTCGAGGCGCTTGCGCTCGGCGGCCTCGGCCTCGGCCTTCTTGCGCGCCTCCTCGGCCGCCCGCCGTTCGGCCTCCTCCTTGGCCAGCCGCTCCTGCTCGGTCCGGGCCGCCTTCTCCTGCTCGGAGAGCGGCAGCTCGCGGTCGAGCCGGTGCCGGATCGCGGTGGTGACCAGGGCGGGCGCGGAACTGCCGTCGACCACCAGGTAACGCACCGGGTCGGCCGCCGCCAGCGCGAGGAACCCGGCCCGCACCCGGGCGTGGAACTCGGTCGGCTCGGACTCCAGCCGGTCCAGCGCCTCGGTGAACCGCTCCCGGGCCTTGGTCGGGTCGACGTCCAGCACCACGGTCAGGTCGGGCACCAGGCCGCCGGTGGCCCAGCGCGAGATCCGCGCGACCTCGGTGGCGGCCAGGTCGCGGCCGGCGCCCTGGTAGGCGATCGAGGAGTCCATGTAGCGGTCGGTGATCACCACCGCGCCCCGGGCCAGCGCCGGCCGGATCACGTTCTCCACGTGCTCGGCACGGTCGGCCGCGTAGATCAGCGCCTCCGCGCGGTGCGACAGGCCGGTGTTGCCGACGTCCAGCACCAGGCCGCGCAGCCGCTGCCCCACCGGGCTGCCGCCGGGCTCGCGGGTGAGCACCACCTCGTGGCCCTTGCTGCGGATCCACTCGGCCAGCGCCTGCGCCTGGGTGGACTTGCCGGCTCCGTCCCCGCCCTCCAGGGCGATGAAGAACCCGGTACCGCTCGCCCGGTGTTCGGGGACCTCACGGCCCCGGCCCAGCGCCTCCAGCAGCTCGCGCCCGAACGGCACGGTGCCGCGCTGGTCGTCCGTCTTGAGCAGCACCACGCCGGCCAGCGCCAGGGTCAGCACCCCGGCGGTGGCCACCGCGAGCGCGGCACCGCCGTGGATAAAGGTGAAGTCGCCGGGCCCCCGGTCGCCGTAGTCGATCTCGCCGTAACCGGCGGCCAGCAGCGGCAGCGCGATCAGCGCGCCGCCGACCACGGTGCGCAGCACCGCGTAGAGGTGCTCGGTGACCCGGGGCAGCCGGGCCTCCTCGACCTCCTGGGCCAGCAGCGCCCGGCCGACGCCCACCACGATCCCGGCGGCGGTGCCCGCCACCACGGTCAGCAGCAGGATCAGCACGAAGTCGAAGACCAGCCCGGCCAGGATCAGCGCCGCACCGAGCGTCAGCAGCGCCACCGCGAGCAGTCGGCGCCGGGAGAGCGCGGGCAGCGTGACCCGGGTGAGCCGCAGGCCCAGCCAGGGCAGCCCGGTGGCGGCGAGCACCAGCAGGCCGTAGCCGACCGGCCCGGCCCCGTGCTCGGCGGCGGTGAGCAGCGCGAGCGCGGCGGTGCCGGCCATCGAGGCGTAGGCGGCGGCGACGGCGAAGGTGAAGTACGGGGCGGAGCCGGTGCGGCCCTTGCCGAGCGCCGGCCCCGGCGTCGCGTCGGTCGGCGCCCGCAGCCCGCGCAGCGGCGAGCTGGGCGGGAAGCCCGACGGGGTGGCCGGCAGGTCCTGGAGGTACAGCAGGACGGCCGAGGCGGCGAAGAGCGCGGCCGCGCCCAGCGCGGCCACCGTCACCTGGTGGTCCCGCAGCCAGTGCGAGCCGAGCGCCGCGAACAGGTTGTTGAGCAGCGTCAGGCCGATCAGGGCGAGCGCCGCCAGCGGCACGGTGGCCCAGCCGGTGCGCATGTCCAGGGTGCGCAGCGTGGCCAGGTTGCCGGCCGACGGGCGCTGCTCGGCCGACGGCGCGTTGGGGTTGGCCGGCGGGAGCAGGGTGGGCACGGTGGCGCCCTTGGCCACCGACCAGACCCGCTCGGCCACACCGGCCACGAAGACGGTGCCGAGCAGCGCGTAGCCCGCGCCGCCGCCGTGCACCCAGACGGGCCACCAGGGCGCGACGGCGATCAGCACCGCACGCAGCCCGTCGGCGCCGAGCAGCGTCCAGCGGCGGTCGAGCCGACCGGTCAGCAGCCGGTGCAGCGGGGTGAGCAGTAGTACGCCGGCCAGCGCGGCGGCCGCCAGCCGGACCGCGAAGACCAGGGTCAGCGCGAACGCGACGCCCCGGTAGCCGCCGCCGAACTGCCCGGCCTGGCTCGCCACGGCGACGGTCAGCGCGAGCAGTACCAGGAAGGCCAGCCGGTCGGCGGTGCCGCCGAGCAGCTGGGTGACCCAGAGCCGCCGGTAGGGGCGCAGCCGCAGCAGCGCTCTGGCCCGCTCGCCTGGAGTACCGGCCGGTGCCACCTCGGGCAGGTCGGGGGATCCGGCGCCTGCCTCGGCGGTGGGGGTGGGCTGCTCCTGGCTCGTCATACGGTCAGCGTAGCGGGCGGGGCCTGACCGAAAAGGGCCCATCGCGTTCCGGGCCAGGGCCATGACGAGGTTGTGACGCACTCCACCCACCCGCTCCGGCAACGGGCGCGGCCCCGGGCCGACCGCGTGACGCGATCGGTCCGGGGCCGCCCGGGGCACCCGAGGGGAGGTCAGCCCTCGTCAGCGGCGCCGACCACGGTCTCCTCGGCCACCGCCTTCTTCGCGGTGGTCTTCTTGGCAGCGGTCTTCTTGGCGGCGGTCGCAGCCGTCTTGGTGGTCGTCGTCTTCTTGGCGGCCGTCTTCTTCGCCGCGGTCTTGGTGGCCGTGGTCTTGGTCGCGGTCGCCTTCTTCGCAGCGGTCTTCTTGGCCGGAGCCTTCTTCGCCACCTTCTTCACCGGCCCGCGGGCCCGCTTCTCGGCGAGCAGCTCGTAACCGCGCTCGGGCGTGATGGTCTCCACCTCGTCGTCCTTGCGGAGCGTCGCGTTGGTCTCACCATCGGTCACGTACGGCCCGAACCGGCCGTCCTTGACCACCACCGGGCGCTCGCTGACCGGGTCGGTACCCAGCTCCTTGAGCGGCGGCGCGGCCGCGGCCCGGCCACGCTGCTTGGGCTGGGCGTAGATCGCCAGCGCCTCCTCCAGGGTGACCGTGAAGAGCTGGTCCTCGCTGGTCAGCGAACGCGAGTCGGTCCCCTTCTTGAGGTAGGGGCCGTACCGGCCGTTCTGCGCGGTGATCTCCACGCCCTCGGCGTCGGCGCCGACCACCCGCGGCAGCGACAGCAGCCGCAGCGCGTCCTCCAGGGTGACCGTCTCCAGCGACATGGTCTTGAAGAGCGAGGCGGTGCGCGGCTTGACCGCGTTCTTGCCGGTCTTGGGCGTGCCCTCGGGCAGCACCTCGGTCACGTACGGGCCGTACCGGCCGTCCTTGGCGATCAGCGGGTTGCCGCTGACCGGGTCGGTGCCCAGCTCGAAGTCACCGCTCGGCTTGGCCAGCAGCTCCTCGGCCAGCTCGACGGTCAGCTCGTCCGGCGGCAGCTCGTCCGGGATGTCGGCCCGCTGCCCGGGCTGGTCGGCCTCCTTCGAGGCCTTCTCGACGTACGGCCCGTACCGGCCGACCCGCAGCGTGATGTCCTCGCTGAGCGGGAACGAGCTGATCTCCCGGGCGTCGATCGCGCCGAGGTCGGTGACCAGCTCCTTCAGTCCGCCCAGGTGGTCGCCGTCGCCGTTGCCGGCCTCCGCCGCGCCGCCGACCGCGTGGCCCTCGCCCTCGCCGAAGTAGAAGCGCTTGAGCCACGGCACGGACTGCGCCTCACCGTTGGCGATCCGGTCGAGGTCGTCCTCCATCCGCGCGGTGAAGTCGTAGTCGACCAGCCGGCCGAAGTGCTTCTCCAGCAGGTTGACCACGGCGAAGGAGAGGAAGGACGGCACCAGCGCCGTCCCCTTCTTGAAGACGTACTTGCGGTTGATGATCGTGTCGATGATCGAGGCGTAGGTCGAGGGCCGGCCGATCTCCCGGTCCTCCAGCTCCTTGACCAGCGAGGCCTCGGTGAAGCGGGCCGGCGGCTTGGTGCTGTGGCCCTCGGAGCTGATCCGCTCGGCGGCCAGCGGGTCGCCCTCGGTCACCTGCGGCAGCCGGCGCTCGCGGTCGTCCAGCTCGGCGTTCGGGTCGTCGGCGCCCTCGACGTAGGCCTTGAGGAAGCCGTGGAAGGTGATGATCTTGCCGGAGGCGGAGAACTCGACGTCCCGGCGGTCGGCCGACAGGCCGCCGACCTTGACCGTCACGGACTGCCCGACGGCGTCCTTCATCTGGGAGGCGACGGTGCGCATCCAGATCAGCTCGTAGAGGCGGAACTCGTCCCCGCCCAGCGCCGTCTCGGCCGGGGTGCGGAAGCGGTCGCCGGAGGGGCGGATCGCCTCGTGCGCCTCCTGGGCGTTCTTGACCTTGCTGGCGTAGGCACGCGGCGCGTCCGGCAGGTAGTCGGCCCCGTAGAGCTGGGTGACCTGGGCCCGGGCGGCCGCCACGGCGGTCTCCGAGAGGGTGGTGGAGTCGGTACGCATGTAGGTGATGAAGCCGTTCTCGTACAGCTTCTGGGCCACCTGCATGGTCCGCTTGGCGCCGAAGCCCAGCTTGCGGCTGGCCTCCTGCTGCAGCGTGGTGGTGCGGAACGGCGCGTAGGGCGAGCGGCGGTAGGGCTTGGACTCGACGCTGCGCACGCTGAAGGAGGTCTGCTCCAGGGCGGCGGCCAGCGCGCGGGCGGCCTGCTCGTCCAGGTGCATCGTGCCCGCGCCCTTGAGCCGGCCGTCCGGACCGAAGTCGCGGCCGCTGGCGATCCGCTTGCCGTCCACGGTGGCCAGCCGGGCGCCGAAGCTCTCCGGGTTGGCGGCGTCCGCCGTGGTGCGGCCGGTGCCGAAGGTGCCGACCAGGTCCCAGTACGAGGCGCAGGTGAAGGCGATCCGCTCCCGCTCGCGCTCGACCACCAGGCGGGTCGCCACCGACTGGACGCGGCCGGCCGAGAGCTTCGGCATGACCTTCTTCCAGAGCACCGGCGAGACCTCGTAGCCGTAGAGGCGGTCGAGGATGCGGCGGGTCTCCTGGGCGTCCACCAGCCGCTGGTTCAGCTCGCGCGGGTTGGCCACGGCCTGCTGGATGGCGTCCTTGGTGATCTCGTGGAAGACCATCCGCTTGACCGGGACCTTGGGCTTGAGCACCTCCTGCAGGTGCCAGGCGATCGCCTCGCCCTCGCGGTCCTCATCGGTGGCGAGGAAGAGTTCGTCGGACTCCTTGAGCAGTGCCTTGAGCTTGGAGACCTGCGACTTCTTGTCCGCGTTCACCACATAGATGGGGGCGAAGTCGTGGTCGACGTCGACACCGAGCCGACGCACCTCGCCGGTGTACTGGTCCGGCACCTCGGCGGCCGTCCCCGGCAGGTCGCGGATGTGCCCGACGCTCGCCTCGACGATGTAGCCGGGGCCGAGGTAGCCCTTGATCGTCTTCGCCTTGGCCGGCGACTCGACAATGACGAGTCGCTTGCCGTTGCGCGCGGTCTCGCTGCTCGGGGACACCTTCGCTCTTCTCTCCCGGTCGTTTCCTGGTGTGCTGGCCGACGGCTGGCCCCCGGTCCTGCGACCGGTCACGGGACCGGCCACCGAGGGCAGCGCGGGCTCTTGGCCGCCCGACACACCACCGCCTGGGGTTGCCGCCTCGCGACGACCCCACCAGCGGAGTGTGACCGTACCCTGGTCACCCTTGTCAAACGGACGGATCCCGCTTTTTCACCGGCGAGGCCGACCGACGCCACTCGAACGGTAACCCGATGATGGACGTTCCCGCCCCGCTGTTATCCCAGGCGGGGTGTCGCGGCCTTGCCGCACCGGGCCTGGCCAGGCCCGGTGCGCGGGTTCGGAAACCGGTCGGACGGCGGGCCCTGGCTGGGCCGGTCAGCGCAACAGGGCGGCGGCCAGCAGGCTCAGTCCACCGGCCAGACTGCTCGTGCCGAGAAGAATCCAGAACACGTCACGTGGCAGCGAGGCGGCGATGCTCCGTCCCGTGAGCACCACCCGGGCCGGCCGGCGCGGATCGTAGGAGACCCGGACGGAGCTGCCCGGGGCCGGCTGGGCGGGGCGGCGCAGCGGCGTGCTGCCGCGTGGGCGGGCGAGCACCGGGACCGGGTCGGCCCGGCCCGCCTCCACCGCAAGGCCCACGGCGGGGAGGGTGGCGTAGGCGAGCAGCGGGGCCGGGTCCAGCGCCTGGACGGCGGTGGGGTCCGGGAGCACCAGAGCGGTCACCGGCACACCGTGCCGGCGCAGGCGGTGGCGAAGGCGCAGCTCGGCCGCGCACCAGAACAACAGTGCGCCTCCGAAAAGCACGAGTACGCCCCCCGCCACCACCACCGTCGGCGTCTCCACCCCTGCCCCCTGGTCCTCCCGGCCGGCGGGCCACCCCGCCCGGCGCACGCGCTGTCGTCCCGCGGTCTTCCCCGCCCCCGTGAACGTGGCAGCGGGGGGACAACCCCGGGCCGACGGCCGCTGTCCTCCGGGGAAAGGCCGGGTCACGGATCGGTGAACGGCTGTCACAGGACCGAAACAGCGGAAACCGCCGCGGCGGTGCTCCCGTGTCCACTGACATCGGGTCTCACCGCCCGTCACCGACGAACTGATCCCATCGGGGGAAACACCATGAAGACCCACCGCGCCTGTGCCGCCGTCCTGCTGGCCGCCGCCGCGCTCACCCTGACGGCCTGTGGACCGGACGAGACGACCGCGTCGACCACGCCCGCCACCAGCGCCGCCGGCGGCGCCTCCGTGGCCGCCACCCCGACCGCCGCGGTGACGCCAAGCCCCAAGGCCTCGTCCGGCTCGTCCGGCTCGTCCGCCAAGCCGAGCAGCCCGGCCCGGGCGAGCAGCACCAAGCCGGCCGGCGGCACGGGCGGCGCCTCGCCGACGGCCAACTGCACCGCGAACGCCGCCGGCGACCGGGTGGTCGAGGCCACCGACGACGGCTACCTCACCCACGTCTGGATGCGTGCCAAGGCGACCAAGTTCGTCTGCGGCCCCGACGTCCCCGACGACGGCTACTTCGAGAGCTACGGCAACCCCACGGTGTTCACCTTCAGTAACGATGTGAAGACCACCGTCCTGGCCGACATGAAGCCCAAGACGGTTGATCTGGACACCTTCATGAAGCTCGTGGACAACTGCCTGCACAACCCTTCGGCCGTGCAGGCACCGGACTCCTGCTACGGGAACCAGTACAGCATCACGGCGAACAGCCAGAACGTGATCACCAGCATCGGCCAGCAGTACCACCCGTAGCAGCCAGCATGACTGACTGATCGTCAGATCATCACTGTGACATCGTGGCCGGCTCGACGAAGCCCTGCTCCAGCAGCAGCCGCAGCGACTCCGGGGCCCGCTGACGCAGCACCACCGGATCCTCGCCGAGCAGCCGCGCGATCGCGTCCAGGATCTCCCCGGCGGTCAGCGTTCCGTCGCAGACGCCGGCGAAACCAGCACCCACCGTGTCCACCTTGGTGGCACGCCGCATGCCCCGGTTGTGCCGCAGGACCACGTGCTCGGGGTCCTCGGCACCGGGCGGGCCGACCTGCTCCTGCACCACGTCGTCGGCCAGCAGGTAACGGGCGTCGAGCAGCCCGGCATCGTCGTGCGCCCGCAGGAAGTCCTGCCGGGCGAACCACTGCTCGATGTGCGGGCCCAGCGGCTGCTCCACCGGGTGCGGCCACTCCTCGATCCGCACCGCGGGCCGGTCGGCGCCCGAGGCCCGCAGGGTGATCCAGCCGAAGCCGATGCCCTCGACCTTCGCCGCCTCGAAGGCGTCCAGCCACTCGTTGTAACGGGCCTCGTAGGCCGACCGGGGCGCCAGATGGTCGCCGCCGTCCCGCAGCCACAGTTCCGCGTACTGCGCCACGTCCTGCACCTCGCGCTGCACCACCCAGGCGTCCAGCCCGGTGCCGGCCACCCAGCCGGCCAGCCGGTCGTGCCAGTCCTCGCCCTTGACGTGCTGCCAGTTGGCCAGCAGCTGGCAGTAGCCGCCGGGCTCCAGGTGCGCGGCGGCGCCGCGGACCAGGGAGCGGCAGAGCTGGTCGCCGGCCATCCCGCCGTCCCGGTAGACGAACCGGCTGCCGGGCGAGATCACGAACGGCGGGTTGGAGACGATCAGGTCGAAGCGCCGATCGCCGACCGGCTCGAAGAGGCTGCCCTCGGCGGTGTCGGTGCTCTCGAAGCCGGACAGCGCCAGGGTGAGCCGGGAGAAGGCCAGCGCCCGGGGGTTGAGGTCGGTGGCGGTCACCCGCTGGGCGTGCCGGGCCGCGTGCAGCGCCTGCACCCCCGAGCCCGCGCCGAGATCGAGCGCGGCACGCACCGGCCGGCGCACCGCGAGACCGGCCAGCGTCGTGGAGGCACCGCCGACCCCGAGCACCAGCTCGCGCCGGGCCACCCCGGCGGCGCTGCCGCCCGAGCCGATCCCGCCCGCGCCGCCGACCGCGCAGCCCAGGTCGGAGACCACCCAGGAGTCCGCGCTCTCCAGCCCGGCCACCTCGTTTGCGTACGGACGGACGTCGACGGTGGCCCGCACCTGCTCGGCGTCGTCGGGACAGCGCTCCAGCCAGCCGTCCGCCAGGCACTCCTGGACCGGCAGTGCGGCGGCCGCGGCGGCGTGCGGGACGGGCTGCTGGAGCAGGAAGAGCCGGACCAGCGTCTCCAGCGGCGTGCCGCCCCTGGTCGCGCGCAGCGCCGGCACCGCCTCACTGCGCGCCAGCGCGGCATAGCCCGTGGGGCCGAGCAGGTCGAGGCAGCCGTCGGCGGTGTACGAGGCAGCGAGCAGCGCCTCACGCAGTCGGGCGAGATGAGCGGGGTCGGGATTGGGGAGCTTGGTCACCCCGCCATTGTCCCGCCCGTGGGCCGGGCAGCCGAGCCGGGCGCGCCCTGACCGACCGTCAGGGCAGGACCGGAGCCGCCACGGCCGGCCCAGGACGGTTCGGCGCGGCTCGGTGGCGGCCCAGCGGGCGGCCCAGCGGCGGGTCAGCGGCGGCCCAGCGGCGGCCCAGCGGCGGGCCAGCTCGGCTCAGTCCGGCTCAGTCCGGCTCAGCTCCGCTCGGCTGAATCCCGGCTCAGCTCGGCGAGGCGCTGCCGGACGGGCTGCCCGAGGACGCCGGGCTCCCGGACCCGGACGGGCTGCCCGACGCGGCCGGCGACCCCGACCCACCCGGGCTGGGCGAGCCACTCGGGCTGCCCGAACCGCTGGGGCTCGACGCCCCGCCCGGGCTCGGCGACCCGTTCGGACTGCCGGAGGACGCCGGACTGCCCGAGGCCGCCGGGCTACCGGACGCACCCGGGTTGCCCGAAGCACCCGCGCTCGGGTTCGCACCCCCGTCGGCACCCGCCGTCGAGGCCCCCTGACTCTTGCAGCCGGGCTGCTTGGCGATGGCCTTCCCCAGGTCGCCGGTCTGCACCTTCGCCAGCGCCACGGTGGAGAGCTTGGACAGCTGCTGCGCCTGGTCGCCCACGCTCTTCAGCCCGTCGGCGAACTTCCCCTGATCGTCCGTCGACAGCCCCGTCAGCTTCTTCTGGACGTCCTGGTACCCCTGCGCCGCCTGCCGCAGCTCGCTCACGGCGTCCTTCTGCAGGCCGGCACCGTTGTCGATCTTGGGAGCGCCGGCCTTGTCGATCGCGTCGGCGATCTGCTGGTTGGCCGTGCCCAGGTTGCCCAGGTCGGCCGCCAGCCGCTTCTGCAGATCGGCCGGTGCCTCACCCTGCTTGACCTGTCCGGTGTCCTTCAGCGCGGTCTGCGACTGGGTCACCGGGTCCCGCATGCCGTCGCAGACCTGCTTCGCCCAGCCGTTCAGCTGCCCGCTGTTGTCGCTGGAGCAGGCCGCCGCGCCGGTGGCGAGCAGTACCCCGAGCAGCGGCAGGCCGAGCAGGCGCCGGGCCGGTCCGCCCCTGCGCGGCCGCGTGCCGCCGCCCCGTCCCACCGCCGGGGCACGCCCGTCCGCCAGCACTCGCTCGTCCACCTGGGAGCCCTTCAGTCAAGTCCCGATCCGTCCCGGGTGAACCTACCCGACACCCGAGCGGGGACGGTCGGGACGGCTGTCCCGGTTCCGTCCCCGCTCGGGGCGCTCCCGCCCGAAGGCCTGGAAGGATCGGACCGGCCCCGAATGACGCGGGGTTCGCTCGCTGCCGGCCGGGCCGCTCAGCCGCCGGCCGGGGCCACCGGGGCCACCACCCCGTCCCCGACCGCCTGCGGTGCGTCCGTGCCGCCCGCCACGTCCACCGTGCGGCGCTTGGAGGCGTACACCGCGGCGACCACCACCAGCACCGCGAACGCCGCGACCAGCCCGCGAACGCCCGCGCTGGCGTGCGCCCCGTAGCTGAACCGCACGACGGCCGGCGCGATCAGCAGCGACACCAGGTTCATCACCTTGAGCAGCGGGTTGATCGCCGGTCCCGCGGTGTCCTTGAACGGGTCGCCGACGGTGTCGCCGATCACCGTCGCCGCGTGCGCCTCGCTGCCCTTGCCGCCGTGGGCGCCGTCCTCCACCAGCTTCTTGGCGTTGTCCCAGGCTCCGCCCGAGTTGGCCAGGAAGACCGCCATCAGGGTGCCCGACCCGATCGCACCCGCCAGGTAGGAGCCGAGCGCCCCCACGCCCAGGCCGAAGCCCACCGCGATCGGCGCCAGCACGGCCAGCAGGCCGGGGGTGGCCAGTTCGCGCAGCGCGTCCCTGGTGCAGATGTCGACCACCTTGCCGTACTCCGGGATCTCGCTGCCGTCCATGATCCCGGGGTGCTCGCGGAACTGGCGACGGACCTCGAAGACCACCGAACCGGCCGACCGGGAGACCGCGTTGACGGCCAGTCCGGAGAAGAGGAAGACCACCGCCGCGCCCAGCAGCAGGCCGACCAGGTTGTTGGGCTGCGAGATGTCCAGGCTGAGCCCCGCCGGGCTGCCGATCACCGCGCTGCCGCCGGCCTTGGCGACGGCCTCGTTGATCGCGTCGGTGAAGGAGCCGAAGAGGGCGGTCGCGGCGAGCACCGCGGTGGCGATCGCGATGCCCTTGGTGATCGCCTTGGTGGTGTTGCCGACCGCGTCCAGCTCGGTCAGCACCCGGGCGCCCGGGCCCTCGACCTCGCCGGACATCTCGGCGATGCCCTGCGCGTTGTCGGAAACCGGACCGAAGGTGTCCATCGCCACGATCACGCCGACCGTGGTCAGCAGGCCGGTGCCGGCCAGCGCGACCGCGAAGAGCGCCAGCACGATCGAGCCGCCCGCCAGCAGGTAGGCGCCGTAGACCGCGGCACCGATCAGTACCGCCGAGTACACCGCCGACTCCAGGCCGAGCGAGACGCCGGAGAGCACCACGGTGGCCGCACCGGTCAGCGAGCTGCGGCCGACGTCGCGCACCGGCCGGCGGCTGGTCTCGGTGAAGTAGCCGGTCAGCTGTTGGATCAGCACGGCCAGCACGATCCCGATCACCACCGCGGCCAGCGCGAACAGGCGCGGATCGCCGTGGTGGCCACGGATCGCGTCCGGCACGTGGTGCAGGGCCGCGAAGCTGGACGGCAGCACCAGGTAGGCCGCGCCCAGCACCAGCAGCAGCGAGACCGCCGCGGAGAGGAAGAAACCCCGGTTGATCGCGGACATCCCGCTGCGGTCGCGCTCGCGCGGTGCGACCGCCACGATGCCGAGCACCGCGGTGAGCACGCCGATCGCCGGCACGATCAGCGGCAGCACCAGGCCGACGTCGCCGAAGACCGCCCGGCCCAGGATCAGCGCGGCCACCAGGGTCACCGCGTAGGACTCGAAGAGGTCCGCCGCCATGCCCGCGCAGTCGCCCACGTTGTCGCCGACGTTGTCCGCGATGGTGGCGGCGTTGCGCGGGTCGTCCTCGGGGATGCCCTGCTCGACCTTGCCGACCAGGTCCGCGCCGACATCCGCCGCCTTGGTGAAGATCCCGCCACCGACCCGCATGAACATCGCGAGCAGCGCGGCGCCGAAGCCGAAGCCCTCCAGCACCCGGGCCGCGTTGGCCTGGTAGAGCAGCACGACCAGGGCCGCGCCGAACAGGCCGAGCCCCACCGTGCACATGCCGACCACGCCGCCGGTGCGGAACGCGATGCGCATCGCCCGGTGCTGTGCCGGGCGCTCCTGACCGGCCGTCACGCCCCTGGCCACCGCGGCCACTCGGACGTTGGCCCGCACGGCCAGCCACATGCCCAGATAGCCGGTGGCCGCCGAGAAGACGGCACCGACCAGGAAGAAGACCGAACGGCCCAGCCGCTGCGACCAGTTGTCCGCGGGCAGCAGCATCAGCAGGAAGAAGGCGCCTGCCGCGAACACCGCCAGGGTGCGGAACTGCCGGGCCAGGTAGGCGTTCGCGCCCTCCTGGACGGCTCCCGCGATCCGCCGCATGACCGGCGTCCCGGCGTCCGCCGCGAGCACCTGGCGGATCAGCAGGACGGCGACACCGAGGGCGGCCAGGGCGATCAGGCCGATGATCACCACCACCAGCCGATTGCCACCGGTGAGTACCGCGTTACCCGTGGACCCGTCGGCCAGAACGTCCAAGATTCGTGGTCGCACCGGTGTCCCTGCGGAAAGCGTGGCCAGCGGCGCGGACGAGGCTGAAAGCGCGTGCGAGGCTGGAGCGGAGATAGCTGGAACTGGAGTGGCTGGAGCGGAGGTGAGTGCGCCGAAAGCGCCTGAAGCAGTCGCGATGATCGTGATTCCCGCCATGCGTCCTCCCCGAAAACCGGCACGCCGAACTGTCCGGACGGCGCGCACGTGGCTCTGGTGGCACAGGCGACCGGACCGGATTACTCGGTCCGACCGGATATCCAGGAGCGAGTGTAGGAATCAACGCGGGATTGATATAGACCGCGTGCAGCAGAGAACAGAAAGAATCATGGGCGGCCCCGAAAAACCTTGGTTTTCGGGGCCGCCCATGATTCTTTTTCGTGTCACTTCACACTCGGGGAGCATCAGGGACCGCGCTGGGCCTCCCGAGCCACCGCTGTGCCGGGTGGACCGGGCTATGCCGGGTGAACCGGCCAGCCCATCCGGATCAGCCCGCCGGCCTCGTCCCGGCCGACCTCGACGTCCTCCACCAGTCCGGTGATCACCGCGAGACCGAGGGTGTCGTCCGAGCCGTCCCCCGACTCGTCGTCGGTGGGCGCGGCCAACTCGCTCAGCGCGCCGGCCCCGTCACCGACCTCGATGACGAAACGCTTCTCCTGGTCGGTCAGAGCGACCCGGACAGCGCCGCCGAGGCCGCCACGCTGATGCAGGCCCACGGCGCGGGAGCAAGCCTCGCCGACGGCCAGCCGGAGCTCGTCCAGCACCGACTCGTCCACGCCCGCGCGTCTGGCCACCGCAGCCGCCACCAGCCGTGCCGTCCGCACGTGCTCGGGAAGGGGGCTGAATCGCAGTTCGACGGTTGCCATCTCTCCCTCTCGGGGTCGTCTCCAGGGGACACACTGCTCCAGGCCGCGGCTCGGCACTCGCGAACGGCCGCCGCTCTGGCACCCTGACGCGGCGCCACCACTCTTGCGGCCCGACCACCCTGACGGGGCGCCGGTCACCGGCCGACGCACCGCACCGGACGCACCGGACGTATGAGGCCGGCACAGAAACCTGTGCAGCCATGACAGATCGTGCGGCCGGGCGCCGGGGCACCCCGAAGAACGGGAGGCCCCGGAGCCCGCCGGATCAGTCGGTCGAGGCGACGGCCTCGTCAACCGAGGAGTGGATCGGGAAGACCTTGGTCAGACCGGTGATCCGGAAGATCTTCAGGATGCGCTCCTGGGTGCAGACGAGGCGCAGCGAACCCTCGTGAGCGCGAACCCGCTTCAGGCCGCCCACCAGCACGCCCAGACCGGTCGAGTCCAGGAAGTCGACGCCCTCCATATCGACGACCAGGTGGTAGCTGCCGTCGTTGACGAGCTCGACCAGCTGCTCGCGAAGCTTAGGAGCGGTGTACACATCGATCTCGCCGCCAACCTCGACGACCGTGCGGTCGCCGACTGTACGGGTCGACAGGGACAGGTCCACGGAACCTCCAGCACCTTGCCTTGCTACGTCATATTGCGTTCTACGGCGAGTCGGGCGGCATCGGCCGTTCGGCCACCGCTCCCGACCAGCGATCTCCACCGTGTCAGTCGGCCTGCGCCGCCTGAACCGGTCTCCACCGCATGGCCGAGCAACCGGCCCAGGTGCCGCCGGTCCGGCCAGCTGGCCGCCACCGCATCATTCAACCACCTGGCAGCATGCCCGCACGATGGCTTGCCGCGATTGTCCGTCACTCCAGTGACACACTGGGTCTCCATGCCGCCCAGCCATCGCCTGCCCGAGGCCCTGCTCGACACCCTGGTCGCCAGCCGGGGCCGCTCGGACCGGCTCACCCATACGGAGCATCTCCCCGCGCGCGAGGCGCGCTACGCCCCTTGGCCCGACCCGATTCGCCCCGAGATCCGCGCCGCCGCCGCGAAACTCGGTGTCCCCCGGCCCTGGGCCCACCAGGCCGAGGCCATGAATCTGGCAAAAGAGGGCCAAACTGTGGTGATCGCCACAGGGACCGCCTCGGGCAAGTCGCTCGGCTATCTGGCACCGGTACTGAGCGACCTACTGGACGGCACCGAGGCCCCGAACGGCCGTGGCGCGACCGCGCTCTACCTCGCCCCGACCAAGGCCCTCGCCGCCGACCAGCGCCGCCGGGCCGCCGAACTCGCCCCCGACCGGGTACGCGCCGCGCTCTACGACGGTGACACCCCGCCGCAGGAACGCGAGTGGGTCCGCCAGTACGCGGGCTACGTGCTCACCAATCCCGACATGCTGCACCGGAACATCCTGCCCGCGCACGCCCGCTGGTCCTCCTTCCTGAAAGCACTGCGCTATGTGGTGGTGGACGAGTGCCACAGCTATCGCGGCGTGTTCGGCTCCCACGTCGCCCAGGTGCTGCGCCGACTGCGCCGGCTCTGCCGCCGGTACGGCGCCGACCCGGTCTTCCTGCTCGCCTCCGCGACCACCGCCGACCCGGCCGCGGCGGCCGAGCGGCTCACCGGGCTGCCCGCGGTCGCGGTGACCGAGGACGCCTCACCGCGCGGCCCCCTGGTCTTCGCCCTCTGGGAACCGCCGCTCACCGAACACGTCGGCGAGCACGGCGCGCCGGTCCGGCGGACCGCCACCACCGAGGCCGCCTACCTGCTCACCGACCTGGTGGCGGCCGGCACCCGGACCGTGGCGTTCGTGCGGTCGCGGCGCGCCGCCGAACTGGTCGCGCTGCAGGCCCAGGACAACCTCGACGCACCGCTCGCCAACCGGATCGCCGCCTACCGCGGCGGCTACCTGCCGGAGGAGCGCCGCGCCCTGGAGCGCGACCTGCACTCCGGCCGGCTGCTCGGTCTGGCCTCCACCTCGGCCCTGGAGCTGGGCGTCGACGTCTCCGGCCTGGACGCCGTGCTGATGGCGGGCTACCCCGGCACCCGCGCCTCCCTGTGGCAGCAGGCCGGACGGGCGGGACGGGAGGCCCAGGGGGCGCTGGCCGTACTGATCGCCCGCGACGACCCGTTGGACACCTACCTGGTGCACCACCCCGAGGCGCTCTTCGCCCGCCCGGTGGAGGCGACCGTGCTCGATCCCGACAACCCGCACGTGCTCGCCCCGCACCTGTGCGCCGCCGCCGCCGAACTTCCGCTCGGGCCGGACGACCTGGAGCTGTTCGGCCCCTCGACCGCCCAGCTGCTGCCGGTGCTGGAGCAGCGGGGGCTGCTGCGCCGCCGAACCGACGGCTCCTGGTACTGGACCCGCCGTGAACGGGCGGTCGACGCCGTCGACCTGCGCGGCAGCGGCGGCAACCCGGTCCAGATCGTCGAGGCGTCCACCGGGCGGCTGCTCGGCACCGTCGACGCGGCCGCCGCGCACACCACGGTGCACACCGGCGCCGTCCACCTCCACCAGGGGCGCACGTACCTGGTCCGGAACCTCGACCTGGAGGCCTCGGCGGCGCTCGTCGAGCTCGCCAACCCCTCGTACACGACATCGGCCCGCGACACCACGGCGATCTCGATCCTCGCCACCGACCGCACCGTGGCCTGGGGCGAGGGCAGCCTCAACTTCGGCTCCGCCGAGGTCGTCAACCAGGTGGTCGGGTTCCTGCGCAAGCGGATCTCCACCGGCGAGATCCTCGGCGAGACCAAGCTCGACCTGCCGCCCAGGACGCTGCGGACCAGGGCGGTCTGGTGGACCGTCACCGAGCAGCAACTGGTGGACGCGCTGATCCCCTACGACCAGCTTCCCGGCGCCGCCCACGCGGCCGAGCACGCCTCGATCGGCCTGCTGCCGCTCTTCGCGACCTGCGACCGGTGGGACATCGGCGGCGTCTCGGTGCCGCTGCACCCGGACACCCAGCTGCCGACCGTCTTCGTCTACGACGGCCACCCCGGCGGGGCCGGCTTCGCCGAGCACGGCTTCCGACGAGCGGTGCAGTGGCTCACCGCGACCAGGGAGGCCATCTCCTCCTGCGAGTGCGAGCGCGGCTGCCCCTCCTGCGTCCAGTCGCCCAAGTGCGGGAACGGCAACGACCCGCTGGACAAGGCCGGGGCCGTCCGCCTGCTCGACGCACTCCTCGCCGGCGCCCCCGCTGCCGCAGGAGATCCCGAGGGCGGGGGCCGTCCCAAGGACGGGGGCGGTCCCAAGGGCGGGGGCGGTCCCAAGGGCGGGGGCGAGGGGGCCCCGGCCGCCCAGGCCGACCCGGAGTAGCGCCCGACGCCGGACAGCACCGACAGGCACTCCAAGGGGCACGCCCCTGCGGGTCGCCGCACCCGCGATCCACGGGGTGGGCCTGGCCCCCGGCCACGACGCGCTCCTGGCCGGCGTGTCCGGGGGCGTAGCCGCCTCGTCCACCCCGCCCGGGGCCCAGACCGGCCCGGCCCGTGCCCGTGCGATCGCCGGGCCGACCGGCACCCGGACACCCCGCACCGGCACCTGGACGGCCACTTCGACGCTGTCCGTGCCGAGGTCGACCACGCAGGAGACCAGCTGGGCCCGGTGGTCCGCCGCCAGCGCCGCCGCCCGGGCGCACCCGCCGTCGGGGTCCAACAGCAGGTGGTCCGCCGCGGCCAGCGCCGCCAGATCGGCGGCGGACTCGGCGCGATGCCTGGCGGCGAGCACCGACCCGAGCGCGAGAGCGAGCCCGAAGAGCGCGCACCCGAGGAACAGCAGCCCGGCCAGCCAGATGGTCGCCGAACCCCGATCCCGATCCCGCTCCCCACGCTGACCGCCCGACCCGGGCGACCTGTCCGACCCGTCCGACCCAGGCGCCCTCGGTTCGCCGGACAACATCACTCCACCTCCCTTCCGATCCGGTCCTCCCGTGCGGCGACCGCCGTTGCCGAGACCGTCACCGAGAGCGCGGACGCCAGCCGTCCGGCCCCAAGACACTTCGCTTCCACCAGGACCGAGACCGTGTCGCCGCTCCCGAGAACCTGGATCGTCGCCCCTGGCGGCGCGACAGCGGCTGCCTTGGCAACGGCGTCGGTGTCACCCCGTGCCGCCGTCCGGGCCGCCACCCGCGCGGCGTCGATGCATCGCAGCTGCGCGGCCCCGGCCAGGACACCCCAGAGGAACATCGCGAGCAGCAGCACCAGCGACGGCACGACCACCGCGGTTTCCGCGGTCACGTACCCCGCCTCCCGGCCGGCACCGCCGGCGCGGACGAGACGGAGGAGTACGCGACCCCACCGGGCGAGGGGCCGCCGGCGCCCGACCGGCGGCCCCGGCCCGTCACACCGCATGGAGTGCCCGATCCAGCAGATCGGTCAGCGCGGTGGTCACCGCCCCGCCCGTCACGACCTTGTACAGCAAGGCCGCGAACCCGCACGCTGCCACCGTTCCGATCGCGTACTCGGCAGTCGACATCCCCTGGTCTCCGGCGCCTGCGAACCTTTGCCGGGCCCGACGGAGGAGACGGTGCCAGGCGCAGCGAACGGCCTCGCGGACCGGACGCCGCACCTGGTGCCGCGGCCGACGGTGCGTGGGCGGCGACGCCCTCCCGGCCAGCCCCGGCCGCCTGGCGACTCGAAGCGGATCCGGGAAGTCGGCCGTCGAGTCGGCCACCGGCACCACGGGAAGGCGCCTGACGGCCGCCAGTGCGCCGGACTCCGGCCGGCCATCTTCTGCCTGCCCGTGCGCCGGGGAAGCGATGAAGGTCACCACCAGCCTGCCCCGGCCGGCGTCCCGGCCCCTCGCGCCCGCCCTGCGCCCTCCGCGTGCTGAATTCGTTCCACTCATCGTTCTCACTGCCTTCCGTGAAGAGTTCTTGATCAGGTAGTTGACGTCACGTCATGCGTGCCGGCCGCCGAGCCGGTTGCCGATCACAGGCGCCGGCCGAACGCCGCCGCCAGACCCGTGACCACCGGCACGATGCCGATCAGCACGAACGCCGGCAGGAAGCAGAGCCCCAGCGGCGCGGTCGCCAGCACTCCCGCGCGACGCACCCGGGCGTGTGCGGCGCGAGCCGCCGCCGCCCGTTGTGAGACGGCCAGCCCGGCGAGCGCGGCGGCCGGCGGCGCGCCGCTGACGGTGGTGCGCACCAGGCACCGGGCCAGCGGAGCCAGCGCCGGGCAGTCCTCACTCAGCCGTTCCCAACAAGCCGCCGGTGGCGCTCCCAGGGCCAGCTCCGCCGACACGGCGGCCAACCGTGCCCGCATCGGGTCGCCGATCGTCCGCGCGACGGCTTCGGCGGCCTGCGCCGGGGAAGCGGATGACCCGAGGCAGGCGGCCAGCAGATCGGCCGTCAAGGGGAGTTGGGCCATCAACAGGCCCGACTCGTCGGACACCCGGCCAGGGCGGGTCGAGCGCAGCACCGGCGGCCCTCGCCACAACAGCACCGCCGCCAGCGCTCCCCCCACCGCACCCATCGCACCGGGCACCAGCAGCGCGACCACCGCGCCGACGAGCAGCGGCACCCCGGCCCTCGCCCTCGCCCCGGCCCCGGCCCCGGCCCCGGCCCTGAGCCTCCAGCGGCTACCTGGCTGACCGCGCCCGGTGCCGGGGTCGCCGGCGGCCGGGGCCGGCCGATCTCCTCCGCGTTCCCCGAGGAGCCCCGCCCGAGCCGCCCGCCGCCGCTGAGCCCGGCGCCGTAGCAACCGGCCGACAGCTGTCACCAGGACGAGCGCCGGGGTGAACGCCACGGCCAGGATCACCAACGGCACCGGCACCGGCAGCGCCTCGCCCAGACTCGACTCCGCGTTCACCACGACACCCCCAGCGCGCCCTCACCGGCCCGGGGCAACCCCCGATGCGCCGGCCGCCCCGTACAGCCCCGCCGCCGCACCGTCGTGTTCGGCCGCCACCGGGCCGACGGACCCGCCCGATGCCGCCGCCACAGGTGGGGATTCCCAGGGCCGCTGCTCCCCGCCCGGCAGGACCGGTGCGGCGCAGCAGCCGTCCCCCACAGGCCCCGACCGCCATGGCCGTCGTGCCTCCCCGTCTGCCGCTGCCGGGCCGTTCCCAGCCGATCCGGCTGCGCCCATCGCCCTGGCGGTCGTGCCACGGCCCCGGCCGGAGCGCCCACCTCGGCCAGTGCCCCGCGCACGATCCGCCCGGTCCACAGCAACCCGGCGACCTCCAGGAGCAGGCCTGTCAGCAGGCACCCCCACCCCAGAGGCGTGTGCAGCAGGACCGACAGTGGCCTGGCCCCGAGGGCGGCACCCAGCAGAAGCCCGAAAGCCGGGAGGGCCGCGAGCAGACCGGCAGTGGTCCGCGGCCCGGTCAACTCGCTTCGGACCTCCTCGTGCAGCGCACGATCGGCCCGCAGGGCCTCGGCCACCTGGTCGAGAGCCGCGGCAAGCCCTGCCCCGCTGTCCGCGGTCACCTGCCAGCAGGCCGCGATCGCGCAGGCTCCGGCGCCCCCGGGCAAGGTCCCCAGCCAGCGCAGTGCCGCCGGCACGTCCGCGCCGTAGCGAGCGGCCATCAGGCGTGCCAGCGCCTCGTCACCCAGCCGTCCGAGGACGCTCCCCACCGCCCTGCCCGCAGCGGTCACCGTCTCCAGCGCCTGCTCGGGCGTGGCGCCACTGCGCAGTTCGCCCGCCAGCGCGGCGCAGAGTTCGACGACGGCGGTCGCCCGCAACCGCTCCTCCCGGATCGCCCCGCGCTGCTCCCGCCATCGGCAGCTGGGGAAGACCAGCAGCACCGCGGCCACCGTGGGGATTGGCGAACGCAGGCCGTAGCCGGCGATCAACCCCACTGGCAGCAGCCAGAGTTCGGGCACCATCCAGCGCGGCCGGGGCCAGCCGCAGCCGAGCTGCCAACGCAGCCGTTGCCGACCGATCCTGATCAGTACCGCGGGACCGCTCGGCTGCTGCGGCAGCACCACCTCGGAGCGCCGCCGCAGCCGCAATCGCCGATTCAGCCGGCCCCACGCGACGGTCGCGACCGCGCAGAGCAGTAGGGCCGGCCCGACATCAACCTGGCGCCCGGTCATCGCCGCCCCCGCTCCAGGACGACGCCGCGCTCGGCGCAACGCTGGGCCAGTCGCTCCCAGCCGGGCCCCTCGGTAACCGATCCGTCCGGGCCGAAGGTCACGGCGGGAACTGTGCCGGCGAGACCGACGTGGTCCCCGACGAGTGTGTGCAGCTCGGCGACCCGGCGCCGACCGGTCCGCTGGTCGCGGACGAGATGGATCACCACGTCCAGCGCGGCACGGAGCTGGCTGTGCAGGGCGAACCGGTCCAGCCCCGCCATCGACCCCAGCGCCTCGAGGCGAACCGGCACATCGGCCGCCGTGTTCGCGTGCACCGTGCTGCAACCGCCCTCATGGCCGGTGTTGAGAGCAGCCAGCAGCTCGGTCACCTCCGCGCCACGCACCTCCCCGACCACCAAGCGGTCGGGTCGCATCCGCAGCGCCTGCCGCACCAGGTCGCGCAAGGTCAGTTCACCGAGCCCCTCCTGGTTCGGCGGCCGCCCCTGCAGCCGGACCACGTGCGGATGGGCGGGCCGCAACTCCGCGGAATCCTCCGCGATGACGATCCGCTCCTGCCGCCCGACCAGGCCCAGCAACGCCGCGAGGAGGGTTGTCTTGCCGGTGCCGGTACCACCGCTGATCATCAGCGAGAGGCGGGCCCGGACGATGCCGCCGAGCAGTTCGGCACCGGCCGGCGGCATCGCCCCGGACTTCACCAACTCACCGAGGGTGAAGGGCTGCTGGCGACTGACCCGCAAGGAGAGATGCGTGCAGTCGCTGACGATCGGCGGGAGCACGGCGTGCAGCCTGGTGCCGTCCGGCAGGCGGGCGTCGACCCAGGGCCGGGCGTCGTCGAGCCGGCGGCCGGCCGCGGTGGCCAGCCGGTACGCGAGGTGGCGCACCGCCTCGGCGTCGGGAAAGCCGACGGAGCTCTCCCGGGACAGCCCGCCGCCGCGATCCACCCAGACCTCGTTCGGGCCGTTGACCAGCACATCCGTCACGTCCGGAGCGCTCAGCAAGGTGTCCAACGGGCCCGCACCGACCAGCTCCGAGCGGAGCGTGCTGACGGTGTCGAGCAGGTCGTCACCGCCCAGCGGCGGCCGCTCGGAGCGCAACGCGGCGGTGACCTCCGTGGCGGTGGGTACCGCCCCCGCCTCCGCGAGCCGCAGCCGCACGGCATCGAGCAGGGCCGTAGCGCGCCCCGCCGCCGTCGTACCGGCCGGTGCTCCGGCGGAGGTGCTGGTGGAGCGCCGCCGGACCGCCATGGGGGCAGTTAGCGGCCGGACCGGCCGCGGGCCCCGAGCGGCGCGCTGGTCCGGGGCGTTCCCGATGTACGTGGTGCGCATGCTCATGACGCCATTCCTCCTTCGGTGATGGGAGTGCTCGGCAGAACCGCGGTCAGGTAGGCGGAACAGAACCGGGCGAGCGGGCCACGAGACCTCACCCCCGGCGGTCTGCCGCGCTCCGCGTCGACCGTCAGCCCTGCTTCGTGGGTGATTTCGCCGGCCAGCGGCAGGCCGAGGCCACGGGCGATCTCTGATCCCCGCAGGCCCACTGGCCCTGGCCACCGGACCACGGCCCGAAGATCGGCCAGGCGCATGCCGACCGCGGCCGCGACCCGGCCCGCGGCGGCCATCGCCCGCAGTTCGGCGGGCACTACCAACAGGCCGGTGTCGGCCTGCTCCAGCGCGTGGGCGACAGCCGGATCGAGATGTCGTGGCAGATCGAGAACCACCAGCCCACCGCGTCGCCGCGCCGCGGCGAGCACGCTGTGCATCGCGATCGGCGAGATCTGCAGCGGGCTGCCCCGGTCCCAGGAGAGCGCGCTGATCTGGTGCAACCTCGGCAGTGCCGCTACGAGTTCGGCACCGCTGACCCGGCCTCGCGCGCTGGCCAGGTCGGGCCAGCGCAGCCCGTCGGCGCACTCCCCGCCGAGCAGGACATCGAGCCCTCCGCCCAGCGGGTCGCCGTCGATGAGCATCGTGTGATGGCCCGCTCGGGCTGCTGTGACGGCCAGCGCACAGGCGAGAGTGGACGCGCCGGAACCGCCCCGGCCACCGAGCACGGCCACGGTCAGCGCCGGACTGGCGGAGCCCTCCACCGCGTCGGCGATCCGGTCCAGCAGCCAGGCCTGCGCGTCGGGCAGGAAGACCACCTGCTCGGCGCCGAGCTGGACACCCCGGACCCAGACCTCGCAGTCGTCGAGATCAAGGCCGAGGAGCACCACCGCGGGCCGCCGGGGAAGCCCGGAGCACCGCTCGTACTGATCGTCGCCGACCAGGACCAGCGGGGCGGTCTCCCAGAGCTGGCGCGGTGGTGTCCCGGCCAGAAGCCGAGGTTGAGCACCAGCGGCCGCGCAGAGCCGGAGCAGCTGCTCCACGAGCCCCTCGTCCTCGGTGAGGATGAGGGGCCCGGCGGCGCCGGGATCGTCGGACGCTGATCCGTACTGGTCGATGGTGAGTGCCGGCATGGCTGCCTCCCCGCGTGGGACGCTCGCTGACGCTCCGTCGACTCGACCCCTCAGCCCGACGCGCGAGACGTCGGACGGCGGGTCCGGGAAGGACGAGGCAGGCGAGGACGATGGGACCTCGGCCATGTGCTGCCGTCCCGATCGGCGGTCTGCGCCTCATCGGTCCGAGCCCCTGGCTTCGGCTTGGCCCCAACCGTGCCGCCTCGTTCCAATTGCGTCAGCCACTCATCCATTCGCTGTGGATAACCCGGGCCATGTGGATATCTGGACTCGCCCGATTGGCCCCACCTCACCCTTGAGAGGAGTCCTCGACGGTGAAATTGACGCTCTTCTGAACAAGTAAGCGGGTATCACTCGGATAACTACATAGAGTGACGAAGAATGGCCTGACATGCGCAAGCCGACTAGGCCACGAGAGGGAACGCTCACCTCTCCTGCACGCCACCGACCCCCGACAGAAGCCTGAAAAATGGCCCTGGACATGCGACGACCCCCGCCGGGGGGGAGAGCGGGGGTCGTCTATCCACAGCCCGACTCGGGGGGGAGGAGCCGGACCGGGTTAGCACGGTCGCGAACGATCCGTGACTTCCATGGTGTACCCGACCGGCCAGAAACACAAACCAGCACGCCCTTGGGTCCACCGAATGGCGGCGCTCCTGGGACCGCCATCTATCCTCGGTTCTTGTGGACACCACCGAGAACGCCGACATCGCCAACGGTGCCGAGAACTCCGGACCGGAGGTCGCGCCGAATCGCGCACCGAGCGGTAGCCCGATTGTCCCGCACACACCCGGGCAGCCCGCCGAGGCCGCCCCGGGCACCTCGGCAAGCGCCGTCGATCAGGCCGACGCCGCCGACCCCGAGCCCGCCGGCGCGTCCCGGAGCAACGCCGGAGAGCGGCCCCTCGGCCCTGTCCGCACCGCCGCCTTCTTCGACCTCGACAAGACGATCATCGCCAAATCGAGCGCGCTGGCGTTCAGCAGGCCCTTCTACCAAGGCGGCCTGATCAACCGTCGGGCCGTCCTCAAGAGCGCCTACGCCCAGTTCGTCTTCCTGGTCGGCGGGGCGGACCACGACCAGATGGAGAAGATGCGGCAATATCTCTCCGCGCTGACCCGTGGGTGGAACGTCCAGCAGGTCCGCGAGATCGTCGCGGAGACCCTGCACGGCATGATCGACCCGCTCATCTACGAGGAGGCGGCGGCTCTGATCGAGCAACACCACGCCGCGGGACGGGATGTGGTGATCGTCAGCAGCTCCGGGGCCGAGGTGGTCGAGCCGATCGGCACCCTGCTCGGCGCCGATCACGTGATCGCCACCCGGCTGGCGATCGAGGACGGCTGCTACACCGGCGAGATCGAGTACTACGCGTATGCCGAGAACAAGGCCGCCGCGATCCGCGAGTTGGCCGAGTGCAAGGGCTACAACCTGGCCGACAGCTACGCGTACAGCGACTCCATCACCGACCTGCCGCTGCTCGAAGCCGTCGGCCGCCCCTCCGCCGTCAACCCGGACCGAGGCCTGCGCAAGGAGGCCGTGGCCCGCGAGTGGCCGATCCTGGTCTTCGACCGCCCCATCGAACTGCACCGCCGGCTGCCCGAGTTCAAGGCACCCAGCCGCGGCGTACTGGCCGCCGCCGCGGTCGGCGCCGCCTGCCTGAGTGCCGGCCTGGTCTGGCAACTCGCCAAGCGGCAGCGCCCCGGTGTCTGAGCGGCGGGGTGTCCGACCGCCGCCGACCGGGGGCTGGTGCACCAAGCGGTCAGCGCATGCCAAATCGGGCCAAAGGTAAAGAATTCGCCCTTCGAGTTCCCTTTGCCCTGATTCCGAGATACAAAGGACTCACGGCCCGCGAGACCCGGAAGGACCCGAAGAGGTCAGACCGACACCGCAGTTCAGGCCCACGGACCGCGTACAGCCTTCGAGCACCCACGTGCAGCCGACCCGCGATCGGGCCGCCACACCAGGCGAACGGGCAGGATCCCCGCCTGATGGGCAAATCCGGTGCACGCATGGTCACCCGAATCGTTGTACCAGCGGCGACATCAGCAATCGGGATGTCGCCGCAACTCTGTGCCCGGGCCGGGCCAGGCCGCCAGCCGCCGGAAACCGGACACCGTCGACGTCCCCTCGGCGGACGGCCCGCCCGGACCGGTCAGACCATCCCGCGCTGCATCGCCTCGCAGACCGCCGTGCTCTCCCGCACGCCGAGCCGCAGCGCCAGGCCGCAGTGCGCGATCCAACGCGCCAGCCCCTGCGGCGTACCCGAGACATAGCCCGCCAGCGCCTCACGGTAGGCGGCCGTGCCCAGCTCGACCAGACCGACCTCGGCCGGGCAGATCGCCTTGGGGTCGAGGCCTTCGGCGATCAGCACGATGCGCTGGGCCGCCCGGGCGACCACTGCGTTGTAGTTCGGGAACGGCCGCAGCGCGAGCAGTTCGCCGTGCACCACGGCGGCGGTCACCAGCGCGGGGGCACCGCCCTGAGCGCCCGACAGCCGCGTCACCAACAGCTGCGCGAGCTGGTCCAGCCTGGCTGCCACCTCGTCCGCCGACGGCGCCGGCGGCAGCACCGTTGCGGCCGAGCTCCGGGCCTGGTCGGCGGCCGCCTCGGACCGCGCGAGCAGCGGATCGCTGGGGGCCGCCGCCACGCCCTCCGCGGCGGCCAGCTCCAGCGGGAACAGCTCCTCGGGCGCCTCGCCCGACCGCCGTGGCCGCCCGGCCGCAGCGCCCGCCGTGGTGGCGGCAGCCGGGCCCGCGGTCGCACTCGGGTCAGTCGCGGCCAACAGGTGCAGCCGCGCCAGGACCTGCAGCGGCGAGGTTCGCCAGACGCTCAGCAGCTGGCCCGCCTCCGCCGAGATCCGCAGCGCACCGCCGACCGTGCGCTCCTCGGCGCCCGCGCTGAAGTCGCTGCGCCGCCGGACCTCCTCCAGCGGCCAGTCCGCGCCGGCCAGCGCGGCCGACGCACGGGCCCCGCGCAGCGCGGCCTCCGCGGTGACCTCGGGCGCGCGGCGCCGCATAACGCGGTGGCCGTAGAGCCGGTCAACGGCCTTGCGGACCTCGGCGACGGACTCGGACACCCCGGGAAGCTCGGCCAGCGGGGCCAGCGGATCAGTTCCAGTGCTCACCTACCCGAGAGTAACGACCCCTGCGGCCCGGACCGCACAGCAACCCCGCCATCACCCGTTCGAGGCAATCCGTATTTCCCTCCGGCGCGGTGGACCAAACCACGATTACTATGGCCATTATCGGAGACGATAACGATTATCAACAAGTCCGCCGGGGCCCACGCGACGGTCGACGGCGCGAGAGCCGGGAGTCCAGATGAAGATCGCCTTCGTCGGCAAGGGCGGCAGCGGCAAGACCACGCTGTCGGCCCTGTTCATCCGCCATCTAGCCGCCGCAGGACGCCCGGTGATCGCGGTGGACGCGGACATCAACCAACACCTCGGCCCCGCACTCGGACTGACCGATGATCAGGCCGCCGGCCTGCCCGCACTCGGCGCCCAGCTGCCCGCCATCAAGGAGTACCTGCGCGGGAGCAACCCCCGGATCGCCTCCGCCGCCGAGATGATCAAGACCACGCCCCCGGGCCAGGGCTCCCGGCTGCTGCGCATCGTCGAGGAGAACCCCGTCTACGCCACCTGCGCCCGCCCGGTGGCGCTGGACGAGGGCTCGGTGCGCCTGCTGGTCACCGGCGCCTTCACCGAGGAGGACCTCGGGGTCGCCTGCTACCACTCCAAGGTCGGCGCGGTGGAACTGCTGCTCAACCACCTGCTGGACGGCCCGGACGAATACCTGGTCACCGATATGACCGCAGGCTCGGACTCCTTCGCCTCAGGACTCTTCACCCGGTTCGACCTCACCTTTCTGGTGGCCGAACCGACCCGCAAGGGGGTCTCGGTCTACCGCCAGTACAAGGAGTACGCGCGGGACTTCGGCGTGGCCCTGCGGGTCGTGGGCAACAAGGTCCAGGGCCCCGACGACCTGGAGTTCCTGCACCGGGAGGTGGGCGAGGACCTGCTGGCGACCTTCGGCCATTCGGAGTGGGTGCGCCGCCTGGAACAAGGGGCCGAGCCCCCGCTCAGCTCCCTGGAGGCGGAGAACAGGGACGTTCTGGAACTGCTGCGCACCGAGGTGGACGCCGCCGTCCACCGCCGGGACCCTCAGCGGTACACCGCGCAGGCCGTCCACTTCCACCTGCGCAACGCGGAGAGTTGGGGCAACGCCAAGGCCGGCGTGGACCTGGCGACACAGGTCGACCCGTCCTTCGTCCTGGGCTCGGCCGCCGCACCGCACTCCGGGCTCGGACAGCGCATGCCCGACCAGGTGTCAACCGCACAGGACGCCGCCGATCCGGCCGGCGCCGCCGTCTGACACGGCGCACCGTCCCGTCCCACCCCCTGCCCACTCACCCCAGGTCGCTCAACCGAGGGGGGCCGGCCTGCGCACCCCTATCAGGCGCGCACCGCCGGCCCCTCTGCCCATGCGTCAACACGAAAGCCGCAGGCCACTCGCAGGGGTGAATATCGCCCCAAGGACTCCCGCACACACTTACGCTATGCAAAGCTTCCATTACTCACCGTTTACCAACTCTTGGTGCGGGAGATTGATGGGTCCGCGAGTCGCCACACCTGCCGAGGTGACCCGCACGCGCCTGCCGGCGTGGCCCACACACCGTTCCGGTCGCCCACAGCGCCAGGACGGCCAACCCGATCACCCACAGCGCCAAAGGACTTGACTGCGACAACGGACCAGACCGCGTCCGTTCCACGGAAGGACGGGAAGCCATGGCCCTCGACACTCCCCCTCCCCCGCCACGCACCGACGACTCCACCGACAGCCACGCCCCGCCCCCGGGAGCGGCGCCGCCGGCGGCACGCCTGCGCCGCCGGCCCACCGCCCAGGACCTGACCGCCTCCCTGGTGGTCTTCCTGGTCGCGCTGCCGTTCTCCCTGGGCATCGCGCTGGCCGCCGGGGCTCCGCTGACAGCCGGGCTGGTCGCGGCGGCCGCCGGTGGGGTCACCGCCGGCCTGCTCGGCGGGACGCCGCTCCAGGTGAGCGGACCCTCAGCCGCGCTCACCGTGATCACCGCCGGATTGATCACGCGGTACGGCTGGCAGGCCACCTGTGCGATCACGCTCACGGCCGGCCTGCTCCAACTGCTGCTCGGCACGGTGCGGGTGGCCCGCGCGGCCCTGGCACTCTCCCCCGCCGTGGTCCACGGGATGCTGGCCGGCATCGGGATCACCATCGCGATCGCCCAGTTCCACGTCGTCCTGGGCGGCACACCGCAGGGCTCCACGGTGGCCAACCTGGCGGCACTGCCCGCTCAGTTGTCGGGCCCGCACCCGCCGGCACTGATGGTGGGCCTCCTGGCCATCACCATCCTGTGCGGGTGGCCGAGGCTCCATCGGCTCCCCGGTCGAGCCGGCCGGCTGGGCAGCCTGCTCGAGCGCGCCCCCGCTGCGCTGGTCGCGGTGGCCGCCGGTACGGCGCTGGCCATGTTCTTCGACTTCCGGCTCGCTCGGGTCGAGCTCGCCTGGGGTCGGCACGACCTCGCCGCCCTCCCCCATGGGGCACCGCTCGCACTGCTCGGCGCGGTCCTGACCGTCACCGCGGTGGCCAGCGTCGAGTCCCTGCTCAGCGCGGTCGCGGTCGACCGGCAGAGCGGCAGCACCGGCAACCTCGACCGCGAGCTGCGCGGACAGGGCGCCGCCAACCTGGTCAGCGGCCTGCTGGGCGGCCTCCCGGTCGCCGGCGGGGAGATCCGCGGCTCGGCCAACGTCCGGGCCCGCGCGCGGAGTCGATGGTCCACTGTCCTGCACGGCTGCTGGGTGCTGCTGGCCGCCGTCGCGCTGACCGGCGGCCTGCGCTGGATCCCGCTCGCCGCCCTGGCCGCGCTGGTCATGGTGATCGGCATGCAGATGGTGGGCTTCGCGCATATCCGAAAGGTGTACCGACACCGCGAGTTCGCGGTCTACCTCGCCACCGTCCTCGGCGTGGTGCTGCTCGGAGTTCCCCTGGGGGTCGCGACCGGCGCGGCGGCGACCGCACTGCTCGCCCTCTACCGCCTGGCCCGCGCGCATCTTGAGGTGGCCGTCCAGCCGGACGGCTCCTACGAGGTGCGGACACACGGCCCGCTGACCTTTCTCTCCGTGCCCAGGCTGACTCGGGCGCTGGCCATGCCGCCGGCCGGCGCACGGGTGACGATCCAGCACGACGGCGCCTTCCTGGATCACACGGCCTACGAGGCCCTGCAGTCCTGGCGCGCCGACCACCTCGCACGCGGCGGCCAGGTCACCATGCTGACCGTCCGTCAGGCGGGTGAGGTGCTGGATCCGGACGGCATGGTGCGCTCGGCGAGCAGCCCCGGTCCACATCGCTGCCGTGCCTGGACACCCTGGGTCGGCCACCGCTGCATCGACCAGGAGGACGATCCGCACCGTCGCCTGCTCAGTGGCGTGCGCGGATTCCAGGCGCATACCGCACCACTGGTCCGCCCCGAGCTGGCCAGGCTGGCCAGAGAGGGCCAGACGCCCTCCCAGCTCTTTCTGACCTGCGCGGATTCCCGACTGGTCACCAGCATGATCACCAGCAGCGGCCCGGGCGACCTCTTCACCGTCCGGAACATCGGCAACCTGGTCCCCGTCCCACATGAACCAGGCGCCGCCGACGACTCCGTGGCCGCCGCCGTGCAGTACGCGGTGGAAGTGCTGGAGGTGCGCAGCATCACGATCTGCGGCCACTCCGGGTGCGGCGCCATGAAGGCGCTACTGAACGGCGTGCACGAGGAACCCGGACGCCCCACCCCGCTGGCCCGCTGGCTGCGCAACGGCCGCGGCTCGCTGGCCCGACTCGCCCGCGTTCCGGCGGAGTTCGCCGACCGTCAGGTGACCGACGAGGTCGAGCAGTTGGGCATCACCAACGTGGTGCAGCAACTCGACCAGCTGATGGCCAACCCGGCGGTCGAGCGACGCGTCCTGGACGGCGATCTGCAACTGGTCGGCATGTACTTCGACTTCGCCACCGCACAGACCTATGTGCTCGACCGGGAGACCGGACGTTTCAGCGCGGTGGCCGGCTCCCGCGAGATCGCCAGCGCCGCCTGAGCCGGGCGGCAGCGATGCGACGCCGCCCGAGTGCGGGCCCGGGCGGCATCCCACCAGCACCGCGGTGCTCAGCGGTCCGGCACCAGCGACACCCCGCCGATCAACCGCCGTGCCCGAACGGCAGCGCCACCATCAGTGCGTGATCTTGTTGAAGATCTTGGAGTACGCGTACCCCGCGCCCTTGTCGTAGCCGTCGACCTCCCAGAAGGACAGTTCCTGAACGCCCTTCGCCGCGGCGAAGCTCTCCAGAGTGGTCGCGTTGGCCTGGGTGAAGTTCTCGTTGTCGTCGTTCCGCCCGGCTATCGGGGTCAGGCCCAGGCGCCCAAAGGCCTGGGCCGTGCTGCCCCCGTAGACCCCGGCGAGCTGTCCCGCGGTGGCATTGGCGGCGGATTCCGCGTCCTTCAGGGCGTTCTGACCGTCACCGAAATCCATGGTCATGATGTTGACCAGGTTGACCTGAACGCCCTTGCTCTTGGCGTCCTTGAGCAGGCTGAGCGCGTTCGACTCCAGGCCGGTGGGGTCCACCGGGACGGTGTAGTCGATCTGCACCGACGGGTCGCTCTTCTGCAGCGCGGCAAGCGCCTGGTCCCGGCGGGAGTTGGCCGCGCTGTCGTCCAGCACGCTGCCTTCGATGTCGAAGTCGAGCCGGGTGACTCCATAGGTCTTGACGACATTGGCATAGGCGGCGGTCAGCGCGGAGACCGAGGTGCAGGTCTGGGCCAGCTCGCCGCCGGCCTCACCGCCGAAGGAGATGATCACGTTGCCGCCCGCCGACTTGACCGCGTTGACCTGCGAGGTGAACGCCCCGAGCGAGTCATTGCCGCCCTCCCACATCGGCGTGCAGCCGGACTTGGGCGTGAGGAAGGCCAGCGTGTAGTAGCGAACACCGCTGGCCTTCCGGTCGGCCGCGAGGTCCGCCGCGTCCGAGCCGCTGATCTGCAGGTAGGGCGCCGCGTAGTGAGCCGGGAAGGCGCTCGCCGCCGACTGCACGTCCGCCGACGGGGCTCCCGCCGGCGCGGTGGCCGCCTGGGCGGGGGCGATGGCCAGCGTGAGGCTGATCGACAGCGCCGAGGTGGCGAGGACGGCGGGCCAGAACTTCTTGTCCATGACAACCTTTCGGGGGCATGCCCGTCCCATGCACGGCAGGTTCGAGGGGCGCGCGTCGGACAGGAGACGGGTCGCACGGGGGCCGGCGACGGTTAGTAAAGTTCCCTAACCTCGATCCTGCGATGGTGGCGTTGCCCTCGGAGCATGTCAAGGGAGCACGCGACTCCCGCGCCACACCGGCATGCGGTGGTGCGCCGGAGTGGCGCGCGGCGTCCGGCAGGCGGCGTGCGGCGACCGGAAAGCGACGTGCAGCGCCGGTGCGCGGGAGCAGCGGTCAGGCCCGCGGTCGCCGACCGGGCGTCAGCCGATCCGCCGATCCAGGTCGGCCGGTGTCACGTACCCCGGCCAGCGACCGTCGTCGAAGAGATGGACCCCCGCGTCCTGGTAGCACTGGTCGACCAGTTGCGAGCAGATCAGATGTCGAGTGCTGGCCACATACCCTTTGAGCAGTGGACTGCCGGGCAGGTGGAACCGGTGGGCGGCCAGCGCCGCGTAGTCGAGAAAGCTGTAGGGCACCCGCAGATACCGGCGGGCCGCCGCTATGACCGCCTCCCGTTGATCGTCCGTCAGCTCTATCGTGCCGCTGGACCAGCGGATCCGGGTCACGCCGTACTCGGCGAGCGGGGCCTGCCGGACGCCGCCGGGTTCGGCCTCGGCCAAGGTGTCGTCGTCGATCATTAGGAATGCGTGCTCGTAGTTGGCGAAGCCGTCACCGTTGAGCCATTGGCCCAGTCTGATCAGTCGTCCGATATCACCGGACATCTGGACGACTGCGAAGTCACCCGGTCTCGGCAGCGGGGCAGGGTCGGCAGGAGATTCCACCATGGATCAACTCCCCGAGAGTTCCGCACCGGCCCACGCGCCCGCCGAGGCCGGGCGGCCCCGGGAGCACGGACCTCCGACACCCGGCGTCCGTCACCCGGCGGAGGCCGCCTGAGCTGGTAGTTCCAGTGGAGTACCGGTGGTGACGATCGTCAAGACTCGGCGCGGAAGAATCAGCTGATGCCCCGTTGGCTCGCGACACGCCCAGTCGGCCGGCGGGCGTCACCGCGGGCATAATTCCCCTGCGGTCGGCATCCGCACCCCGCCGATCTGCCTCGACGATCACTAATCTATCAAAGGTCTACACCAATTTCCCGGGCCCCCTTGTCAACCGGCCTCTTCGCCTGATGAGCTGTGCGCTGGGACACACGGGACAATCCCTTGGCAGGGACATCCCGTAGCACAGAGCTTTCCGCGGGGGCCCGCGAAAGAAAGCACGATGAACAGACTCGAATGAGGAGTGCGCGTTGAGCAACGAGAGCCTGGCCAACCTGCTCAAGGAGGAGCGGCGCTTCGCCCCGCCCGCCGATCTCGCCGCGGCCGCCAACGTCACCGCGGCCGCGTACACGCAGGCCTCCGAGGACCGCCTGGGTTTCTGGGCCGAGCAGGCCCGCCGTCTCAGCTGGGCCGTTGAGCCGACCGAGACCCTGGACTGGTCGAACCCGCCGTTCGCCAAGTGGTTCGCCGACGGCACCCTCAACGTGGCCTACAACTGCGTCGACCGCCACGTCGAGGCCGGCAACGGCGACCGCGTCGCCATCCACTTCGAGGGCGAGCCCGGCGACAGCCGCTCCATCACCTACGCCCAGCTCAAGGACGAGGTCTCCCAGGCCGCCAACGCCCTGCTGGAACTCGGCGTCACCAAGGGCGACCGCGTCGCCATCTACCTGCCGATGATCACCGAAGCCGTCGTCGCGATGCTCGCCTGCGCCCGGATCGGCGCAGCGCACTCCGTGGTCTTCGGCGGTTTCTCCGCCGACGCGGTCGCCTCGCGCATCCAGGACGCCGACGCCAAGCTGGTGATCACCGCCGACGGCGGCTACCGGCGCGGCAAGCCCACCGCGCTCAAGCCCGCCATCGATGAGGCGCTGGCCAAGTGCCCGCAGGTCGAGCACGTCCTGGTGGTGCGCCGCACCGGCCAGGACGTCTCCTGGACCGAGGGCCGGGACGTGTGGTGGCACGAGCTCACCCAGCGTCAGTCCACCGAGCACACGCCCCAGGCGCACGACGCCGAGCAGCCGCTCTTCATCCTCTACACCTCCGGCACCACCGGAAAGCCCAAGGGGATCCTGCACACCTCCGGCGGGTACCTCACCCAGGCCAGCTACACCCACCACGCGGTCTTCGACCTCAAGCCGGAGTCGGACGTGTACTGGTGCACCGCCGACATCGGCTGGGTCACCGGGCACTCCTACATCGTGTACGGGCCGCTCTCCAACGGCGCCACCCAGGTGATCTACGAGGGCACCCCGGACACCCCGCACCAGGGCCGCTTCTGGGAGATCATCCAGAAGTACGGGGTGACCATCCTCTACACCGCCCCCACCGCGATCCGCACCTTCATGAAGTGGGGCGACGACATCCCCGCGCGGTTCGACCTGTCCTCGCTGCGGATCCTGGGCAGCGTCGGCGAGCCGATCAACCCCGAGGCCTGGATCTGGTACCGCGAGCACATCGGCGCCGGCAAGACCCCCATCGTCGACACCTGGTGGCAGACCGAGACCGGCGCCATGATGATCAGCCCGCTGCCCGGCGTCACCGAGACCAAGCCCGGCTCCGCCCAGCGCGCCCTGCCCGGCATCGCGGCCACTGTCGTCGACGACGATGCCAACGAGGTGCCCAACGGCTCCGGCGGCTACCTCGTCCTCACCGAGCCGTGGCCCTCCATGCTGCGCACGATCTGGGGCGACGACCAGCGCTACATCGACACCTACTGGTCCCGCTTCCCCGGCCGCTACTTCGCCGGCGACGGCGCGAAGAAGGACGAGGACGGCGACATCTGGCTGCTCGGCCGCGTCGACGACGTCATGCTCGTCTCCGGCCACAACATCTCCACCACCGAGGTCGAATCCGCCCTCGTCGGCCACCCCTCCGTCGCCGAGTCAGCCGTCGTCGGCGCCACCGACGCGACCACCGGCCAGGCGATCGTCGCCTTCGTCATCCTGCGCGGCACCGCCACCGACAGCGACGAACTCATCGCCGACCTGCGCAACCACGTCGGCAAGACGCTCGGCCCGATCGCCAAGCCCAAGCAGATCAAGATCGTCAGCGAGCTCCCCAAGACCCGCTCCGGCAAGATCATGCGCCGCCTGCTGCGCGACATCGCCGAGGGCCGCGAGGTCGGCGACACCACCACCCTCGCCGACTCCTCCGTGATGAACCTGATCCAGTCCCAGCTGCCGACCGGCTCCGACAAGAGCTGAACCCGCACAAGCGGACCGCGCCACCGGCAACAACACCCGAGGGCCTCCCCCAGCAGTAAGGGGGAGGCCCTCGGGCCATTCACCGGGAGCCCGCGACAGGCCGAGCCGCCTGCCGACCGACGCTGCGTCAGCGGCGCTGCTGCTCCGCGGACAGGCCGCGCAGCGTCTCGTAGGCGCTCTGCAGGAACCTGCGCCGACGCGGTGGCGGCGAGCTGACCAGGGCGACCAGGCCGGTTCCGGCCTGCGGGTTGAAGCCGGCGAAGGCCACGAAGCCGCGGGTGACGCCCTCGTGGAAGACCAGCTCCTCGCCGCCGCCCCGCCCCGGTTCGCACTCCCTCTCGCCGCGCCCGGCGCGCCCGGCGGCGTTCCGCTCCCCGGGCAGTGGTCCGGGCTCCTGGTCCGCCCAGGGCCGGGCGTGGCCGCCGCGGCCCCGCCTGCTCCGGGCCGGGGCCTCCTCGCCCCAGCCGGTGGCCGGTTCGAGCAGCCGCTGCTTCCAGGCCAGGCAGACCCGGGTGCCGGCCAGCCGCCGGGCCGCCCGGGGACGGCGCACCTCACCCAGCGCGCACCGCAGGGCGGAGTCGGCCCGCGGCCGCGGCGGCTCCGCGGCGCGCGCCAGGTCGGCCCGGTCCGGCTGTCCCGGCGGCCCGGCCAACGGACCCGTCAGCGACCCGGCCATCGGCCCGATCGGCGGCCCGGTCATCGGCCCGATCTCCGTACTGATCAGCGGGCCGATCAGCGGCACGCCGTCGATCGCGGCGGCCTGCGGCCCGCCGTCCGTCATCAGCAGCGCCTGGACGTAGCGGAGCATGTCATCCGCGCTGGAGCGCAGGCCCGCGGCGCCGGGCAGCGCGGGGATCCGGAAGGACGGGACCCGCCGCCCCCGGCGGTAGCCGCTGCCGACCTCGCCGCCCGGTGCGCAGGAGGTGTCCAGCAGACCGAGCGGACCGCAGATCCGGCTCGCCAGCAGGTCCTCGTACCGGGCGCCGGCGGCGTTCTCCAGCAGCAGCCCGAGCAGGCCGCAGCCGAGGCTGGAGTACCGCACCTGGGTCCCGGGCGTTCCGCGCACGGGCGTGCGGGCCAGGGAGTGCATCAGGTGGGCGACGCCGAAGGTCGCGCAGGGACGGGTGAACCAGTGCGGCGTGGCACTCGGCAGCAGACCGACGGGGAGCCGCGGCAAGCCCGAGGTGTGGGTGGCCAGGTGGAGCAGGGTGATCGGCCGCTCCTTCGGATATCCGGGAACGGCTCCGACCGGCAGGTACCGGTCTATCGGATCGTCGTACCGGACCTCGCCTCTCGCCACCATGTCGGCGAGCAGCAGCGCGGTGAAGGTCTTGGTGATCGAGCCGATCTCGAACCTGCTGTCGGCCCGGACCGGGCGCTTGGCGGCCGGGTCGGTGTAGCCGCGGCAGGCCACGGTGCGCTGATCGCCCTGGATCACGGCGACGGCGACGCCGCTGTGCGGGGGCAGGCCGTGGAAGAGCGGGCGCAGCTGGCGTTCGAGCCGCAGGGCCTCGTCGGTGGCGAGTTCCGTTCCGGACGGGGTGCGGGCGCCGGCGAGGCGGATGCCCAGCGGCGCGGGGCCGCCGTAGCGCGTCGCGGTCGCGCGGCGGGCCGGCGCGGCGAGTGGTCCGGCCAGCGGTCCGGTGGGCGGTCCGGTGGGCGGCGGCGGGACCGAGCGGACGGACGCGGCGGTCGCCCCGGCCTTCGTGGCGGCCGAGCCAGCTGTGACTGAAGTGACTGTCGGGGCAGGAAGCACGGGAGGAGCAGTGGGCCTCGGCGGAACCGAGGGCGGGACGGGTGAGCGTCCGGTCGCCGATAACAGGGGCGGCGCGCTCTGCGCGCCCTCGCCACCCCCCACTGCTGGATTAGGCACAGCGGCCCGGCCTGACGGGACCGCCGCGGTGGGCCCGGCCTGATCAGCCGGTTCCTGAACTGACATGGGGGTGCCTCCGAGTGGAGTCGAAATCGGCCACCCAGCGGGCGGCGCGTTGACTTGACGATAAGTTCGACTACGTCCTGCCGCATTCGCTCGATGCCGCCAGAACGGCGGAAGTCGACGCCGGACAGCGCCATGCGCAACCAGCTCCGAGCCTGACCGCCGCCGAGCGTGACCACCGCCGAGGGCGATCGCCGCCGAGCGTGACCACCGCCGAGGGCGACCGCCGCCGAGCGTGACCGGCGCCGAGCGTGACGTCGGAGATCACGATGGGCCAGACTGACCGGGTGACACCGGGGGCCCTCATCCGCGAACACCTGACGGCACGATCCTGGCGGGAGCGCTGCTACTCGCTGCTCAGCCTGCCACTGGCCGCGCTGGGGCTGGCCGCGGTGCTGGTCACCGCCATCGTCGGAATCCTCTCCGCCGGACTCCTGTTCCTCCCCGTGCTGGCCCTGACCCTGCGCGGGGACCGCGCCCTGGGCGCCCTCTACCGTCTGCTGGCCCGCGCCCTGCTGCGCCTGGAGATCGCGGCACCGCCCCTGCCGCCACGCGCTCCGGGGCTCTCCGGCCTGCTGGGCCAGCAGTTGGGTGATCCGGCCGCCTGGCGGGTCTGCCTCTACCTGCTGATCCGCATCCCGCTCGGCGTCGCGCAGTTCACCCTCGGCTTCCTCTGGTGGACCTACGGAGTCCTCCTCCTGTGCTACCCGTTGCTCTGGAAGCTGGAGCCGCTGCACCGCACCGATGCGGCAGGCGTCAGGCACAGCTACGACCTGGAGATCGCCGGCTGGTACGTCGACACCTGGCCGCGCGCCCTGCTGGTCGTGGTGTTCGGTGCCCTGGTCCTGGTGGCCTCTGCGTGGCCAGGTCGCCTGCCGCTGCTCGCCGACCGCTACCTGATGCCCCGTCTGCTCGGCCCGACCGCCGCGTCCCTGCGGCTGGCCCAGCTCACCGAGACCAGGGCCCACGCGATCAACGAGGCCGCCACGACGCTGCGCCGGATCGAACGCGATCTGCACGACGGCGCCCAGGCGCGGCTGGTGGCCCTCGGCATGAGACTCGGCCGGGCGGAACGCCAGCTCGCCCTGGGCAACGTCGAGCAGTCCCAGTCGCTGATCCGGCAGTCACGGCAGGAGACCAAGGAGATCATCGCCGAGCTGCGCGAACTGGTCGGCGGGATCCATCCCCCCGCGCTGGACGCCGGGCTCGGTCCGGCGCTGAGCACCCTCGCCGCCCGATCGGCCATCCCCGCCCAGGTCCACCTCGACCTGCCCAGCCGGCCGACCGCCGCCGTCGAGACCATGCTGTACTTCGCCGCGGCCGAGCTGCTGGCCAACGCGGGCAAGCACAGCGAGGCCACCACGGTGACGGTGTCGGTCAGTTCCACCGAGGGCGGGCTGCGGCTGCGGGTGACCGACAACGGCAAGGGCGGTGCCCGGTTGGACGGCACGGGCAGCGGACTGCGCGGGCTGGCCGAGCGCGTCAGGACCGCCGACGGGGTGCTGACCAGCACCAGCCCGGCCGGCGGGCCCACCGTGATCTCGATCGAGCTGCCGGGTACACCGGCGGCGGGCTCCCCTCGCCCTGGGACGATCTGACTGATCAACATATCGCCTCAGTACGGGAAGCAGGCAGACGATGCGGGTGGTAGTGGCCGAGGACACCGCGATCCTCCGGGCCGGACTGGTCCAACTCCTGGAAGAGGAAGGGCATACGGTCCTGGCAGCGGTCCCGGACGCCGAGCTGCTGCGGGCTGCGGTGCTCGACCACCGGCCGGATCTGGTGGTCTCCGACATCCGGATGCCGCCGACCCATACCGACGAGGGCCTGCGCGCCGTCGTCGAACTCCGCGCGGCCGACCCCGCCCTGGCGGTGCTGATCTTCTCCCAGTACGTGGAGACGCAGTACGCCACCCGGTTGCTGGCCGGCGGATCGGCGGGCGTCGGGTACCTGCTGAAGGAACGGGTGCTCGACGCACAGGACTTCATCGACGCGCTGGAGCGGGTGGCCGCAGGCGGCACCGCGCTCGATCCCGAGGTGGTCAACCAGCTGATGGGAGCCGGTCCCAGCCGCAGGACAGTCGACGAACTCAGCCCGCGCGAGCGGGAGGTGCTCGCGCTGATGGCCGAGGGGCGGTCGAACGCGGCGATCGCGGCGGCGCTGGTGGTCACCGAGCGAGCGGTGGAGAAGCACGTCGCGAACATCTTCCTGAAGCTCGGCCTCCCGGTCTCATCGGCGGACCACCGACGGGTGCTCGCCGTGCTGCGCCACCTCGGAGCCTGACAGCACATCGGCGCATCCGGCCATAAAATGCGACAAAACGGATATCGTCTTAGCGCCCAGTAGACTGTGGATGTCGCATCAAGATCGCAACAAGATGCGGCGACAGCACTCCAAGGCGCGCCGGGAAGTCTGGTCGGCACCACACCACCGGTGTATCCGCATGCCCGTCCGCGCCCAGGAGGTCGTCCCCGTGGCCAGCCCGCCGTCCCAGCGCCGCCAGTTCCTCGGCCTGCTCCCGCTGCCCGAGCGCCGCTACCTGACCGAGGCGCTGCGGACCGAGACCGTCGGCGGCGTCCTGCTGCTGATCGCCGCGATCGTGGCCCTCGTCTGGGCCAACGGCTGGCCCCACGCGTACGAGAGCGTGCTGCACCACACCATCGGCCCCTCGACCCCGCTGCACCTCGACCTCTCGCTGGAGGCCTGGGCCAAGGACGGGCTGCTGACCATCTTCTTCTTCGTCGCGGGGATCGAGCTCAAGCGCGAGTTCGTCGCCGGCGAGTTGCGCACCCCGAGCGCCGCGGCACTGCCGGTGGTGGCCGCGGTCTGCGGGGTGGCGCTGCCCGCGATCGTCTTCGCCCTGGCCAACAGCGGCGGTGGCGGCCACCCGGGCGGCTGGGCGATCCCGACCGCCACCGACATCGCCTTCGCACTGGGCGTGCTCGCGGTGGTCAGCAGTCACCTGCCCTCCGCGCTACGGGCGTTCCTGCTGACCCTGGCCGTCGTGGACGACCTGATCGCGATCCTGATCATCGCGATCTTCTACAGCTCCGGCATCAAGTTCTGGGCGCTCGGCCTCGCCCTGGCCGGCCTGGTGCTCTTCTGGTACCTGCACCGGCACGGCGTCCACGGCTGGTACCTGTTCGTCCCGCTCGCCTTCGTCATCTGGGCGCTGATGCACGAGAGCGGGGTGCACGCGACGGTGGCCGGCGTGGCGATGGGCCTGATCCTGCGCTGCCACCGGGAGGGCGACGAGGAGCACTCCCCCGGTGAGCACATCGAGCATCTGGTCCGGCCGCTCTCGGCGGGCCTGGCGGTCCCGGTCTTCGCGCTCTTCGCCGCCGGCGTGACGATCTCACCCAGTGCGATCCGGGACGTCTTCACCCAGGCGATGCCGATGGGGATCGTGCTCGGGCTGCTGCTCGGCAAGACCGTCGGAATCTTCGGCGGCACCTGGTTGGCCGCCAGATTCACCCGGGCCGAGCTGAATCCGCAGCTCAGCTGGGCCGACCTGTTCGCGGTGTCCACCCTGGCGGGGATCGGCTTCACCGTCTCACTGCTGATCAGCGAGCTGGCGTTCCCCGACGATCCGGCGCTGGCCGACCGCGCGAAGGCCGCGGTGCTGATCGGATCGCTGCTCTGCGCCATGGTGGCCACCGTCCTGCTCAAGCTGCGCAACCGGCACTACCGCCGGCTGTGCGAGGAGGAGGACCTGGACAGCGACGGCGACGGGATCCCGGACGTCTACCAGCGCGAGGACCCCGCCTGGCCAGGTCACCGGCCGGCCGAGGGCCGAGCATGATGGGATGGGCCCGTGAGCACGGCGGAGTCCGGCCCCCGGGGACTGCGGGTGGGTGACACACCGTCCGGCACGGATGGCCCGAAGTGGTGCCTGACTGGCCGGTAGGGGCATGATTCTGAGCTGTCCGGAATCTCAGCAGAGGAGAAGACCAGATGTCCGCAGGAACCGCAGGTCCGTCCGGCAGCTCCCGGGCGCCCTACGAGGGCGAGCGCTCCGTCGGGCAGCTGTTCGCCGCGGCCACGGCCGACCTGTCGTCCCTGGTCCACGACGAGATCGCGCTCGCCAAGGCCGAGATCCGGGCGGACGTCAAGCGTGGTGTGGCGGGCAGCGTCTCGGTCGTCGTGGCGGGTGTGGTCGCGCTGGCCTCGATCCCGATGTTCAGCTTCGCCGCGGCCTACCTGCTGAAGTACTGGGGGCTGCCGCTGGGCGCCGCCTTCGCGGTGGTCGGTGTCGCGTTCCTGCTGGTGGCGGCGATCCTCGGCGGACTGGCCTGGAGGTCGTTCAAGAAGATCGAGCCGCCGCGGCGCACCATCGAGGGCGCCCAGGCGACCGCCGACGTGCTGAGGAACGCCCGCCCGCGCCCCGCCACCCCCGAGGAGCGGGCAGCCCTGGAGCGCTGAGCCCGGACGCCGACGCGAGAGCGGGCAGTTGTAGCCCATCCGAGTGCCGGGGCCGTGTTCCCGGCCGGGATGTGAAACGCTCTCGGTATGCCGCTCGACCAGACGCCCGTTCCGCCCGTCCCCACCGGACCGCACATGGGTTCGATGCCCACGGAGCCTGCGGGGCCCACCGGGCCCGCGGGCTCCCAGCAGTCCGGTTCCGCCGCGGCGGGTCTGCCTGAGTCCGTGTCAGGCGCGGTCGCGCACCCCCTGTCCGGCGCCTCGCCGGTGGGTGGGCGAGTGGCGGGCTGGAACGTACGGATGGCCGGGCCGTGGACCCACCGGGATCTGGCCGCGAACGGCGCCCGGTTCCACATCACCGAACAAGGTGAGGGGCCGCTGGTCCTGCTGGTGCACGGCTGGCCGCAGTACTGGTGGACCTGGCGGCACCAGATGGCCGCGCTGGCCGCGGCCGGCTTCCGGGCGGTCGCGCTGGACCTGCGCGGCATGGGCGGCAGCGACCGGACCCCGCGCGGCTACGACCCCACCAACCTCGCGCTCGACATCACCGGCGTGATCCGCTCGCTGGGCGAGCACAGCGCCCACCTGGTCGGCCACGACACCGGGGGCTCGCTCTCCTGGGTCGCCGCCGTGATGCGGCCCTCGGTGATCCAGAGCCTGACCGTGCTCTCCGCCGCCCACCCCCGCCACCTGCGCCGGGCGCTGCTCAAGGACCGCCACCAGATGGCGGCCTACGACCACGTGCTGGGGTTCCAGCGGCCCTGGATACCGGAGCGTCGGCTGGTGGCCGACGACGCCGCGCAGGTCGCCGAGTTCCTGACCGCGTGGACCGGGCCGAACCAGTTGGACGCCGAGGCCGTGGAGAACTACCGCAAGGCGATCCAGATCCCCAGCACCGCGCACTGCTCGATCGAGCCGTACCGGTGGCTGGTCCGTTCGATGGCCCGGCCGGACGGCATCCAGTTCGCCCGGCGCATGAAGAAGCCGGTGACCGCGCCGACCCTGCACATCCAGGGCGCCGCCGACCCGGTGCTGCTCGCCCGCACCGCGCTCGGCGCCGGTGAGTACGTGTCGGCGCCCTATCGCTGGCGGCTGCTGCCGGGGGTGGGCCACTTCCCGCACGAAGAGGTGCCGCAGGAGGTCAGCGCCGAGCTCCTCGGCTGGGTCAGCGAGCACAAGCGCTGACGATCTCCAATGTGACCAAATGTTCCTATGACACGGGCATAGGCCAGTTCGTCCAAAGGAAGGTGGTTACCTCCACGGACGTCCGGGCATCCATCCTGCATGACCTGGATGCCCGATCGCGCCGCCGCACCTCGCGGACGACGTGTCAGCCGCAGCGCTCAGAACACCTCGTACACGAACGCCGCCCCGCACCAGAACGACTGGGCGCACGAGTCGGAGCACCCGGACAACGAGCCACACCCGCTGGGCATCCCACGCATCCTCGGCCGGCGCGCCCGCTGGGTCGGCGCCCGGCTGCGCCGCGAGGCCTGAGCCGCTGACAGCCCGGGCCCGGACGACAGCCCGGGCCCGGACGGTGGGTCAGCCGAGGGCGGCGGATCAGCCGAGGACGGTCGGCTCCAGCGCCGTGAACCACAGCAGGGCGAAGGTCGCGACCGTCATGATCGGGACCAGGACCTTGGTCTCCATGTCGTTGCCGCTGCGCTTGATCAGCACGATCTCGTAGCGCTGCTTGTGCGGCCACAGCCACGGCGCACCCATCTTGGTGAGGCTGTCGCCCAGCAGGTGGGCCAGCGTGCCGAGGGCGACCGCGTACGGCAGCCAGCCCGGCGCGTCCGGCATCCACTTGTCCATCGCGGCGGTACCGAGCACCGACAGGCCGATGACGCTCAGCCAGGTCGTGTGCCCCTCGCCGGGCACGTGGATCCGCAGCGCCTTGACCGCGAGGGCCAGCAGGAAGAACGTGAGGCCGAGGGTGAAGGGGCGGCCCAGGTAGGTGACCCCGGCCCAGGTGCCGGCACCCATCAGGGCCACGAAGAGCAGCGAGTGAGTGGCGTGCCGGTGACCGCCCGAGATCCACGCCACGAACCGGCAGAGCGCCTTGGAGAACGGACCGAGGAAGTTGGCGATCGTCCCGTCGTGGTGGTCCAGGTCGGGCAGCAGGGCCGCGCCCGCGCAGAGCACGGTGCCCAGCAGGATGTCGGCCGGCTTCAGATGGGTGTGCAACAACAGCGGTGGCAGAAATGGCACGGAGGCCGCGTACACCATCGCACCGCTGACCGCGTGCGAGTGACCCATCATGGCCGAAACTCCTTCATGTCGCCGGCTCCCGCCGGACTGGCCCCGCACCAGCCAAGTTGAGCCGAACGGGTGAGCGCGGCCGACGCTACCAGGAGGAACTGACGCCCCGACGGATCCTGGCCGCCAGGAGTCCGGCGAGGTCGGCACGGCCGGGCCGGAAGACGAGCAGACGCGGCGTCAGCCGGAGCCGACGCCGCGTCAGGAGATGAGCGGGCGACAGGGTCGTCAGAGCGCGCAGCCCTGGGTGTCCACCCCGGTGCTGTCGGTGGCGCCGGCCGTGGCGTCCGGCTTCACCTCGGCCGCGGTCAGGACGTAGCCGGTGTCGGAACTGTCCAGGGACTTGGCGAAGACCACGCCGTAGACCTCACCGTCCGGGGTGAGCAGCGGACCGCCGCTGTTGCCCTGCCGCACCAGCGACCGGATCGAGTAGACGTCCCGGACCACCTGGCCGCGGTGGTAGATGTCCGGACCGTTCGCCTGGATCCGGCCCCGGATGCGGGCCGGCTGCACATCGAACGGACCGTTCTCGGGGAAGCCGGCCACGATCGCGCTGTCGTTGGTCTTCGCCTCGTTGGCGAAGGCGAGCGGCGGGGCGTTGAGCTTGGGCACGTCGAGGATCGCGATGTCGCGCTGCCAGTCGTAGCGGACCACCGTGGCGTCGTAGAGCTGGCCGGTGCCGCCGATCTGCACGGTCGGCTCGTCCACGCCGCCCACCACATGCGCGTTGGTCATCACCCGGTGCGGGGCGAAGACGAATCCGCTGCCCTCCAGGGTCTTGCCGCAGGAGATGGCGGTGCCCACCACCTTGACCAGGCTCTGCCGGGCCCTGAGCAGCGCGGGACTGCCGGCCAGCGCCGGGTCGGGCGGCTGCACGTCGGTGATCGGCTCGTGCTCGAAGGGGTTGAAGACCTGGGGGAACCCGTTCTGCGACAGCACCTTGCTGAAGTCCGAGAACCAGTTCGGCGCGTCGTCGGGCAGGGCGTCCTGCACGCTGCCCAGCACCTTGGAACTGCGGACCTGCTTGGAGATGTTCGGCATCGAGGTGCCCGCCAGTGCCGAGCCGATCAGCCAGGCGACCAGCAGCATCGACAGCACGTTCACCACCGAGCCGCCAAGTGCGTCCAGCACCTTGACCGGGCCGCGTTCCCCGATCCGGCCGCGCACCTTCCAGCCCAGGTGGGTGGTGGCCGCCTGGCCCACCGCCGCGAAGACGATGACCACCACCACCGCGACCACCGAAGCGGTGGTGCCGGGGCTCAGGTGGCTGAGCACCAGGGGCAGCAGTTGCACCGCGATCAGGCCGCCGCCGAGGAAGCCCAGTACCGAGAGGATGCCCACCACGAAGCCCTGCCGGTACCCGGACACGGCGAAGCCGATCGCGGCGGCGAGCAGCAGCAGATCGAGCACGTTCATCTCGACACCCTCCCATGGATGTCAGACCGCACGGCAGCGGGCCCGGCCACCAGCCTCACGGCATGGTGATCGGACGCGAACTGTCCCAGGGCAGCTCGAGTCCGCTGTGGTGCAACACCCGATCGATGACACCGGCCGTGAACCCCCACACCACGTGCCCGGCCACCGCGAACGCCGGGCCGGTGAAGCCCGAGGGGTGCCGGTAGCGGCCCCGGTTGGCGGGGTCGGCGAGGTCGTCCAGCGGAACCCGGAAGACCGCGCCCGTCTCGCCCGGGTCCACCGGGGCCACCGGGCTCTCCCGGTGCCACCAGCCGAGCACCGGCGTCACCACGAAGTCGCTGACCGGGATGTAGAGAGCGGGCAGCGTCGCGAAGACCTGCACCCCGCTCGGGTCCAGCCCGGTCTCCTCCCGCGCCTCGCGCAGCGCGGCGGCCACCGGGCCCGAGCCCTGGGGATCGCCGTCCACCTCGTCCAGCGCGCCGCCGGGGAAGGAGACCTGGCCGGCGTGCGCGCGCAGCGCCTGGGACCGCTCGGTCAGCAGCAGGTCGGGGCCCCGCTCGCCCTCGCCGAAGAGCAGCAGCACCGCCGAGTGCCGACCGCCCTCGGCGGGCGGCAGAAAGCGGCTGAGCTGCTCGGGCCTGACCGTCTCGGCCGCCGTGCGGACCGGCAGCAGCCAGTCGGGCAGGCCGTCGCGGACGATCGCCGTCGGCGCGCTGCTCGTCACGCGGTCACCCCGTGCTCGCCTTCGCCCTCGGCGGCGGTCACGGCCGGCGCCGAGGCCCGCGCCGGCTGCCCGGGGTAGCCGGCCGGCGGGCGCAGGCGTTGGCCCGGTTCTCCGCCCAGTTCGTACTTCAGCAGGCCGGCCGCCTTCTCCGGATCGATCTCGCCCACCCCGTAGGAGGGGCAGAGCGCCGCGATCGGGCAGGCCCCGCAGGCCGGCTTGCGGGAGTGGCAGATCCGTCGTCCGTGGAAGACCACCCGGTGCGAGAGCATCGTCCACTCCGACTTCGGGAAGATCTCCGCGACGGCCGCCTCGACCGCCACCGGGTCCTCCTCGGCGGTCCAGCCGAACCGCCGGGCGAGCCGCCCGAAGTGGGTGTCCACGGTGATGCCCGGCACACCGTAGGCGTTGCCCAGCACCACGTTGGCGGTCTTCCGGCCGACCCCCGGCAGGGTGACCATCTGCTCCAGGGTCCGCGGCACCTCGCCACCGAAGTTGTCGCGCAGCGCGATGGAGAGCCCGATCAGCGACTTGGCCTTGTTCCGGAAGAAGCCGGTCGGCCGGATGATCTCCTCCAGCTCCTCCGGCACCGCCGCCGCCAGCGCCTCGGGCGTCGGGTAGGTCGCGAAGAGCGCCGGCGTGGTCTGGTTCACCCGCAGATCGGTGGTCTGCGCCGACAGCACGGTGGCGACCAGCAGCTCGAAGGGGGACTCGAAGTCGAGCTCCGGATGGGCGTAGGGGTACAGCTCGGCCAGTGCCCGGTTGATCTTCCGGGCGCGGCGCACCATCGCCAGGTGTGATTCGGGCTTCCTGGGCTTGCCCGGCTTCGCGGGGGCAGGCGCCGCCGGCCCCGCCGTCTTTCGAGCCGTCTTCCCCGCCGGCGCGGCCGCAGCCTTCCGGACCTTGCTCTCTGCCATGCACGCAGGCTACGCCGGTTGGCCCAGCTCCCGTGGCCCTTTGCGCGGCGGGCCGGGTCGAGCGTCACGTCGTCCAGGTCGGGGCCCACGGGGTCCGGTCCGCGCCCGGTCCAAGGTCGGCGGGAAGCGCGTCGGCGGCCTGCCGCACCACCCGGCCGACCAGGCCGTCCAGCAGGGCCTGCTGGTTGCGCACGACTATGGATCGTGGCGCCGAAATCCCGGTGACCGATCGGTAACCCATGCGTACGGATGGCCGTGTACCGGACTCCACAGCGCCCCCCTCCTCATATGATCGGAGCGACATACGCCATGCTTGGTGATGAAGACCACTGTTTCTCCATCGCCGATGTGTGGAGGAACACCAGCACGCGAGCCGTCCGTGGGCCCACCGCGGGCGGCTGACAAGGAGGAAGCACGTGGACGATGTTCTGCGGCGCGCCGCGCTCTTCGCGGCGCTCGACGACGAACAGGCCGGCGAGCTGCGCGCTTCCATGACCGAGGTGACCCTCGCCCGTGGCGAGTCGCTCTTCCACGAGGGCGACCCCGGCGACCGGCTCTACGTGGTCGCCGAGGGCAAGGTGAAGCTGCACCGCGCCTCACCGGACGGCCGCGAGAACATGCTCGCGGTGCTCGGCCCCAGCGAGATGATCGGCGAGCTCTCGCTCTTCGACCCGGGCCCGCGCACCGCCACCGCCAGCGCACTGACCGAGGTCAAGCTGCTCGGCCTGGGCCACGGTGACCTGCAGCCCTGGCTGCACGCGCGCCCCGAGGTCTCCATCGCGCTGCTGCGCGCGATCGCCCGCCGACTGCGGCGGACCAACGACGTGATGAGCGACCTGGTCTTCTCGGACGTGCCGGGCCGGGTGGCCAAGGCGCTGCTCGACCTCTCGCGCCGCTTCGGCGTGCAGTCCGAGGAGGGCATCCACGTCGCTCACGACCTGACCCAGGAGGAGCTGGCCCAGCTGGTCGGCGCCTCCCGGGAGACCGTGAACAAGGCACTGGCCGACTTCGCCGGGCGCGGCTGGCTCAAGCTGGAGGCCCGCGCGGTGGTCCTGATGGACGTCGAGCGCCTCTCCCGCCGCTCGCGCTGACCCGCAGTTACGCTCGCGCCGCCCGATCTCCTCGACCGGGCGGCGCGAGCGTGTCGCGGGCCGGTCAGATCAGCCCGTGGTCCTCCAGGTAGCGCAACTGGGCCCGGACCGAGAGTTCGGCGGCCGGCCAGAGCGCCCGGTCCACGTCGGCGTAGACCCGGGCCACCACCTGCTCGGCCGTGCGGCAGCCGTTCTCCACCGCCGTCTCCACCTGGGCCAGCCGGGCCGCCCGGTGGGCCAGGTAGTACTCGACCGTGCCGAGCGCGTCGGCCAGCACCGGCCCGTGCCCCGGCAGCACCGTGTGCACGCCGCTCTGCACGGCCAGCGCCCGCAGCCGGCGCAGCGAGTCGAGGTAGTCGCCGAGCAGCCCGTCGGGGTGGGCGACCATCGTGGTCCCCCGGCCCAGCACGGTGTCCCCGGTGAGGATCGCGCCGTCCGCCGGGAGGTGGAAGGTGAGCGAGTCGGCCGTGTGGCCGGGGGTGGGCACCACCCGCAGCTCCAGCCCGCCGACCTCCACCACCTGGCCGCCGTGCAGCCCCTCCTCGCCGAGGCGCAGCGCCGGGTCCAGGGCCCGCACGGCCGTGCCGGTCAGCTCGGCGAACCGGGCGGCCCCCTCGGCGTGGTCGTGGTGGCCGTGGGTGAGCAGGGTGAGCGCGATCCGCTTGCCCCGGCGCTCGGCCTCGGCGATCACCGCGCGCAGGTGGCCCTCGTCCAGCGGCCCGGGGTCGATCACCACGGCGAGCTCGGAGTCGGGCTCGGCGAGCAGCCAGGTGTTGGTGCCGTCCAGGGTCATCGGGGACGGGTTGGGGGCGAGCACGCAGAACGCGCGCTCGGTGGCGGCCCCGCCGACGGTGGCGGCGGGATCACCAGGGAGCAGACCGGTCACGGGGATGTCCTCGCAAAGGTGTGGGTGAGTCAGGTCCCGTCGGGCAGCCGGCCGCTCCCGGCGGCGCCGGCCAACGCCCTCGCCGGCAGGGCGCGCACCAGCGCACGCTTGGTGAGGTCGGCCGGCGGCCGCGCTCCGTCGCAGGCCAGCGAGCGGGTCAGCGGCCGCCGTGCCGTGGTGCTCGGGGCGGAGTGCCGGTCGGCGAGCAGGCGAGCCACGTCATTGTGGATCATCGGCTGGGGGTCCTTCCTCGGGGTAGTCGCCATCGATGGTCAGCTCTTCATACCCCGACCATCGAATGGTCATACGATCACCCATTACCTCGGCCTGGCCTAGTACCGGGGTGAGGATTCGCCGGTCGGCCGCCTCCAGCGCCTGGGCCGCCGTGCCGTACGGCTGCAGCTCGCGCAGGACCGAGACGGTCGGCGGGAGCATCCCGTAGCGGCCCTCGGCGTAGCCCTGGACGGCCTCGGTGGGGCTCAGCCAAGCCACCCGGTCCGCCTCGCCGACCTCGCGCGCGGCACGCTGACCGGGCGGCAGCGCGGCCACGAAGAACCAGGTGTCGTAGCGCCGCTCCTCGAAGGCGGGGGTGATCCAGCGGGCCCAGCCGCCCAGCAGGTCACTGCGCAGCACCAGCGCGTGCGCGCGGCAGAACTCGGCGAAGGAGATCTCGTGCGCCTCCAGTGCGGCCCGCTCGGCGCTCCAGTCGCGCTCGGGCGCCATGGTGTGCGCGTCGGGCCCGGCCAGCAGCACGCCGGCCTCCTCGAAGGTCTCGCGGACCGCCGCGCAGACCACCGCCTGCGCCGTGGCCCGGTCGACCCCGAGCCGTGCGGCCCACTCCTGCGGGCTGGGTCCGGCCCAGGCCGGCGCCTGCTCGGCGTCGCGCGGGTCCACCCCGCCGCCCGGGTAGGCGCACATCCCGGCCGCGAACGCCATCGAGGTGCGCCGTCGCAGCAGGTAGGCCTGCGGCCGCCCGGCGCTCTCGCCGTCGCGCAGCAGCACCACGGTCGCGGCTGCCCTGGGGGCCACCGGGGTCAGCCGGCCGGCCGCCAGCGCCCGGATCCGGGCGGGCCAGCCGGGCGGCATGGGGTGAGCGGCCGCGGGCGGGCCGGAAAGATTCGCTGCCATGCCCGGATGCTATGCACCCGGGCACGGCGCTGAGAAGGCCCGCACGCCGCGGCCCGGGTGTCGGGTACGGACCCCGGGCGGCGGCGCCGGGGATCAGGAACGGACCCGGACCTGGATCTCGACCTCGACCGGCGCGTCCAGCGGCAGCACCGCGACGCCCACCGCGCTGCGCGCGTGGACGCCGGCCGCGCCGAGCGCCTGGCCGAGCAGCTCGCTGGCGCCGTTGATCACGCCGGGCTGGCCGGTGAAGTCAGGGGCGGAGGCCACGAAGCCGACCACCTTGACCACCTGCTCGATCTTGTCCAGGTCACCGATCACCGACTTCACGGCGGCCAGCGCGTTGAGCGCGCAGATCTGGGCGAGCGCCTTGGCCTGCTCGGCGGTCACCTCGGCGCCGACCTTGCCGGTGTGCTGCAGCTTGCCCTGCACCATCGGCAGCTGGCCGGAGGTCAGCACGTACTCGCCCGAGCGCACCGCCGGGACGTACGCGGCGACCGGGGCGGCCACCTCCGGGAGGGTCAGGCCGAGTTCGGCCAGCCTGCTCTCGACCGTGCCCATCAGTTCTTCTCCCGCTTGAGGTAGGCCACCAGCTGCTCGGGGTTGTTCGGCCCGGGCACCACCTGGACCAGCTCCCAGCCGTCCTCGCCCCAGGTGTCCAGGATCTGCTTGGTCGCGTGCACGAGCAGCGGCACCGTTACGTATTCCCACTTGGTCATGGGGCTGACTCTAGACCGTCCGCGCACGCCGCTCTCCGATGTGAGGTGGGACACAATGCGGGCCGTGAGGGCGGTCGGCACCCGGATGGTCCCGGCATCGGACGCGGACGCTGGTTACCCTCGCGAGGAGGCCCAGTGGAGGGAGACGGAGCGTGCCGAGGAGCCAGGAGCCGAGCCAGGCCCAGCAGCCGGCCGACGCCGAGCAGCCCGTCGAGGTGACCGGCGGTCCCGACTGGGAGGGCGTGCGGCTGCACGTGGTCAGCGGGAAGGGCGGCACCGGCAAGACCACGCTGGCGGCGGCGCTGGCGCTCGCACTGGCCGCCGAGGGGCGACGGACCCTGCTGATCGAGGTGGAGGGCCGCCAGGGCATCGCCGAGCTGTTCGGCAGCTCCGCACTGCCCTACGAGGAGCGCAAGATCGCCGCCGTCTCCCCCGCCAGACTCGGCCGGGCGGGGCACGGCACCGGCGAGGTGTTCGCGCTGGCCATCGACCCCGAGCAGGCGCTGCTCGAGTACCTGGACATGTTCTACAAGCTCGGCCGGGCCGGGAAGGCGCTGCAGAAGGTCGGCTTCGTCGACTTCGCCACCACCATCGCCCCGGGCGTGCGCGACGTGCTGCTGACCGGCAAGGCCTGCGAGGCGGCCCGGCGCAAGGGGGCGGACGGGCGCCCGGTGTACGACGCGGTGGTGATGGACGCGCCGCCCACCGGTCGGCTCACCCGGTTCCTGAACGTCAACTCAGAGGTTGCCGGACTCGCCCGATTCGGGCCGATACACAGTCAGGCCCAGGCGGTGATGGGTGTGCTGAAGTCGCCGCAGACCGCGGTGCACCTGGTCACCCTGCTGGAGGAGATGCCGGTGCAGGAGACGGTCGACGGCTTCACCGAGCTGCGCGAGGCCGGGCTGCCGGTGGGCGGGGTGCTGGTCAACATGGTGCGCCCGCCGGTGCTGGACGCGGCCGCGGTGGCCGCGGCGCACGGCGACCACCGCGAGGAGGTGGCCCTCGCCCTGGTGGAGGCCGGCCTCGGCGGACGGTCGCGCAGCGCGGCGACCCGGCGGGCGGCGGTGGAGCCGCTGCTCGACCCGCTGCTCGCCCAGGCCCGCGAGCACTCCGAACGGGTGACGCTGGAACGCGAGCAGCGGGCCGACCTGCGCGCGCTGGCGCTGCCGACGTACGAGCTGCCGCTGCTCAGCGGCGGTGTGGACCTCGGCGGGCTGTACCGCCTGGCCGGCGAGTTGAAGGGGCAGGGCGCGGCATGAGCTCCAGCACGACCAGCGGTGGCGGCACCGGCGGCACCGGTGGTGGCTCCGGTGCCGCCGGCCCACTCGACGTCGACCGGCTGATCGACAACCCCGGCACCCGGATCATCGTCTGCTGCGGTTCCGGCGGGGTGGGCAAGACCACCACCGCCGCCGCGATCGGCCTGCGCGCCGCCGAGCGCGGCCGGCGGACCGTGGTGCTGACCATCGACCCGGCGCGCCGGCTGGCCCAGTCGATGGGCCTGACCGAGCTGGACAACACCCCCCGCCCGGTGAAGGGCGTGGCCACCGCGACGGGCCCCGGCGAACTGCACGCCATGATGCTGGACATGAAGCGGACCTTCGACGAGGTCGTGCTGGCCCACGCCGACCCCGAGCGGGCCCGGGCGATTCTGGAGAACCCCTTCTACCAGTCGCTCTCGGCCGGCTTCGCGGGCACCCAGGAGTACATGGCGATGGAGAAGCTCGGCCAGCTCCAGGCCACCGGGGAGTGGGACCTGATCGTGGTCGACACCCCGCCCTCGCGCTCCGCGCTGGACTTCCTGGACGCACCGGGCCGGCTCGGCTCCTTCCTGGACGGCAAGATCATCAGGGTGCTGATGACCCCCGCGAAGGTCGGCGGGCGCAGCGCGATGAAGTTCCTCAACGTCGGGATGGGCCTGCTCACCGGCACCCTGGGCAAGATCTTCGGCGCCCAGCTGCTGACCGACCTGCAGACCTTCGTGGCCGCCATGGACTCGATGTTCGGCGGCTTCCGGGAACGGGCGGAGAGCACCTACCAGCTGCTCAAGGCGCAGGGCACGGCCTTCCTGGTGGTCGCCGCCCCGGAGCGGGACGCGCTGCGCGAGGCCGCGTACTTCGTGGACCGGCTGGCGGCCGACCAGATGCCGCTGGCCGGCCTGGTGCTCAACCGGGTGCACGGCACCGGGGCCCCGCAGCTCACCGCGGAGCGCGCGCAGGCGGCGGCGCAGGCCCTGGAGGAGAACGGCGGGGAGCACGAGCCCGGGCAGGCGGACGCCGAGGCACTGGCCGCCGGGCTGCTGCGCCTGCACGCGGAGCGGGTCGAGGTGATGGGCCGTGAGCGGCGGACCAGGGACCGGTTCGTCTCGGTCTATCCCGATGTGCCCATGGTGGAGGTGCCGGCACTGGCGGGGGATGTGCACGACCTCCATGGGCTGCGCCTGATCGGGCGTCAACTCGCGGGCGACTCGACGGACCAGGACCGGTCGTAACCGAAGGATCCGGACGCCGCAATGGGTGCGAGGCGGAGCCGTGCAGCCCTGATCGAAAGCGACGGGCCGCAGAGCGACAGACCGAAGAGCGCCAGGCCGAAGGACGGCGGGCCGAAGGACGGCGGGCCGAAGGGCGGCGGGCCGCTGAGCGACAGGGCGACCCCGTGGTGTCGGGGCCGCCCGGTCAGCCGGCCTGTGCGTAGTCCGAGAGGATCACCCCGGTGGCGAGCGACTCCTCGTACTCCGTACGCGCGGTCTCCAGCAACCGGCGCCAGGAGATCACCGTCGGGCGGCGGCGCAGCAGCGCCCTGCGCTCCCGCTCGGTCATCCCGCCCCAGACGCCGAACTCCACACGGTTGTCCAACGCGTCCGCCAGGCACTCGGTGCGCACCGGACACCCGCTGCACACCGCCTTGGCCCGGTTCTGCGCCGCCCCCTGAACGAACAGTTCATCCGGATCACTCGTGCGACAGGCAGCCTGCGCACTCCAGTCATCTACCCAGCCCATCCCGGCGCCGTCCTCTCCCGAATCGAGGCTCCCCCCACGGCGGCAACGGCATACTCACCGCAGCCAGTTGAGGACGTTACGGAAGATTGGCGGAGCGCAACAGCCCCTTGGGGTCCAATCTCGAATGACCCGATTGGACTATGGGTGCCGGTCAGATCACTCGTTGGAGTGATCGCAGGTCGTAAGGCTTGCGCCCGTCCTGAACGTCCACTTTGGCGCCACTTTCGTCACGGAGCGCCACAGCACCCCGAGAGGCACGCCCTCACTCGGAGGGCGGACAGCCGCACCAGTCGCCTCATAACCCGTCAAATGGGACAACTCTAAACACTCACAGGAGTGTTTGGTTCTCACGGAGCGGAGCTGTCGCAAGCTTGTGACAAGCGTAGGCGAACACCTGCCCTCTCGCCCTGGATTTGGCAACGTAGAGTCCTCCTCATGGCACCAAAGCGCTCTTCAGCTACCCAGCGCCCCCGCCGACGGCGCACCTCCCCCCTGGAGTTGGCCGGTCACGGCGTCAAGTTCCTGGGCGTCAGCGTCCTGGCCGGCGTGGTACTCGCCGGCCTCGCACTGCCCGCTGTGGGCGCTATCGGCCTAGGGGCCAAGAACGGCGTCCAGAACTTCAACAACATCCCGGACGACTTCAAGACGCCCACCCTTGACCAGGCGTCCTACATCTACGACTCCAAGAACAACCAGATCGCCAAGGTCTACGCCCGCGACCGCACGATACTGACGCAGGATCAGATGTCGCCGCTCTCCCGCGAGGCGCAGGTCGACATCGAGGACGCGCGGTTCTACCAGCACGGCGCGATCGACCCCAAGGGCGTCGCGCGCGCGATCGGCAAGAACGCCTCCTCGGACGGCGCTTCCGAGGGTGCCTCGACGCTGACCCAGCAGTACGTGAAGAACGTCTTCATCGAGGAGGCCGGCGACGACCCGGTCGCGTTCAAGGCGGCGACCGAGAAGAGCCTGGGTCGCAAGATCAAGGAGCTCAAGTACGCCATCCAGTTGGAGAAGGACCTGACCAAGGACCAGATCCTCACCAACTACCTGAACATCACCTTCTTCAACCACCAGGCGTACGGCATCGAGGCGGCCGCCCAGCGCTACTTCGGCAAGTCCGACAAGGACCTCACCGTCGCCGAGGCCGCGACGCTGGCCGGCATGGTGCAGAACCCGACGGCCTACGACCCGCTGCTGCACCCCAAGGCCGCGCAGAACCGTCGCGACACCGTCATCGACAAGATGCTCGAGTACAAGCACATCACCCCCGAGCAGGCCAAGGAGGCCAAGGCCACCTCGCTCAGTTCGGACCTGCACTACCAGGACCCGCAGAACGGCTGCATCACAGCCGGCAACGGCGAGGGCTTCTTCTGCGACTACGTGAAACGCGTGGTGGAGAGCAACCCGGCCTTCGGTGCCTCGGCGGCGGACCGCAGCAAGCTGTGGACCCAGGGCGGCCTGAAGATCTACACCACCATCGACCCGGACAAGCAGGCCGCGGCCAACAGCGCCGTGACCTCCCAGGTCTACGTGACCGACCCGGTCTCGGCGGCGATGACCATGGTCAAACCGGGGACCGGTGAGATCCTCGCGATGGCCCAGACCAGGCCCTACGGCCTGGACGCGACCAAGCACCAGACCGTGGTCAACCTCAACGTCGGCACCGCGATGGGCGGCGGCAACGGCTTCCAGCCCGGCTCGACCTTCAAGGCGATCGTCGCGGCCGCGGCCCTCGACAGCGGCACCCAGCTGACCCAGAGCTACCCGTCGCCCGCCTCGATGCCCTACCCGCAGATGAGCACCTGCGCCGGGACCTGGAAGAACAGCGCCAAGTCCACGGTCAGCAACGACAGCCCGAGCGAGTCCGGGCCGTTCATGATGCCGGAGGCGATGGCCCGCTCGATCAACACCTACTTCGTCTCGCTGGAGGCGGACACCGGCCTGTGCGCGGTCAAGCAGATGGCCAACAAGCTGGGGATCAAGACCAAGGCGAGCGGCGCCGCGCTGGACGAGGTCCCGGCCATGGCCCTGGGCGTCGAGGAGATGAGCCCGCTCGACATGGCCGGCGTCTACGCCACCTTCGCCGCCCGCGGCGTCCACTGCGACCCGATCGCGATCAAGTCGGTCACCAACATCGACGGCAAGCAGCTGCCGGTCCCGCAGGCCAACTGCCAGCAGGCGATGCAGCAGAACACCGCGGACAGCATCAACACGCTGCTCAAGGGCGTGACCGAGAAGTCGGGCACCGGTGCCGCGCTGAACCTGAGCGACAACCGCCCGATCGCCGGCAAGACCGGTACCACCGACGCCCGCCGCGCGGCCTGGTTCGACGGTTACACCCCCGACCTGGTCGACGTGACCTGGCTCGGTGGCCCGGACAGCAGCATCCCGATGGACCGGAACATCACGATCGGCGGCCGGCACTTCTACGACACCGACGGCGTCTACGGCGCCAACGGCCCCGGCCTGATCTGGCAGCAGGCGATGAACCAGGCAGTCGCGGGCTCCCCGATCAACCAGTTCACGCTGGTCCCCAACGCACCCTCGGCCACGGCCTCGACGGACACCCCGCCGCCGAACCCGCCGCAGGGCGCGAACCCGCCCCAGCCCCCGAACCCCGGTGACCCGAACAACCCGAACCCGCCGGCCACCAACGCCGGCCTGATCACCTCGTCGCCGCCGGCTCCCCCGTCGGCGCCCTCGGTGCCGGGCCCGCCCCCGGGCGGCGGCACCATCGGCGGCGGCTTCTCGCTGCCGCCGGGCATGATCGGCGGCGCCGGGACCGGCAAGCCGGGTAAGCCCGGGCATCACTGAGGCCAGAGAGAGTCGAAGGGCCCGGGGCCCCTGGAATCGTCCAGGGGCCCCGGGCCCTTCCCGGTTCTTCGGCACCGCACCGGTCGAGGGCACGGCACCTCAGGGCGTGGTTCTAACGGCCGGTCAGTGCGGCCTTCACCACGGCGGCCACCCGGCCGCCCTCGGCCAGGCCCTCGACCTTCGGCCGGACCAGCTTCATCACGGCGCCCATGCCCTGCGGTCCGCTCGCGCCGCTCTCGGCCACCGCCGCGGCGACGATCGCCGCCAGCTCCTCGTCACCGAGCTGCTTGGGCAGGTACTCGGCCAGCACCTCGCCCTCGGCGCGCTCGCGCTGGGCCGACTCGGCCCGCCCCGCGTCCTGGAAGGCGGTCGCCGCGTCCCGGCGCTTCTTCGCCTCGGCCTGCAGCACCTGGACCACCTCGGCGTCGCTGAGCTCGCGCTTCGTGGTGCCGGCCACCTCGGCGCGGTTGACGGCGGTCAGGGTCAGCCGGAGGGTGGACGAGCGCAGCTCGTCCCGGGCTTTGATGGCGGCCGTCAGGTCGTCCCGCAGCCGCTCCTTGAGGGATGTCATGGGCCAATCCTCACATCCTGGACGGCACGACGCCCCCGAATATCGCCGTCCGGTTTCCTCGCACGCCCCCGAGGCGCCCGGGGAGGGCCGCGCCGGGGTCACGCCGGGGTCGATCGAATCGATCGAGCAGACGCGGTACGCGCCCGTTGAGCCACCCGGTGCGTGCCGACTGGGCCACCTGCGCACCGGGCCGGGTGGCAGCTCGGGCCGGCCCGGCCCGCAGGTGGCGGGCGGTCCGCCCGGCCCTCCCGGCCTGTGGCGGCGCAGGTCGCCCGCCCGGACCCGGGAGCCGCGGGGGCGTGCGAGGGGTGCCGGCCGGGCGCGCGGCGGGCGCACAACGGGCCAACCGGCCGACAGGGCGTCAGGCGGGCGGGGGAAGGCCCGGTTCTCCCGGACAGGCCGGGTCTGCGACCATGGACCGATGCGAAAGCTGTACTCCGTCCCGCTCGCTGTCCTCGCCACCGGAGCCGCCGGGCTCGCCTACTCCGCCGGCTACGAGGTCCGCTCGTTCCGCCTGCGCCGCGTGGAGGTCCCGGTACTGCCGCGGGGCGCCAAGCCGCTGCGGGTGCTGCACGTGTCGGACATCCACATGGTGTCCGGACAGCAGAAGAAGCAGAACTGGCTGCGGAGCCTGGCCGGGCTGCGGCCCGACCTGGTGGTGAACACCGGCGACAACCTCTCCGACCCGCTCGGCGTACCCGCCACGCTGGACGCGCTCGGCCCGCTGATGGAGTTCCCCGGGGTGTACGTCTTCGGGTCGAACGACTACTACGGCCCGGCCCGCAAGAGCCCCACCCGCTACCTCAAGGCGCTGAGCAGCGGCAACCACGGGCTCAACAACGCCGACGGCACCGGACGGGCCGGTATCACCGGCGCGGTCCACAACCCGTGGGAGAAGCTGCGCGACGGCTTCGACGCGGCCGGCTGGCTGGACCTGACCAACGCCCGCGGCCGGCTCTCGCTGACCGGGCTCGACATCGAGTTCACCGGCGTGGACGACCCGCACATCCGCCGCGACCGCTACGCCGCGGTGGCCGGTGGCCCGTCCGCCGACGCCGACCTGTCGGTGGCCGTGGTCCACGCGCCCTACCTGCGCAGCCTGGACGCCTTCACCGCCGACGGCTACCCGCTGGTGCTGGCCGGCCACACCCACGGCGGTCAGCTCTGCGTCCCCTTCTACGGCGCCCTGGTCACCAACTGCGATCTGGACGCCAAGCGGGTCAAGGGCCTGTCCACCCACCGGGCCGGCGGCAAGCAGTCCTACCTGCACGTCTCCGCCGGCTGCGGCACCAACCGGTACACCCCGGTCCGCTTCGCCTGCCCGCCGGAGGCCACGCTGATGACCCTGACCCCCCGCCTCCGATAACCGGATTTCGTCTCCTGACCTGCATGGGATAGAGTTCTACTCGTTGCGACGGAGACGGAAGCAACAAAGGAAAGACCGGGGTGTGGCGCAGCTTGGTAGCGCGCTTCGTTCGGGACGAAGAGGCCGTGGGTTCAAATCCCGCCACCCCGACCCAGTAGTACAGAGGGCCTATCGGAGAGATCCGGTAGGCCCTCTGACGTTTTGTGCGCCAGTTGCCGGTCGCCGCCCGGTGGGCGAGCGAGGTGACGCGGCGGACGCGGGTGCGATGACGGCTGCTCAGGGCCCATCGGTCCGGGCGGCGGGTCCGCGGCATCGGCAGGGGCCGGCCGGGGGCGCCGGGCGGCCTGGGTGCGCCGGTCGGGTTCGGCGTCTTGAAAGGGTGCCTGCGTACCGGTTATACATACTCAGTATGCTCCAGCCCTGCCGATGGCAGGTCGGGTAGGCACCCTGCACAGTCGAACCGTCGCGGCCGCAGCCGGCAGCCACACGAAGGAGGGCCGTGGAGTGACAACCACACAGACGCGAACCACCGGGGACCCGGTTCTGCGACTGCGCGGCGTGGCCCGCGTGCACGGCCACGGCGCGACCCGGGTGCACGCCCTGCGCGGGGTGGACCTGGCGGTGCTGCCGGGCGAGTTCGTCGTGGTGCTGGGCTCCGACGGAGCGGGCAAGTCCACGCTGCTCGGCCTGGCCGGCGGGCTGGACCGGGCCTGCTCGGGCGAGGTGCTCTTCGACGGGCGGGAGCTGGGCGGGCTCTCCCGCGGCGCGCTGGCCGTCCTGCGGCGCGGCACGATCGGCTACGTCTTCCGGGACCTCGACCTGCTGCCCGCGCTGACCGCCACCGAGAACGTCTCGCTGCCGCGCGACCTGGGCACGCTGACCGAGGAGCAGGCCCGCCGCGAGGCGCTGGTCGCACTGACCGAGCTCGGCGTCGGCCACCTCGCCGACCGGTTCCCCGACCAGCTCTCCGCCGGCCAGCGGCAACGGGTGGCCGTCGCCCGCGCGCTGGTCGGCGAGCGGCGGCTGATCCTGGCGGACGAACCCGCCGGCCCCATCGACCCGGCCACCGGCGAGGCCGTGCTGCGGGTGCTGCGGGCGCGCTGCGACGCCGGCGCCGGCGCCGTGATGGTCACCCGCGAGCCCAGCCGCACCCACGGGGCGGACCTGGCCGACTGGGCGGACCGGGTGATCGTGCTGAGCGACGGCCAGATCGTGGAGGAGCGGGTGCTGCGGGCCAGGGCCCGGGCCGGCGGAGCGGCCCTGCGGGTGCGGGCGGGCGCGGGCCACAGCTGAGGTTCCGCGCGTGGCGGGCCGCGGGCCCTGACGAATCGACGCGCCGGCTGGAAGACTTGATCGGCAACCGCCGCGTCGATCCGGAGCCCGAGTGTCCATGGATACCGATCAGCCGTCCGCCGTCCGACCCACCGCCGCAGAGTCGATGGCCTCGCTGCCGCCCACCGAGCGGCGCAACCCCGCGAGCCTGGAGCTGGACCGGCTCGACACCCGCGCGATCCTGGAGCTGATCAACGATCAGGACGCCACCGTGCCCGGCGTGGTGCGAGGCGCGCTCCCAGAGCTGACCGAGCTGACCGAACTGGCGCTGCGGACCCTGCGTGCGGGTGGCCGGGTGCACTACTACGGCGCGGGAACGGGCGGGCGGCTCGCGCTCGGTGACGCCGTGGAGCTGGGCCCGACCTACGGCGTGGGCACCGAGCAGGTCGTCGGGCACCTGGCGGGCGGCGCCCGGGCCGGGGCGGTGGCCAGGGAGGACGCCGAGGACCACGCGCCGGACCCGGACGAGCCGCACCCGCCGGTCCGCGGCGACCTGGTGATCGGTGTCACCGCCAGCGGCCGCACCCCGTACGTGGTCGGCGCCCTGCGCGCGGCCCGGGCCGTGGGCGCGGCGACCGCGCTGCTCTCCTCGGACCCGCACGCGGTGGCGGCCGACTTCGCCGACCTGCACGTGCTGCTGGACACCGGGCCCGAGGTGGTCACCGGCTCGACCCGGATGAAGGCCGGCACCGCCCAGAAGCTGGCGCTGAACGCCTTCTCCACCGCGCTGATGGTGCGCAGCGGACGGACCTGGTCGAACCTGATGGTGGCCGCCTCCGCCCGCAACGCCAAGCTGCACGCGCGGGCCGTGCGGACGCTGGTGACGGCCTGCCAGGTGACCGAGCAGGAGGCCCGCGACTGCCTGCAGCGGTGCGCCGCCGAGACCGCCACCGCGCTGGTGGTGCTGAGCTGCGGCTGCACCGTCGAGCAGGCCCGCGCGGCGCTGACCCGCAGTCACGGTCACCCGTGGGCGGCGGTGCGCGAGCTGACCGGGGCCGCCGGGTGAGCCGGCTCTTCCTCGGCCTGGACGCCGGCGGCAGCTGGACCCGTGCCGTGGTGCTGGACGCCGAGGGCGCGGAGCGCGGGCGGGCGCTGGCCGAGGGGGCCAACCCCACCGGCCAGGGCGACCAGGGTGCCGTGCGGCGGTTGGCCGAGGCGGCGGTCGCGGCGCTGGGCGGGCTCGACCCCGGTGCGGTGGCGGGCGCGGCCGTCGGCCTCGCGGGGTACCGGGCGCTGACCGACCCGGCCGGCTTCGCCGAGCGCTGCCGGACCGCGTTCGGGCTCGACGCTCCGGTGCTGCTCTGCCCGGACGCGGTGACCGCCTTCGCCTCGGGGACGGACGCGGCCGAGGGCACCGTGCTGATCGCCGGCACCGGCGCGGCCTGCAGCCGGGTGAGCGGACATCAGGTGCTGCGGGTCAGCGGGGGTCTGGGCTGGCTGCTGGGCGACGAGGGCAGCGGGTTCTGGCTGGGCCGCGAGGCGCTGCGGCGCGCGTACGCCGAGCCGGACGGCCCGTTGGGCCGGGCCGTGCTGCGGCACTGCGGTGCGAGGCGGCCCGCGGAGCTGCTGCCCTGGGCCTACGCGGGCCCGCCGCGGCGCCTGGCCCAGCTGGCGCCGCTGGTCAACACCGCTGCGGCGCAAGGGGATCGGACCGCACTGGCGGTGGCCGCGGCAGGCGCCGGGCAGTTGGCCGCGCTGGTGCGGGCCACCGCGGCGCACGGCCCGCTGGTGCTGGCGGGCTCAGTGGCGGGCGCGCCCGGTGCGGTGCGCGAGCGACTGCTCGAACTGCTCGCCGACTACGGCCCGATCCACCCGGCCGGGGACCCGGCGGCCGCGGCGGCCCGGCTGGCCGGCGCGCCACCGCAGTGCGCGAGCCGGACGCAGTTGGGACCGACACCAGTAGGGCCGACGCCGTCGGCACCGACGCCGGTGGGACAGCGGCCGCCTGCACCAACACCGGTGGGACAGCGGCCGACGGGCCCGGGCACCGCGGTGGGTCAGGGGCCCGGCCGAGACGGCTGATCAGCCGTCGGCGCCGGTCACCGGCGGTGCCAGGTCGGGCGCGCGCCCCAGGCTCGGGGCGGCGGCGGCCGGTATGTAGTCCGGGCTGAACTGCTCGCTGACCCAGATCCGGGCGCCGCCCTCGCAGTCGATCAGGTAGTCCCGCCCCACGCTCCAGCGCCGCGACGGGCCGTGCGGCCAGCGCCGGGCCGAGAAGGAGAGCGGTTGGCGTCGCACCGACAGCCGCTCCCTGGCCAGGAAACGCAGCAGCGGGAGGTCGTCCGGGGGGAGCAGCCGCTTGGCGTCCCGGGCCGCCAGGTAGACCCGGTCGCTGCTGACCGTCAGTCGCTCCCTGGTGACCAGCCGGGTGAGCCGCAGCAGCAGCGGGGCGGCCGGGTCCTCGATCCCCAGCGCTTCGCGCACCACCGTCGGGACGGCGGCGGGCGCGAGCACCTCCTCGTGGTCGACCACGGCGGACAGCCGACCGCCGGCCACCGACTCCAGCAGAGCGGTCGACCCGTCGGAGCCGAGCAGCATCCGGGTCACTTCCGGGTAGTCCCAGGGCCGCAGGGCCAGCGGCTCGTTCACCTCGACCCCGACAGCCACGGTCTGCACCTCGCATCGGGAGCGGTCGTACCAGCGGTGAACAGGACACGATCCGTCTTCGCGGCCGCGCTGCGCGGCGCCGTCGGCGTACCGACGGCCGGCGGCCGGACGCGGCCCCGGCCGGCCGGCCCGGCACCCGACCCCGGCGGGACGGCGCCGGGGTCGGGCGCGACCTCGCCGACCGGTTTCCTCAAGCCTGTGGTGCGCATCGGCTCCCCCTGCTCCGCTCCAGCCTGACCTTGCTGACCTGGGCACACGCACCCGAGGGATGGTGCGCAGCGGCGACCGGGGCCGGGTCGGCTCGCCGCCGCGCCATGCTCCGCGGCAAGCGGCCGCCGCCGGGGCGCCGATCCTGCGACGAGCAGCCCGCACCCGTCGACTGATGCGTAATCATAAACACCGAGCCATCGATGTACGCAAGTATTAGTTTGACCTGTAGTCGATCAGTTACAGCCTTAAAACAGTCTTAAATCAGACCAAAGGTGACATACCTCCGCCGGTCGGACGGCCGGCCCGACCCCTCGGTTACGGCTGGAAATCGGCCGTCCTAGTTTGACCTTGAATGTATTTTTGGATCGCGCTTCGATTTGGGCGCGGACTCTTCCATGTCTCGAAGCTGGAGTTGCCGCATGCACACAGCACAGCCGAGCCGGATCCCGATCGCGATCGTCGGCCTGGGATGCCGTTTCCCCGGTGCCGAAGGGGTCGACGCCCTGTGGAACGTCCTCGTCAACAAGGTCGACGCGGTGACTCCGATCCCCTCCGAGCGCTTCCCCGTCGACGACTGTTACGACGCCACTCCCCGGGTGCCCGGCCGGACCGTCTCCCGGCACGGCGGCTTCGTGCGCGATCCGTTCGGATTCGACGCGGCCTTCTTCGGAATCTCCCCGGTCGAGGCGCGCGCGATGGATCCGCAGCAGCGAATCCTGTTGCAGGTCGTCTGGGAGGCACTGGAGGCGGGCGGTCAGCGTCCGGACTCGCTGGCGGGCCACCAGGTCGGCGTCTTCGTCGGTCAGGCGACCGCCGAGTACAGCGACGAGGCCGGCCGCGACGAGCCCGACATACGCGACCTGGTGGGCAGCCGGCTGCGGGCCGTCACCGCCGGCCGGATCTCCTACGCGCTGGATGCCCGCGGGCCGAGCATGGTGCTCGACACCGCCTGCTCCTCTTCTCTGGTGGCCGTGCACACCGCCCGGCAGAGCCTGCAGCTCGGGGAGTGCGAGCTGGCGATCGCCGCGGGGGTCAATCTGATCCTCTCCCCTTATGACTCCATCGCCTACTCGCAGGGCGGCATGGCCTCGCCCGGCGGGCACTGCCGGTTCGGCGACGCCGGCGCCGACGGGTACGTGCGCAGCGACGGCGTGGCCGCGGTGGTGCTCAAGCGGCTGCCCGACGCGCTGCGCGACGGTGACCCGGTGCTCGCCCTGCTGCACGGCAGCGCCGTCACCAGCGACGGCGCCGCCAGCGGCCTGCTGTTGCGGCCCTCGGTGGCCGGCCAGGTCGAGATGGTGCGCGAGGCCTGCCGCAGCGCCGGGATCAGCCCGGCGCAGCTGGACTACGTGGAGGCGCACGGCACCGGGACCACGGTCGGCGACGACGTGGAACTGCGCGCGCTGGCCGAAGCGGTGACGCCGGGCCGGCAGGCCGGACGGCCGCTGCTGACCGGCTCGGTGAAGAGCAACCTCGGCCATGCCGAGGCCGCCGCCGGGCTGGCCGGGCTGATCAAGGCGGTGCTGATCGCCCAGCACGGCGTCATCCCCGCCTCGCTGCACCTCGACCGGCCGCACGCGCTGCTGACCGGGCCCGACGCTCCGCTCCAGGTGGTGACCGAGGCCCGGGTGCTCGAACCGCTCGGCCCCGAGGCACTGATCGGTGTCAGCTCCTTCGGCCTGTCCGGGACCAACGCCCACGTGGTGATCGGCGCCGTCCCGGCCGGGACGACCGACCCCAGACCAGCGGCCGACACCGGCGCGGCCCCCGATGCCGAGGCGGACGGCCCGCAGCTGCTGGTGCTCAGCGCCCGCTCGGCGACCGCGCTGCGCCGACTGACCGAGGCCTGGGCCGACTACCTGTCCCCCGCCGGAGCCGGTCGGGCGCACCCGCTGCACGCCCTGTGCGCCACCGCCGCGCTGCGGCGCGACGCCCATCCGTTCCGCCTCTGGGCCCTCGGCGCGAGCCATCAGGAGCTCGCCGGGAACCTGCGCGCGCTGGCCGCCGGCGAGACGATCGCGGACGGCGGGCTCACCGAGGCCGCGGCCGGGCTGCCCCGGGAGCGGCAGACGGTCTTCGTCTTCCCCGGGCAGGGCTCCCAGTGGACCGGCATGGGCCGCGCGCTGGCCGCCGCCTCCCCCGCCTTCGAGGCCGCGCTCACGCGCTGCGAGCAGCTGATCCACGGCCAGCTCGGCCACGGCGTCCGCGACCTGATCACGGCCGAGCCGGGCACCGACTTCCCGACCGAGATGGCCACCGTGCAGCCCGCCCTGTGGGCGATGCAGGTGGCCCTGACCGCCGCCCTGGCCGAACGCGGCGTCACCCCCGACCTGGTGATCGGTCACAGCATGGGCGAGGTGGCGGCCGCCCGGGCCGCCGGCGCGCTCGCCGAGCAGGACGCGGCGGCCGTGATCTGCCGGCGCAGCTCACTGATGGACCGCCGGGCCGGGCTCGGCGGCATGCTGGTGGTCGAGCTCTCGGCCGACCAGGCGCGGGCGGAGATCGCGGCCTACGGCGACAAGATCTGCGTCGCCGCCGAGAACGCGCCCACCGCCACCGTGCTGGCCGGCGAGGCGGCGGCGCTCGCCGAACTCGCCCGGGCGCTGACCGAGCGTCTGGTGCTCTGCCGCCAGGTGCAGGTCGCGGTGGCCTCGCACTCGCCGCAGATGGACGCGCTGCGCCCCGATCTGCTCGCCGCGCTGGACGGCCTGCGGCCCGTCGAGGGCACGGTCGGCCTGGTCTCCACGGTGCGCGGCGAACGGCTGAGCGGCCCGGAGCTCGACGCCGAGTACTGGATGGCGAACCTGCGCCGGCCCGTCCGGTTCACCGGCACCGTGGCCGGGGTGGCTCGGGCCGCCGAGAGCGTCTTCGTCGAGGTCGGCGCGCACCCACTGCTGGTGGCCGCCATCGAGGAGACGCTGGACGCCGAGCAGCTGGCGGGCGGCGTGGTGGCCACGCTGCGCCGCGAGCAGGACGGCGTGCTGGACCTGGTCAGGACGGTGGGCCGGGTCTTCGCCGCCGGCGGCCGGGTGGACTGGCGCTGCTGGTACCCGCACGCGCCGGCGGTGGTCACCTCGCTGCCCGCCTACCCGTGGGACCTGGTGCGCCACGTGCGGACCACCGGGCACGGCGGAGCCGGCGGGCGGCGCCGGCCCCGCTCGCGCTCCTGGGAGGTGGAGCTCGCGGACTGGGGAGCCGGCGAGTGGGGCCCGGGGGTGGTGGTCCGGGGCCTGGCACCGGTGCCACCGGCCGTGTACCTGGCCGCGATGCTCCAGGCCGCCCGGGAACTCCACCCGGGGACCGGGCCGATGCGCGAGTACGAGCTGCGCGAGGTGGTCCTCACCGACGCCTACCTGCCGATCGAGGAGGCCGACCGGATCGGGCTGCGGGTCACCGTCACCGAGCCCGTCGACGGCGGGGCCCGCACCGCGACGGTGACGGCCCGGCTGCCGGGCGCCGCCGAACCGCTGCACTGCGCCTCGGCCGAGCTGCACCCGGCGGACGAGGGCGCCCGGCTGGCCACGCTGGGCGTGGTGGACCGGGCCCTGGGCCGCTGCCACGACTACCGCTCCGCCGAGGGGTTCCTGGAGCTGGCGGCCCGCCAGGGTGTCGAGATCGGCGAGCCGTTCCGCGCGGTCGAGCAGCTCTGGCGCCGCAAGGGCGAGGCGGTGGCCCGGCTGCGGCTGCCCAAGGCGCCCGCGCCGGGCTCCTGGGAGACCGGGCTGCAGCCGCTGCTGGCGGCCTGGGCGGGCCGGACAGCGGGCGAGGAGGGCCGCGGCTACCTGATGACCGGGATGGCCTCGGCGCGGATCCTCGCCCCGCTGCCGTACGAGTTCTGGAGCCTGGCGGCCGTCACCGAACGGGACGGGCACGGCAACGCCACCCGGGCCGAGGTGCTGCTGGTCGACCCCGAGGGGCACCCGCTGGCCCGGTTCAGCGGGATCCGGCTGCGCCCGCTGCCCGGGAAGGCGCCGGCACCGGCCGCACTGCCCGGGGTGCTGGGGCGGCTCGCCGAGCACTCCGCCGCGCCGCTCGCCACGCTGCTCAAGGTCGGGGCCGCGCCGCTGCTGACCGGGCTGACCGGGCTCGGCGGGCTGGCGGGCCTCGGCACCCGCCGCGGGCCGGCCGGCGCGGCCGGGCGCACCGCGCGCGGTGGCCGCGGGGTGGCCGGCGGCCGGCGCCGGACGGCGGGGCCGGGTTCGCCGCCGCGCGTCCCGTCCGCACCGCCCACGCCGACTGCACCGACTGCACCGACTGCACCGCCCACGCCGACTGCACCACCTGCACCGCCTGGACCGGGACGCGCCGCCGACCCCCTGCTGGCGGGCTCCGCGTCGATGCTCGGCCTGGCCCCGGCCGCGCTCGACCAGCGGCGCCCGCTGCGCGAGCAGGGCCTGGACTCGCTGGCGGCCACCCGGCTCAGCCAGCAGCTGCGCCGGGACCACGGCATCGAGCTGACCGCCGGCCGGCTCCTCGGCAACGAGAGCCTGGCGGCCCTGCGCGAGGCACTGCCCGACCCCGGGGCCGGCGGCGGCTGATCCGGCCGATGCCCGCCCGGTGCGGTGTTTCTGACGGAGCATCCGGTACCGGGCGGGCGGGGGGCGCGCACGACTTGACGCAGTGACCCAGTGCGCGCCGCCCGACCGGGTCGAGATCCTTCGGAAGCCTGCGGCCAATAGTTAGACCGTGGTATAAAAATCGTGACCGTACCAACCACCCAACCCGTCACCTGCACGAACCTCCCGTGGTTGACCCGACACCGTCGCCCACTGCCCAGTCCGCCCGCACCCGCGGCGGGGGGTCGAGATGTACGTCGAGATGGAGACACGCCATGGACCCGCGTCCGCCAACCGCAGCGCCCGCCATCGGCCGACGTGAGCGCAACAAGCAGAGGGTCAGGGAGCGCCTGTACGCCGCGGCCGTCGAGCTCTTCGTCGACAAGGGCTACGACCACACCTCGATCGACGAGATCGCCGAGCGGGCCGACGTCGCGCGCGGGACCTTCTTCAACTACTTCCAGCGCAAGGAAGACCTGATCAGCGCCTGGACCGAGCGGCGACGCTGGGACCTGGTGACCGTGCTGGCCGAGGCGCAGAGCCAGGGCGACAGCCCGATCGAGCAGCTGACCCGCTGCGTGGCCGCGCTGGGCCAGCTCAACCAGGAGGAGCACGACCTGACGGTCGCCATGCTGACCGCCTGGGTCAGGGCCGGGCGGCCGATACTGGAGGAGCCGTATGTCGCGGACATCTTCGCCCAGATCGTCAAGGCCGGTATCGCCCAGGGTGAGTTGAGCCCCGACCTGGTGCCCGCGCAGGTCGGCAACGTGCTGCGGGACGTCTACCTGGGCGCGCTCTACCGCTGGGTGAGCGAGCCGGAGACCACCCACACCGGCGCGCTGACCGAGGATTTGCTCGGCATCCTGCGACTGCTGCTCGGCGGCCTCGGCGCACCCGCACACGCCCAGGCGATCAAGTCCGCCCAGCTGCAGGCCTCACAGGCCCAGCTGCCCAAGGCGCAGCCGATCCGCCGGACCGCGCCCCAGTCCGTCGCCAGCGCCTGACGGACGGTCAGTCACAGAGCCGAGCCCCCGACTCGACCTGACGTCGCCTCAGGCGGCGATCAGGTCGGCGAGTTGACCGCGTGAGGCGATGCCCAGCTTCGGGTAGGCCTTGTAGAGGTGGTGGCCCACGGTCCTGGGGCTGAGGAAGAGCTGGGCGGCGATCTCCCGGTTCGACAGCCCCTTGGCCGCCAGCCGGGCGATCTGCTCCTCCTGCGGGGTCAGTCCCGCCAGCGGCCCGGAGAGCGCGGCCACCGGCGCGGTGTCACCGGCCGCGCCCAGCTCGCTGCGGGCCCGCTCGGCCCAGGGCAGCGCGCCGAGCCGCTCGAAGATCTCCAGGGCGGCCCGCAGCCGCGCCCGGGCCTCGGTCTTGCGCCGGTCGCGGCGCAGCCACTCCCCGAACAGCAGGCTGGTCCGGGCCAGTTCGAAGGGCCGCCCGGTCCCCTCGTGCAGGTCGAGCGCGGCCAGGTAGCCCGACTCCGCCAGCTCGGCCGGCCCGAGCAGCGCCTGGCAGCGCAGCACCAGCGCCCGGGTCCAGTCGGGTGAGCCGCTGCGCACCGACCAGTCCTCGAAGCGCTCGAAGGCGACCGCGGCCCGTTCCGGACGGCCCAGCCGGACCGCCGCCTCCACCAGGTCGGGCACGGTGCGGATCGCCGAGACGTGATGCCGGTGGGCGCCCGCGGTGTGCGGCTCCAGGCGCTCCACCACCTCGGCCACCCGGCCCTGGCCCAAGTCGTGGACGGCCAGCGCCCATTGGCTCCAGGAGGCGCCGGCCGCCGGCCCGCCCCAGGTGCTCACCTGGTCCGCCAGCGCCTCGCCGACCCGCTGCCCGACCAGCTCGTCGGCGCCGCGCAGTGCCGCCAGATAGGCGTCCAGCGCGCACAGTTGGCTGACCCACTGGAGCTGCGCGGTGTCCCGGGCCAGCGCCAGGCCCTCGGCCACGGCGAGTTCGGCGTCCCGGTGCCGGCCGTGGAAGAGCTCGGCCTCGGCCCGGAAGAAGAGCAGCGTGGGCAGCAGGCCCATCGCCCCGACCGTGCGCGCCTCGTCGATCAGCTCGGCGGCCAGCGCCAGGGTCTGCGCGTCCTGTCCGGGTACCAGCGCGGCCCCGCAGAGCTGCACCAGGTCGCGCGGGCTGTCCGCGTCGGCCGCCCTGGCCCGCGCGGCGGCCTCGGCCAGCGTGGAGCCGGGCGGGGCCGGGTGGCCGAAGACCGGGCCGACGGCCGAGCGCAGATAGCCGACCAGCGGGGCGGTGGCGTCCCCGTCCGGCAGGTCGAGCGCCGCCATCAGGTCCAGCACCTCGCCCACCTGCCGCTCGCCCAGGTACCAGGCGATGTGGAAGTCCTGGAGCAGCGCCCGGGCGGCCAGCGGCGCGGGGATCTCCCGGTCGGCGGCGCGCAGCAGCAGCCGGTGCGCCTCCTGGTAGCCGCCGCGCCAGAACTCCGTGGTGGCCCGGACCCAGTCGAGCACCGCCAGAGTCAGCGCGTCCTCGGCCAGCGCCGCCCCGCGCAGGGCCAGTGAGCGGGCCCGCTCGGCCTCGGCCGCGTCCAGCGCCGACTCGGCGCCCATCAGCAGGCAGCGGACGATCGTCCCGCGGTCGTCGGCGAGTTGGGCGGCCCGCTCGTAGGCGGCGGCCGCGCCGGCGTGCCCACCACGGGCCGCCGCCCGCCGGGCGGCCCCCTCCAGTGCCTCGGCCAGCTCGGCGTCCGGCCCGGTGGCGGCCTGCGCGAGGTGCCAACTGCCCCGGTCCAGTTCGCCGTCGGCCTGCAGCACCGCGCCCAGCGCCCGATGGCCGCCCAGCTTCTGGTCCAGTGGCGCGCCGTCCAGGATCGCGGCCCGCAGCAGCGGGTGGCGCAGCGCGTAGCGGCCGTCCTGGGTGCGGCTCAGCAGGCCGGCCCGTTCGGCGGGCAGCAGGTCCGCGGGGCCGGCCCCGAGCATCTCGGCGGCTCGCAGCACGGTGGCCAGCTCGCCGCTCTCCTCGGCGGCGGCCACCAGCAGCAGGGTCCGGCTCGGCCCGGGCAGCCGGGCCACCTGACCGTGGAAGGCCTGCCGGAGCCGGCTGGTGAGCGCCAGCTCGCCGGCGCCGGGGGAGGGCGCGGCCGCCAGCGCCAGCGGCAGCTCGGTCAGCGCGAGCGGGTTGCCCTGTGCCTCGGCCAGCACCCGGTAGCGCAGGCCCACGCCGGCCGCCTCGTCGGTGCGGGCCGCCAGCAGCTTGGCGGCGGCCGAGGGCGCCAGCGGGGCCAGCCGCAGCTCGGGCAGCCCGGGGGCGGCGAAGCTGCCCTCCCCGTCCCGGGCCGCGAAGAGCAGCACCACGCCCTCGCTGCCCAGCCGCCGGGCCGCCAGCAGCAGCGCGTCGGTGGAGGAGCGGTCCAGCCACTGCGCGTCGTCCACCAGGCAGAGCAGCGGCCGTTGCTGGGCCAGTTCGGCCAGCAGCCCGAGGGTGGCCAGGCCACCGAGCAGCCGGTCGCCGGCGCCCGTCCCCTCGGCCAGCCCGAAGGCCGCCTCCAGCGCCCGGCGCTGCGGCACCGGCAGCCCGGGCAGCAGCGGCAGCGCCGGCCCGAGCAGCAGGTGCAGCCCGGCAAAGGGCAGGTCGGCCTCGCTCTCCACGCCGGTGGCCCGCAGCACACCGAACCCGCTGCCCGCCCGCTCGGCGGCGTACTGCAGCAGCGCGCTCTTGCCGATACCCGGCTCCCCGCGCAGCACCAGCACCCCGCTGCGGCCCTCCCGCGCCCCCGTCAGCAACTCCTCGACGGCGGCCTGCTCCCCTGACCTTCCGTACAGCATGGGTCGACCCTACCTATGCGTGACCGATTCGGCCGCTCCGGATCCCGCCTACCTTTTTGACCAGCGGGAAACACCGCGAAATCCGAAGGGGAGAACGAACATGACGAACATTCAGGACCTGGCCGCCCACTACCTCGCCACCTGGAACGAGACCGACGCCGAGGCCCGCCGCAAGCTGATCGACACCTACTGGGCGGCCGACGCGCTCTACACCGACCCGCTGGTCGAGGCGGCCGGCCGGGACGCGATCGACGCCACCATCGGCGCGGTGCAGGCGCAGTTCCCCGGCCTGGTCTTCACCCTGGGGGCCAACGGCGTGGACGCCCACCACCGGATCGCCCGGTTCACCTGGGACCTCGGTCCGGCCGGCGCCGAGGCGCTGGTGGTCGGCTTCGACGTCCTGGTCGCCACCGAGGACGGTCTGATCGGCGCCGTGCACGGGTTCCTGGACAAGGTCCCCGCGGCCTAGGCCGACCGTCACCTGGTCCCACACCTGCTCCGTCGGCTGACGGCGGCCGGGATCGCCCACCGGCCGCCGCGGAACCCGGCTCCTCGTACCGGGACCCCTCGTACCAGGGCCCCTCGCGCCGGCGCTCCTCGTATCCGGGCCCCTCGTACCGCGGCCGCGGTGATCCGTGCCAGAGTGAGGCGAATGAGTAGCGAGAAGAACGACGTGCCTGCCTGGGAGCAGCGCTTCCGGGCGGCACGGGTGTCCCTTCCGGACTGGGCGGACGACGCCCCGGAGCGTTCGCTGTACGTCTCCAACGCCTCCGGCACCTTCGAGGTCTACGCCTGGGACCGGGCCGCCGGTACCCACCGGCAGGTCACCGACCGGCCGAGCGGTACCACCGACGCCTGCCTGACCCCCGACGGCGAGTGGGTCTGGTGGTTCGACGACACCGACGGTGACGAGTACGGCGTCTGGCGCCGCCAGCCCTTCACGGGCGGCCCGGACGAGTCGGCCGTGCCGGGCCTGGCCCCCTCCTACGAGGCGGGGCTGGCCCTGGGCCGGGACGGCACCGTGGTGGTCGGCCGCTCCACCGACGAGGACGGCACCACCCTGCACCTGCTGCGCCCCGGCGCGAGCGAGCCGGCGGAGATCTACCGGCACGCCGAGTACGGCGGGGTCGGCGACCTGTCCCACGACTCGACGCTGCTGGCGATCGACCACACCGAGCACGGCGACGCGATGCACAGCGCGATCCGGGTGCTGCGCTGTGCGGACGGCGCACCCGTCGCCGAGCTGGACGACGTGACCGGCCGCCCGGAGCCGAGCGGGCTGACCTGCCTGGGCTTCGCCCCGGCGCCCGGCGACAGCCGCCTGCTCGTCGCCCATCAGCGCCGCGGCCGCTGGGAGCTGATCCTCTGGGACCCGCTGACCGGTGTGGAGACCGAGCTGCCGCTGCGCACCGAGGACGGCCGCGAGCTGCCCGGCGATGTCTCGGCCCAGTGGTTCCCGGACGCCACCGCCCTGCTGATCGAGCACGAGTTCGAGGCCAGGAGCGAGCTGTTCGGCTACCGGCTGGCCACCGGCGCGCTGACCCGGCTGGACACCCCGCGCGGCACGGTGGCCGGCGCCACCGCCCGCCCCGACGGCACGGTGGAGTTCCTCTGGTCCTCCGCGGCCGAGCCCTCGGTGGTCCGCTCCACGGCGGGCTCCGTGGTGCTGCGGGCCCCCGGCTCGGTGCCGCCGCGCTCGGTGCCGGTGGAGGACCTCTGGGTGGACGGGCCCGGCGGCCGGGTGCACGCGCTGGTCCAGCGGCCCGACGGGCCCGGCCCGTACCCGACCGTCTTCGAGATCCACGGCGGGCCGACCCACCACGACAGCGACTCCTTCGCCGCCGGTCCGGCCGCCTGGCTGGACCACGGCTTCGCGGTGGTCCGGGTCAACTACCGCGGCTCCACCGGCTACGGCCAGGCCTGGACGGACGCACTGCGCGAGCGGGTCGGCCTGATCGAGCTGGAGGACATCGCCGCCGTGCGCGCCTGGGCGGTGGCCGAGGGCCTGGCCGACCCCGATCGCCTGGTGCTCTCCGGTGGCTCCTGGGGCGGCTACCTCACCCTGCTGGGCCTGGGCACCCAGCCCGGGAACTGGTCACTGGGCCTGGCCGCCGTCCCGGTCGCGGACTACCTGACCGCGTACCAGGACGAGATGGAGGCGCTCAAGTCGCTGGACCGCACGCTCTTCGGCGGCACCCCCGAGGAGGTCCCCGAGCGCTGGCGGGCCTCCTCGCCGCTGACCTACGTCGAGCAGGTGCGGGCGCCGGTCTACCTCAGCGCGGGGCTCAACGACCCGCGCTGCCCGATCCGGCAGATCGAGAACTACGTGGCCAGGCTGGAGCAGTTGGGCCTGCCGCACGAGGTGTACCGGTACGAGGCCGGGCACGGCTCGCTGGTGGTCGACGAGCGGATCAAGCAGCTGCGCCTGGAGATCGACTTCGCCCGGCGGCACCTGAAGGTGTAGCGGCCCAGGGCTTCGGGGCTCTCAGTCCAGGACCGGTTCGAGGCCGAGCGCCCGGTCCTGGACCGCCTCCGCCTGACGGCGGGCCAGCCGGAACCACATGAAGCCGACGAAGCCCGCGAAGACGAACCACTGCAGGGTGTAGCCGAGGTTCTGGAAGGCCCGGGCGTCCAGGCCGCCACCGCCGGAGGGCTGGGTGGTCGGCACCGCGGTCAGACCGCCCTGGACGTCGTCGGCGGCCACCCAGCCGTCATAGAACGAATACGGCAGCAGGTTGACCAGGGTGGCCGGGCTGATCATGCCCAGCTGGCCGACCGGCAGGCCGCCGTTGGCCGCGCCGCTGGTGTCGGCGCTCTCGGAGGCCTGCAGCCGCCCGGTGACGGTCACCTCGCCGGTGGGTGCGGCCGGCACCGCGCCGCCGCCGGGCGAACCGGGCAGCCAGCCGCGCACCACCGCGACCGCCCGGCCGGTGGCGGTGCGCAGCGGGGTGAGCACGTAGTAGCCCTGCCGGTTGTCCACCGTGCGGTTGGGCACCAGCAGCTGGTGGGCGCTGTCGTACTGCCCGGAGGCGCTCACCGGGTGACCGACCGTGCCGGTGCTGACCTGGGCGTCCGGCCCGGACAGCACCGAGTTCAGCGGGCTGGCCACCGGCTGCGGGGCGGCCGGGCGGGCGGTGGCGGAGGGGGCGTGCTGGCTGGAGACCCGGCCCTCGAACCGGCTCAGCTGCCAGGAGCCCAGCCAGAGACAGACCGCGATGGCGGCGACCGCGAGCACGGTGCTGCCGAGCCAGCGCGCAGTCAGGAGGAATCGGTACACACCCCTCACGGTAGCCACCGTTTCCACAGCCCCGAGCACGGCCCCCCGCCGAACGCCGCCTCGGGCGCGCCGCCGAGGTCCACGGCGGCCCTGGCCTGCGGCATCGCGGCACCGGCCCGGCGGCGGGCGCCCCGGCTACTGGCTCTGCTGCGGGGCGGCGCGGTACAGGGTGCCGCCGCCGCAGACGTTCGGGATCGTCGCGGTGCCCGCGTCCGGCGCGGTGCCGAGCGGGCGGTGGGTGACCGTGACGGTACCCGGCTGGGCCGCCGGGCTGGGTGTGCCGGACGGCGCCGATGACGCGGGCGCCGACGGCGTCCCGGTGGCCGGGCCGTCCGCGGCCTGGCCCGCCGGGGCGGCCGCCCCCGCGCCCGCCGCCGGTGCCCCGCCGCCGCCGCCGCCCGAGGAGGCTGTGCCGCTGCCCGGCGCGGCCGACGGGCCGGCCGGATCGTTCGCCGCCGCGCCGGCAGCCGCGCCCGCCGCCCCGCTCGGACCACCGCTCGCACTCGCGACCGGGCTCGCCACCGGGCTGACCGCGCCGGCGCTGGGCGTCGGCGTCGCGCCCGCGCCGCCGCTGCCGGCGGCCGGGCAGAGCGTGTCCGGGACGAAGGCGAACGGCAGCCGGTAGCCGGCCCCGGCGCCCAACAGCAGCTGGCCCGGCGCGCTCGCCGGATCCGGCAGCCCGACGGCCGGATCGCCCACCGTGTGCACGAGGACCCGCACCGAGCCGCCCACGCTCCCACCGCCGAGCACCGCTACGAGCGTGCCCGGATCGGTCAGCAGGCAGGGATGACCGGAGACGTTGGCCACCGTGAACGCCCCGTAGACCCAGCCCGCGTTGTCGGCCGCGCCCACCGTCACCTGGCCGGCGCCCAGGTCGGCCCGCAGGCAGACGGGCGCGCCGGTGGCCGTCCCCGCCGCCTGACCCGACGTCACGGAGACCGGGGTCGCGGTGGCCGGGGTCGGCGCGCTGCTGCCGACGCTGCTGGCCGACGGGCTGGGAGTGGGAGTCGCACTGCCGCTCGTATCAATGCCGCCGCCGGCGGGCACCGGCAACGGGACCACCGGGTGGGCACCGCCGGAGTGCCCGGAGGCACTCGGGCTGCTCGTCGCGCTGCTGCTCGGGGCGGCGCTGGGCGCGGCGCCCGAGCCGTCGGACAACTGCAGGCCGCCCAGCCGGCCCAGGGTGGGCAGCGCGGCGGCCGAGACCAGCGCGATCAGCAGCGCACCGGTCCACGCCTGCCGGTGGCGGACCCGGCGGGCCGGGATCGCGCGCCGGATCCGCAGCAGCGCCTCGGGCTCGGGTTGCAGGTCGTCCACCGCGCGGTGCAGCAGTGCGCGCAGCGCCTGCTCCTCGCCGCGGGTCGGCACCCGCTCCGCCGCCGACCGGGCGCCCGGCCGCCCCGCCCATCCGGCCGGCCCCGGGGTACCGGGCCCAGGTCGGCGGTCGAACTGATCGTCAGTCATGACTGCTCTCCATCAGGACCCGCAGCGCCGCCAGCCCGCGTGAGCCGTACGCCTTGACCGCACCCACCGAGACCCCGAGCAGCTCCGCCACCTGGGCCTCCGTCATGTCGGCGTAGTAGCGCAGGACCAGGACCTCGCGCTGCCGCCTCTGCAGACCCTGCAGAGCCGCCTTCAGCTGGTCGCGTTCGAGAGCATCGTAGGCGCCCTCTTCTGCACTGGCCATGTCAGGCATGGGCTTGGGCAGCAGTCGCAGGCCCAGCAGCCGGCGCCGCAGGGTGCTGCGGGACAGGTTGACCACGGTCTGCCGCAGGTAGGCGAGGATCTTCTCCGGCTCACGGACCCGGCGCCGGGCCGAGTGCACCCGGATGAACGCCTCCTGGACCACGTCCTCACAGCTCGACTGATCGTCCAGGAGCAGGGCGGCCAGCCGCAGCAGCGCACGGTAGTGCTCCTGGTACGTGGTCGTGAGCAGGTCGACGCTGGCGCCGGCCGTGTCGGTGGCGGCCGTGGTCACCTCCGCCTCAGCCGGCTGCCGCACGGCACCTGGCTGCGCCGGGGCCTGCCGGGGCCTCGGCGCTCCGGGTGCTCGGAACGGCACCCCCGGTACCTGCCGCACCCGTCCCTTCGGCACCGCCGTCACCACTGCCAGGTCTGTCACGACCGTTGGACACTCGATCCCCCCTCAGGGTTGCCCCGTCCGGTGGACATTCTTCCGCAAAGACCGGGGCCCCCTCCACAGGAAGGGGGCCCCGGTCCGAAGCGAAGTCAGGAACGGTCGCACAACGGCACGGTACGGACTCAGCCGGTCCTACGTTGTTGGTGTGGCAGAGGGGCCAGTCGTATGGTCGGCTCGAACTGTCGCCCCTGCCAGGTGGCTCAGCCGGTCAGAGCTGCCGGGCGGCTCACTCAGCCCGACAGCTCTGCCGCCACCAGCTCGGCGATCTGCGCGGTGTTCAGGGCCGCGCCCTTGCGTAGGTTGTCGCCGCAGACGAAGAGGTCCAGCGCCGTCGGGTCGTCGAGCGAGCGGCGCACCCGGCCGACCCAGGTGGGGTCGGTGCCGACCACGTCGCTCGGGGTGGGGAACTCGCCGGCCGCCGGGTTGTCGTACAGCACCACACCGGGGGCCTGGGCCAGGATCTCCTGCGCCCGCTCCAGGGTCACCTCGCGCTCGAAGACCGCGTGCACGGCCAGCGAGTGGGTGGTGATCACCGGGATCCGCACACAGGTCACCGCGACCCGCAGGTTCGGCAGCCCGAGGATCTTGCGGCTCTCGTTGCGGACCTTCAGCTCCTCGGAGGACCAGCCGTCCTCCTGCAGCGAGCCCGCCCACGGCACCGCGTTCAGCACCAGCGGCGCCGGGAACGGACCGCTGTCGCCGATCAGCGACCGCAGGTCGCCGGCCTGCTCGCCCACCCCGGTGCCGGCCACCTTCACGGTCTGCTCGCGCAGCGCGTCGATGCCGGCCTGCCCGGCGCCGGAGGCCGCCTGGTAGGAGGCAACCACCAGCTCGCGCAGCCCGAACTCGGAGTGCAGCGCGCCGAGCGCCACGATCATCGACATGGTGGTGCAGTTGGGGTTGGCGATGATCCCGCGCGGGCGGATCCGGGCCGCGGCCGCGTTGACCTCGGGGACCACCAGCGGCACGTCCTCGTCCATCCGGAAGGCCCCGGAGTTGTCGACCACGACCGCACCCTTGGCCGCCGCGATCGGTGCCCACTGCGCGGCGACCTCGTCGGGGACGTCGAACATCGCGACGTCGATGCCCTCGAAGGCCTCCTCGGTCAGCGCGACGACCTCGACCTGCTCACCGCGCACGGTCAGCCGGCGCCCGGCCGAGCGGGCCGAGGCGACCAGCCGGATCTCGCCCCAGACGTCCTGACGGGCGGAGAGGATCCCCAGCAGCACCGTGCCCACCGCGCCGGTGGCACCGACCACCGCGAGGTTGGGCCGGCCGCTGCGATCCGCTCCGCCGCCGGTCATCGTCCGGTCCCGCCGTAGACCACGGCCTCGTCGCCCTCGCTGTCCAGACCGAAGGCGCTGTGCACGGCACGCACCGCCTCGTTGACGTCGTCCGCCCGGGTGACCACCGAGATCCGGATCTCCGAGGTGGAGATCAGCTCGATGTTGACGCCGGCCTCCGAGAGCGCCTCGAAGAACGTGGCGGTGACCCCCGGGTTGGACCGCATACCGGCCCCGACCAGGGAGATCTTGCCGATCGCGTCGTCATAGCGGAGGGACTCGTAGCCGATGCCCTCCTTGACCCGGCCGAGCGCGTCGATGGCCTTCTGGCCCTCGGTCTTCGGCAGGGTGAAGGAGATGTCGGTCAGACCGGTCGAGGCGGCGGAGACGTTCTGCACCACCATGTCGATGTTGACCTCGGCGTCCGCGATGGCGCGGAAGATCCGGGCCGCCTCGCCCGGCTTGTCCGGCACCCCGACGACCGTGACCTTGGCCTCCGACGTGTCGTGGGCGACTCCGGAGATGATGGCCTGCTCCATCTCGCCCCCTTCGGGCTGGTTCGGGTTGCTGGTGCTGACGATGGTCCCCGGCAAGCCGGAGAAGGACGATCGTACGTGGATCGGGATGTTGTAGCGCCGCGCGTACTCCACACAGCGGTCCAGCAGCACCTTGGAGCCCGAGGACGCGAGCTCCAGCATGTCCTCGTAGGCGATCCAGTCGATCTTGCGGGCCTTCTTGACCACCCGCGGGTCGGCGGTGAAGACGCCGTCCACATCGGTGTAGATCTCGCAGACCTCGGCCTTGAGCGCGGCGGCCAGCGCCACCGCGGTGGTGTCGGAGCCGCCCCGACCCAGGGTAGTGATGTCCTTGCTCACCTGGGAGACGCCCTGGAACCCGGCCACGATCGCGATGTTGCCCTGGTCCAGGGCGCTGCGGATCCGGCCCGGCGTGACATCGATGATGCGCGCCTTGTTGTGGACCTGGTCGGTGATCACCCCGGCCTGGCTGCCGGTGAAGGACTGCGCCTCGTGTCCGAGGGCTTTGATCGCCATCGCCAGCAGGGCCATGGAGATTCGCTCGCCTGCGGTCAGCAGCATGTCGAACTCGCGACCGGCGGGAATAGGGGATACCTGCTCGGCGAGTTCGATCAGCTCGTCCGTCGTGTCGCCCATCGCGGACACCACGACGACGACCTCATGGCCGGCCTTCTTGGTGTCGACAATTCGACGGGCTACGCGCTTGATGCCCTCGGCATCCGCAACGGATGAGCCGCCGTACTTCTGCACGACAAGGCCCACGTGCGCTCCTCGACTAAGTCGTCTTCGGGGGGTGGTGCCCGGCGCGGGGTGGCGCCGTCCGGTCCCCCCAGACCCCCTGGGGAGGGGGTACTGCGGTCGCCGGTCAGTCTACCGAGCAGGGGACGGGCATCAGCCGTGATCCATATCATGAGACACACGTTTCATCTGGTGAACGCGGGATGGACGGGCCAACGGGCGAGTCTTCGGACGGCGGGGCGGGGGTCCGAAAGAATTCGCGGGACGAGGGCATCGCGGGCTCGGAATTTGCCGGAGGAAATTTTTCGACAATTCTGCGGAGCGGGGACGCGGAGGGCCGGACACGCCCTAGCAAGCGGCGGGGAGCGGGTGGCGACCCGGGACACCGGTGCTCACGTCCGCGCTGCCGGGGGTGGACACGGTGACCGTCGGGGCGGGGCTGAGCACCGCCGCCGGCAGCCGGCGGCCCAGGCGGAGCAGCAGCGCGCCGCCCGCCAGCGCGGTGGCCGCGACCAGCAGCCAGGGCAGCCGGGCGTCCGCCGCCAGCAGCAGGGTGAAGAGCGAGGGCGCCACCGTCTTCGCCAGCGACCAGGAGAGCTGGTAGGCCGCCAGGTACCGCCCGCGCAGCGCCGCCGGGGCCGCGGCGGTGGAGAGCGCCGAGGCGGACGGGTTGTGCACCAGCTCCCCCACTGTGGACAGCACCACCAGGAACAGCAGCCCGCCCATCACCACCGGCAGCGCATGCGGCCGCACGGTACCGAGCACCGCCTGCCCGAGCCCCGCCAGCGCGAAGAACCCCGCGCCGAGCGCCGCCGCCCTGGTGCGGCTGCCGACCCGCCGGGCCAGCCGGGCCACCGGCACCCCGGCCGTCGCGCAGAGCACCGTGTTCACCACGAAGGCCGCCCCGGTCAGCGACTGCGGAGCCCCCAGGCAGTTGACCGCGAAGACCGGCAGCAGCACCGAGAGGGCGGAGTAGCCGAGCGCGATCAGGAAGTTGGCCCCGGTCAGGCCGAGGTAGGGCCGGTCGGCCAGTACCGTCCGGTAGCCGCCCCGCCCGCCCCCGCGCGACGCCCTGTCGCCCGTGGCACCCCTGTCGCCCTTGTCGCCCTTGTCGCCCGTAGCACCCGCGGCGCCCGCGGCCCCCGTAGCGCGCGGCACCGCGGGGACCCGGCGGGCCAGCAGCGCGGCGGCGAAGAAGCTGGCCGCGTTCAGCACGGCCGCCGCCGTGAAGCCGCGGTCCCCCAGCAGGCCGATCATCAGGGAGGCGAGCAGCGTCCCGGCCCCGAGCCCCGCGTTGGCCAGGCTGCGCGCGATCGCCTGCAGCCGCTCGACCTGCCCACCGCGCGCCAACTCGCCGATCCGGGCCTGCTGGGCCACCGGGAAGCCGCGGTCCCCGATCGAGGTCAGCAGCGCCACCGCCGCGAAGGCGGGCAGCGAGCCCGCGAACGGGTAGGCGGCGAAGCCCAGCCCGCGCAGCACGTACAGCGCCAGCTGCAGCCGGCGGGCGCCGAACCGGTCGACCGCCGTGCCGACCAGCGGCAGCACCGCCATCGCCGCGAAGCCGGCCGCCGTGAGGACCGCGCCGATCGCGGTCAGCGGCAGGCCGGTGACGTGCCGGAAGAAGACCAGGCTGAACGGGATGTACATGCCCGAGCCCACCGAGTCGATCGCCATGCCGGCCAGCAGGGCGCGCTCGCCCGGGACCCGGTCGACGCTCCGGCCGCCCGGAAGGCCTGAAGAGCCAGGAATGCCTCGAACGCCTCGAAAGGTCAGGGACACGGGCTGCCTCCACATCACTAAGTTGTAAGTAACTTAGCAGCAAGCTACTTAGATGCAAGCTTCTTTATGGCAGACTGGTCCCATGGAGCAGTCAGCGCAGCAGCAGTCGACGCAGCCGTCGACGACGGCGAAGGACGGCACGGACGCCGTGGACGCGATCATCGAGCAGTGGCGAGTGGCCCGGCCGGATCTGCGGACGGACGCGATGGCGACGTTCGGCCGGATCTACCGGCTGGCCCGGATCATGGGCGACCGGATCGAGAAGATCTACCAGGAGTACGGCATCAGCCGCGGCGAGTTCGACGTGCTCGCCACCCTGCGGCGCGCCCCCGCCCCGCACACGCTCTCACCCCGCGAACTGACCACCACCCTGATGCTGACCACCGGTGGCATGACCGGCCGGCTGGACAAGCTGGAGCGCGGTGGTCTGGTGCTGCGCTCCCCCGACCCGGCGGACCGGCGCGGCCTGCGGATCACCCTCACCGACCCGGGCAGGACGGTGGTCGACCAGGCGGTCGCGGCCGGCCTGGTCGAGCAGCAGCGAGCCCTGGCCTGCCTCGACGACGGACAGACGCAGCAGCTCAACGAGCTGCTGCGGCTGCTGCTGATCGATATCTGAGCGCCCGCACAGGCCCCGGGCCCGCGGTTGCGGGCGCTGGGTCCTGCGGTTGCGGGCGCTGGGTGCCCGCCGTCGACGGCCGGGCGGCGGTCGACGGGCGGGCGGCGGTCGACGGGCGGGCGGCGGTCGACCGTCGGCGGCGGTCGACGGTCGGGCGGCGGTCAGGTGCCGAGTTCGGCCGCCATCAGGTCGCCCGCCTGCTGCTCCAGCTGCTCGTCCGTCAAGCCGTCGTCGTCGGTGTCGGCCCCGTCCGGCACCGCGCCGATCGGGCTGTCCAGCCGCACGTGCGCGATCAGCGACTGCAGCGCCCGCAGCACGGCCGTGCAGCTCGAACCCCAGGTGGAGAGGTAGGAGAACTGCCACCACCAGAGCGCCTCGCTGACCCGGCCCTCGTCGTAGTGGGTCAGCCCGTGGCGCAGGTCGCTGACCACCCCCGCCAGGTCGTCCGAGATCCGGAAGGCGTTCGGCTTGTCCAGCGGCCCGTACGGGTCGAAGACCTCGTGGTAGACGTCGATCGGCGCGAGCAGCTCCGCCAGGTGCTCACGCAGCTCGACGCCGTCCGGCTCCGGGCCGGCGTCCGGCTCGAAGCGGTCCTCCGGCACCACGTCCTCGATCGCGCCGAGCCGACCGCCGGCCAGCAGCAGCTGGGAGACCTCCAGGAGCAGCAGTGACACCGCGCTGCCCGGCTCGTCGCCCTTGGCGATCTCGGTCACCGCGAGCACGAAGCTCTTGATGGAATCCGCGATCTGCACCGCGAAGTCATCCGGTTCAAAGGTGTGAACCGTGTGCACCGCCTGGTGCGCGCTGTTGTCAGACATCGAGCAGTCGTCTCCCTTCGAAGGCCCGGCCGAGGGTGACCTCGTCGGCGTACTCCAAGTCCCCGCCGACGGGCAATCCGCTCGCCAGCCGAGTCACCTTCAGGCCCATCGGCTTGCAGAGCCGGGCCAGGTAGGTGGCGGTTGCCTCCCCCTCCAGGTTGGGGTCTGTCGCGAGGATCAGCTCGCCGACCGTCCCGTCGGCCAGCCGCGCCAACAGCTCGCGGATCCGCAGATCGTCCGGACCGACTCCCTCGATCGGACTGATCGCGCCGCCGAGCACGTGGTAGCGGCCGCGGAACTCACGGGTCCGCTCGATGGCGACCACGTCCTTGGACTCCTCGACCACGCAGATCACCGTGAGGTCGCGGCGCGGGTCCAGGCAGACCCGGCACTGCTCGGCCTCCGCGACGTTGCCGCAGACCGAGCAGAACCGCACCTTCTCCTTGACCTCGAGCAGCGCGTGCGCCAGCCGACGCACGTCCACCGGGTCGGACTGCAGGATGTGGAAGGCGATCCGCTGGGCGCTCTTGGGCCCGACGCCGGGCAGCCTGCCCAGTTCGTCGATCAGGTCCTGAACTACGCCCTCGTACACCGCGCTGCCCTTCTACTGCGTCTGTCGTGCTCTGTCGTCTGCTGTGCCCGGTCGTCTGCTGTGCTCTGTCGTCCGCCGTGCCCGGTCGTCCGCCGTGCTGTCGTCTGCTGAGCTCTGTCGTCCGCCGTGCCCTGTCGCGGCCATCCCGGTGCGACGGTGCGACGGTGCCATCATCCAACGATTCGGGCGCCGGACACACCGGCCCGACGCCCGAAAGTCGACTCTGATCGAACTGTTTCGCTCCGCGACGGCAAAATGTCAGAACGGCAGGCCAGGGATGCCGCCGCCCATACCGCCCAGGCCCTGGGTCAGCGGGCCCATCCGCTCCGCCTGGAGCTTCTGCGCGGCGGCGTTGGCATCGCGGACGGCCGCGAGCACCAGGTCGGCCAGCGTCTCGGTGTCCTCCGGGTCCACCGCCTGCGGGGCGATGGTCAGCGCCACCAGCTCACCGCTGCCGGTCACCGTCGCCTCCACCAGACCGCCGCCCGCGGTACCGCTGACCTGTGTCTTGGCCAGTTCCTCCTGGGCCTTGGCAAGGTCCTGCTGCATCTTCTGCGCCTGCTTGAGCAGCTGCTGCATGTTGGGCTGGCCACCAGGGAACACGGTTCACTCCTGCCTGAGGTACTGAGCTCTGTCACGTGGGCCCGGTGCGTGGGCCCGGTCACGCTGCTGCGTCATCCGTCGGACCACGCCGGGTCCGAGCCTACGTCCTGCCCCGGGCTGCCCGGGGCGGGGCACTCACCTGCCGTGCTCGATCTCCTCCAGGACGGTGGCGCCCAGCTCACGCATGATCAGCTCCTGGCCGGAGACCGTCTCCTGGCGAGCCTCCGGGACATCGTCCACCGAGATGTCCTCGTCCTCGGGCGCCGACGGCCGCATGGCCCCCGGCGGCGGCCCGGCCGGCGCGGACGGGGAGTACGGCGCGGCGGCCTGGCCGGGCGCGGTGGATGCGGACGGCATCGACCCCGGGACGGCCGCGCCGGGCTGCACGGCGCCCTGCTGCCCAGCACCCGACTGCCCGATGCCCTGCTGCCCGATACCCGACTGCGCAGCGCCCATGGCACCGCCGCCGGTCGGCCCGCCTGCGCCCGGGGCGGCTGCCGGATTGCCCGTGGCACCCGGACCGGCGCCGAAGCCGCCCACCGCGGTGGCCGTCGCGGCCGGCGCCGAACGCGGCGCCTGCGGTGCGGCTCCCCAGCCGCCACCGCCACCGGCACCAGCGCCGGGGCCGCCGGCGGCCTGCGGCGTCTGGGTGCCGCCGGACGGATCGACGATGCACTCGACCCGCCAGTCCACGCCGAGCGCGTCCGCCAGCGCCTGGCGCAGCACGTCGTCGCTGTTGCTGCTGACGAAGCTGTCCCGGGCGCCGGCGTTGATGAACGAGACCTGCAGCGTGCTGCCGTCGAAGCCGGCCACCTGGCCGTTCTGGCTGAGCAGGATCCAGGTGAACCGCCGGCGGTTCTTCACCGCCTCCAGCACCTGCGGCCACAACTGCCGCACCTGGGCGGCCCCTTGCTGCTGCTGCGCGGACGGCGCCGACTGCCCGGGGGCGGGCGGCGGCACCGCGGCCGGGGCAACGGGCTGCGGCACCTGGGCAACTGGCTGCGGCTGCGGCTGCTGCGGCGCCACGGGGGCGGGCGCCGCTCCCGTGGCGGGGAAGCTGCGCGGGATCGGCCAGGCACCGGGGGGCGGCGTCGCGGGGGCGGGCGGCTGCGGCGGTTGCGCCGCTTGGGGCTGCTCGTACGGCTGAGGCTGCTCGTATTGCTGGGGCTGCTGCGGGGGCGTGGGTGCCGGGGCGGCTGCCACGGGGGCCTGGGCCACCGGGGCCTGCGGCGCCATCGCGACCGGCGCCTGGCCGACCGGCGCCTGGGCGACGGGAGCCTGGGCGACCGGGGCCGCGGCCATCGGCCCAGCCACCCCCATCGCCACCGGGGCCATCGCGGACCGCCGCTCCAGCTTGTCCACCCGGGCCATCAGCGACAGCTCGTCGGTGTAGGCCCCGGGCAGCATCACCCGGGCGCAGATCAACTCCAGCTGCAGCCGCGGCGCGGCGTTCCCGCGCATCTCCGTCAGCCCGGTGTTGACGATGTCGGCGGCCCGGCTCAACTCCCCCGCCCCGAAACCGTCGGCCTGCGCCTGCATGATCGCGATCCGGTCCGCCGGGGCGTCGATCAGCCCCTTCTCCCCGGCCTCCGGCACTGTGGCCAGGATCACCAGGTCGCGCAGCCGCTCCAGCAGATCCGTCACGAACCGCCGCGGGTCGTGGCCACCCTCGACCACCCGGTCGACCACCTGGAAGACCGTCGCGCCGTCGTGCGCCGCGAACGCGTCGATCACCTCGTCCAGCAGCGCCGAGTCGGTGTACCCGAGCAGCGCCGTGGCCATCTTGTACGTCACCCCGCCCTCGGTGGCGCCGGCCAGCAGCTGGTCCATCACCGACATCGAGTCACGCACCGACCCGGCACCGGCCCGCACCACCAGCGGGAACACCGAGTCCTCGACCTGGATGCCCTCCCGGCCGCAGACCTCCGCCAGGTAGTCCCGCAGCGTCCCCGGCGGGACCAGCCGGAACGGATAGTGGTGCGTCCGGGACCGGATCGTCCCGATCACCTTCTCCGGCTCGGTGGTCGCGAAGATGAACTTGAGGTGCTCCGGCGGCTCCTCCACCACCTTGAGCAGCGCGTTGAACCCGGCCGAGGTCACCATGTGCGCCTCGTCCAGGATGAAGATCTTGTACCGGCTGTGCACCGGCGCGAAGAACGCCCGCTCACGCAGCTCACGCGCGTCGTCCACACCACCGTGCGAGGCGGCGTCGATCTCGATCACGTCGATCGACCCCGGCCCGCCCGTCGCCAGGTCCTGGCAGGACTGGCACTCACCGCACGGCGTCGGCGTCGGCCCCTGCTCGCAGTTGAGGCAGCGGGCCAGGATGCGCGCGCTGGTCGTCTTGCCACAGCCGCGCGGGCCGCTGAACAGGTAGGCGTGGTTGACCCTGTTGTTGCGCAGGGCCTGCTGGAGCGGAGCGGTCACGTGCTCCTGCCCGATGACCTCGGCGAAAGTCTCGGGGCGATAGCGGCGGTACAGGGCTAGGGACACGCCCCCGACGATATCGGGACAGACAGACAAACGCGTCGTCCTTCATCCCGCAGCAGCCCCCGCAGCAGCCCGCCCCGGAAACGCAAGGACCCCTCGTGCACCCGCCAGAGCCCTCCTACCCTTGCTGCCTTCCGGCCCTGGGGGGATTCAGAGAGATAACGCCACACGAGGGGCTGGCACAAGAGTACCGGATCCGCGCCCCCACTCAGCACCCCCACCCCTTCTCCGATCCGCAGGCGACCCCCCTCCCCCAACCTGCGAGATAGCGGTTCGCGAGCACCCCTGAACATGGGCTAAGCTCTCCCACGGAGGATTCGCCTAGAGGCCTAGGGCGCACGCTTGGAAAGCGTGTTGGGGGCAACCCCTCACGAGTTCGAATCTCGTATCCTCCGCCTTTGCCCGCCAGGGCAGTTGAAGGCCCCGACCGGTTTCCGGTCGGGGCCTTCGTCGTTGCGTAGTTGCAGTTTTAGTTGCGGTTGCCGCGATCAGGCGGCGGGCGGCGCTTCGGGGAACGGCCAGAGCAGGCAGCCGACCTTGTCGGCTGTGTCGGTAAGCACCCGGTTGGTGAGGTGCTGGTAGCGGCGGCGCATCCGGGCGGACTTACCGGGCTCCCAGCCCATGATCGCGTCGACGATCGTGTCCGGGACGCCGAGGATCAGCAGGACGGTGGCCGCCGTGTGGCGAGCGTCGTGCAGGCGCGCCGCGCGGATGCCCGCCGCCTTGAGCATGTCCTTCCACTCATGGTGATCGGTGTTCGGGTTGAGCGGCTCGCCGGTGGGCGAGGTGAAGACGTACCCCTTCTCGACCCACAGGTCTGCGGCGATCCGTCGGTCGCGCTCCTGTTCACGCCGGTGCTGGACGAGGAGCTGAAGCAGCGGGTCAGGGATGCCGATCGGGCGGCGGCCCGCACGCGACTTCGTGTCCTTCGTCTCGCGTCGGATATTGACCTTCTGCGGGCAGTAGCCGGGCTTACGCCCGCAGCGGTTGCCACAGCCGTGCTCGTAGCGGGGCCGCAGGCGGTTCCGGTGGACAGTCAGGACGCGCAGCTCGAAGTCGACGTCCGTCCACTTGAGGCCGAGGACCTCGCCTTGCCGCAGGCCGAGCGCCAAGGATATGACCCAACGCGCTGGGTGCCGCTGCTTGTTGGCCTGGTCGAGGAGGCGCTGAACCTCTTCGACCGTGTAGGGCTCGACCTCCTCCTCTTCCAGGCGCGGGGCCTTGGCGATGGAGGCCGGATTGATCGCCAAGTGGCCTCGGCGGACAGCCTCGTTGAGCGCGGTGCGCACGGTGCGGTGGACCTGGTGGGCAGTGCCGGCGGCGCTGCCGTCCTTCTGCATCTTCTGGTAGAAGCGCTCCAGGTGCTCGGGCTGCAGCTTGGCAAGGCGGTGCGCGCCGACGCCGGGGATGAGGTGGTGGTAGACCGCAACACGGTAGCCGTCGATGGTGTTCTCGCCGACGTGCGGCGCGGCGATGTTCTCGACCCAGTGGGTCAGCCAGGTCTTGACGGTCCAGGTCTGACCGGCCTTCGCGACGGTGCCGGAGTCACGCTTCTTCTCCAGCTCGCGGACGGCCTTGGTCGCGTCAGCACGGCTCTTGCGCATGACGTGGCGGCGGTCGGGCTTGCCGTTGTCCTTGACGCCGACGGTCACGTAGCCGTGCCAGTAGCCATCCTTGCCGAGGTAGATCGAGGAGGCGCCGTTGGGCTGCCGGGACTTTGCCATGTGCGCCCCCTTCAGGCCGCGAGCGCGACGGTCGAGTCGGCGGTCTGGGCGAGTGCCGCGACGTACTCGCCCAGGGCCTGGGCGGGGATGCGGCGAAGGCGGCCGATCGTCACGGACGGAACCTCACCAGATGCGACGAGGGCGTACATGGTCGTCCGACCAACGCCGAGGCGACGGGCGGCTTCTTCGACAGTGAGGGCGATGAGCGTCGGGTCCGTGCCGCAGCTGGCGACGAGGGCGAGGAGCTGGTGCTCCGTGAGACCGATCGCGCCGGCAAGGCGTGCGAGGGACAGAGGCGTTTCAGGCATGGGTGTTCCTCCCAGCGGCGCGGGGCAACGCGCCGCCGTGGCGACTGTGTGGGATGGGCGGTGTGTGATGGCGCTGCCGGGCGGCCCTCGGCGTTCGTAGCGCCGGGGGTCGGACAGCGGGTTAGGGGGTGGGCGGGACGGGCACGCTACGGCGACTCCGGCCGGAAACGAAAAAAGATCTTGGTCGTATGGACCAGGCCGGCCTTTTTAGGTTTCCGGCCGAGTCGTGGCGATGATGCCATCGAGGCCGCCGAGCCGGGGCGAGCTGGGCGGGCTCGACTATCGGTCGGCCGAGGGGGCCTTGCGGAGGGGGTCCCACTTGGAGTTGGGGGCCGGGTACCACTCGGGCTCGTCGACGGTTACGGCGATGCCCTGGGCTGCGAGGCGCTCAGCGATCTCGTCGTACTCGCGCTCGGCCTCGTCGAGTCGGGCCTTGGCACCCTGCTCGATGTCGTGGGCGGTTCTCCACTCCAGCTGGGCGGCCTGGAGGCGGAAGCCCGCTTCCTGGAGCTCGTAGTCCGGTTCGTCCGGGCCGGCCACGGCTTCGGTCATGAAGTTGGCCGGCGGGACGCTGAGTGCCTTGGCCAGACCGATCACCTCGTCGAAGCGGACCGGGCGGGTTCCGTTCTCGATCTTGGCGACCTGGGTCTGGTGGAACTTGAAGCCGAGCCGGGTCATGCGCTCAGCCACGTCCTCCTGGGAGAGGCGGGCCGCCTTGCGCAGGACCTTCAGGTTGTGGGCCACGAGGGCCTCGCCCTCTAGGGCCTTATACCGATGCACCATGGGGTTGACCATACCAACCTCCTTCCGATTGCGAGTAGGTGCGACGCGGCGACGGGATCGACAGTAGCAGCATGGAATGGCCAACCGCCAAGCGGTTGAGACAACCCTTCACGATATCTCCGCATATCAGGCTAACCAGCAGACATGCCGGAAGAGGTTGAGAGAAATATGCGTGAAGCGCTTGACCAGGAGATGGGGGTGCCACTACGTTCGATCCTGACAGCATGAAGAAGCCAACCGAGAGGAGGTTATGCCGGGCCGGGAAGCGGCCCGAGTGTCCCGAGAAAAAACGCGAAGCCCCCGGCGCTACGAACACCGGGGGCTGATCGAAAACCTCGCCACCGCCCATCCCAGGACAGTCGACCTACGGCGGACCGGGTTGCCCCCCGAGCCGCCGAGTGAGGATCTCCATGACCGAGAGTACTGCCCCCCTGCCCTCCGCCACACCCCCCGCAGCGGACACGTCCGCTGTTCTCTGGCCGCCCGTGGCCAAGGCCGGCGAGCCCGGCGCCTACCTGCCCGCCCGCCCGGCACCCGTGTCCACAGCCTGTGGAGACAACGCCGACGCGGCACCGGCCGAGCCCGCCACCCCGGACGGGACCGACCTGATCGCGGACACCGCGCCGACCGAGGGCGCCGACCTGCTCGCCCAGCTGAAGGCCCAGATCGCGAAGTTCGTGATCCTGCCCTCCGAGGAGGCCCTGGACGCCGCCACGCTGTGGGTGGCGGCGACCCACCTGCAGGGCTCGTGGCAGCACGCCCCGCGCCTGGCCGTGGTCGGCCCGGCCAAGCGCTGCGGCAAGTCGCGCCTGCTCGACGTGCTCACCGAGACGGTGCACCAGCCGGTGCTGACGGTGAACTCCACCCCGGCCGCCGTGTTCCGCTCGATCACCGAGGAGCCGCCCACCCTGCTGGTGGACGAGGCGGACACAATCTTCGGCAGCCCGAAGATGGCGGAGAAGAACGAGGAGATGCGCGGCCTGCTCAACGCCGGGCACCAGCGGGACCGCTACGTGCTGCGGGTCGTCGGCAACGACCACACCCCGCGCAGGTTCCACACCTTCGCCATGGCGGCCATCGCCGGTATCGGCGACCTGCCCGACACGATCATGGACCGCTCGATCGTGATCCGCATGCGCCGCCGCGCCGCAGGCGAGACGGTCGCCCCGTACCGGACCAAGCGGGACAGCCCCGACCTGCACGCGATCCGCGACAAGATCGCCCGCTGGACAGCGCCGCTCGCCGACCGGGCCCTGCAGTTGGAGCCCGCCATGCCGGTCGAGGATCGCGCGGCCGACACGTGGGAGCCCCTGGTGATCATCGCCGACCTCGCCGGAGGCCCCTGGCCCCGCCTCGCCCGCCGGGCGTGCACGCGCATGGTCCACGCCGAGATCCAGACCGAGGAGGACAACCCCGGCGGCGCAAGGATCCTCGCCGACATCCGCCGGATCTTCCACGCCGTCGGCGAGCCCGACAGCATCGCCACCGACCAACTGCTGTTCACCCTCAACAGCGACCCCGAGGCCCCCTGGGCGGAGTCGGGCCGGGGCGGGCTGACCCCGCGCGGCCTGAGCGCGATGCTGCGCGAGTTCGGCATCGCCTCCGGCAACGTCCGCATGCCCGACAGCACCCAGCGCAAGGGCTACACGCGCCACAAGTTCCTCGACGCCTGGCGCCGCTACTGCCCCACCGTCCACCCCAGCACCCCCGCACCCGAAGGCACGGGCGCCACTGCGGGCGGCAGAAGCTGACCAGCACCCCCGAGATGCCGTCCCTGCCGTCCCAGCCGTAACAGCGCAGGTCACAGCACCTGTCAGCAAGACGGAACGCCGCCCCAAGACGGAAGCCGCATCCGTCCCAGGGACGGCAGGACCCCGCCTCCAAGACGGCAACCGCCCCGCACCTCCACGGCCCGCCGCCGCCCGAACCACCGCGCGAGCGGCGGGCCCGCGCCGGGACGGGAAACACATCCGTCTTGTGCCGTCCCAGCCGTCCCTGCCGTATAACCGCAGGTCACAGGCCATGCCATCGGGACGGATACGCATCCCAAGACGGATACGCGCACCGTCCCGAACCCGAACTCGCCGCAGCCGCGACGCCACCGGCCAGCTGTACCCGCCCCGGCCGGGCGCCCGTCCCGCAGCGGCCAAGACGGCAAGACGGCCAAGACGGCAATCCCGCAAACCATCACCACACCACCCGCGAGGACCACCTTCCGCATGACTGCCACCACCCCAATGCGTCTTCCCCGCCCGGACGCCGTCCTCGTACAGGCCGCCATCGCGGGCGCCCTGTCCTTCGCCCACCTCCACGACATCGCCGAAGCCGCCGGACAACACGGCTGGAAGGCATGGGCCTACCCCGTCTCGGTGGACCTGCTGCTCGTCGCCGCCTGGCGCCGCATGCGGACCCTGCGCACCACCGGACACCCGGCCAGCAGTGCATGGACCTGGTTCGCCATCGCCCTGACCACCTCCCTCGGCGCCAACATCGCCACCGCCGGACTGCTCGACCTCACCCGTGTCCCGGCCTGGCTGCGGATCCTGGTCGCCGGATGGCCCGCCCTCGCCTTCTTCGGCGGCACCCTCCTGGCCCACAACAACACCGAGAGCGAGGCCACCACCGAACCGGAGCCCGCCGAGGACGCGCTGCCGCTCCACGAGGCCCCCAACCCCACCCCGGCCACCGAACCCGCCCTGGTGGCGGACGCGGAGCAGAACGACCCGTTCGACGACGAGCTGGTGGCCGCCCCCGACAACGTCGTCCAGCCTGCCGAGCGGGAGCCGGTGGTGGGGACCAAGCGCACCGGCCGAAGGCCCGCCGCCTCGATGGACGAGCTCGCCGAGATAGCCCGCCGCGCTGTGGAGGAGCACGGGCCCACCCAGGCCGTGATCAAGACGGCCCTGCGCGAGGCCGGCATACCCATCGCCAGCGACCGCCTCGGCAAGCTGACCCAGCGCTTCAAGGACGAGCACGCCAGCCGACAGGACGACGCGCAAGCCAGCCCCTCGGCGGCCTGACGCCCCCTCTGCTCAGACGGCTCGCCCGAGCACCGGCCGCTGCCGGACCGGGCGAGCCGGTCCCCTCCCCTACCAACCGGTGACCACCGAAACCCCGTATGCCGTCAGCGGCGACACCGGAAGTCCCGAAACCCCTCCCCCTACACCGGAGATCCGGCACCGCCAAACCGGGATTCCCGCCCGACCATCACCCCGCATCCCGCGCACACCCCGCACCCACCGCCTCCGGAGAACCCGTGCCCGACCCGCAGCAGCACCACGCACCCGCCCGCACTGGACACGAGGAGGGCGCCAAGAGCGGTAGGCTGACCGGCCTATGGCAGCGCGCCTTCGGTAACTCGGCTCCTGGCGGAGCCAGTTGTACCCAGTCTCCGACACTTCGCGCCGGACTGGGGTCCTCCGCCCCAGGGGTGGCGGAGGAGGCCCGGCGCGAGGGCGCGCCGGACATGGCCCAGGCCCCCGGCCCGGACGAACTCAACGCCCTGCAGCTCGACATCCTCGCCCGCGTCCGCGCCGACCAGAGCGCCGACGAGACGCCTGCCACCGTCGATGACGAGAACGTCCGTGCCGCCCGTGACACGTTCCTGCACGCGAACACCGCCGCGCTCGATGTCCCGAAACTGAACGATCCCGACGACGCCCAGCCGATGCCCAAGGGCAAGATCCGAAAGCACACCGGAACCCGCCGCAAGGAGCGAGTCGGTCCGGTCGGCTACACCCCGCCGGAGCACGCCGAGCTGCTCGATGCCGCCGATCGCCACGGCTACAAGGACACGATCTCCGGATACGTCGGCGACATCTCGCTGGCCTTCATCCGGGGCGAATTCACCGTCGACCTGCCGCTGCACACCGACCGCCTCGCACTCCAGGAGTTCCGGGCCGAGATCCGCCAGGAGATCAACGCCGTCGGCAACAACGTCAACCAGATGGTCCACGTGCTGCACCGCGACGACCGCCTCGTACCCGACAGCCGCGAGCGCCTGATCCGCCTGGAGCACCTGCTCCTCGACATCGCCCAAGCCCTGCTCATCCCGACCACCAGCCCGGAAGGAGGCCAGAAAGCGTGATCCCCTCCGTCAAGGCCCCCGGCGGCAACACCCGCGGCCTGCTCGCCTACCTCTACGGCCCCGGCCGCCACGACGAGCACACCGACCCGCACATCGTCGCCTCCTTCAGCCCCCTCGGCCTGCGCGATCCCGGCCGCGACCAGAGCGCCACCCTCACCCAGCTCGCCCGGATCCTCGACGAGCCGGTCAACCTGCGCAACACCGGCTTCGGCCGCAAGGTCACCGACCACGTCTGGCACTGCCCCGTCCGCGCCGCCAAGACCGACCGCTACCTCTCCGACGCCGAGTGGGGGGAGATCGCCCGCCGCATCGTCCACGCCGCCGGCATCGCCCCCGACGGCGACCCGCACGGCTGCCGCTGGATCGCCGTGCGCCACGCCGACGACCACATCCACATCCTCGCCACCACCGTCCGCGAAGACGGCCGCCGCCCCAAGCACCACAACAGTGGCAAGCGCGCCCAGGCCGAAGCCCGCGCCATCGAGAAGGAACTCGACCTTCACCAGGTCCAGCCCGGTGACCGCACCGGCGAGCGTCGCCCCAGCCAGGCCGAGATGCACAAGGCCGACCGGCTCGGCTGGCAGCAGACCAGCCGCGCCTGGCTGCAGGACCGCGTCCGCGACGCCATCCCCCACGCCGCCAACGTGGAGGAACTCCTCGCCTACCTGGAGGCCGACGGCGTCGAGGTCAAGACCCGCCGCCTGCCCTCCGGCGACCTCCAGGGCTACTCGGTCGGACGGCCCGGCGACACCAATGCCGAGGGCGAGCAGATCTACATACCCGGCGGCAAGATCGCCCCGGACCTGTCTCTGCCCAAGCTCCGCGCCCGCCTCGCCACCAGCACACCGGAGGAACACCCCACCGCCCGCCGCAACCGGCCTGCGAGCAGTTGGCAGCGCACCACCGACGCCCTCGACCACGTCCATCGGCACCTCGCCGAGGACACCACCGGGGCAGCGGGTGGCGAGGACGGCGGTGCGCTGGCCCAAGCACAGATCACCGCGCTGGGCGACATCATCAACGCCACCGCCCAGCAGGCTCCCGCCGAGCTGCGGGCCGAACTGCGAGCCGCCACCAAGGCGTTCGTCCGAGCCCAGCGCTCCCAGGTCCGCGCCGACCACCAGGGCGCCGCCGACCTACGCAGGGCAGCCCGCGACATCATCCACGCCGGCGACGGCCCCGACGGCAACGCCCTCGCCGTCACGATCGCGGCCCTGTTGTGGGCGGCGATCCTCGCCAGCCGCTGGCACCAGACCCGAGGCCACGCCCAGCAGACCCAAGCCGCCCAGCAGGCCGTCCAGCATCTGCAGGCCGCCTACGACCAAGCCGCCACCGACCAACTCGCCGCCCTCACCCACCGCCAGCCGAACCCGGAGATCACCAACACCCTCGCCGGCGACGTCCGCTCCGCCGTCCCCGACCACGCCACCCGCATCCTCGCCGACCCCAACTGGCCCGCCCTGGCCACCGTCCTCGCCGACGCCAAGGCCCTCGGCCACCAGCCCCGCCACCTCCTCCAGGAGGCCGCCGCCCGCCGCAAACTCACCACCGCCCGCCTACCCGCCAAGGTCCTCCTCGCCCGCGTCCAGCACACCGGCCGCAACCCCGAGCGCAACACCGCCGCCGAAGCCGCCCTCATGCGCTCCACCGCCGCCCGCGGACTACGCAGCGCCCCCGTCAACCCGACCGCCCCGCCCACCGCAACGGCCGGCACTCCGCAGCGCCGGAGCCGCTGACCCTCCAGCCAGTCGCACACCCGCAACCTCCCCACGCCGGGGCACCGACCCGGTGCCCCGGCGCCCCGCCCAGCAAGGAAGCCATCCTGAAGATCCACCCGCTCGCCGCCAACTTCCCGATGCTCCCCGAGCACGAGCTGTACGACCTCGCCCAGTGCATCAAGGAGTTCGGCCAGAAGATGCCGATCGTCCTCGACCCCGACGGCGTCCTCCTCGACGGCCGCAACCGCCTCGCCGCCTGCGAACTCGCCGGTGTCGAACCCCGCTTCACCACCTACACCGGCACCGACCAGACCGCGTACATCTGGGCCGCCAACGTGCGACGCCGACATGTCACCGAAGGCCAGCGCGCCATGGTCCACGCCATGGTGCTCGCACAATCGGGGCAGTCCCTGCGCACCTACGCCAACCTTCACAGCCTCAGCCGCACCCGACTGTCCCTCGCCAACACCGTCCTCAAGTACTCCCCCGACCTCGCCGAGCAGGTCCGCGACGGAAAGCTCCGACTCGACGCCGCCGCCGACATCGTGCGCCAGCACAACATCAAAGCGCAGAGGGTCAAGGCGAAGCACGACCGTCTCCTCCAGCACGCCCCCGACCTCGCTGCCCAGGTGACCGAGGGCGAGCTCACCCTCGACACCGCTACCGCCACCCTCGACCAGCGCCTCGAAGACGAACAACTGCGCCGCAAGGTCGAGGAGATCGACGCCATTCGCCGCGCAGACCGCGATCCGGGGCCCGCCCTCACCGAACTCGCCGACAGCGGCGACATCGACTGGCAGCAGGCTCACCAGTGCGCCGAGGACTACATCACCCAGCGGCAGGCCGCCATCAGCCGCGACCGACAGCGACTGGCCGCCATCGCCGACAGCTGGGCCACCGTACGCAACCTCGCGTGCCAGCCCGACAGCCTCTACACCCACCAGGTCCTCGACGGCCTCACCCCATTGGCACACGAACTGGCCAACCGCCTCCTCATCCTCGTTGCAGAGCCCGAGACCGCCGACCGGCACGGGTGACGTCAGTGTGCGATGGAGTCGATCAGGTCGCGGGCGCCGTCGCGGATCAAGGTGGCGGCCACGGCCTTGCCGAGGGCTTCCGGGTCGAGCTGGCCGGCGGACTGCGCGGCTTCCAGCACGGTGGCACCGTCTGGTGAGAAGACCATCGCGCGAAGCCCCAGGTGACCGTCCTCGAAGGCACGGGCGAAGCCGGCGATCGGGCTGTTGCAGTGCCCGCGCAGGACGTGCAGCACGGCCCGCTCGGCGGTGATCTCCCGCGTCGTCGCGCGATCGCCCAGAGGAGCAAGGTGGGTGATCAGCTCTTCGTCGTCCTCGCGGCACTGCAGGCCCAGCACGGCGGCCCCCAGCGGCGGGCACATCTGCTCGGTGCTCAGCACCTCGCTGATCCGGTGCTGTTCGCCGATCCGCTCCAGCCCGGAGGCGGCCAGCACCAGCGCGTCCACCTCCCGGGCCTCCAGGGCGGCCAGCCGCAGGTTCGCCGTTCCCCGCACCGGCACGAGCTCCAGGTGCGGGTGACTGCGGGTGAGCTGGGCGACTCGCCGAACGGCGGAGGTGCCGACACGGGTCCCGGCGGGAAGCCGGTCGAGGGTCAGGCCGCGGGCGTGGACGAGGGCGTCACGGATGTCCGCCCGCTTGGGGTAGGCCGCGAAGACCGTGCCCGGGGTGACGAGGGGATCGCCCGTGACGTCCTTCATGCAGTGCACCGCGAGGTCGCAGACGCCGCTCAGCAGGGCCTCCTCGATGTCGCCGGTGAAGGACCCCTTGTCGCCGAGCCCGGCCTGCTGTCCTGGTGCGAGGTCGCCGGCGGCGACGAACGGCACCAGCTCGGTCTCCAGGCCGGGGTGGAGCTCGGCGAGGTCGGCCCGGACACGGGCGACCTGCGCGAGGGACATCGGTGAGGAACGGGCGCCGATACGGATGGTGCGGCCGGTGGACGGCATTCGATCTCCAATCAAGCATTCCGACATACCGTCGGAAAAAGGTCACACAAATCGGAGTAACATTCGGTCAACATTCATGCCGAGGCCGGGAGTTCGGGAATGCGCACGTTGGTCGTGGGATCGCGGGCCAGTCACCTGGCGAAAGCCCAGGTGAAAGAGTTCCTGGCACCGCTGCGAGAGCGTTTCCCCGACGTCGAGTTCCGCCACCAGGTGATCCTGGAAGGCGGCGACCGGGACCGGAAGACGGCGCTTGCGGCCGTGTCCGCCAGCAGCGGCGGTAGCGCGTTCTCCACCGAGCAGGAGGCCGCGCTGGTGCGGGGCGAGGTGGACGTGGTGGTCCACTCGCTGAAGGACCTGCCGACCAGCAACCCGCCCGGCTTGATCCTGCTGCCCCCGCCGGGCCGCGAGGACGTCCGCGACGCGCTGTGCTGCTCGGACCCGGCCCGCTCGACGCTGGCGGCCCTGCCTCACGGCGCCAAGATCGGCACAAGCGCGGCCCGCCGGATCGCCCAGCTCCTGCACGTCCGCCCGGACCTGGTGCCGGTGCCGATCCGCGGCAACGTCCCGCCGAGGGTGAACAAGCTCAAGACCATGAACCTGGACGCCGTGGTGCTCGCGGCGGCCGGCCTCAAGCGGCTGGACATGGGCGACAAGATCGGCGAGCTCCTGCCGCTCGACCAGTTCCCGCCGAGCCCAGGCCAGGGGGCGCTCGGGATCCAGATCCGCGAGGACAACCAGCTGGCGCGCGAGATCCTGGCGGGAACCGGCGATCTGGTGGTGGACGCGCAGGTTCGGGCCGAGCGGGCGATGCTCGCGGAGCTGCACGGTGGGTGCTCGGTGCCGGTCGGCGCGTACGCGAAGGCGGAGGACGGCATGCTCGCCCTGCACGGTCAGGTCACCTCCCTGGACGGTTCGGTGCAGGTGGAGGCCAGCTTCTCCGGTCCGCTGTCCGAGCCGGAGAAGCTGGGCGTGCTGGTGGCCGGCCTCCTCCTGGACCAGGGCGCGGAGGGCATCCTGGCCCAGATCCGGCCGGCCGCTTAGCCGGTCAGCAGGCGGGCGAGGTCGGTGGCCGCGTAGGTGATGATCCGGTCCGCGCCCGATCGCTTGAGCATCGTGAACAGCTCCAGAAGCGGCCGGAAGTCCCGCTGCCCGGTGGCCTCGTCGACGGGCGCCAGACGCATGTACTCGCCCGAGACGGAGAACGGCATCAGGGGAGCGGCCGTCCTCTGCTTGAGGCTGGTGAGGGTGTCCACCGAGAGCATCCCGGGCTCCAGCAGCAGCATGTCGGCGCCCTCGGCCAGGAAGGCGAGGCCCGCCTCCACTGCGGCCTCCGGCTGCCGGGGGCTGAGCTGGAAGGGCCGGTGGGCGCCGGAGGCCGGGGTGGCGTCCATGGTGGTGCGGTAGCCCTCGTAGAGCGCCGAGTCGAAGATCAGGTGCGGCATGATCGCCACATCCGTGTGCCCGGCCGCATCCAGCGCCGCGCGAACGGCTCCGGTGATGCCGGCCATCATCGCGGCCGGTCCCACGATGTCGGCGCCAGCCGCCGCCTGCACCACGGCCTGGGCGGCCGTCACCTCTGCCGTCCGCGCGCGGTCGATCCGCCCGCCGGTCGTCAGGTGGCACTCGCCGGTGTCGGTGTAGCCGCACAGGCACGTCTCGGTCATCACCGCGATGCCCGGCTCGGCGTCCTTCGCCGCGTGGATCGCCCTCACCATCAGGCTGTCGGCGGCCAGCGACCCGGACGCCTCGCTGTCGCGGTGGGTAGTCCCGGCGAAGACCTTCACCGAGCGGACGCCCAGGGCGGCCAGGTCGTGCATCACCTGCGGGATCCGGGCGACGGTGACCGTCGGCATGGCCCGCGTCTCCTGGTCCGCGTCACCGCGAACCAGCAGCACCATCGACAGGTCGGCGATGGTGAGGCAGGGATCTTCGAGGAAGCTGCGGACGGCGGGACGGCCGTGGAGCCGGACCGCGTTAGCGCTGTGGTGCTGGGTGCTGGTCATGTCGTCCTCTCGGTTGGAGGGGTACGGGCTGGTGGTCAGTGCGCGTGGGCACCGACCAGGGTGGGCGGGTGTATCCGATGCCGGCGGGGGGCCGACATCCGGCGGGCCAGCGCCCGCACCGCCCGGTGCGGACGGGCGATGAGCTGGCGGCGGGTCAGCGGCCGCTCGGGCAGGGCCAGCTCGGCCCAGACCCGCTTGCCGCGCTCGGTCCGCTCGACGCCGTGAGCCAGGGCCAGGCGCTCGACCAGGAACATGCCCCGCCCGGTCTCGGCGTCCGGGGCGGCGTGACGGGCCCGGGGGATGGCCTGCGACCCGTCGTAGACCTCCACCAGAGCCCGCCGCATGGAGGGGTTGGCATAGATGGCGACGGTGAGCATCGGCCCGGTGGTGTGCCGCACCGCGTTGGTCACCAGCTCCGAGGTGACCAGGTCGAGAGCGTCACCGGTGGCGTCGTCCAGCCGGATGCCCCAGTCCGCGACCGTGGCGCGGATCCGGCGCCGGGCCTTGGGCACGGAGGCGGGGTCTCGGATCAGGAAGAAGGCATAGCTGTGCACGACCATGGCGAGGAACCCTTCGGTGCTGAGCTGGGGAAAGCAGCACCGACCGCAGGAGGGGGTGAGGACGTGGGGCGGTGAGGAGCGCGAACGAGTCGGCCAGTGAACCGCCAGGGCGACCGCGCGGGTGCTGCTGTAACAGAGTCGGGCCGGACCACCACACCCGGAAGGTTTCCAGGGGGTTTCTGCCGATCGCCAACCGATAGCCCTGGGTAGCGATACGCTCACGGACGAGTCTTCCGGGGAGCGTGGTTTGACGTGAGTTCAGATCTGCTGGCAGTCCACCCGCTGACCTACCTGAGGCAGTTACGAGGGTGGGGGAAGAACCAGTTCGCGGGCATCATGCGAGACCACGGCGCCAAACTCGGCATCAACCTGGCCACCAATCGGACCCTGGTGTGGAAGTGGGAGAACGGCCAGGCACCAGAACCCGACGCACAGGTCGTCCTGGCTGACCTACTGGGCGTCAAGTCCCGTACCGTGACGAGCAATCCGTGGCCAAGCTGGCTGCCCGTCTGGGAAGTGACCAGCATCACGGCGCCGTGGACGAAGGCCGGTACCGTGGACGTACTGGTGGAACTGGGCAGGAGTGGGCGTATGGACAGGCGCGGATTTCTCACCATCACAGGGGCCGCCATGGCCACCGTCGCGGCGAGCTGGGCAGCTGCCTCGCCAGCCCTGGCCGCCGGCATGAACGGCGACCAGGTCACCGACCAGATGGTCAGCACACTGGAGACCCGGGTCGAGACCCTGCGGACCCTCGATGAGCAGATGGGCGGCGCCCGACTCATCGGACAGGCCCAGGGCGACCTGGCCGTCATCACCAGCCTGCTGGACAACGGCCGCAACACCGGTGCGCTCGAAGCCCGCCTCTACCGACTCGCCGCCCGAGCCAACTACATCACCGGCTGGATGGCCTACGACGCCGGACTCCGCTCCGCCGGGCAGCAGTACTACGTCGCAGCCCTTCGCTGTGCCAAGACCGCCGGCGACGACGCCCTCGGCGCCTTCCTCCTCGCGGAGATGGGCGTCCACCTCTCCGAGCACGGCGACACCCACGGCCGGATCAACCTCATCAGCACCGCGCTGGACAACAGCACCAACCGCATCCAGCCCGGCGTCCGGAGCTTCCTCGAACTCCATCACGCCGAGAGCCTGTCCCGCGACGGCCAGCACCAGAAGGCCGGCACCGCCCTCAACCGCTCCCTCGACCTGTGGAGCCAGCACGACGGCGACGAACTGCCCAGCTGGCTGTCCTGGTACGGCGACGCCCAGCTGAGCTCCACCGAGGGCAAGATCATGCTCCGCTCCGGCCAAGTCGAGCGCGCCACCGGAGCCCTCGCCTCCTCGATCGACCAGGCCGTCCCCCGTGACCAGGCCGTACGAGCCGGACGCCTCGCCACCGCTCGCCTCGCCGGGAAGGACCTCGACGGCGCACTGGACGCCGCCAACCGCGGCCTCGACCTCCTCGAAGGGCCCGTCCAGTCGGTCCGCGCAGTCGATCGCCTCACCAAGTTCGATAGCTACCTCAAGCCCCACCAGGCGGAACCCGCCGTCGCCGAGTTCCGCGAACGCCTCCGTGCTCTCCCCGCGATGGCCGCTTGACCGGTCGCCCTGCGCAAAACGCCTGCACGATGCCCATCAGCACAGACCCAGCTGGTTGCGCCATACAAGGGTCAACAGCATCTGGGGCGAGAGCCGGCGCGGCATCGGCTCCACGTCCCCCGTCGCGGGGCAGATCCCGCTGCTGTAGAGCCGGCCGCGCCACCGCGCCCTCCGTCACAATGTGGGCCATGACAGACGAAATTGAGCAGATCTACGACGAAGCGGTAGCCGAAGAGAAGCTCAAGAGCGGGACGAAGTACGAGCGCCTGACCGCGATCGTCTTCAAGGCCCTCGACGCGAGCAACGCGGTCGTGCACGACGTCACCCTGCGCGGTGTCGGCAAGGAAGCCAGTCACCAGATCGACGTACAGCTGACCTACGGCGCAGAGCAACGGCGCATCCTCATTGAGTGCAAAAACTACGGCCCCAAGAAGATCGGCATCGGTATCGTCCGGGACTTCAACGGTGCGCTGCTCCACCTCCAGCCCGTGCAGGGCATCGTCGTCGGCTCCTCCGAATTCACATCTGGCGCCCGAAAATACGCGCGAGACGAGAGCATCGTGTTGGCCCAACTCAGGCCGTTCACCGATGACGACTGGAGCGGCCGCGTGCGCAAGCTGTCGGTCACCGCCCAGGCATGGGTCAAGGACGAACCAAAGTTGACGTTTCAAAACACAGGGAACCTGGTTCAGTGTCCAACATGCCTCCCTGAGTCGACCGGCCGGGTGTCCGTCCACGAGGCGAGCTACTACGACCGGGCAGGCACGGTGCAGGGGCTCCTCAGCTCGCTGCTCGCCGGGTGGAACGACGAGTACGGCCGCCTCATCGTGGGAGAGCCCGGGAGCACCTATTCGGGCAGCGTCGCTTTCCCGGCGCCGATCTGGCTCGTGGCTGGCGAAAACTTGGTCGAGGTCGATGGCTTCCAGTGGGAAACCATCGTTCTCGGCGAGACCAGCACGTTCATCGTGGACAGCGGCAACCGAATCGCAGAGCTGGTGCTGCGCCTGGTGGACCTGCCCGTCGGTGCGTCCTTGCCGGACTTCATTGCGTCCGGGCTCACCCCCTCAGGCTCACTGATCTTTCGCGACCAGCTCACGCAGTGGGCGGTGGTGGACAGCGTGATCGAAGCGCGCACGTGACCACTAGCGGCGCCTCGGCCAGTTGCAGTTCCAGTTGCATTCATCTCCGTTCAGGAGCGTCCTGCGGTAGCTCCCAGGGCCACCACGCCGCAGGTCAGGACGCTGGCGAACCCATCCGGACACCCAGACGAACAGTTGGAAAGCGTGTTGGGGGCAACCCCTCACGAGTTCGAATCTCGTATCCTCCGCCTCTGCCAGCCATGGCAGCCGAAGGTCCCGACCGCCCAGCGGTCGGGACCTTCGTCGTTCCGCGGCCTCAGTGCACGTCGGGGTCGATGACCGCGATCACATGGGACCTGGGGACAGGTGAATCGACGTCAGTACAGTCGCGCCGTGACGACGACATTCACCGACGCCTTCCTCCGCACCGCCGAAGGCCATGCCGCCTGGGGAGCCGAGCAACTCGAGGAACTTGGCCGAGTGCTGCCCGGTGGCCCATGGACGGCCGACCTCAACCAGTGCGTGTACCAGTCCGCCGGCCGCACAATACGGGTCGGCCTCCTCGGCTCGTACGACCTGTCCGAGCAGTCCTGGCTCTGGGGATGGGCCAATCCCGGACTGCGTGGCAGTGCGGTGGTGGCGGCCAGCGAGCGGATCGCCGAGTTCGGGCGTCGCAACGGGGTGCCCGAACTCCAGCACGCCAGCGTGGATCTGTCAGGCTTCGGCGATCCGCGCCAGGCCGCCGAAGCGATTGCCTTCGTCGGGATGGGCGTACTCGGCGCCCCGGGGTACATCGGTGAATCGGCCGGACCAGCGACCCGGGTCTACTTCGCCCCGGACGACCCTCAGATCCCGCACGCGAAACTGGACTCGATCGCCATGCCGCGCTTCCTGACGACCGGCGCAGGGCTCTTCGGGCACTCCGCCCGCCAGGTGGTCAGCGGCTACTTCGCCCACCACGGCGTGACCGTCGAGGCGGGCGCCGATCGGATCAGCGCCCCCCTGCCCGACGGCAGCACCACCGAGATCACCTTCGATGCACTGGGCCGGATCGCGGCGATCAACTCCACGCTGGGTGGACGCTGAACTGCATCAAGCAGGTCCTCCCCGACCTGTCTGCACTGGCTGGCATCGCGCATGCGGCACCCCTCCCCACGTGATGCATCGAGAGATATACTTACGACGCGAGTTGATATCAGGAGGTGTGCCGCATGAGCCGGACCGTGATCGATCTGGACGACGAGTTGCTCGCCGACGTGGCTCAGGCTCTCGGTACCAGCACCAAGAAGGAGACAGTCAACACCGCTCTTCGCGAGGTACTGGAGAACAGACGGCGAGCCCTCGCCCTCACACGGCTGCGCGCCGCGGCCGATGCCGGGGCCTTCGACCTTGAGATCTTCGAAGACAAGAGGAACTACCGTCGGTGAACGCGGCGCAATTCCTGATCGACACCAGCGCGCTCGCGCGTTTCATGCGCGGCGACGCCGAGCAGTACGGCTGGGACCAGGCCGCAGCGGCCGGCTTGATCGCCACCTGCCCCATCACCGAACTTGAGTTCTTCTACAGCGCACGCACGGCCGCGGACCGCGCTCAGGGGATCGAGGACATGCGGTTGCTGTTCGGCTGGGTACCGGTCGATGACCGTGCCTACGACCGCGCCTGGCAGGTCCAGGACTTGCTGACCAGACGAGGCCAGCATCGCAGCGCCGGGGCCGTCGACCTGATCGTCGCCGCCACAGCCGAACTGCAGGGCCTGACCCTCCTGCACCGAGACCGCGACTTCGAGTGCATCGCGAACGTCACCGGCCAGGCCCTCCAGTGGTACGGACCGGAAGCCGGCAAGTGAACGTTGCTGGATCCACTCCACGACTCGCGAAGGATGAGGACCCTGATCCTGTGACCATGCGGCCGTGACACCGCAGATCACGGGTGCATCGTGGTTGCAGTTCTGGTTGCATTCACCCTCGTCCAGTGCCGTTCGGACCCCGGCCGTCGATCTGCTCTACCGCAGGTCAGGACACCCACGCTCACCCCTGAACGGCTGGACGGACAGTTGGAAAGCGTGTTGGGGGCAACCCCTCACGAGTTCGAATCTCGTATCCTCCGCCGGCAGATGGCCCGGACCGTTCAGCGGTCCGGGCCATCGTCGTATCCGTCGCAGGTGAGGCCCGGTTCCGTCCCCGGCTCTTGCGAAGGGGACGGCGGCGGCTACCGGTTGTTCCCGGGGCGTCAGGCCGGGCCGGGGGCGCGGAGTTCGTAGCCGGGGTTGTAGATGGCGCCGGCCCTGGGCACGGCCCGGCGGGCGCGGGACCGCGCCGTCGGTGCCGCTGGTGCGGGATGACGACGCGGATCGCTCAGCTCTCCTTGCTCCTTGGGCCGGTCATGCCTCGCGGGCGGCGGCGGAGTGCAGTTGGTAGGGGACGCTGGCGACGACGACGCGGCGCTGGAAGAGCAGCCGGCCCTTGAGGCGCAGCGCCGACTGGTTGTGCAGGATCTGCTCCCACCAGTGCCCGAGCACGTACTCCGGGATGTAGACCGTGACGATGTCGTTGGGCTTCTCGCTGCGCAGCCGCTTGACGTAGTCGACGACCGGGCTGGTGATCTCCCGGTAGGGGGAGGCGATGACGGTCAGCGGGGTGGTGATCTCGCGGGCGTGCCACTCGCGCTTGAGCGTCTCGGTGTCGACCGGGTCGAGGTCGACGGTGACGGCCTCCAGGTAGGTGGGCCGGGTGGTGCTGGCGTAGCCGAGGGCCCGGATGGTCGGCAGGTGGAGCTTGGAGACCAGGACGATCGAGTGGTTGTTGGTGGGCGGGGTGACCTTGAGGTCGTCCGGCGGGGCCAGTTCGGCGGCGACCGCGGCGTAGTGGCGCTGGATGCCCCGCATGATCAGCCAGATCAGCGGCATGGCGACCACGACGATCCAGGCGCCCTTGGCGAACTTGGTGGTCAGGACGATCGCCAGGACCACCCCGGTGAAGCCGGCACCGACGGCGTTGATGGCCCGCGAGCGGATCATGTGGCGGCGGGCGGCCGGGTTGGTCTCGGTCCTCAGCTTGCGGTTCCAGTGCCGGATCATGCCGGTCTGGCTGCAGACGAAGGAGACGAAGACGCCGACGATGTAGAGCTGGATCAACCGGGTCGGGGAGGCCTGGAACGCGACGACCAGCAGGATCGCGGCACCGGAGAGCAGCATGATGCCGTTCGAGAAGGCGAGCCGGTCGCCGCGGGTGTGCAGCTGGCGCGGCAGGTAGCCGTCCTTCGCGAGGATCGAGGCGAGCACCGGGAAGCCGTTGAAGGCGGTGTTCGCGGCCAGCACCAGGATGATCGCGGTGACGAACTGCAGGACGTAGAAGAGCGGTGAGGCGTCCCCGAAGACGGAACGGGCGACCTGGGCGATCACCGTGCGCGGGGTCTGGCCGGCCGGCACACCGATCAGGTCGGCGGCGTCGGCCGCGTGCACGTGGCCGGCCAGCGCGAGCGCGGTGACACCGGCGAACATCGACACGGCGATGGCGCCGAGCAGCGCGAGCGTGGTGGCGGCGTTCTTGCTCTTCGGCGCCTTGAAGGCGGGCACGCCGTTGCTGATCGCCTCGACGCCGGTCAGCGCGGTGCAGCCGGAGGCGAAGGCGCGCAGCAGCAGGAAGATCAGGCCGAAGCCGCCGAAGGTGCCGGTGGCCTTGATCTGGTAGTGCTCGCTCTCGGCGTGCAGCGGGTGCCCGGTGGCCATCTTGAAGACGCCCCACCCGATCATCGCGACGATCGAGACGATGAAGCAGTAGGTCGGGACGGCGAAGGCCGCGCCCGACTCCCGGACGCCGCGCAGGTTGAGCAGCGTGATCACCGCGATGACCAGCACCGAGATCAGCACGACGTGGCTGTTGAGGGCCGGGAATGCGGAGGCGAGGTTGGCGACCCCGGAGGAGACCGAGACCGCGACGGTGAGGATGTAGTCGACCATCAGCGCGCTGGCGACGGTCAGACCGGCCTTCGCACCGAGGTTGGTGGTGGCCACCTCGTAGTCGCCGCCGCCCGAGGGGTAGGCGTGCACGTTCTGCCGGTACGAGGCCACCACGACCAGCATCAGCAGACCGACGGCCGCGGCGATCCACCAGGTGAAGTGGAACATGGCCACGCCCCCGGCCGACAGCACGAGCAGGATCTCCTCGGTCGCGTAGGCGACCGAGGAGAGCGCGTCGGAGGCGAACACCGGCAGCGCGATCTTCTTCGACAGGGTCGCCTCGCCGAGCATCTCGTTGTGCATCGGCTGGCCGACCAGCAGCCGTTTGATGATTCCTATTCGCGAAGGCATGCGGGGCATCGTAGGCCCAGACCCGAGGCCGTCGACCAGCCGGGGCCGGTAATCTCAAGAGCCCGGGCATCAGGATGCCGTCAAGACTTCCACGAACCGCCGAAGCACCGGCCCAGGACGGGTGGCGCGGCAGAGCCCAGCTCAGCGGGGTGACAGGCCCGCCGACGCGGCCGCGAGCCGGCATCGGGTCCGATCGACGCGCTGTCGTCAAGAGCCTGGACGTCAAGGCGCCGCCAAGACCGCAGGCCCCCGCCCCTGCCCCCGCCCCACTCAGGCCGAGGCGGCTGCGGCCTCGACGAAGGCGGCGATGGCGGGGTCGGGGTTGGCGGCGGGCCAGGCAAGGACCACGCGGCTGGGCGGGTAGTCGGCGAGCGGGACGAAGGCCACGCCCTCGGTGCGGTGGTGGCGGGCCGCGCCGGCCGGGAGGATGCCGACCGCGCCCTGCCAGACCACGGCGTGCAGGCACTCGGCCACCGCGCGGACCACCGGGCCCCCGCAGTCGGGTGCCTGAGGAGATCCCGTCGCCGGTGCAGCGGAGGAGGAGGACGAGGCGGCGGCGCCGCGCCCCGCCTGGCCGAGCCAGTAGCGCCGCCAGGCCGGGTCCGCATCCTGCGGCAGCCGCATCCACGGCCGGTCCGCGAGTTCGGCCACCGCCACGCTCTCCCGGCGCGCCAGGTGGTCCCCGGCGGGCACCACCGCGACCACCGGCTCGTTCGCCAGCACCCGGACGGCCAGCCCCGCGGTGTCGAAGGGCAGCCGGGTCAGCGCGACGTCCACCGTGCCGGCCCGCAGCCCCGCGGTCGGATCGCTGATCCCGGTCTCCCGCAGCCGCACCAGCGCGTTCGGGTGGCTGCGCCGGAAGGCCTCGGCGGCGCGCGGGCCCAGACCACGGCCGGCCCCGGCCACCGTGCCCACCACGATGGTGCGCAGTCCGGCGGTCTGCCGCACGCGTTCGCTCGCCCGCTCCGCCGCCTCCAGCAGTTCCCGGGCCTCGGCCAGCAGCACCGTCCCTGCGGCGGTCAGCCGCACGCCCTGGGCCGAGCGGTCGAACAGCCGGGTGCCCAGCGAGTCCTCCAGCTCGCGGATCCGCCGGCTCAGCGGCGGCTGCGACATGTGCAGCCGGGCCGCCGCGCGACCGAAGTGCAGTTCCTCGGCCACGGCCACGAAGTACCGCAGGCGACGCAGATCCATGCCGGGCACACTAGCCCGCCGCGCTGATCGCCCGTCACGGCTCAGCTGCGGCGTCCCGTCGCCACCGTCACCAGGGCACCGGACCGTCCTCGTCGAAGAAGCCGCTGGTCGGTCCGTCCGGGCCCAGGGTGGCCAGGCGGACGACAACGGCCGCTCCCTGGGCGGCCGTCCGGGTGATCGTGAAGCCGGCCTCCTGCAGCTCCTTGGTCAGGTCGGTGTCGCACGCACCGGGCGTCACGGCGTTGACGAGGAAGCCGTGCGGCCGCAGCTCCTTGGCGTACTGGATGGTCAGCGCGTTGAGCGCGGACTTGGAGGCCGGGTAGGCGGCAGCGGCCGGCACCTTCGCGAGGTAGCTCTCCGGAGAGCTCTGGATGGTCAGCGAGCCCATGCCGCTGGACACGTTGACGATGCGCGGGGCGGCCGACCGGTACATCAGCGGGAGCATCGCGTTGGTGACGGTCAGCACGCCGAGGACGTTGGTCTCGAAGACCTCGCGGACCAGGTCGAGGTCCGCCGCGCTGGGCCGGTGTCCCGGATCATCGGCCGTTCCCGCGTTGTTGACCAACACGTCCAGCCGCCCGAACCGTTCATCGATCCACCCCACGGCCCGGCGCACGGTCGCCGGGTCGGTGACGTCCAGCGTCACCGGGTGTGCGTCGGCCCCGGCGGCCCGTATCGCCCGGGCGGCGGCGCGGCCGCGCTCGGGGTCGCGGGCGCCGATCACCACGGTCAGGCCACGCTCGGCCAGTTGGCGGGCTACCTGGAACCCGATGCCTCTGTTCGCTCCGGTCACCAGTGCTACCGCACCGGTCGGAGTCACGGTCTCGATCATGCCGCCAGCCCATCACGCGCCCCGCGCCGCGGACCAGGACCAAGTCGGCATCGCACCGTCCGCATGGGTATCGCCGCTGCTCAGCGCCTCCGGTACGCCCGCAGGAAGGCTGCGACGCCGCCGGTGATCAGGTGGTCGTTCTGCTCCTCGGGCAGAGGGCGGACGCCGTAATGCGAGAGCTGCACGATCGAGTGCGTGACCAGGGCCGTGAAGTGGCTGCCCGTCAGAGCCGGGTCCCCGTGGACGTCGATCAGGCCTGCTTCGGCGAGGCCGGCCATCGCGTCGGCGAGGGCGCGGCCGACGGGGCCGGGGCCCGCGTCCCGCCAGGCTTCGAGGAGCTCGGGGGGAACGTGGTCGGCCTCGGCGTGGATGTGGCGGACGAGCGCGAAGTGGTCCGGGCAGTCGGCCATCAGGCCGACGAAGGCACGGGCCAGGGCGACCAGGTCACGTTCGAGGTCCTCCGCGCGGGGCGGGCGCGCGGGGTCCAACAGGGCGCGGATCGGGGCGAGATGGGCGTCGCGCACCTCGCCCGAGGTCCAGGTGACCACCGCGCGGAAGAGTTCGGCCTTACCGCCAGGGAAGTGGTTGTAGAGGGTGCGCGTCGAGACGCCGGCCGCGGCCGCGAGCGCGTCGACCGAGGCGCGCGCATAGCCCTCGCGACCGAAGACGGCGCGGGAGGCGCTCGCGATCGCGTTGCGCTTCTCCTGCTTCCGGGGCGGGATCCGGCCCCCGGCGCCCTCCATCCGGGCTTCTCCCCCGACTCCGTCCGTGGCTCCGCTGCCGCCGCTCACACGCGCTTCCTTCCGCAACACTGAACCTTCTATAACGGTCGTTGTAATTTCTACAACGGTCGTTGTAGTTTACCGGACAGGGGGCCGCACCAAGCGGCCGACCCGCCACCCGAGGGGACACCGCCATGCCTGCCGCCGCCGAAGCCCTGCCCGCCGCCCAGGACGCTCCCCTGCGCATCGCCGTGATCATCGGCAGCGTCCGCGAGGGGCGCCACGGCCGCGCCGTCGCCGACTGGTTCCTCACCACCGCCACCGGCGACGAGGGCCTGGAACTGGACGTCATCGATCTCGCGGACGTCCAACTGCCGCTGGTCATGCCCGGCTGGGGCGGCACGGCGAGCCCCGAGGCCGAGGCCGCGCTGGCCGGGGTGTCGCCGCGACTGGCCGCCGCCGACGCCTTCGTGGTCGTCACCCCCGAGTACAACCACAGCTTCCCGGCCGCCCTGAAGAACCTCATCGACTGGCACCACGCGCAGTGGCAGGCCAAGCCGGTCGGCTTCGTCTCCTACGGCGGACTCGGCGGCGGCCTTCGCGCGGTCGAGCAGCTGCGGCTGATCTTCGCCGAGTTGCACGCCATGACGGTGCGCGACTCGGTCAGCTTGCACGGGCCGTGGTCGGGGCTCACCGAGGACGGCACACCGCGCGACACGGCCGTGAGCGAGGGCGCGGCCAAGGGCATGCTCGGTCAACTGACCTGGTGGGGACGGGCGCTGCGGGCGGCCCGCGCCGACCGGCCCTACCAGGGCTGAGATTGCGGGAAGGCGGGCTGACCGCGCCCGCTACTCCGTACGCAGCGCCGTCGCCGTGCTGGTGCGGGCGGCCCAGGTGGCGGGGAGCAGGGCGCCCAGGGTGGCGATGACCAGCCCGCCACCCACCATGACCGTGCTCCCGGTCGGCCGGTCCAGCCCGGCGATCAGGTTGAGCAGCGTACCTCCCGCTGCCCGAGCGGCCGAGCACGGCCGGCGCCTCGCCCGCACGGACCTCCAGGTTCAGCTCGGCCAGGGCGGGGCGCCCGGTGTCGTAGGTCTTGCTCACGTCGCGGATCTCGATGATCGGTGTGGTCATGGTGTCCCTCCACGGCTCGGCGTCCGCCACGGATCGGCGTCCGCCGCGGATCGGTCTGACGAACGGCAACCACGCTAGTGAACGGGCACCCGGCGGGGACATACGGCTGAGCGGTGTCCTGGGGTGTACCTGAGTACACCCCAGGGTTCGGGGTCCAGCACCCCTGTGCGGGCGCCGCGAGTCCGGAAGACTGACGCCGGAAGTGATCCCAGGGGAGGAGGACCAGCAGTGAGCGCTATGGAGACAGCACCGGCCCGCCCGGCCCGACGGCAGCGGCCGTTCGGCTGGATCGGCAGCGGGGTGTCGGCGATCGGCCGCGGGGCGGCGCTGTGCGCGGTGTCGTCGGCCGGCGCGATCCCGCCGCTGGCGATGGTCTGCGTGGCAAAGATGTTCCTGGACGACGGCACCAGCGCCATCACCACGCACGGCCCGTACCACGTCTGGGCGTTGCTGGGCCTGGTGCTGCTCAGCCTGCTGGTACCACGCGTGCGCTGGGTGGTACGGCACACCAGGCGGCTGCTCGGGCAGTGGTGCGCGGTGGCGGTGGCCGATCCGTACCGGCCGGCGCCGACGGGTGATCAGACCACCTTCGGACAGCGGGTCGGCTGGCTGCTGGGGGACCCGGCGACCTGGCGCGACCTGCTGTGGACCGGGCTCAACGCGGTCGCCGGCTTCGTCCTGCTCCTGCTGTTGCTCCCGGCCTCGGCGCTGCCGGTCTACGCCCTCGACTACCTGCTGATCGAGCACACACCCCCGGGCGCGGGCGGAATCAGCCTGGCCGTGCTGTTCTGCCTGCTGGAATCCGCCGCCCTGCTGCGGGCCGCACCCCGCCTGCTGACCGGCTACGGCAACCTGGCGAGCCGACTGCTGGGGCCCACCCGGGAGGCCCAACTGATACAGCGGGTCGACCACTTGGCGATCACCCGGTCCAACACCATCGACAGCGGCGCGGCCGAGATGCGCCGGATCGAACGCGACCTGCACGACGGCGCCCAGGCCCGGCTGGTGGCGATGGGCATGACGCTGAACGCCGCCGAACAGCTCTTCGAATCCAACCCGGCGGCCGCGCGGGCGCTGCTGACCGAGGCCAAGCAGTCCTCGGTCAAGGCCCTGGGCGAACTGCGCGACCTGGTCCGGGGCATCCACCCGCCCGTCCTGGCCGACCGGGGCCTGGTGGACGCGGTGCGCGCCCTGGCCCTGGACCTGCCGCTGGTCGCCGAGCTGTCCGGCACCCTGCCGGCCCGGGCGCCGGTGCCGGTGGAGTCGGCGGCCTACTTCGCCGTGAACGAGCTGCTGGCCAACGCCTCCAAGCACGCGGGTGCCCGCCGGGTCTGGATCGAGATCGGCCATACTGGCGATGCGCTCAGGATCGGCGTCGTCGACGACGGCCGCGGCGGTGCCGACCCGTCCCGCGGAACCGGACTGCGCGGCCTGGAGCGGCGGCTGGCCGCGTTCGACGGCGTGCTCGCCGTCAGTAGCCCGCCCGGCGGCCCGACCATTACCTCACTGGAGATCCCGTGCGCGTTGTCATCGCCGAAGACCTCTTCCTCCTGAGGGACGGCCTGACCCGGATGCTCCAGGCCCATGGAGTGACGGTCGCTCAGGCCGTGGAAACCGGGCCTGAGTTGCTCGCCGCAGTGGCCGCCGAGAAGCCGGACGTCCTGGTCGTGGACGTCCGGCTGCCGCCGACCTTCACGGACGAGGGTCTGCGCGCGGCCCTTCAGGCGCGGCGGCAAACCCCCGGCCTGCCGGTCCTGGTGCTGTCGCAGTACGTGGAACAGCTGTACGCCAGGGAGCTGTTGGCCGATGGAACCGGCGGGATCGGGTACCTGCTGAAGGACCGGGTGATGGACAGCAACCAGTTCGTCGACGCCGTGCGCCGGGTGGCGAACGGCGGCACCGCGATGGACCCGGAGGTGATCTCCCGCCTGCTCACCCGCAACTCCGGCAACAGCGCGGTGGCTTCGCTCACTCCGCGGGAGCGCGAGGTGCTCGGCCTGATGGCGGAGGGCCGCTCCAACGCCGCCGTGGCCCAGCAGTTGGTGATCACTGAACGGGCGGTGGCCAAGCACACCGCGTCGATCTTCCTGCGGCTGGGCCTGCAGCCCTCGGACGACGACAACCGGCGGGTGCTCGCGGTGCTCGCCTACCTCAACCGCTGACGCCGCCGCAGCACCACCGCACCCCCTGGACGCCAGGGCCCACGATGCGGGCGGACGTTGACACCCGACGCGCGGTCCGACTAACTTCCCCCGCATGCAGCGGCCTGCCCTCACCCTGACGACTCGCGGTCACATCGACCTCCTGCGAGTCTGTTCCGCTGCCTGTCGCGCCTGCTGAGCGCCACCACCCCGCGAGCACCCCGCCGCTCCTGACGCGCCGGCCGGGCTGCCCCGCCACCCCTGCGCCCGTCCGCCCGGTCGCCGGCCCTGAGCCGTGCCGACCCGTGCAGCCCCGTGCAGCCCCGTGCAGCCCCGTGCCGACACGCCCCGGGCTGCCCAACCTCCCTGAACTCGACTTCGCTCTCCAGTGATTGACGAAGGACCACCATGCGAAAGCACACCTGGACCGCGCGCGCCCTGGCGCTGGCCACGACCGCCACCTTCCTGGCCGCACTGCCGGTGGCCGGCGCCGCGGCCACGACAGCAGGAGCGACACCGGCCGCGACACCGGGCACCCTGCCGCTGCCGCCGGTGACCGTGCTGACCGACAAGGCGGGGAGCACCGGCGGAGACCTCTTCCTCTCGCCGACCTCTGCCACCAGCACCTACGCCAGCGGCGTGGAGATCCTCAGCCCGGACGGCCGACGGACCGTCTGGTCCCACGCGGTACCGGCCGGCCTGCAGGCCGCCGACTTCCGCAAGCAGACCTACCAGGGCAAGCCGGTGCTGACCTGGTGGCAGGGCACCAACCTGGGCGGGCTGGCCAGCGGTGTCGATGTCATCTACAACGACCACTACCAGAAGATCGGCGAGGTCAAGGCCGGGAACGGCTACTCCGCCGACGGCCACGAGTTCCTGATCACCCCGCAGAACACCGCGCTGATCATCTCCTACACCGAGGCGACCGCGAACCTCACCTCGATCGGCGGCCGCGCCGACCAGAAGGTGATCGACGGGATCGTGCAGGAGGTCGACATCCGCACCGGCAAGGTGCTCTTCGAGTGGAACAGCGCCGACCACGTGCCGTACGCGCAGAGCGAGCAGCCGCTGCCGTCCTCGTCGAGCACACCGTGGGACTGGTTCCACCTCAACGCCGTCAAGCTGGACACCAACGGCGACCTGCTGCTGGACGCGCGCAACACCTGGACCACCTACCAGGTGCCCCGGCACACCGGCCGGATCAGCTGGCAACTCGGCGGCAAGGCAAGCTCGTTCGAATTGGCGGCAGCCCCCGGCCAGAAGCTGAACAGCGCCGGGACCATCTTCTCCTGGCAGCACGACCCGCAGCCGCTCGGCAACGGCCTCTACACCTTCTTCGACAACGAGTCGGCGGGCGTCGCCAACACCGGGGCCGGTGCCGTCTCCGAGCTGCCGTACAGCCGCGTGGTCACGGTCCGTCTGGACCAGCGCACGCACCGGGCGACCCTGGTGAAGTCCGTCGACCAGCCGGCCGGGCTGAGCGCCTCCTCGCAGGGCAATGCGCAGACGCTCCGCAGTGGCGACCTCGTGGTGGGCTGGGGATCCCTGCCCTACGTCTCCGAGTTCGGCCGGTCCGGCGAACTGCTCTTCAACGCCGCGTTCCCGACGGGGGTGAACACCTACCGGGCGTACCGGTTCGACTGGCACGGCCGGAAGTAGCCGACTAGAAGTAGCCGACCGGCAGGGGGCCCCCCCCCGCGGGCGCCCCCCGTGTTCGGGAAAGCGGTGGGCCCGCCCCCCCCCGGCGGCGCTGATCGCCCCCAGGGGGCGGGCCAGCGGGCGGTCGACGAGCAGGTGGGCGCGGCCC
>NZ_JBIBIJ010000010.1:145773-323497 GCF_042957465.1 Kitasatospora sp. NPDC008050
CCCACTGCCCCTCCCCCGCCGCGTCCCCGCGGGGGGTCAACCCCCCGGGGGGGTCGGGGGCCGCGGCCCCCCCCCCCCCCCCCCCCGCGCCCCCCCCCCCCCCGGGGGGCCCCCCCCCCGGGGGGCCCCCCGACTTGTACGGAAAAGCGGTGGCCCGTCCCACCCCGGGCTGCGATGATCGCCCCATGGGCGAGGACATGCGGACGTTCGACGAGCTGGTGGCCGAGGCCGAGAGCGTCCCGGTGGCCGGCTGGGACTTCTCCTGGCTGGACGGCCGGGCCACCGAACAGCGGCCGTCCTGGGGCTACCAGCGGCTGCTCGGCGAGCGGATGGCGCAGGCCCACTCCGCCCTGGACGTGCAGACCGGCGGCGGCGAGGTGCTGGCCGGCGCCTCGCACCGGGCGCCGCTGACGGTGGCGACCGAGGGGTGGCCGCCCAACGTCGCCAAGGCCACCCGCCTGCTGCACCCGCTGGGCGTGGCCGTCGTGGCGGACCAGGACGAGCCGCCGCTGCCGTTCGGGGACGCAGCCTTCGACCTGGTGGTCAGCCGGCACCCGGTGACGGTGTGGTGGGACGAGATCGCCCGGGTGCTGCGTCCCGGCGGCAGCTACTTCTCCCAGCAGGTCGGCCCGGCCAGCGTGTTCGAGCTGGTCGAGTTCTTCCTCGGCCCGCAGCCGGAGCAGGTCTGCGGCGCCCGCCACCCCGAGCAGGCCCGGCGGGCGGCCGAGGCGGCCGGGCTGACCGTGGTCGACCTGCGGGCCGAGTCGCTGCGCACCGAGTTCCACGACGTGGGCGCGGTGGTCTACTTCCTGCGCAAGGTGATCTGGATGGTGCCGGGGTTCACCGTCGACCAGTACCGGGACAAGCTGCGCGAGCTGGACGAACTCATCCGCCGCCAGGGCCCGTTCGTGGCACACACCAAGCGTTTCCTGATCGAGGCGCAGAAGCCGCGCTAGGGCGCACGCTCCCGCGTGGTGCGCGGCCCGCGCCGCGCGCGCCCACCGGCCCGGCGGATCCCGCCGAACCGGCCCCCGCGGCCGCACGGCCCACTAGACTGACGCTCCGTTACAGAGTCATCGCAGCCCGAGACGGATCCCCGGGGTCAACGGACGGGAGCGCCGGCGCGGGCCGCCGACCACCTGCACCGAGCGAGGTGAGCCGTCATCACCGAGTCCTCCCACCCCGAGCTGAGCGCCTGGCTGCGCGCTCTCGACGAGGATCGGCTCTTCCGGCTGCTGCGGGCCCGCCCCGACAGCGCGGCCGAGCCCGCCCCGCGCGGCCTGGCCGAGCTGGCCGAGCGGCTGGCCCGCCCGGCCTCGGTCACCGCGGTGCTGCGCCGTCTCCCGCTGCCCTGCCTGCAGACGGCCGAGGCCCTGGTCGCGATCGGATCCCCGGGCTCCCGCGCCGAGTTGGCGCAGCTGCTGGACGCCGCCACCGGCGAGCGCGCGGCCGGGCTGGACACCGCGCTGCAGGCGCTGGCCGGCCAGGCGCTGGTCTGGCCCGGCGAGCAGGGTCTGCTGCACTGGGTCCCCGCGCTGCGCCAGGTCTGGCCCAGCGCCCTGGGCCTGGAGCCGCCGGTCGCCGAACTGCTGGCCGACGCCACCTCCGAGGAGCTGCGGTCCATGCTGGCCCTGCTGCGGCTGCGGGTACCGGTGGCCAAGCGGCAGCGCCTGGAGGTGCTGACCGAGCGGTTCGCCGATCGGGCCTGGCTGACCGCCGTGGTGGCCGGCGCGCCGCCCGGGGTCGGGCCGCTGCTGGCGGAGAGCTCGCAGTCCGGGGTGGCGCTGCGGGCACTGGCGGTCTCGGCCTCCGGCGAGACGGGCCGGGCCGCGCGCTGGGCGCGCGAGCGCGGGCTGCTGGTCCGCGCCCACCACGGCTACGGACCGGCCCGGATGCCCGCCGAGGTCACCCTGGCGCTGCGCGGCCCGAACTGGCACGCCCCGTTCGACCCGAAGCCTCCCGAGCCCGAGCTGGTCGGCATCAGCGCGGCCGAGGTGGAGCGCGAGACGGTCTCGGCCGCCACCGCGTTCGGCGCCCAGGCGGCCTCGGTGCTGGCCGAGTGCGCGGCCCGGCCACCGGTGCTGCTGAAGACCGGCGGGGTGGGGCCGCGCGAGCTGGGCCGGCTCGGCAAGCAGACCCAGTGCTCGGAGGCGGTGGTGCGGCTGGTGCTGGAGAGCGCCTTCGCGGCCGGTCTGCTGGTCGGCGCGGGCGATTCGGCGCCGACCAGGACGGGCGTCAAGGGCGGCCCGCGCCGGGTGGTCGCCCCGAGCAAGCGCGCCCCCGATCCGGAGGCGGGCGGCGGACTGCTCGCCGTCACTCCCGCCTACGACGCCTGGGCCGAGCGCGATCCGGCCGGGCAGCTGGTCGAGCTGACGCTCGCCTGGTGGACACTGCCCTTCACCCCGACCGCCACCCAGGACCGCGACGGCAAATCCTGGCCCGCGCTGATCAGCCGTCCGACGAGCCCGGGCTGCCGGCACGCCAGGCGCGGCGTGCTCACCGCGGCCGGCCGCCTGCCGGACGGGTACGGTGCGGCGCGCTCGGCGGGCCTGGGCCGGCTGGCCGGCTGGCACCGCCCGCTGGTCGACCAGCTCCCGCAGGACAGCACGCCGTTCGCGCTGGTGATCCACGAGGCCGAGCTGCTCGGCCTGGTGGCCCGCGGCACCCTCTCGCCGCTGGGCACGGCACTGGCCGCGCAGTCCGCCGAGCAGCCGGACGCGCTGCTCGACCGTGCAGGTCGGTTGCTCCCGGCGGCCGCCGACCGGGCCCGGCTCGGCACCGACCTGACCGCCGTGGTGACCGGACCGCCGACCGCCGCGCTGGCCGCCCTGCTGGACGCCGCCGCCGAACGGGAGTCCCGGGGCACCGCCTCGGTCTGGCGCTTCACCCCCGCCGGCGTCCGCCGCGCGCTGGACGCCGGGCGCACCCCGCAGGCCCTGGCCGAGGAGCTGGCCGCGATCAGCGTCACCGGCGGCGGCGTGGCACAGCTCCCGCAGCCGCTGGCCTACCTGATCAGCGACACCGCGCGCCGGCACGGCCGGATCCGGGTGCTGGAGCCGGGCTGCGTGCTGCACGGCACCGACCCCGGGCTGCTCGCCGAACTCGCCGCGCACCGCAGACTCACCACGCTGCGGCTGCGCCTGCTGGCTCCTACCGTGCTGCTCAGCGCGGCCGGCCCGGAGAGCACCCTGGCCGCGCTGCGCGCCGAGGGCTACGCGCCGGTGGCGGAGGGCCACGACGGCACGGTCCAGGTCGAGCGGGCCCCCGCCGAACGGGCCCTGCCGCTGCCCGCCCAGCGCAGGGCGCCGGGGCGGCCGGCCCGCGGCGCCCCCGCCGCCGAGGAACTGCGCGCGCTCGCCCACCGGCTGCTGACCGCCCCGAGCGCGCCGGACCCCGCCGACTGCGAGGTGGACGAGCGGACCGAGGAGACCGCCGAGGCGCTGGCCGTGCGCGCCCAGCAGCTGACACCCTCGGCGGTCCGCCGGTTGGCCAGCGCGATCCGCTTCGAGCGGGCGGTCACCATCGCCTACCAGAGCCCCTCGGGCGACCGCACCATGCGCACCCTCAGCGAGCTGGAGTTCGACCCGCCGTTCCTCTACGGCTGGTGCCATCTGAGCGACGGCCACGAGGAGTTCGCGCTCTCCCGGATCCAGGACGTGCTGCCGGCCCGGGGCTAGTGAGCTGGTTCGGAGTCGGTCCGTCGCCTCATGAGTTGCCGTCCGTACCGACTTTTGGGAAACGACTGTGACCGGGGCCGTGAGAGCGGTGTCCTGGGTGGGTGGGTGACAGCAGGCTGGAGCCGTTGCTGCTCTCCGAGGCGGAGCGGCAGGTGTTGCAGGGTTGGGTGAAGCGTCGGACGACCGCGCAGGGTCTGGCTCTGCGGGCACGGATCGTCCTGGCGTGCGCGGAGGGCGGCAGCAACATCGCGGTGGCTGCCCAGCTGAGAGTGAACCGCTCGACCGTGACGAAGTGGCGGGCCCGCTTCCTACGCGAGCGGCTCGGCGGGCTGTTCGACGAGCCGCGTCCCGGGGTGCCGCGCACCATCACCGATGCCCAGGTGGAGGAGGTGGTGGTGCGAACCCTGGAGGAGGTCCCGCAGGGCGGCACACACTGGTCCAAGCGCGAGTTGGCCGAGAGGGTCGGCATCTCGCCGTCCAGCGTGCTGCGGATCTGGCACGCGTTCGGACTGCAACCCTGGCGCACGGAGGTGTTCAGGGTCTCCCCGGATCCACTGCTGATCGACAAGATCCGGGACGTGGTGGGCCTCTACCTGGCGCCGCCGGCGAACGCGGCGGTGTTCGCTGTCGACGAGAAGCCGCAGATTCAGGCGCTGGAGCGGACAGTGCCGGTGCTGCCGATGCTGCCCGGGGTGCCCGAACGCCGCAGCTTCGACTACGTAGGGCACGGCACCGTCGACCTGTTCGCGGCGCTGGACATCGCGACCGGGAAGGTGATCGGGAAGCTGTCGGCCCAGCATCGGGCGGTGGACTTCCGTGACTTCCTCGACGAGATCGACCGCCAGACCGATCCCGGTCTGGCGGTCCACGTGATCTGCGACAACCTCTCGGCTCACAAGGCCCCCGTCGTGCACCGCCGGCTGCTGGCACATCCCCGCTTCCAGCTGCACTTCACCCCGACGTACTCGTCGTGGATCAACCAGGTCGAGCGGTGGTTCGCCGAACTGCAACGGCGCTGCCCCGAACGGGGCGTCCACTGCTCGCTGGACGACCTCAGGGCCAGCCTCGAAGGCTGGATCAAGGTCTGGAACGAGAACGCGAAGCCGTTCAAGTGGACCAAGACCGCCGACCAGATCATCGACCGGATCTGCCGCTACTGCTCACGCATCTCCGAACCAGCTCACTAGGGCTTGTCCGACAAGCCCTGGTCGACGGGCGCTGCCGCCGCCTTCCGGCGGGAGTCCACCACCTTGGCCGCCGCCAGCACGATCGCGGCCGCCGCCAGCGAGAGGATCATCTGGTTGCGCCCGTCGTGGTCGGTGAACATGTAGATCACCACGAAGGCGATCAGCCCGATGGTCGCCCAGGTCAGGTACGGGAAGAGCCACATCCGCACGGTCAGCCGCTCGGGCGACTCGCGCTCGATGATCCGGCGCATCCGCAGCTGCGAGGCGCAGATCACCAGCCAGACGAAGAGCGCCACCGCACCGGAGGAGTTCAGCAGGAACTGGAAGACGGTGTTCGGCGAGGTGTAGTTGAAGAAGACCGCCACGAACCCGAAGACCACCGAGGCCAGGATCGCGGTGCGCGGCACGCCCCGGCTGGTCACCTTGGCGAAGGCGGCCGGCGCGTCGCCGCGCCGGCCGAGCGAGAAGGCCATCCGGGAGGCGGTGTAGAGGCCGGAGTTGAGGCAGGAGAGCACCGCGGTCAGCACGATGACGTTCATCACCTGGCCCGCCCCGGGGATCCCGACGTGCTCCAGCACCGCGACGTACGGGCTGCCCTTGACCGAGGCCGAGTCCCAGGGCAGCAGGGTCACCACGATCGCGATCGAGCCGAGGTAGAAGATGCCGATCCGCCAGATCACGCTGTTGGTCGCCTTGCTGACCGCCCGCTCGGGGTCGCTCGACTCGCCTGCCGCCAGGGTGACGATCTCACTGCCCATGAAGGCGAAGACCACCGTCAGCATGCCGCTGAAGACCGCTCCGACACCGTGCGGAAGAAAACCACCGTGGCCGAACAGATTGGTGGTGCCGACCGCGTGGGTGTTGGGCAGCACACCGAACACCGCCAGCAGACCGATCACGATGAACGCGGCGATCGCGACGACCTTGATCCCGGCGAACCAGAATTCGAACTCACCGTAGGAGGCGACCGAGAAGAGGTTGGTCGAGGTCAGCACGGCCATCACCAGCAGCGCGAACGCCCACTGCGGCACGCTCGGCAGCCAGCCGTTGAGGATCTTCGCACCGGCGGTGGCCTCGACGCCCAGCACCACCACCCAGAAGAACCAGTAGAGCCACCCGATCGTGAAGCCCGCCCAGCGCCCGAGCGCCCGGTCCGCGTAGGCCGAGAACGACCCGCTCTGCGGGTCTGCCGCGGCCATCTCGCCGAGCATCCGCATCACCATCACCACCAGCACACCGGCCAGCAGGTACGAGAGCAGGATGCCCGGTCCGGTCGCCGCGATCCCGGCGCCGGAGCCGACGAACAGGCCCGCGCCGATCACACCGCCGATCGCGATCATCGACAGATGCCGGTTCTTCAGACCGGCCTGCAGGTGCCCGTCACCGCCGTGACCGCCATGCCCGCCGGGACCGGCCGGGGCGGCGCCGTCGGCTGCCGCCCTGGGTGCGGCGACCGGCGATCCGGCCTTCGAGCGCTTGGGGATGTCCGTGCTCATAGGTGTTTCGCTACCTCTCCTGCGCGGCGGGGGGATGCTCCGCGCGTTGCCTGGCAACGTAACCCGGAGCGGAAATTCTGGTAACCCTTTGAGGCCGGATCGATGCATTAATTGAGGATTATCTGAGGATTCCGATAAAAGGGGAATCCGCCCTTCTCCCCCCTCCCATCCACCACTACCGACCGGTAATCACCGCCCCGCCCCGCAACCGCCGACCGCGCTCCTAGCCCTCGCCGCCCCACCCGGTGTCCGGGTGCGACCAGGGCCACTGCGGCGGATCCTGCTCATCGTCCACCCCGTCCTGCGGCGGGCCGTCGCCATCGAGGTGCAGGCCCAGCGAGGTCACCGCCTCCCCCGGCTCCGGCTCGCTCGCCCCGGCCGGCTCCGTCAGCCCACCGTCCTCCGCCGACCCACCAGCCTCCGCCGACCCACCAGCCTCCGCAGGCCCACCAGCCTGCGTCGACCCACCACTCTCCGCCGACCCACCGGCCTGCGTCGGCCCGCCGGGCTCGGCCGGTGCCGGGGGACCGAACGCCGACCAGATGCGGGCCGCCAGGTCCGTTCGGCCCAGGCTCTGCGCCAGCTCGGCCAGCCGCAGCGCCGCCACCTGGCGCGCCGCCGAGTCGGGGGCCAGCGCGAAGAGGTCCAGCAGGCCGTCGACCGCGGCGAGCACCGGATCCCCGGTCGCCGGCTCCTCGCCCCCGCTGCCACCCGTCGGCGCCAGACCGTCCAGCAGGCCGTCCCGCACCGCGTCCCGCAGCCCGCCGACCACGCCGTCCAGCAGGTCCTCGAACTGCGCGGCCTGATCCACCGAGGGCCCCTCCTCCGGCTCCTCCACCAGATGCCGGAAGACCTCCGGCACCGCCTCGTTGTTGGCGGCCGCCGCCAGCTGCGCCAACGGACCGATCAGCTCCACCGCCCGCTCGACCTGATCGCCCTGCTCGCCGTGCCGGGTCAGCCACCACACCACCGCGCTGCCCGGCGACTTGAGCACGTCCTCGCCCAGATAGGCCCGCCGGCTCTGCTCGTGCCGCCGCTCGGCGTCCCAGCTCTCCATCGAGCGACGGATCTGCGCCAGCCGCTCCAGATGGTCCAGGTCGGTGCGGGCCAGCGTCACCGTGAGGCGTCCCGCCCCCGCCTCCACCCGGGCCGAGGCATCGCGCACCTGAGTACCGAGCGCCCCCGCGAGCTGGCGCTGCACCAGCTCGCACCGCCGCGGGATCTCCCGTTCGGTGACCGCGCGCGCCCGGGCCAGTACCGACTCGACCGCCAGCCCCTCCGGGTGCACGTGCGTGGCCGCCTCGGCGTTTCTCACCTGCCGCCACCAGATCGTCCCGGAGAGCAGGAAGTCGTACTCGGGCTCCAGACTGGGCAGCGGCACGTTCTCCAATCGGACTTCCGTGAACGGAAGTTCCGGTGGCGGCTGCTGAACGGCGTACGGGCTGCCCAGGTACGGCGGTGGCGTAGCCGCGTGCGGTTCATAGGGCGCGGACGCCGCGGCGGCGTAGACCCCGCCGATCGGCTCGTCCACCGGTGCGGGCCCGCCCGAGCGCGCCAGCAGCAACGGCACCACACCCGCCACCAACACGCCGGCCACGCTCCACGGCCACAGCGGCCCACCCGTCCGCCAGCCGATGAGCACCGGGGCCAGTCCCCCGACCAACATCAGCGCCACAATCCGCGTCCTGCTCCTGGAAGTCACTCTGCCTCCTTGTTCTGACGATGAGCTGACTGATTCGGCACGGCCCCGGCCCCGCCGAAGGGCCGCAGCCCCTGTACCCGGTCGATCCGCTGCCGCAGGCGGGCGGCGACGGCGGCCCGCGGTGTGTGCCCGGTGGGCCCTCCCCAGCCGCAGGCGAGCAGATAGAGCCGGTCGAGCACCGCGCCCTCGCCCGTGGCCGCCGCCACCAGGACGCCGAGCAGCTGATCGGCGTCGGCAGGACGGCGGGTGGCGGCGTCGAGCCAGCGATGCGCCAGCTGCGTCCACGGGTACGCCGGATCCCGCATCACCGTCCGCCAGCCGGGCACGGCCGTGGCGAGCACCAGCGGTTCGCCGAGCAGCCAGTCGGGATCGGCCAGCCACTCGAAGAGCTCCAGATCCTCGCGCGCCGGGGTCGACCGCCCCAGCCCTCTCAGCACACGGCGCAGCAGAAGTCGGCGCAGTCGACGTTCTGATCCGGCCAGCTCCCGCAGCGCTCGCCGGGCCTCGTCCACCTCCACTCCCCCGGGCCGGCGGGCCAAGTGGTGCAGGCGGACCACGGCCTGGTCGGGATGCGTCCTGGCCAGGACGTTGACGCACAGTCCGGTGAACACCCGGGCGAGCGGAACAGGCAGCGCCTCCTTGCCCTTGGCCCGGCCGCGCATCTGCTCCCGGAACTGCCCAGCGAACGACTCGTCGGTCAGGCCGCGTTCCAGCACCTGCGCAGCCTCGGGCACCAGCAGACCGTCATGCGGCGGCCTGGTCCAGGTGTCGACCAGCTGCCAGATGTCCTCCGGCCGCCTGGTGGCCAGGCACTGCTCGGCCAACCGCTCGACCACCTTGCGCCGTTCGGCCGGGCCGAGGTCGACACTCACAGCGGCCCTGGAGCTGGGACTGTCCACGCACTCCCGCACCCACGTGTGGAAGTCGCCGCGCAGATCCGGGTAGTTGACCCAGAAGTGGCTGCGCACCACCTCGTCGTAGCCCAGCGTGTCGAAACGCACCAGGCCGGCCCGGTCCACGGTCACACCGCTCTGATCCAGGCGCTTGATCAGGCCGTCCCGGGCCAGCCCGACCCCCACCGGCTCCTCCTGCTTCAGCTGTCGTGTCAGCCGGTTGGCCGCCTCGAAGACCGCGTCGGCCGGCGCGCCGCTGAGCATGGCCGCTGCCAGCAGCAGGACCCGTTCCGGGCTCTCCAACTTCGCCACCGCATCGGCCACCTGCTTCGCGGAGACCTTGGCGGCCCGCGCAAGCCACTGCGCGAAGCCGTCCCCAGCCTGCCCGCTCCGGCTGGCCTCCTTGATCTGCCTTGCCAGTGTCGCCAGTTGGTGCAGCGGATCAGTGTCGAACCGGGCGATCAGGGCAGGGATCTCCAGCTCCGCCGGGGGCACCGCGATCTTCTGGGCCCGCAGGTGGCGCTGAAAGACCCGCCGGCCCTCCGGCCGGTTGATCGGGCACACCAGCGGAAGCAACTCGGGCAGCAGCAGGTGTTCGAGCCGGTTGGGCAACACCGCGACCAACCGCGCCCCGACCCGCGACACCACCTCGCGGTAGCGGGCCAGACCGCGCAGCGCAGCACCATAGCCCTGCTCGTCACAGGCCGACAGGTCGAACAGGAAGCCGTCACCCGGCTCGGCGTCGAGGTCGTCCTCCAGTGCCTCCTGATCCGTGTCCCCGGCGGTCAGGACCTCGAACCGGCCGTCCTCGCCGGTGACTTCGTGCAGCAGCATCATCGCGGCCGTCCGCCGCCCACTGCCCGGAGCACCATCGAGCAGCACCACCGAACCGGGCTCCCCCAACTGGTCGCTCGCGGCCCCGTAACCACCCGGCGCGACGAAGCGGCCCAGCAGCCACCGGCGGTCGTCCAGGGTGACCCCGTACGGCCGGCCCCGGCGACGCAACCGCCCAGCGGAGTCAACGAACCAGTAGTTGTTGGTGTACTGGTCACCGCTGCCCGTGTGGGTCTGGCCGTCCACCCGACCGATCCGGGTGCCGCCGTCCGGTGTCACCGGCCGTCGTCCCGGCGCTCGCGACGGCTGCCGAAGCGCTGGTTGATCCGCTGGTCCCCCTCGGCGTAGTTGACGCCGTCGCCGTGGAACTGCGGGTTGTGCTGGTCCCCGCTGCCCGTGTGCACCGGCCCGCCGGCGTGGTTGATGAACGTGCCGAGGTCCCCCTCCACCTGGCCCACCCCGTCGCGCTGGCGGTTGCGGTGGTCGCGGCCCTGCGTCGCCCGGCCGTGCACGTCACCGGCCTGGTTGCGCACGCTGTCCGGACCGGACTGCGCGTCCTGGCCGGCCTGCCCCTGCGGCACCCGGCGCGCCCCCGGCACCGCCCCCCGGTCCGCGTCGACGGCCGCCAGTTCGGGGATCGCCTCGGCCAGGTCGTCGCCGATCCTGGCCAGGTCGGCGTCCGCGTTGCGCATGTCCAGCCGCCGGTACTGGCAGTCGGCCAGCTCGGCCAGCTCGGCGGGCAGTTCGGCCCGGCTGAGCCTGGTGTTGCGGCCGACCAGCACCGGCACCACCAGGGCCCCCGACTCGAAGGCCTCCAGGATCTCCCGCCTGGTCCAGTCGTCCGGGTCGTCCAGCGCCGGCCCGCCCGCCGCGGTCCGCGCCGCCGTCCAGCCCTCGCCGATCACCGCGATCAGTACCCGGCTGCGCCGAACGGCGGTGATCAGCTCCTTGGGGAAGCGCCGCCCCGGCTGGATCGACTTGCCGGCCCGGAACACCCGGTCGGTGCCGAACCGGCGGGACAGCTCCCGTTCGATCGTGGTCGCGCTCTCCTCGCCGTCGCCGGTGCGGTAGTTGACGAAGATTTCGGGCATGGCTGATCTCCCTCGTGAAGGAACGGACGGAACGGACGGAACAGATGTGGCCGGGCAGCGGCTGACCAGCGGTCAGCCGGCGAATCCCGGCGTGGAATCCGGCCGCAGCGCGGCGGCCAGCGCCGGCTGGAGCGCACGCACCGCGCGGTTGGCCCGGAACCGGGAGAGCTCACGGGCGAGTCGGCGGACGTCGCTGGCGATGGTCGCGGACGGCACGGTCCCGGTCAGCGCCAGCAACTCGCCGGCCAGCGCGCAGGCATGCTCGATCTCACCGGCGGCGGCATGGGCCAGCGCCCGGCGCATCCCGTAGCGGGCCCGGGTGCGCAGCGCCTCCGGGGCGATCCGGGCGTACTCCTGATCGAGCACCACGGCCGCCTCGCCCGGACGGCCCAGATCGTGCAGGCACCAGCCGGTCACCATCGCGGCCGGGTCGGCCAGTTGGGTGGTCCCCAGGGTTGGTCCGCTCTCCCCGGCGGCCTGCGGGGTCTCGGCCGCCGCGCGGGCCAGCAGGGCCCGGGCCTGGTCGAGCGAGCGCAGGCAGGCCGTCCGGTCCCCGGCCAGGGCGTGCCCCTGCGCCTCGCGCTGGGCGGCCAGGCCGCGGATCCGGGGCGGCAGCGCCGGGTGCTGGGCGAGGCGGGCCAGCTCGACGGTCTGGACGGCGTCGCCGGCGTAGAAGGTGATCAGTGCCCGGCGGACCTGGGCGTAGCCGGCCAGCTGACGGTCCGCGCCGGCCTCGGCCAGGGCCACGGCCTGCTCGGTCCAGTGCAACGCGGCCCGGTCACTGCCGGCCTCCTGCGCCATCCAGCCGGCGAACTCGGCGTACCGGGCCGCGAGCGCCAGCAGCAGCGGTCGGTCGCTCGCGGCTGCCCTCCCGGCCAGCTCGCGCAGGGTACCGAGCTGGGCGGCGAGCAGCGGCAGCACGGTCGCCGGGCCGCAGATCTGGCCCAGCCGCCGCATCTGGTCGAACTGGGCACGGAAGACGGCGAGGGTGATGTGCGGATCGGCAAGGGTGCCCGGCGAGCCCGCGAACTCCGCGACCGGCACCCCGAACACCCCGCCCGCGCCCGGTCCCATCGCGGCCCCCGCCACCGCCTCCCCCGCCGCCGGGCCGCCGAGCCCGATGGCCAGCAGCGAGCCCGCGCCGGCCACGAGCACCTGACGGCGAGCGGGCCGGCCACGGCGCGGTTCGACGGGGGGCGCCAGCGCCAGCAGGCGTCCGTCCGCCCGGAGCATCACGTCACAGCGGCGGGCCAGGTCGGTCGGCGGGACCTTCTGCCCCAACTCGATCTTGCTGAGATGCCCCTTGCTGTAACTCACCGCCGCACCGAGCTGAGTCAGTGTCAGACCAGCGGCCAGGCGCAGCCGCCGCAGTTCCGCGCCGAAGCTTTCGGGCATGCCCATGCCAACCCCCTCTCCAGATGCCACCCCGTCAAGCCGGACCGGCGGGCTCCCCTCCCGCCACCTACCGCCGCCCGGGCGACCCGGTCGTCCGGTCAACAGGCGCCTCGCGGCGCCTCTGGCATGAAGTCTGGCACGCACGAGCGGCAGGGAAACCGGATCCGCCGGGTTTCCCGTTTCCTCTTTTCCACCCGCCGGTGATCCCGCGGGCGCAGACCGCACCGCACGACGGCGTGTTGCTCGGATGACCGGACCACGGCCTCGACCACCATGGATCCCATGGCCGTCTCCCTCCACCTCGCCCAGCAGCCGGACGCCGACGCACTGCTCAGCCGCAGCCCGCTCGCCGCCCTGGTGGGCATGCTCCTGGACCAGCAGGTGCTCCTTGAGCTCGCGTTCACCGGGCCACTGACGATCACTCAGCGGCTCGGCACCGAGGACCTGGACGCTCACCAGATCGCCGTCTACGACCCGGACGCCTTCGCCGCGCTGCTCTCCGCCAGACCCGCGGTGCACCGCTACCCGAGCTCGATGGCCAAGCGGATCCAGCAGCTCTGCCAGTACCTGGTGGAGCACTACGACGGGGAGGCCGCGGCCGTCTGGCGGGACGCGGCCGACGGGGCCGAGCTGCTGGCGCGGCTGACCGCGCTGCCGGGCTTCGGCACCCAGAAGTCGCAGATCTTCCTGGCCCTGCTGGGCAAGCAGTTCGGCGTGCGCCCGGTCGGCTGGCGCGAGGCAGCCGGGCCCTACGGGGAGGACGGCTGCCACCGCTCGGTGGCGGACATCACCGGCCCGGACTCGCTCGCCCAGGTCCGTGCCTACAAGCAGCAGATGAAGCAGGCGGCCAAGGCCGCGAAGGCCGCCAAGCCCGCTGCCAAGCCCGCCACCAAGACCCCCACCAGGACCACGAAGGCCGCCAGGCCGGCGAAGTGATCCGCCGGCCCGGCGGCCCGTCAGTCCCGGGCGCCGCTCAGTGCGGCATCGTCCAGCGCTGCGCGCCGGTGCCGTTGCAGTCCCAGAGCTGGAGCCTGGTCCCGTCGGCGCTGCGGCTGTGCGGGACGTCCAGGCAGCGGCCGGCCGGCGGGTTGTAGAGCGAACCGTCCGGCCGCGCCCACCACTGCTGGGCGCCGGTGCCGTCGCAGCCCCAGAGCTGGATCACGGTGCCGTCGGCGGTCCCGCTGTGGTCCGCGTCCAGGCAGCGGCCCAGCGCGCGCACCGTCCCGTCGCCCGCCGGCGTCCAGCGCTGGCCGTCCGTGCCGTCGCAGCCCCGGATCTGGACGGGCGTGCCGTAGTCGTCCTTGCCGCCGTCGACGTCCAGGCACTTGCCGGCCAGGCCGGTCACCTGGCCGGTCACCGGCTGCGCCGGGCCGACGTCGAAGGAGGGCGGCGCGTCGCGCGGGTCGTGGCCCCAGGCCGGGTCGGGGTCGGCGGCCAGCTCGTACTCCATGGTGCCGCCGTTCGTGATCAGCTCGGGGCCGATCCAGGGGCGGGTGGAGGCGTTGCCGTCGACCCGCAGCCCGTGCACGTACCGCACGTCCGCGGAGGCGCCGGGCGCGCTGATGTCGATCGAGGGGCCGTTGCCGCGGGTGACGCTGATCTGCGGGAAGAGTGGGCTGGCCAGCACGAGTTCGGCCCGGCCGGGGGCCTGCGGGTAGAGCCCGAGCATGCCCCAGACCGCCCAGGAGGACATCTCGCCCAGGTCGTCGTTGCCCACCTCGCCCTCGGGCGTGTCGCCGAACAGCGTGGTCACCGCGCGGCGCACCACGTCGGCGGTGCGGTCGGGACGGCCCGCGTAGTCGTAGGTCCACGGGCTGTTCAGCGAGGGCTCGTTGCCCAGGTAGGCGTGCGCCGCGTCCGGGCCGGCGTTCAGCTGCTCGAAGAAGCTGTCCAACCGCGGGACCACCGCCTCGTTCCCGCCCATCGCGTCGAACAGCCCGCGGTGGTTGAACGGGACCAGCCAGGTGTACTGGGCCGCGTCGCCCTCAACGTACTCGTCCTGCTGGGTGGGCCGGAAGCTCGGCCAGCCGTGGTCGGCGTCGCGCGGCTGGAGGTAGCCGCTGTCGGCGTTGAGCAGGTTGCGCCAGCCGGCCGCACGGTGCAGCAGCGCGTCGTGGTCGGCGGTGTCGCCCAGGCTGCCGGCCAACTGGGAGAGCGCGAAGTCGGCGCTGCTGTACTCCAGGGTGCTGGAGGCCGAGCCCCAGACCCCCGGGGTGCCCACCGGCAGATAGCCCTGGCCGTCGTAGACCCCGTGGCCCGGGCGCTCGCGGTCGTCGCCGCGGCCGGCCAGCGCGCGCCGGAGCAGGCCGGCGGCGTCGAAGTCGGTGGCGCCGAAGGCGTACATGCCGGCCGCGATCGCCGGCAGCGGGTCGCCCACCATCACCCCGGTGCCGCCGTTGGCCAGCGTCCAGCGGTCGAAGTAGCCGGCCTGGGTGCCCTGGTTGACCACGGACTGGGCGATGTCGGAGGCCTCCTTGGGGGCCAGCAGGGCGATCAGCTGCATCTCGGAGCGGTAGACGTCCCAGCCCGAGAAGTCGGCATACTGGACTCTCCCGGGATCGGTGCTGTGCACCTTGCCGTCGAAGCCCGGGTAGTGGCCGTCCACGTCGCTGAGCACGCTCGGGTGCAGGAACGAGTGGTAGAGCGCGGTGTAGAAGGTGCGCAGCTGGGTGCTGGTGCCACCGGCCACCGCGATCCGGCCCAGCAGGTCGTTCCAGGCCGCGCGGGTGGCGTCCCTGATCTGGTCGAAGCCGCGCTGCCCCTGCTCGGCGTCCAGGTTGGCCCGGGCGCCCTCGGCGCTGGTGAAGGAGATGCCGACCCGGGCGGTGACGGTACTGCTGTCCCGGGTGTCGAAGGAGACCAGCGCCTGCGCGCCGGAGCCGGTGTCCGGCGCGTCGGGGTGCAGGACCTGCCCGGGCGCGCGGTGGCCCGCGAGCTTGGCCTGGCCGGCGGCGGTGCGCGGCGGCTGCGGGGCGATGCCGTCGCTCTCCCCGCTCGCGGTGCGCCGGCCGGTGTCCAGGTGGCCGCCCTGCACGATGCCGGCCCGGGTGAACGGGTGGTCGAAGACGGCGGTGAAGTAGATCCGGTAGCGGTTGTCCGAGCCGCAGAAGCCGCCGCCGTCGGTGTAGCCGGAGATGCTGTCGGTCCCGATGGTCACCGAGCCGCTGGCGCTGTTGAAGGCCCGGCCCGCGTCCACCGTGAGCGAGGCGGTCTGCCCGGCCGGGTAGCTGAACCGGGCCGTCCCCGAGCGCTGAGTGGCGGTCAGCTCGGTGCGCAGGCCGTTGTCGAAGGTGACCGCGTAGCTGCCCGGCGTGGCCGACTCGTGGTCGTGCGAGAAGGTCTCGTGGCCCACCGGGGTGTCGCCGACGATCGGCAGGAACGGGATGTTGCCGTAGTCGCCGCAGCCCGCGCCCGAGATGTGGGTCAGGCTGAAGCCGCGGATCCGTTGGTCGCTGTAGAGGTAGCCGCCGTGCTGGTAGGTCACGGTGTCCGGGCTCCACTGGACCATGCCCATCGGGGCGCTGGCCCCGGGAAAGGTGTTGCCCGCGCCGCCGCCGTTGCCGAAGTCGATGGCGCCCTGCTTCGTGCCGACGAACGGATTGACGTACTGGGCCGGGTCGTCGATTGTGGTCCGGTGCTTCGCGTTGGCGGCCGGCAGCTGCCCGGCCTGGGGCGGGGCGGCCGTGGCCACCGCCGGGGCGCCACCCGCGCCGGTGAGCAGCACGGTGGCCAGTGCCACGGTGATCATCTGACGAACAGTCATTTCGTTATGGTGTGGTTCGTCCCCGGCCCGAGCCCGTCGCGACAGACCGGGTGTCGCTCGATCGGCTTACCATCGGGGAAAACGCGCGTCGGCCTGGGGAGAGGGACATGGCGGAGCACGACCTGCGCAGCGCGGAGGCCCGGATGATCGCGGAGGCGCGCAAGGCCTTCTTCGTGATCTTCGGCCTCCTCTGCCTGGTCTGGACGGTCCAGCTCGGCAACTGGGCGGACCGGAACGGACTGGCGCTGCAGTACGGGATCCGGCCGCACGACCTCACCCGGCTGCCGGAGGTCTTCACCGCGCCGCTGCTGCACTTCAGCTGGCAGCACCTGGAGGGCAACTCCGGGCCGCTCTTCGTCTTCGGCTTCCTGGCCGCCTACCGGGGCGTCAAGAAGTTCCTGCTGCTGACCCTGCTGATCACCCTCACCAGCGGCCTGGCCGTCTGGATCTTCCAGGCCGGCAACACGGTCTCGGTCGGCGCCAGCGGGCTGATCTTCGGCTACCTCGGCTACGTGGTGCTGCGCGGGATCTTCGACCGGCATCTGATCGACACCCTGATCGGCGTGGTGATGGCGGCCTCCTTCGCCTACGAGCTGGCCGGGGCGGTGCCGGGGGCGCCGGGCGGGGTGAGCTGGCTGGCCCACCTGGGCGGGCTGCTCGGCGGGGCCGCGGGCGCCTGGCTGCTGCGCGACCGCGCCGGGCACCAGGAGCGGGCGGGCGGCGCCGACCGGCCCACCCCGCGCGGCGAGTCCGCGCGCAGCGGGTCCGGCGGGTCCGGCACCGACTCCCGGGCCGACCTGCTCAAGGAGCTGAAGGACCTCGGCCTCTGACCGGGCCCACTCCGCCTCAGGTCTAGACCATCACTCGGCTCGGCGGCTAGCGTGAGCCTCCCCTCCCCTTTCCGCCCCGGAGCCGCGCCGTGCAGTCGTCCGTCCTCGCCTTCGCCACCGACCTGATCGACGAGGGTGCGGACACCTTCTTCGGCAACCTCACCGAGCGGGCCGGGGTCGGCGGCGTGACCCTCGCCTCGGTCTACCACGAGGCCCGCGACGTCTTCCCGCACCATCCGACCCGGGTGGTGCGCTACCTGGAGCCGGGCGCGGCCTACTTCCGCCCGGACCCGGCGCGCTGGGCCGGGCAGCGGCTCACCCCGCTCGCGGCCGGCGCGATCGGCGATCGCGACCCGTTCGCCGAGGCCGCCGAGCAGACCCGCCGGCGCGGGCTCAAGCTGCACGCCTGGACCGTGTTCTGCCACAACGACCGGCTCGGCTTCCAGCACCCCGACTGCGCGCCGGCCAACGCGTTCGGCGACCGCCTCCTCACCGAGCTGTGCCCCGCCAACCCCGAGGTCCGCGCCTACGCGCACACCCTGGTCGACGAGCTGGCCCGGTACGGCGTGGACGCGATCCGTGCCGAGTCGCTGCACTTCCACGGCCTGCGGCACGGCTACCACCACGAGCGCTACTTCGAGCGCCTCGGCGCAGTCGCCGAGGCGCTGCTCGGCCTCTGCTTCTGCCCGCACTGCCGGGCGGCGGCCCAGCGGCGCGGAGTGCCGGCCGAGGAGGTCCGCCAGGTGGTGGCCGCCGAGGTCCGCCGCCGGCTGGCCGACGAGCGGGCCGCCGAGGAGCCGGGCGCCCTGGACGCGCTCGCGGACGGGGCACTCGCGGCCTACGTCGACGCGAGCGCGGCCACCGTCACCTCGCTCGCCGCCGAGCTGGCCGAGCGGGCCGGGCGCCACGGGATGCGGCTGAGCTTCATGGACGCCGACGGCCCCGGGGCCGGCTGGCTGGCCGGCATCGACCTGCCGGCGCTGACCCGGGCCGGGGTGGGCATCGAGACGCTGGGCTACGCCACCACGCCCGAGGCGGTGCGCGAGAAGGTCGCCGCCTTCGCCCTGCACGGCGTGCGACCGGCCGAGCTGGCCGTGATCCTGCGCCCGATGGCCCAGGACTGCGACGGCCCGGCCAACCTCGCCGCGAAGATCACGATGCTGCGCGAGCTCGGGGTGCCCGAGGTCGAGTTCTACAACTACGGGCTGATGCGACTGAGCTCGATGGACCGGATCGGCGCCGCGCTGCGCGGTTGAGCCTTTTTCAAAAATTCGCCGGACCGGTCTTCGGGCCCCTCGACTGGGCGCTTTCCTGCCTCATCTGTAGACGTACCGTCAGCAGCGCGCGAGAAGGCAGCGCGCTTGCTGCGCCATGCGCCGCCCTAACGGTAGGCTTTCCGTGTGATCTTCAAGCGCATCGGCAACGGGCGGCCGTACCCGGATCACGGCCGGACCAGCACCCGTCAGTGGGCGGACGTCGCCCCTCGTCCGGTGCGACTCGACCAGTTGGTCACCACCAAGGGACAGTTGGACCTTGAGACCTTGCTGGCCGAGGACTCCACCTTCTACGGCGATCTCTTCGCCCACGTGGTCAAGTGGCGTGGCGACCTCTACCTGGAGGACGGGCTGCACCGCGCCGTCCGCGCCGCCCTCCAGCAGCGCCAGGTGCTGCACGCCAGAGTCCTCGAGATGGACTGAGGCGGACCGGGCCTCACCCGACCGGCCCACCCCGACTGACGGCCGCTCAGCCGTCGGGTCAGGGCGCCGGTCGCCCCTTGGACAAGGCGGCCGAATGATCGTCAGTACACCCTTTCGAGTAGTGGGGTGCGCCAAATGATGATCATTTATTACCTTCATCACGGAAGCGGACTAGGCTGCTGAACACGGCCGCACCCGCTGCGGACTCGACGTCCCCGCTGCCTCGCCGGCTGCCTCCGTCGCCCGTCGGCATGGCTGCCCTTCCTCCCAGGGGAGACAGACTGTGAGCATGTTGACCCCCCAGGGGTTGAAGGGGAAGCAGTTCCGGATCACCGGAACCAGCTATCCGCGGCTCGGCCCACCACCCCGGCGCGGCCGACGCGTCCTGATGCTCGTGGCCTCGGCCCTCGCGCTGGCGCTGATCGCGCTGGGCGGGGTGCAACTGGTCGACATCTTCACCGGCAAGGGCAAGCACACCACCGCCCAGGCCTGTGCCAGCCCGCGGCCGTCGGCGGCCGCCTCGCTCTCCGGCAAGCCGCTGGCCGCGCCCGCCCCCGGCGCCTCGGGCTCGCCCGGTGCCTCCGGCTCCCCCGGTTCGCCCGAGGCCTCCGGCTCGGCAGGCGCCTCCGGCTCCCCCGCGGCCGGCTCCCCGGCCGCGGGCAGTCCCGCCGCGGGCACGCCGCTGCCGGCCAGCACCGCGGTGCCGCAGCCGCAGGCCGTCACGGTCAACGTGCTGAACGCCACGGACAAGGCCGGTCTCGCGGCACGCACCGCCGACGACCTGAAGAAGCGCGGCTTCACCGTGGGCAAGGTCGGCAACGCTCCGTCGGCGCTGGAGAAGAAGGTGCCCGGCACGGCCGAGCTGGTGGCCGGCCCCGCCGGCGCCGGCGCGGCCACGCTGCTCGGCGCCCAGGTCACCGGCGCGACCACGATGGCCGACACCCGCACCGACGGCAGCATCGACTTCGTGATCGGCGACGGCTACACCACGCTGCTCGAACCGGACGCCGCGGCGACCGCGCTGGCCGCGGCGCTGAAGCCCTCGCCGAGCCCCTCGCCGGGGCCCGGCAGCTGCTGAACCCGGACGACTGAGAGCGGCGCTCCCGATCGGGGGCGCCGCTCTCAGTGGTCTGCTGCCGTGCTTGCCGCTTGCTGCTTGCTCAGCCGGCCGTGCCGTACAGCCGGTCGCCCGCGTCGCCCAGGCCCGGGACGATGTAGCCGTGCTCGTTGAGGCGCTGGTCCAGCGCGGCGGTGACCACGGTCACCGGCAGGCCGGCCAGCTCCTTCTCCATCACCGCGACGCCCTCGGGCGCCGCCAGCAGCACCACGGCCGTCACATCGGTGGCGCCGCGGTCGATCAGCAGGCGGATCGCCGCGACCAGCGTGCCGCCGGTGGCGAGCATCGGGTCCAGCACGTAGACCTGGCGGCCCGACAGGTCGTCGGGCATCCGGGTGGCGTAGGTGGAGGCCTCCAGGGTCTCCTCGTTGCGGACCATGCCGAGGAAGCCCACCTCGGCGGTCGGCAGCAGCCGGGTCATGCCGTCCAGCATGCCGAGCCCGGCCCGCAGGATCGGCACCACCAGCGGGCGCGGGTAGCTCAGCCGGGTGCCGGTGGTGACGGCGACCGGGGTGGTGATCTCGACCTCGTCGGTCCGCACGTCCCGGGTCGCCTCGTAGGCGAGCAGGGTGACCAGCTCGTCGGTGAGGCGACGGAAGGTCGGGGAGTCGGTGCGCTCATCGCGCAGCGTGGAGAGCTTGTGGGCCACCAGGGGGTGGTCGACGACGTGGATCCGCATAACCCGACCTTAACGGCGTATCGGGCGCAGCGACGACCGCCGTGGCACCAGCGGTCCCGTGGGACTCCTGTGGTATCAACACCCGACTTCTGGGAATGTCAGACCGTATGAACAGGAACCCGGGCCCGGTCGACGGACCCCCCGCGGACCCTGCGGCGCATCCGAACACCGCGCCCCGGGCAACCCCCGGCGAGCCGAGCAACCCACCGGCTCCCGGGGAGACACCGGCCGAGCGCCGCCGGCGCCGGGCCGTCTTCCTGCGCGAGCTGACCGAGGCCCGCGAGCTGCGGGCCCGGGTACAGCCGCGCAAGACCAAGGAGCGCCGGATGCGCGAGGCACTCCGCATGCGCACCTTCCGGATCTGACAGGGCCCCGGAGGCCGCGCCGACGTTTCCCGCGGACCCGCCCGGCAGTGCGCGCACCCCGCACCCGGGCGTTTCGCCGCCTGTTCGCCGACCGTTCACGGGTCGATCCCGGGTTTCCGACACGACCTGCGAAGACGCGCTGCCGAACACTCCCCGAGAGGGCAGGCTTTCTGTCACGATTCCGGTGGGACGGTCCGAACAGCGGACCGCCTCTGGTGCGGGGGCGGCCAGACCGCGTTCGCCCGAGATCGCCTACGGCCGAGACCATTTGGGAGTGTCCCTGGTGGCGTACTTCGCTGCAGTGCTTGCTCGCACCGAGGACGGGTGGGATGTGAGCGAGACCGAGTTGGACAACGTCGAAACCCTTGCCGATCTTGCCGACCTGGCACGCGAAGCGGCACTGGATGACGACACTGTGCTGGTGTTCATCGAACAAGAGGACGCGTGGTTCGCGGTCGTCCGGGTGGACGGCGAGGAGGATCCGCGGATCTTCGTCTCCGACGCCGCCGCCGCCGCGCGCAGTTCCTACGGGGACGTGGTCCTCACCGAGGAGCTGGTCGGCCGGGCCGGCGACAGCGAGTTCGACGACCTGGACAACCTGGTGACCGAGCTGGAGGACAGCGAGGACGCCGAGCTGTCCGACGACGAGGAGGACGAGGAGGAGGCCCCGGCCACCGGCCCCGGCGGCGTCCCGGTCGGCCCGCTCGGCGACTCCGAACTGCTCAGCGAGTTCGGCGTCGCCGCCAAGGACCTGCTCGACCTCAGCGGCGAGGGCGCCGAGCCCGGTGACGCACTCTCCGAGATCGCCGATGCGCTGGGCTGCGCCGAGGTCCTGGAGGCGGTCCGCTAGGGCCGGCCCGGGGTACGGCCGCGCCGAGGCCACGGCGGGGGTGGGGGTGGGGCTGCCGGTGTCGGACACTGGTGGGATGCAGCCCCACCCCGACCTCGCGGACCGCCCGGCCGCCCCCCGCATCGCCCCCCTGCCGGCCCCGGTGCGCCCCGACCCGGTCCGCGACCGCTGGACGGCCGCGATGCGCCTGGCCATCGCCGAGGCCGCGCTCGCCACCGACACCGGCGACGTCCCGGTCGGCGCGCTGGTCCTCGGCCCCGACGGCACCGTCCTCGGCCGCGGCCACAACGAGCGCGAGGCCGTGGGCGACCCCACCGCACACGCCGAGGTCCAAGCCATCCGTCAGGCCGCCCAAGCCGTCGGCGAGTGGCGACTGACCGGCTGCACCATGATCGTCACCCTGGAGCCCTGCACCATGTGCGCGGGCGCCATCGTGCTCTCCCGGCTCGACCGCGTGGTCTACGGCGCCCTCGACGAGAAGGCCGGCGCCGCCGGCTCCCTCTTCGACGTCATGCGCGACCGCCGCCTCAACCACCGCCCCGAGGTGATCCCCGGCGTCCTCGCCGAGGACTGCGCCACCCAGCTGCGCGCCTTCTTCGACACCCACCGCTGACCCACCCACCACCCCCGGCCTGCCCAGCCGCCCCAAAGGATTTCGTCTGGACCCGAGGCGTCCGGTAGAGTCTCTCTCGGTAGCGTGTCCGAGCGGCCAAAGGAGCACGCCTCGAAAGCGTGTGTGGGGGCAACTTCACCGTGGGTTCGAATCCCACCGCTACCGCCAGAGCAGGAAAGAGGCGGCACCCCAGGAAATTTCCTGGGGTGCCGCCTTTTTCGTCGTCTCAGTTCTGATCCCCGGCGGCCTCGCTGTTGGGGCGCAGGGGCAGCCGGTCGCCCGCGTAGTCGATCCGGCGGCGGGGGCGGGTCAGGAAGCCGGGGTGTAGCTGCCGGCGGTCAGGAACGGGCGCTCCTCCTCGGGCAGGCCCGGGCCGAGGGCGGGCACCTGCGGCGCGGGCATCGCCGGCACCGCCGGCCGGGCGCTGACCCGAGCGGCCGCCGGCGAACTCCAGCAGGACCGCGTCGGGGCCTTCGACGACCTGGGTCAGGGTGGCCCCGGTGGTGACCGGCAGGCGCTCGGCAAGCCGGCGGGCCGGCGTGTCCATGTCGCCGGCAGTGACAGGACTGGGCAACGCTCCCCCCTGGTTCGGGTGCTGGTCCGGGCGATCAGCGGCGGCGCGGTGGCGGCGTGGGGCACCACGAGGGCCCGAGGCTATGTCAACTGACCATCGCCATACCGTCAAAAGAGTGCTTATTGCGCGTAAACCACTCTTTCGTGAAAGAACATCCCAAAGCGAATTGACTTTCCGTCAGCATGATCGGCACTCTGTCGCCGGATCGCTGGACCCGAAGACCGCCGGCCCGCAGGCCGCGAGCAAGGAGGACACCGCGCGATGCTCCGCACGCTCATCGTCGGCCTCGGCCGCGCCGACGACGGCTACGTCCAACTCCGCCTGACTGGACGCCAGCTGAACGGCCATGAGGTCTTCGCCGACGATGCGCTCAGCAGCTACCCGGCCCGCACCTACCGCCGCTTCCCGCACGGCCCACTGCCGCCCGAGGCCGAGTTCGACGGACACGTCCGGACGGTGCGCCTGCCGACCGAGGCCCAGCGGCTCAGCGGCGCCGACCTGCTGACCCAACCGAGCGCGACTGAACGGGAGTTGTCCTGTGTCCACTGAACTCTCCGATGAACTCTCCCGGGAACACGGCGGGCTGCGCGCCAGCAGCCACGCGCCCCCCACGGCCGCCGGCACCGCCCCGGCCCGCCGGATCGACTACTGCGGAATCACCGACGAGGCCGCCGTCGACCTGGCCGGCCAGCTCGCCGCCACCCGCGAACTGGGCTGGCGCGCCATCGAACTGCGCACCGTCGACGGTCAGCCGATCGACCTGCTGAACGGCCCCGCCTTCGCCCGCACCGCCGCCCGGATCGCCGAAGCCGGCCTGACCGTCCCGGTGGTCGCCTCCCGGATCGGCGGCTGGGCCCGCCCGATCAGCTGCGACCTGGACCAGGAGCTGGCCGAACTCGCGCTGCTGGCCGACCGCTGCGCCGTCCTCGGCACCCGCTACCTGCGGATCATGTCCTACCCCAACGACGGCCTCAGCGACCTCGACTGGGAGCGTGAAGTGCTGCGCCGTATCCGGGTGCTGGCCAGGCACGCCGGTGAGCGGGGCCTGGTCCTGCTGCACGAGAACTGCGCCGGCTGGGCGGGCACCGACGCCGGGCGGGCACTGCGGCTGCTGGAGGCGGCCGGCGCCGAGTCCTTCGGCCTGCTCTTCGACACCGGCAACGGCGCGGCTCGCGACTACCGGCCGCTCGACCAACTCCGCACCCTGGCACCCTACGTGAAGCACGTGCAGATCAAGGATGCGGTGGCCGGCCCGGAGCAGCCGAGCTACACGCTGCCCGGCGCGGGCGAGGCGGGCGTCGCGGACTGCCTGCGGCTGCTGCTGGACACCGGCTACGCGGGCCACTTCTCGATCGAGCCGCACCTGGCCGTCCGGCCGCACGAGCACTACCGGGCCGAACCCGCCGAGTGCCGCTCCGCCTTCGCGGCCGCCGGGCAGGCGCTGCGCACCCTGGCCGAACGGCTCGTGGGCGAGGACGCGGCCCCCTGGCGCTGCACCGCGGCGGGCCTGGAGCTTCCCCCGTGCTGACCGAGGCCGACCACCAGCTGCTGCTCGACTTGCCCGAACTGCCCACCGCCGGACCGCTGGAGGCCCCCGAGCAACCGCCGCGGCTCTGGGACGCGCAGCGCGCCTACGCCGCGGCCGCCGCCGAGCTGGGCTTCGAGGTGCTGCACCACGCCGCGCCCGCGCGAGTTCGTCCGCGTCGAGGAGCTGACCGCCTTCGCCCGCTCGGTCGCCGGCCTGCTGCTCGCCTTCGACTCCGCCGTCGAGACCACCGAGAGCACCGAGACCACCGAGACCACCGAGACCACGCCCACGGAGACCACACCCGCCGACACCACGCCCACCGAAGCCGCCGCACCCCCGCTGCCCCGTCCCGCCCAGGAGGCCCGTCCCGTATGCCGCTGACGCCCCCACTGGCCACACCCCCCACGCATCTGGAAGGCGATGACGCCCGGATCGGCGCACCGCGCGTCGCCGCTCCGGGCGTCCTGGTCCGCTATCCCGAGTTGCTGCGCTTCACCGCCGAGGTCTTCACCGGCCGCGGCCTGCCCGCCGCCCGGGCCACCACCGCCGCCGAGGCGCTCTGCTACGGCGATCTGACCGGGCTGACCTCGCACGGCCTGGTCAACCTCACCCGCCTCTACCTCCCGCTGCTGGACGAGGGCCGGGCCGATGCCACGGCCGAGCCCGAGCCGCTGGCCGACCGGGGCGCCGCCGTGCTGCTGGACGACCGCCGCGCGCTCGGCCTCTGGTCGGCCTCCGCCGCGATGGACCTGGCGATCGAGCGGGCCGCCGGCCACGGCATCGGGCTGGTCTCGGTGCGCGGCGCCACCCACCTGGGCTGCGCCGGATTCCACACCCGGCGGGCCGCCAGGCGCGGCCTGGTGGGGCTGCTGGCCGCCAACTGCGGCCGGCAGCGGATCGCCCGGCCGCCGGGCGGACGCCTGGCGATGCTCGGCACCAACCCGCTCTCGGTGGCCGCCCCGAGCGGCGGGCCGCACCCGTTCGTGCTGGACATGAGCACCACGGCGGTGCCCACCGGGCGGGTGCGGGCCGCCGCCCGGGCCGGACAGCAGGTCCCGCCGGGCTGGCTGGCCGACCAGGACGGCGCCCCGGTGACCGACCCCGGCGCCTTCGACCGGGGCGAGGCGCACCTGCTCTGGCTCGGCAGCCGTCCGGAGACCGGCGCGTTCAAGGGGTACGGGCTGGGCCTGGTGGTCGAGGTGCTCGGCGCGCTGCTGGCCGGCGCGGGGCTCGGCCCGGAACCGGCCGCGCTGGCCGGCGACGGCGGCCCGGTGGGCCGGGACGACGACATCGGCTACCTGGCACTGGCCATCGACCCCGGCGCGCTGCGCGACGGGGCGGACTTCAACCGACAGGCGGCCGTGCTCTTCGGCTCCCTGCTGGACTGCCCGCCGCTGGATCCCGCCCATCCGGTGAGCTACCCGGGCCACCCGGAGGGCGAGCTGGCGGCACGTCAGCTGCACGAGGGCGTGCGGCTCTCGCCCGCCCGGTTCGCCGAGCTGACCGACCTGGCCCAGGCCACCGGCCTGACCGCCCCCAAGCCGATCGGAGGAACCCCATGACCGGCCCCCGCCCGCTGGCCGTGATCGGCCTTGGCGTGATCGCCAAGTTCTACCTGGCCGCCATCGAGGCCGACCCGTCCTTCGCCCTGGCCGCCGTCTGCGACCGCGACGAGGCCGCGCTGGCCGAATCGCGCGCGGCCGGCATCCCCGCCTACCGCGACCACCGGGAGCTGCTCGCCGCCCACCGGGAGCTGGCCGGGGTGATCGTCACCGTCCCCAACGACGCGCACGCCGCGCTCTGCCGCGACCTGCTGGCCGCCGGTCTGCCGATCTGCGTGGAGAAGCCGCTGGCCATCGAGGTGTCCGAGGCCCGGGCACTGACCGCGATGGCCGCCGAGCGCTCGGTGCCGCTCTTCACCGCCTTCCACCGCCGCTACAACACCCAGACGCTGGAGCTGGCCGCGGCCTGCACGGGCGCGCCGATCAGCAGCATCCGGGTCCGCTACCTGGAGAAGATCGAGGAGCACGTCGGCCCGGACCGCTGGTACCTGGACCCGGCCCGCTGCGGCGGCGGCTGTGTGGCCGACAACGGCCCGAACGCCTTCGACCTGGTCCGGCTGCTCTTCCGGGACACCGGGCTGAGCGTGGTGCGGGCGGCCATCGAGCGCGACGGCTCGGGCCTGGACCGGCAGGCGGTGATCGACCTGATCACCGACGGCCCCTCGCCGCGCCGGGCCAAGGTCGAGCTGGACTGGTCGTACCCGGGCGAGTTGAAGGACATCGAGGTCACCCTGGCCGACGGACGGGTGCTGCGGGCCGACCTGCTGGCCGGCCACACCGGCTTCAAGGCCTCGCTCTGGCACGAGTACCAGGGCATCCTGACCGCCTTCGGCACCGCGCTGCAGCGCCCCGGCAGCCATCGGGACGGCGGCCTGGCCACCCTCGAACTGGTCGCGGCGGCCTACCGGCTGGACCGCGACACCGCCACCCACGTGTTCCGCCCGGCCGTTCAGGAGGCGCCGTGACCCCCGTGCGGCTGCCCCCGCTCCAGGAGGACGGCGCCGAGCACGCGGTCGCCGGCGAGCCGCACGAGCTGGTCAGCACCGTGACCGGTGCGGAGCTGGGGCTGGTCCCGGAGGCCGGGGTGCGCTTCACCCAGCACATCTGAGGGGGGCGTCTGCGAGGGGGGAATCTCCGAAGGATGAGGTGGGGGGAGCGGTCCCGGGGGGACGGACCGCTCCCCCGGCGGAGGTCCCACAACCGGCGCCACGCGGGGGATACCACGGCGCCCGGTCCCACAGCGGGGAACTCCGGATCCACGTACCGCAGATTCCTGCCAGATCGTCGGTACAGCTCCCATCCTGCCGCGCGACCGGGCCCCGGGCATCCGCACAAGGACCTCAGCCCCGGGGACCTTCGTCCCGCCGGGTGAACGCGTTGCACACCTATTGCGCCATCCGGTGGATAAGCTGCGCATCGGACCCCGCGTCAGGTCGGGGACCTGACGCCCGGCCGGGGGACGGCGGGGTGCGGGGCCGGAGCAGACGGCGGAGGTGGGCGGTTCCGATGGCACAGGCAAGGAAGATCGGCATGTATCTGCTGCTGATTTTCGTGGTGTACACGATCATCCACTCGCCCGCCCGCGCGGCCGAGCTGGTCCAGTCAGGGTTCGTCGGGATCTCGGACGCCGCCAGGTCGATCGGGGCCTTCATGACCGGTCTGATCAAATAGCCACGCCGAGAAGTGACCCCGACGAGAGATAGGAGTGCCCGGTGATCCGCCACCTGGTCCTGTTCAAGCTCAACGAAGGCATCGCCAAGGACGACGACCGCGCGCTCGCCGCCGCCAAGGCCTTCGAGGGGCTCGACCAGCAGATCCCCGAGCTGCGCGAGTGGCAGCACGGGTGGAACGTCAGCCCGCGCGACGTCGCCTACGACTACGCGATCAACAGCCTGGTCGCCGACCAGGCCGCGCTGCAGGCCTACGCCACCCATCCGGAGCATGTCGCGGCCGCTCAGCTGTGGCGGCAGATCGCCACCCTGGTGGTCGCGGACTTCGAGGTCTGAGCGACCCGCCGCCAATTCGGTCGTATCCACACGATCCAACGGCCCCCCGCATCGCAACGGCTCCCGGCGAGCCCGTCGCGGCGCGGGGGGCCGCGTCGCTGTCGGCGCCGGACCACCAACACGCGTCCGGCGGGTGCTTGAACGGATGGCGTCCGTCTTGTGATGCTATGACCGATTTTGCCGGGCAGGCCGAGGTGGTGAACCAAGGGAGGGTGACACGTCCGTGCGGATCCAGGACGACACGCCGGACACCGGCACGGGCGGACCCGGTGCCGATTCGCGCCCCGAGCCCGAGCCACCCGGCGAGCCACCCGGGCCGCCCGAGTCACCCGAGCCGCCCGAGCCGTCGCAGCCCTCCCAGTCGCCCGAGCCCGCCGAGCCGTTCGGCGGGACCGGGCCGATCGACGTGCGGACCCTGACCCGGGTGCTCTTCGAGCGGCTGGCCGAGCTGCCCGCCCAGGCGCCCGAGCGCGAGCAGGTGCGGGCCGCGCTGATCGAGGTCAACATCCCGCTGGTGCGCTACGCCGCCACCCGCTTCCGCAGCCGCAACGAGCCGATGGAGGACGTGGTCCAGGTCGGCACCATCGGCCTGATCAACGCCATCGACCGGTTCGACCCCAGCCGCGGCGTGCAGTTCCCCACCTACGCGCTGCCCACCATCCTCGGCGAGATCAAGCGCTACTTCCGCGACAACGTGCGCACCATGCACGTCCCGCGCCGGCTCCAGGAGCTCTGGGTCCAGGTCAGCGGTGCCATGGAGGAGCTGACCGTCACCCACGGCCGCACCCCGAAGGTCCCGGAGATCGCCGCCAACCTGCGCATCCCCGAGGAGGACGTACGGGCCTGCCTGGACGCCGGGCGGGCCTACAACGCCGCCTCCCTGGAGGCGGCCCAGGAGCACGAGGGCGGCCTGGCCCTGCTCGACCGGCTCGGCTACGAGGACTCCGCGCTGACCGACGTCGAGCACCGCGACATGGTGCGCCACCTGTTGGTGCAGCTGCCCGAGCGGGAGCGCCGGATCGTCATACTGCGCTTCTTCGCCAACCTGACGCAGTCCCAGATCTCCACCGAACTGGGCATGTCCCAGATGCACGTCTCCCGCCTCCTGGCGCGCATCCTCACCAGGCTGCGCACCGGTAACTCCTGGGAGGAGTGAGCCCCGGCCGCGGGTCGCTGCGCGTTACCGCGGCGTGACAACTCGCGATGTCGGGGTTTGCCGGGGGCGATGTTCCGGTAAGCAAGCGGTGGGGGGTGCCGATCACTCGGCGCGTACCGGGAACCGCCGAGTGGAGGCTCCCGTTGGACCAGTCACGAGGGGGTGGGTGCATGTCCGCAGAGCTGGGCAGCACAGAGATCCACGGTGGTACGGCGGTCGCCGAGCACGCTCCGGAGCCGTCGGCGCAGCTGCCGCACCAGGCCGTGCCCGCAGCGGCCGCCACGGCGCCGCCGCAGGCTGGAGCAGCGGTGGCAGCGGCGACAGCGGCAGCGGCGACATCGCCCGGTCTGGACACCCGCACCCTGTCCCGCTCGCTCTTCCGGCGCCTGGCCACCCTGTCGGCTGACAGCGCCGAGCACGCGTACGTGCGCGACACCCTGATCGAGCTGAACCTGCCGCTGGTGCGCTATGCCTCGGCCCGCTTCCGCAGCCGCAACGAGCCGATGGAGGACATCGTCCAGGTCGGCACGATCGGCCTGATCAAGGCGATCGACCGGTTCGACCCGGACCGCGGGGTGGAGTTCCCCACCTTCGCGATGCCCACCGTGGTCGGCGAGATCAAACGGTTCTTCCGGGACACCAGCTGGTCGGTGCGGGTGCCGAGACGGCTGCAGGAGCTGCGCCTGGCCCTGACCAAGGCGGGCGACGAGCTCGCCCAGCGCCTGGACCGCTCCCCCACCGTGGCCGAACTGGCCGTGTGCCTGGGGGTCAGCGAGGAGGACGTGGTCGAGGGCCTGGCCGTCGGCAACGCCTACACCGCGAGCTCGCTGGACTCCACCCCCGGCGAGGAGGACGGCGACGGGCCGCTCGCCGAGCGCCTGGGCTACGAGGACCTGGCGCTGGAGGGCGTGGAGTACCGCGAGTCGCTCAAGCCGCTGCTGGCCAAGCTGCCGCCGCGGGAACGGCGGATCATCATGCTGCGCTTCTTCGGCAACCTGACCCAGTCCCAGATCGGCGAGGAGATCGGCATCTCGCAGATGCACGTCTCCCGGCTGCTGACCAAGACCCTCACGCAGCTGCGCGAGGGCCTCACCAGCGAGGGGTAGCGCCGATCCCGGTGAGGGGTGGCGCCGGGCCGAACCGTGCGCCGCCCCGCGCGGTCAGTTGCCCTCGTCGCCCAGCAGGTTCTTGCGCAGCCCGGCCAGCACGGCCTCGTCCAGGCCCAGGCCCTGCCGCCAGAACTCGGCGAAGCCCGCCCAGCCGGACTCGACCTCGGCGAAGGCGGCGTCCAGGTACTCGCGGTGGGCGGTGAACATCGGCAGCAGCAGCGAGGGGTCCGCCATCAGGCCGCGGGTGCCGAAGCTGTCCACGATGTGCTCGACGATCGCGGCGGAGCGCACGTTGGTCAGCAGGTAGTCCTCGTAGACCGTCTCCCGGTCGACGCCGAGCGCGGTGAGCAGCAGGGCGGCGGTCCAGCCGGTGCGGTCCTTGCCCGCGGTGCAGTGGAAGAGCACCGGCGGGCTGTCGGGGCCGGCCAGCAGCCGCAGCACGGCGGCGAACCGCTCCCGGGCCACCGGATCGGTGACGAACCAGCGGTAGAGGCCGACCATGATCTGCGCGGCCCGCCCGTCGCCGAGCAGCGCGTGCTGCTTGACCGGGTCGCGGTCGGCCAGCGCGTCGCGCAGCGCGACGTAGATGTCGAAGTCGGCGGCGAAGACCGGCAGGTGGTGCAGGGTGATGCCGTCCGGGTCCGCGGCGCTGACGCGGAGCGGCTCGGCGGACAGCTCCACGGCCGATATGTCGGCCACCGGCAGGCCGGGCAGCCGGTCCGGGCCGGCCTCGCGGACCTCGTCCAGGCTGCGCAGGTCGACCACGTGGCGCACGCCGAGTGCGGCGAAGGCCGGCAGGTCCTGCTCGGCGAGCCGGTTCAGCCCGTCGCTGCGCAGCGCGACGCCGGAGCGCAGCACCCGCCCGTCGACGGTCCGGTAGCCACCGAGGTCACGGGCGTTGACCGCGCCCGTCAGGCCCAGGCTGCGCGCGGCCAACTCCTCGGCGGCGGCCGTGCCGGTCCGCTCGGGCTGCTCGGTCACGGGTTCCTCCTGCGCTGCTGACGGTCGTGGTCCGACCAAGGGTACGAAGCTCGCGGCCCCGGTGAGCAGCCGGGCGCACCCGTGCGGTGACCGTATACGACATATTCCGACAGGTGAGACATCTTCATAAAACGAAAATTGTCATGATCTGATCGTTTTATGCCACCTTAAAGCCACCTTAACGACTAACGGGTGACCAACGTGGCTCGGAAGTGAACGTCTCTGACAGATTCGCTGCACTCTCACCCAACCGGCGTAAAAAGCAGATAGTTCTGCCGCACCATGGTCCGCAGCGCCGAGCACGGTCGACCGTCTCCGGCGCTGGGGGTTGATCAAGGTCACAGGGGTGGACGCGGGGGCAGTCCACCCTTCTCAGGGAGGAACACCGAACATGGGTCGAGCGACCCGTCGTGCTGCCGCCTGCGCGGCAGCCGGTCTGCTGGCCGCAGGCCTGCAGACCACCACTGCCTTCGCCGCACCGCAGAACCGAATCGACCTCACCGTGCTGGTGGTCGACGACGGCGGTCCCGCCACCGCCGCGATCACCGCCGAACTGGCCGGCGAGGGCACCCCGTACACCGTGCTCAAGCTGTCCGACCCCAACCGTGCGACGATCACCCCGGCCTTCCTCAGCGACACCGTGAACGGTGCCCCGCGGGCGAAGTTCCAGGGTGTCGTACTACCTAACGAGAACCCCTTCGGCGCCGGTTCAGCCGAGATGACCACGCTCGCCTCCTACGAGGCCACGTTCGGCATCCGCCAGATCGACGCCTACACCTACGCCAACCCCAACGTGGGGCTGAACTGGGCTCAGAACCCGGGCTACATCGGCTCGTTGGACGGAACCCGGGGCGCGGTCACCCAGGCCGGCCTGAGCGGCCCCTTCGACTACCTGACCGGTAGCGTCCCCTTCGAGCAGCCCCAGCCTGGCGTCTCCACCAGCTACGGCTACCTGGCCACCCCGCTGGCCTCGCTGCCGACCGGTGCCTCCTTCACCCCGCTGGTGGACGCCCCGATCCCGGGCACCAGCGAGCGCGGCTCGCTGGTCGGCGAGTACGACCACGACAGCCGCAAGGAGCTGGTGGTCACCTTCGTCTACAACCAGTACCAGCAGCAGTACCGGCTGCTGGCCCGCGGTTTCGTGGACTGGCTGACCCAGGGCGTCCACCTCGGCTACGACCGCAACTACTTCGCGGTCCACGTGGACGACCTCTTCCTCTCCGACGACCGCTGGAACACCACGCTCAAGTGCACCCCGGGTGACGTCACCTGCCCGCCGGGCAGCGACAACACGGACACCGACCCGATCCGGATGACCCCCTCCGACGTCAACTCCCTGGTGGCGTGGGAGAAGGCCAACAACTTCACCGTCGACTTCGCCTTCAACGGCGGCGGCGTGTCGGACTGGGAGCAGGACAACAACACCACCACCGACCCGCTGCTGAACGCCTTCAAGGCCAACTCCAGCTCGTTCCGGTTCATCAACCACACCTGGGACCACCCGTTCCTCGGCTGCGTCCAGAACGTGACCGTGGTGCCGTGGCAGTGCACCACGAACGCCGGTGGCAGCGACGTCTGGGTCGACCAGGCCACCATCCAGAACGAGGTCCAGGAGAACACCGCCTGGGCCAGGCAGCAGGGCCTGCCGACCGACCCGACCGAGCTGATCACCGGTGAGCACTCCGGCCTGGTGACGCTGCCCCAGCAGCCCACCGACAACCCGAACCTCGCCCCGGCGCTGGCCGCCGACGGCATCAGGTGGACCGCCTCGGACGCCTCCCGCGAGCCGAACCAGCGCGCGGTGGGCTCCTCGACGCTGACCGTGCCGCGGTACCCGATGAACGTGTTCTACAACGCGGGCCACACCAACGAGGAGGTGGACGAGTACAACTGGATCTACACCAGCAAGGCCCAGGGCGGCAGTGGCATCTGCGAGACCTCGGGCAACTCCACCTGCCTGCCGGCCCCGCTGGACACCACCACCGGCTACGCCTCGTACATCGTGCCGATGCAGACCAAGATCGACCTCGGCTACGTGACGAACAACGACCCGCGGCCGAACTTCATCCACCAGTCCAACTTCGCCGAGGACCAGATCGCCTACCCGGTGCTCAACTCGATCCTCGGCACCTACAAGAGCCTCTACGCGGCCAACACCCCCATGGTGAACATGCGGGAGAGCCAGATCGGCACCGAGCTGCAGCAACGTTCCGCCTGGAGCGCGGCGGTCGCGGCGGGGAAGGTGACCGCCTACCGGATCGGCAACACGGTCACCGTGCAGGCGCCCGCCGGGGTGCAGGTCGAGGCCACCATGCCGGCCGGCACCACCCAGCAGCAGCTGCTCGGCAGCTCGGCCTTCGGCACCGCCTACGCCGGCACGCTCTCCGGCTGGGTCGCCCCGGGTCCGTTCCAGGGCTCGGTGACGCTCCAGCTGGCCACCGCTGCCACGCCGAGCTCGGTCAAGGCGCCGGCCGCCACGGTCGCCGCGGCCGCCACCGCGGCGCAGAAGACCGCCAAGGCACCGAGGACCACGGTGCCGGCCGGCACCGCCAAGGCCGTCCCGCTCGCACCGGGCAACACCCAGCGCACCAAGTCGCCGTCGCTGGTTCCGACCAGCAGCAAGTGAGCGGCGACCGGCACCACCGGCACCACCGGTAGGACCAGAACAACCAGCACCACGCGTACCACCGGCACCACAACGCGGCGGTACGGGTTCCGCGGCGACCCCGCGCGAGCCCGTACCTGCGCTGCGCCCGGCCGCCACCGGGCGCAGCCGATTTGGGGGGAAGGGAAGCAAGATGCGTGTCACCTTGCTCACCGAGGGGACGTATCCGCACGCGCACGGCGGCGTCAGTGTCTGGTGCGACCAGCTCGTCCAGGGCATGCCCGACGTGGAGTTCGACGTCATCGCGGTCACCGGTACCGGCAGCGAACCCCTGGCGTGGGAGCTGCCCCCCTGGGTCCGCTCCGTCACCACCGCCCCGCTCTGGGGCCCGCCCGCCCCGGGAAGAGCGCCGCGCGGACGCGAGCTGCGCCGCTTCCTGGACGCCTACGAGCGGTTCCTGCACTCGATCCTCGACCCGGTCTACGCCGCGCACTTCGGCACCGAGCTCTACGGCTTCGCCGACTTCGCCCGGCGCGGCCTGCTCGGCCCGGCCCTGCGCGGTGAAGGGGCGCTGCGCACCCTGCAGGAGGTCTGGCGGCGGCCCTACCTGCCGACCGCCGAGGCCGAACCGAGCCTGCACGACGCGCTGCACGCCACCGACCTGCTGGAGCACGCGCTGCGCCCGCTGGCCGTCGAGGTGCCCACCGAGGGGGTGGCGCACGCGGTCAGCGGGGGGCTGGCCGCCCTGCCCGGGCTGATCGCGGCCCAGCAGCACAACGTGCCGTTCCTGCTCACCGAGCACGGGATCTACCTGAGGGAACGTTACCTCGGCTACCGGACCGGGCCCTATCGCTGGCCGGTCAAGGCGCTGCTGCTCGGCTTCTACCGGATGCTCGCCGAGGAGAGCTACGCGCGGGCCGCCCTGGTCACCCCGGGCAACCGCTACAACCGGCGCTGGGAGGAGCGCGGCGGCACCCCCTCGGCCAACATCCGCACCGTCTACAACGGCGTGGACCCCGACCTCTTCCCCGCCGCCGGGCCCGAACCGGAGCTGCCCACCATGAGCTGGGCCGGGCGGGTCGACCCGATCAAGGACCTGGAGACCCTCATCCGCTGCTTCGCCCTGGTCAGGGCCGAGATACCGGAGGCCCGGCTGCGCCTGTTCGGCGGCACCGCGCGCGGCGCGGAGGGCTACCGGGACGGCTGCATCAAGCTCGCGGCCGAGCTGGGGCTGGGCGACTCGGTGGTCTTCGAGGGCCGGGTCGAGGAGATCAAGGACGCCTACGCGGCCGGCAGCATCGTGATGCTCAGCAGCATCAGCGAGGGCTTCCCGTTCACCCTGATCGAGGCGATGTCCTCAGGGAGGGCCACGGTCTCCACCGACGTCGGCGGGGTGCGCGAGGCGGTGGGTGACACCGGTCTGGTGGTCCCGCCGCGCGAGCCGGAGCCGATGGCCCGGGCCGCGCTGACCCTGCTGCGCGACCCGGAGCTGCGCGCCACCATGGGCGCCGGCGCCCGGGTGCGAGTGGTCGAGCAGTTCACCCTGAGACAGACGATCGACGGCTTCCGCGGCATCTACGCCGAACTGCTGGGCGCAGCCGGGCAGTCGGCCAAGCTCCAGCCCGCCGCGGAGGGTGCGGCATGAGCGAGCGAAGCGAGCTCATCATGAAGGGCGGCGTGTTCCACTCAGCGGCCGCCGAGCGGTGGGGGCACCCCCCGGCCGCCGAGGCCGGGGGAGAGGTGGGCACATGAGTGGGCCTCTCAGGCTCGTTCCCGATGAGGGGACCCCGGGCTGGGCCGAGGAGGCGATGCGGCTGCGCACCGTGCCGCGCCGCCGCCCTGGGCCCGCCGACCAGCCGACCCCCGAGATCTCACCCGACCCGCTGGACGAACTCGCCGAGCGTCTGGCCGAGTTGTGCGCCGACGCGGTCCACCCCTACGAGATCGCCGCGTTCCTGGAGTCGGACGGTCTGACCGACGAGCAGGCCGCGCTGGTCTACGGCCGCCCCGACTCCTTCACCCTGGCCGAGGACCTGTTCGACAAGGTCGCCCGCCGCTACCCGGGGCCGGTTTCGGCCGGCGCCGACCCCTGGCGGGCCGACCCGTGGCGGTGCCTGGTGCGCGGCCTGGTCTTCGCGCTGCCCGGGCTCGGCTACCTGCTCGGCGCCGACTTCTTCAACACCCACCGGACGCGCTTCGGCATGCCCTCGGGCATGGCCGCCCTGGCCGCCGCCACGTTGCTCAGCTGGGCCTTCAACCAGGCGCTGGCGTACCGCGCCTATGGCTGGCTGAGCCTGGGCGAGCGCCGCTCGGCCGCCCGGGCGCTGGCACTGGGCGCCCCGGTCGGTGCCGTGCTCGCGGCCGGCGTCGGCTGGGTGCTGGGCGGGCCGCTGGCGGCGCTGCTCTTCACCATCGGCCAGTCCGGCTACCTGGGCGCGGCGACCGCGCTGCTGGTGCTCGGCAAGGAGCGGCTGCTGCTGGCGGCGCTGGCGCCCTCCGCGGTCGGCGCCGGACTGGTCCTCGAAGTCCAGCTGCCCAGCTGGGTCAAGGTCGTGATCCTGCTCGCCACCCTGGCCGGCACGCTCGGGCTGGCCGGCTGGGAGCTCCGGCTCTGCCTGGCCGAGCCCGGCGGCAGCGGGCGCGGCGGCCCGGCCTGGCATGTCACCGGCGCCGCCGGGCTGTTCGGGCTGGCGGTCGGCACGCTGACCATGATCTCCGGGCTGGGTCCCACCCTGCACCACGCGGTCCGGGCCACCGGCCCCGCGCCGGCCCCCTCGGCCACCGGGCCCTGCCTGGTGGCGCTCACCCTGAGCCTGGGCCTGGCCGAGTGGCTGCTCTACCGCTACCGCAGCCTGGCCACCGCGGCGCTGCGCACCAGTGCCAGCCCCGCGGCCTTCCGCCGGCGCACCGCGCTGGTGCTCGCCGGCTGCCTGCTCGGCTACCTGCTCGTCGTGGCCGGGCTGGCCCTGGGCGCCGACGCGTTGTGGGCGCACACACCCCCGATCGGTACGACCCAGCTGACCGACCTGCTGCTGCTCGCCGCCACCTTGTGGACGGCTCTGCTGCTGCAGGCCCTCTCGGTCACCTGGCGCACCGCCGGCCTCTGCCTCGCGGCGGCCGGGTACGAGGTCCTCGCCCTGCTGACCGGCGGCGACCCGCAGGAACTCCAGCTGTACGGCTGCGGAGCAGCCGCCGTGCTGCTGATACCGCTGGCCGTGATCGTCCTCGGCCGCACCACCCGGCACCGCTGAACCAGCACCGCTGCACCAGCACCGCCACCGCGCCATCCCACCACTCAGAGAGGGCAGTTCTCCCAGATGAACACTGTCGCAGTCACCGGGGCCGAGGGTTTCATCGGCTCGCACCTGGTCGAGCACCTGGTCGCCCACGGGCACCGGGTGAAGGCCATGGTCCAGTACAACTCCTTCTCCTCCTTCGGCTGGCTGGAGACCCTGGACGCGGACGTGTTGGACTCCGTGGAGATCGTGCTCGGTGACGTCCGCGACCCCGGCTCGGTGAACGGCCTGGTCAAGGGCACCGAGGCGGTGTACCACCTGGCCGCGCTGATCGCCATCCCGTACTCCTACCAGGCCCCGCACTCCTACATCGACACCAACGTCAACGGCACCCTCAACGTGCTGGAGGCGGTGCGCCACCTGGACATCCCGCGGATGGTGCACACCTCCACCAGTGAGACCTACGGCACCGCGCAGACCGTGCCGATCACCGAGGACCACCCGATCAACACCCAGTCCCCGTACTCGGCCTCGAAGGCCGGCGGTGACCGGCTGGCGGACGCGTACCACGCCAGCTTCGACGCCCAGGTGGTGATCCTGCGGCCGTTCAACACCTTCGGGCCGCGCCAGTCGATGCGCGCGGTGATCCCCACCGTGATCGCCCAGATCGCCGCCGGGGCCCGTGAGATCACCCTGGGCGACCTGCGCCCCACCCGTGACTTCCTGTTCGTCAAGGACACCGCCGCCGCGTTCCACGCGGCGGGCACCGCGCCGGCCGAGGCCGTGGTCGGGCGCACCTTCAACGCCGGTACCGGCGGCGAGATCTCGGTCGGCGACCTGGTCACCCTGGTCGGCAAGCTGATGGAGGTCGAGCTGACGGTCCGGGAGGACACCCAGCGGCTGCGGCCGGCCAACTCCGAGGTGATGCGCCTGGTCGCCGACGCGAGCCGGCTGCGCGCCGCCACCGGCTGGGCGCCCGCGCACTCGCTGCAGGCGGGGCTGGAGAAGACCATCGCGTTCTTCCGCGACCCGGCCAACCTGGCCCGCTACAAGACCGACATCTACAACGTCTGAGCCCGTCCACGTCAACTCCGTCTGAGCACGTCCACCTCGACTTCCTGGGGGAGACCAACCATGCACGCAGTGATTCTGGCCGGGGGCAAGGGCGTTCGGCTTCGGCCCTACACCACCGCCCTGCCCAAGCCGCTGGTTCCGATCGGCGACCAGCACGCCATTCTGGAAATCGTGATGCGGCAACTGGCCGCCGCGGGCTTCACGACCGTGACCCTCGCCATCGGGCACCTGGGGCACATCATCCGCGCCTACGTCGGCAACGGCTCGCAGTGGGGCCTGCGGGTCGGCTACGCCGTCGAGGACACCCCGCTCGGCACCATGGGTCCGCTTCTGACCATGCTCGACCGGCTGCCCGAGAACTTCCTGGTGATGAACGGTGACATCCTCACCGACCTGGACTTCGCCGGGGTGCTGCGGCACCACGAGGAGGCCGGCGCACCGCTGACCATCGCGACCTACGCACGCGAGGTCAAGATCGACTTTGGGGTACTGACCACCGAGCAGGGCAGCATCACCGCCTTCCGCGAGAAGCCGAGCATGGACTACCGCGTCTCGATGGGCGTCTACGGCGTCTCGCGGGCCGCGCTGGCCAACTACACGCCCGGACTCCCGCTCGGCTTCGACGAGTTGGTCCTCGATCTGCTGGCCGCCCAGACCCCGCCGGCCGCCTACGAGTTCAACGGCTACTGGCTGGATATCGGCCGCCCCGACGACTACGACCGGGCGAACGCCGAGTTCGCCACCCGCCGCTCGATGCTGCTGCGCGACGACCGCCCCGAGCGGGCGCTGGGCGAGCAACTGCCCGAGCTGCCGGTCCAGACGCCACCCGGCGTCGAGCCGGTGCCCGCGGCCGAACCGGCCCGGGTCGGCGCCGAAGGGCGGGCCGCGTGAGGATCCTGCTGCTCGGCGGCGACGGCTTCCTCGGCCGGCACGCCGCCACCGCGCTGCGGGCGCTGCCCGCGGCCGAGCTGGCGACCGCGGGACGACGCCCGGACCACGACCTGCGCCTCGATCTGACGTCCAGTCAGGTCGAGCCGCTGGCCGCCGATCTGGCGCGCCTGGCGCCCGCGGTGGTGGTCAACTGCGCCGGGGCGGTGGCCGGCAGCGCCCGCCACCAGAGCGAGGTCAACGCCCGGGGCCCGGCGGTCCTCGCCGAGGCCCTCGAACTCGCCTGTCCCACGGCGCGGTTGATCCACCTCGGGTCGGGCGGTGAGTACGGTCCCGGTCGGGACGGCGGCTCGCTGGCCGAAACGGACCAGCCGAGCCCCACCGGGATCTACGGCGTGACCAAGCTGGCCGGCACCCTGGCGGTGGCCGAGTCCGCGCTGGACGCGGTGGTGCTGCGGATCTTCAACCCGGTCGGCCCCGGCTCCCCCGCCGCCTCGCTGCCCGGGCGGCTGGCCGCCGAACTCGCGGCCAACCCGGGCGGCGTGGTGACGGTCGGCGACCTGTCCGCGTACCGTGACTTCGTGGACGCCCGCGATGTCGCCGCCGCGGTGGTGGCCGCCGCGCTGGCCGCCACGCCACTGCCCCGGATCCTCAACATCGCCGGCGGCCGGGCCCGCCCGGTGCGGGCGATCGCCGAGGGGCTGGTCGCGGCCGCCGGCTTCACCGGCCGGATCGAGGAGAGCGGGGCCGGCTCGGCCCGCTCGGCCGGCGTCTCCTGGCACCAGGCCGACATCGGCGCCGCCGAGCGGGCGCTCGGCTGGCGGCCGCGGATCGCGCTGGAGCAGAGCCTGCGCGACCTCTGGTCGGACGCGCAGGACCAGGCCCCGGTGCCCGACCCGGGTGGCGCCGACCCGCTGGTGGCCGGCAGCCGATGATCAGCACCCCCGCCGCCCGCCTGCTGGTGCCGCTGTACGTCCACCCCGCGGTGGACCCGGCGGCCTGGCAGGCGGTCGCGGCCGCCGGCCCCGACACCGTGCGCGCCGTCGTGCTCAACATCGCGGACGGGCCGGGCCCCGCGCCCGAACCCGCCTTCGAACAGGCGGCGGCCGAACTGACCGAGGCCGGCATCCCCCTGCTCGGCTATGTGGACACCGCCTACGGCGGCCGCCCACATGGCGAGGTGGTGGCCGATCTGCTGACCTTCCGTCAGTGGTACGGCACCACCGGGGTCTACTTCGACCAGGCCGCCGGTCACCCGGCGGCCCTGGCGCACTACCGCAGACTCACCACCGCGGCCCGCGCGGCCGGTTGTTCAACGGTCGTCCTGGGCCACGGAGCGCACCCAGAACCATCGTTCGCCGAACCGGAGTTGGGTGATCTACTGGTCACCTTCGAGGGCAGCTGGGCCGAGTACGACGCACTGGCCCTGCCGCTCTGGACCGGACACCACCCGGCCGAGCGGTTCTGCCACCTGGTCTACCAGGTCCCCGCCCGGGCGGCCGAGGCGGCGGGCGCGCTGATCGCCTCCCGCCGGGCCGGCGTCGGCTGCACGGTGCCCGGGGGCGGCGACAACCCCTGGGCGACGCTGCCGCACGGGCTCGCCACCGCACCACCCGCCGCCACGGGAAACCCCGCCACTCCACCGTCGACACCGAAGCTCTCGGAGTGCCCCACGTGACCCGTCGTGCCACCGCCCTGCTGGCAGCCCTGACCCTGACCACCGCGATGCTGGTGAGCGCCTGCGCCGGCGACGGCGGCGACGACTCCGACCAGCCGGAGCCGGGTCCGGCCAGCTCGGCGGCCAACTCGCCCAGCGGATCGGCGAGTTCACCGACGGCCCCGGCGGCGTCCCCGGCAGGCTCGGCGTCCCCCTCGACCAGCGGCTCCCCCTCAACCAGCGGCTTCCCCTCGCCGTCCGGCTCCACCGGCGGCGCGAGCCAGGCCTACTGGCACCCGACCCCCGGCACCCCCTGGCAGTGGCAGCTCAGCGGCACCGTCGACCAGTCCGTCGACGTGCCGGTGTACGACATCGACGGGTTCGAGAACGACGCCTCCGTGGTCGCCTCGCTGCACGCCAAGGGCCGCAAGGTGATCTGCTACGTCAACGCGGGCGCCTGGGAGAGCTTCCGTCCCGACGCCGCCGCCTTCCCCAGCTCGGTACGCGGCTCGGGCGACGGCTGGAAGGGCGAGAACTGGTTCGACATCCGCCAGATCGACGTGCTGCGTCCGTTGCTCGCCCAGCGCTTCCAGATGTGCAAGGACAAGGGCTTCGACGCCATCGAACCCGACCTGCTGGACGCCTACCAGAACAACTCCGGCTTCCCGCTGACCGCGGACGAGCAGATCGCCTACAACAAGATGATCGCCCAGCTCGCCCACGGCCTGGGCCTCGGCGTGGCGTTGAAGAACGACGTCGACCAGGTGCCCCAGCTCGTCGACTCCTTCGACTTCGCCGTCGACGAGCAATGTGCCCAGTACCAGGAGTGCGACGAACTGACGCCGTTCATCCAGCAGAACAAGGCCGTCCTGCACGTCGAGTACACCGTGCCGACCAGTCAGTTCTGCGCGCAGTCCGACCGGCTGCGGTTCAGCTCGATGGAGAAGCACCTTGAACTGGACGCGTGGCGCCAGCCGTGCTGACGGCCGTGGTGCGCCACGCGACCTGAGTGACCGCAGTCCGTGCGTTACTTGACGGCGAGCCAGACCACCGCGACGACCACCACGAGCGCCACGATCGCCCCGATGGCGATCATGCCGCCGCGGCCACCGCCGCTGCGGTGCACGGAGACGTTGCTCGGGGCCTGGGCCGCCGGCGTCTCCACAAAGGCCCGGAACATCTGGGTGCTGCCGGCAGGGTCTTCATAGTTCTCAGCCATGGCATGGGACTCTAACCAATCCAGCCCCACCCAGGACAGTCCGGACCCCTGCCGGCCGAGCGCGTCGCCCCCGCGGCAGGGCGCTCGCCCCGGAATGGCCGCCGCCCACCGCTCGTTGTCCAAGAGCATGACCGACTTCTCCCAGGTAGCCGCCGCCGTTCCGCTCGGCCGCTCCTCGCTGACCGTCTTCCCGTTCTCGCTCGGCGGCAACGTCTTCGGCTGGACCGCGGACGAGGCCCAGTCCTTCGCCGTCCTGGACGCCTACGCCGCCGCCGGTGGCGACTTCGTCGACACCGCCGACGTCTACTCGGCCTGGGCACCGGGCAACCAGGGCGGCGAGTCCGAGACCATCCTCGGCAACTGGCTGCGCTCCCGCGGCAACCGCGAGCAGATCGTGGTGGCCACCAAGGTCGGCCAGCACCCCGAGGCGCAGGGCCTGCGCGCCGCGAACATCCGCTCGGCCACCGAGGCCTCGCTGCGCCGGCTCGGCGTCGAGCGGATCGACCTGCTCTACACCCACCGCGACGACCCCGCGACCCCGGTCGCCGAGATCATCGGCGCGCTGGACGAGCTGGTGCGCGAGGGCAAGGTCCGCGAGATCGCGGCCTCCAACCTCAGCGCGGAACGCCTGGCCGCCTCGCTCGCCTTCTCCGAGCAGGAGGGCCTGGTCAGGTACGTCGCCGTCCAGCCGCACTACAACCTGGTCTCCCGCGGCACCTACGAGGGCGAGCTGTCCGCCGTGGTGGCCGAGCACGGCCTGTCCGCCATCCCCTACTTCGCGCTGGCCGCCGGGTTCCTCACCGGCAAGTACCGCCCGGGCGGCCCGAGCGTGCCCAGTGCCCGCGCCGAGGGCGCCAACCGCTACCTGGCGGACCCGCGCGCCGTGCGGGTGCTCACCGCGGTGGACACCGTCGCCGCCGCCCACCAGGTCGAGCCCGCCACCATCGCGCTGGCCTGGCTCACCGCCCAGCCCACCGTCGCCGCGCCCATCGCCAGCGCCCGCACCGTCGAGCAGCTCGCCCCGCTGCTGGCCGCCACCACCCTGCGGCTGACCGCGGAGGAGCTGGCGCTGCTGGACACCGCCTCCGCCTGAGCCGCGCGCGGCCGCCGTTGTCCACCGCCTGTGGACAACGGCGGCCGCGGCGCTTGGCCGCCCCTCAGGACGGGCGGCCCAGCTGCGTCGGGTAGTAGCCGGCGTTGAGGGTCGAGACGCGCACGTTCCTGCCCGGGCGCGGGGCCTCGACGTACTGCCCGTCGCCCAGGTAGATCGCCACATGGTGGATGCCCGAGGGGCGGCCGCTGTCCGACCAGAACATCAGGTCGCCGCGCCGCAGCTGGCCCGAGCTGATCGGCGTGGTGGCCGCGTACTGGTCGTCGGCCACCCGGGGCAGTTCGATCCCCGCGCGGCGGTAGGCCTGCTGCACCAGGCCCGAGCAGTCGTAGCCGGCCGGGCCGTTGCCGCCCCAGACATAGGGCTTGCCGAGCTGGGCGAGCGCGTAGGCGACGGCGGGCTCGGTGCCGGCGGTGGTGCTCGTGCCGGTGCTCGTGCTGGTGGTGCCGCCGGCGGGCGAGGACGGGGTGCCGGCCGTGTCGCCGCCGCCGGTGCGGCTCAGGTAGACGTCGTAGTGGCTGGTGTACCGCCACTCCCCCGCCGCGTTCCTGAACCAGTACTTCGAACCGTCCCACCCCTGCCGCATCCCGTCGGCGTCCGCATCCGTGGTGCTCCCGGCCCCGGTGCGGCTCAGGTAGACGTCGTAGTGGCTGGTGTACCGCCACTCCCCCGCCGCGTTCCTGAACCAGTACTTCGAACCGTCCCACCCCGGGCCACTCGGTGCCGGTTCGGCACTGGCCGTACCGGCGGCCGTACTGAGCCCGAGCACACCGGCCCCGGCGAGGACGGTGGTGGCCAGGCAGGCCCCCCGGACGGTCAGGTTCAGCTGCGGTATTCGACCCGCCCGGGCGACGGCCCGGCTGCGGCGCAGCAGCTCCCGCGAGCCGGCTCGGGCGGTGCAGGGCGGGCACGCGCAGTCCAGTGACGTCGGCGGCTCACCGAGCTGCTCGTCGAAGCGGATCAGGGCGGGACCGGTGGCTATCCTCATGCGCGATTGCCTTCCCGGCCGGCCTTGCCGCTCTTCGTCATCGCGTTGGCGCCGGCCGGTGCCGGGACGGTGGCGGGCAGCCCGCTCGGCACACCGGCCGGGGCCAGGAACGCCACCAGGAGCTGCTCCATCAGGGCGCTGCGCGCCGCCACGTCCAGCTCATGGGTGGTGGCCCGCTCCAGGCGCCGCACCGCGAGGGCCGCCGCCTCCACCGCGTCGTCCACCAGCACCGTGCGCAGCCCCGCGTCGAGGTCGGCCAGCCGGCGCCGGCGCATCGAGTCGGCCACCTCCGGCGCGTACTCCAGGGCGAGCGGCTGGGCCGAGAACACCTCCAGCCCGGCCGGCGCGGCCTCGGCCGCCAGCGAACGGGTGAGCTCGTCGGCGAACCACTGACCGTCGCGCAGCGCCGGTCCCGGTGCCGCGTTGCTGTCGCAGGGCAGCGTGCTCGCGGTGCGGGTGAGCACGGCGTGGATCTGCTCGCGCAGGTACTCCTCGTGGTCGCCGATCGCGAACGACGCCCGTGCCGTGTCCTTGATCCGCCAGACCACCAGCAGCCGGACCACGATCGGCATCCCCGTACGGTCCGTCACCTGGACCGCCTCGCTGCGCCAGTGCCGCAGCCGGACGTCCACCCGGCGGCGGCGCAGCAGCGGGTTGACCCAGAGCAGCCCGGTGCGGCGCACCGTCCCCCGGTAGCGGCCCCAGCGGCTGAGCACCCTGGTCTCACCGCCCGCGTTGGCCAGCAGCCCCGCGAGCGCCACCAGCGCCACACCGCCGCCGACCGTCACCGCCGCCAGCGCCCACCCGGTCACCACCGGACCGCCGGCCTCCCGGACGGCCTCGCTGCGCAGGTCGGGCAGCCCGTCGGCGAGGTGCGGGATCAGCCCCACCTGGGCCAGCACCAGGGCGATCGAGGCCAGTGCCAGCAGCAGAGCGACCAGCGCCACCCACCCCGCCAGCGCGAGCGCCTCCCGCTCACGCAGCTCCGGATCCGCCTTCGGAGGGCGGCGGGCGGCGATCTCGGCGCGACTGTCCACAGGCTGTGGATGGATCGTCTGCACGGAGACCGTCGCCGGGGCGGCCGGTGAAGGGGCGCTCGGCGCGGGGAGCGCGAGCGGCAGCGACTCGGTGGCCGGGTCCGATGGGGGGCCGACCGTGGGCGTTTTCTTCAGCAGAGGGGTCGCCCCGGCGAGGGTGCGGCGGGCGGTATCGCGGGGGGCGTCCATGCGGGATTCCTCAGGTCGATGTGTCACGCGGAGTCAGGTTAAGTACATAAGTCTGCAAATGCGACATTTAGCCGATGGTGTGTCGGCTTTTCCTGACACGCCGTCGGCCGAGGTCGCGCACCGCATCAGCGGCGCCGGCTGCCCGATCCGCGCGCCAGCATCCGCCTGGTGATCAAGGTCAGCCCGGTGAGGATCAGCAGTACCCCGCAGCTCGCCGCCCGCCAACCGCCGAGCGAGGTGTGCCGGACGACGGGCGCCTCGGCAGCGGGCGGCGGTCCGAGCAGTCGGGTGACCGGGGTGGGAGAGGACGAACCCGCGACCGGGGAGGTGGGGCTGGGCGCAGAAGTCGGAGAGGTCGACTTCTGCGGGGCGGCGACATGCGCGGGGGTGGGGTTGGAGGTGACACTCGCGCTCGGGCTCGGGCTCGGGCTCGCACTCGGGCTGGCACCCAGGCTCGCGCTCGCGCTCGCGCTCGGCGAAGGTTTCCCCGCGACCGCCGCGATCACCACCCGCACCCGCACCGGGTCCCCCGTCGTCGCATTGCCCGCGCGGTCCGTCGCCGTCGGCGTCAGCAGCTGCTCCCCCTCCCGCAGGTCCCGCAGCGCGTGGCAGACCCAGCTCCCGTCCACCGCCGCGACCGCCGAGCAGAGCGCGCCGTCCCGGCCCGCCACCACCGTCACCGTGGCGCCCGGGTCACCCCGGCCCGTCAGGCGCGGGCGGACCAGGTGCAGTTCCTCGCCCGGCCCCGGCGAGGTGATCACCGGCTCGGCCGGCGGCACGGTGCGCACGATCAGCGTGCGCGGGTGCCCGGCCGCGCGGTTGCCCGCCGGGTCCAGCGCGGTGGCCGTCAGCACGTGCGGGCCCTCCGCCAGCTCCTCCACCGGCAGGCAGGACCAGGTCCGGTCCGCCTTCACCGCCGTGCGGCACAGCTCGGTGGCCGGGCTCCCCTCCGTCACGGAGACGGTGCTGCCCGGCCCGCCCGTCCCGGTCAGCAGCAGTTCGGGGTCGTTGGTGTACTCGGGCAGCGTGAACACCGGGGCCGTGGGCGGTGCGGTGCTCACGGTGATCCGCACCGGGTCCCCGGTCCGCAGCACGCCGCCGCTGGTGGTCTCGGCCGGCCGCACGGTGTGCGCGCCCGGGGCGAGCGCACCGGTGGCCCGGCAGCTCCAGCCGCCGTTCTCGTCCACGGTGGCCCGGCAGATCGTCGCCCCGTCCTCCTGGACGGCCACGGTGGCGCCGGGCACACCGCGGTCGCCGCCGAACCGCGGTCGCACCTCGCTGACCGCCGCGCCCGGGAGCGGGCTGGTGATCTCGGGCGTGGCCGCTCCGACCGAGAGCTGGATCGCCTGGTCCTCGACCTCGCCGGCGTCCGCGAAGCCGTCGGCCGCCACCACCTGGGACGGGTCGCGGGCGAGACGCAGCCGCGCCCAGGTGTCGCCGGCGGCCACGTCCGGCGGCACGACCCACTCCAGGGTGGCGCTGGTCGCCCCGGCCTGGACGTCGACCTGGGCCCGCTCGGTGGCATCGAACCGGCCGTCGCGGTCGAAGTCGATCCAGCCGGCCAGCGTCGCACCGCTCGGCCCGGGGCTGACCGGCACCGTCAGGTCGTAGTAGCCGCCGATCGCCGCCTCCTGCGGGAAGTTGATCGCGGGGTCGTTGGCCACGTGGTCGACCCGGCCCGGCTGGAGCTCGGGCGGCAGCGGTTCGAGCCCGCTGCTGCGGCGGGCGGGCCCGGACACGGACGTGGCGCCCAGCGCGTCGCTGCCCAGGAAGAGGTCGGAGACCACGTGCGAGGCGTTGCCGTAGCCGGTCGGCGCGCTGCCCAGCGTCTCGTCCAGGGTGACGGTGAACGCCTGGCGCAGGTCCGGGGGCGCGGTGGTGCTGCCGGGGGCGGCGGTGTCGCGCCGCTCGATCCGCAGGACCGCGGTGTCGAAGGTGCCGTCGAGTTCGAGGCTGCCGGCCGGGTCGGCGCTCGCGTCGCCCGATCCGTCGGCGGTGCCGGGACCGAGCACGCCGCCGCCCACCGTCCAGCCGTCCCAGGGCGAGCGGGCGGTGAGCGCCGGGCCGCCGGGGCTGCCGCCGGTGACGCTCAGCCGCAGGGCGGAGCTGGTCCTCCCGCCCGGTCCGCTCGCCACTCCGGCCAGGCCGCTGATGTGCAGCCGGGGGTTGCGCACCGGGCGGGAGAAGCTGAGCTGCAGCGTGCCGAGGGTGCGCCAGCTGCCGTCCGGCGCGGGGCGGTCCTGGCTGAACCGGACGGTCTCGGCGGCCGCACCGGGGCGGACCCCGTCGGTGTAGGAGGCCGCGGTGCGCTCGTCCAGCCGGCCGGCGGCGGGGTGCGCGGTGACACCGGGGTCGGCGGCGAAATCGAGGTCGACGGTCAGGCCGGAGCGCAGCACCGCGCGCTGGTCCCCCGACCAGGTGTCCGGCGACTGCTGGGCCTGCGATGCGGTCGGCAGCCAGCCGACGGTGAGTCCGAGGGCCAGGGCCGCCGCGACCACCACGGAGCGGTGACGGGCGTTGGGAGCGCTGCGGTGCCGGTGGGGACGGCCGGGGCGGCTGCTCCGTGGCGATCTCGCGGGCATGAGACCCTCCTGTGCACACGATGTGACAAAAAGGAATCACGATCTAACGCCCAGTCACCCCCGCGACTCACGCAGCACCCCCGGAACCACCCGGACAGCCGCAGCCGGCCCACAACGACGAAGGCCCCTCCGAGGAGGGGCCTTCGATCAGGTGGTGCGCTCAGCAGGATTCGAACCTGCAACCTCTTGATCCGTAGTCAAGTGCTCTATCCGTTGAGCTATGAGCGCCCTCAGGGGAATCGGAACTCCCCTGTGGTGTACTCCGACAGCTTACCCGATACCAGGTATCGGCTTGACCATCGCGCACTTCGCAAGCGACGAGGCCCCCTGCCGGAGCCTGGGGCCTCGTCTTCGCGGTGCGCTCAGCAGGATTCGAACCTGCAACCTCTTGATCCGTAGTCAAGTGCTCTATCCGTTGAGCTATGAGCGCTCGCCCTGGCTGCTTGGCCTCCGGGGCGGTGCGGGGACAACATTACATGAACGCCGACCTGGGGTGAAATCGATTGATCCCGGTGGGTTCGGGCAGGCCCCGGGGCGGGAGCCGGAACGACGAGAGCCCCGCCGACCGAAGTCGGCGGGGCTCTCGATCAGGCGGAGGCTGAGGGATTTGAACCCTCGATGGGCTTTAAGACCCAAACCGCATTAGCAGTGCGGCGCCATAGACCGGACTAGGCGAAGCCTCCATCCACCCGGGCCTCATCGTCGCCGATGCGGTCCGCGTGCCAGTGATGATGCCACAGCTCGGGGCTCCGGCACCAACCACCGGTTACGTTACTAGGCAGGTCGTCCTCTCGGCAAAAACAATGGGATACTCCAACCCCCGGGAGGCAGCCCGGTCCGCGAGCGTGAGTCGCGAACCGCAAGTCGTAAGTCGTGAGGAGACCTGTCGACGTGAGCAGCAGGCCGATCCGAGGCGCTGCTCGCCTCGCCGCGATACTCGACGCGCTCCCCGACGCGCTGCTGCTGGTGAACAGCAACGGCACCGTGGTGGACGCGAACCACGCCGCCGTACGGAGCCTGCAGACCCCCGGCACCTCCCTGGTCGGGATGGGCGTGCTCGACCTGCTCCCCGACTTCGATCCGAGCCGGATCCCCGGTTCGATGCGGCCCGCCCCGCGCGACCAGGACGACGCCGACAAGCCGGTGCGGATGACCGCGCGCCGCACCGACGGCAGCACCTTCCCGGTCGAGGTGTCCGGCAACGACTTCGCCAACGAGGACGGCAGCGAGGGCCGCGGCTACGCGTTCGCCCCGGTCGTCCCGTACGACCCGTACCGGGACCGCGGCTCGCGCGGCGCCTCCAGCCCGAGCGACCTGCTGCTGCTCCTGGTCCGCGACCTCTCCAGCCGGCTCGGCGTGGAGGCGGAGCTGCGCCGCCAGCACAAGCAGACCGAGATGATCCTGCGGGCGGCGGCGGAGGGCGTGCTCGGCGTCGATCTGGAGGGCCGGGTCGTGCTGGTCAATCCGGCCGCCGCGCACATCCTGGACTTCCGGGCCAGCGAGCTGGGCGGCCGCGAGCTGCACCCGCTGGTCCAGCACTCGCGCGCGGACGGCACCCCGGTGGCCGCCGACGAGTCCGCGCTGCTCGACACCCTCACCTCGGGCCGCAAGCACCGGGTGCGCGGGGCCACGCTCTGGCGCAAGGACGGCCGCCCGGTCACCGTCGACCTGACGACGGCTCCGGTGCGCGACGGCGACCAGCTGGTCGGCGCGGTGATGACCTTCACCGACCGGACCAGGGAGCTGGCGCTGACCGCACGCGCCGACCACCTGACCGCGGTCCTGGAGACCGAGGTCAGCGGCGCCCTCACGGCGCTGCGCGAGCGGATCGACGCACTGGCCGGCGACCCGGCGGGGCAGCTGTGGCCCGAGGCCAACTGGATGCTGCGCGCCCTGTCCGACGACTGCCGGCGGTTCGGCCTGCTGATCGACGGCGTGCTCACCCACCAGCGCTACGAGCGCGAGGCGGCCGGCGGTGCCGAGACGCGCGAGGGCCGGGAGAACCGGGACGGACGCGACAACCGGGACGCACCCGAGGGCCGGGACGCACGCGAGGACGCGGAGGGGCTCAACCGCGGGCAGACCACGCTCGACAAGCTGGTGTCCGGCGCGGTCGAGTACGCCGGGCAGCTGGTCGGCCCCGGCAAGCTGCGCTTCTCGGTGCACGCCGCCCCCGTGGCGGTGACCGCCGACCACGAGCGGCTGACCCAGGCGCTCGCGCACCTGGTGGCCGACGTGAGCGGCACGGCGCTGAGCGACGGCCCCGGCACCAGCGGCGGGCAGGCCCCGATGGTGGTGCTGGCGGCGGCGCAGCGCGGCGACGTGGCCCGGATCGAGGTGCGCGGCCCCGGGCGGGGCGGCAGCAAGGTCCATGTGCCGATCGCCCGCGGCCTGGTGGAGCGGCACGGCGGGGTGCTCCAGCCGCACGAACTGCCCAACCACGCGGGCACCACCTATGTCGTGGAACTGCCGCTCGACGCGGCGGCGGCGCAGGCCGCGGCCGCGCGCGCGGCGACCAACGGCGGGCGTCAGGTGCCGCGGGAGACGGACACGGCCGTGCTGCCGGACCTGCCGGGCATGGCGGGCGGCCCCGAGCCGGTGGAGCGCCCGACCGGCGCGGCGGGCGGCGGCGAGGGCAAGGCGCGGGCGGGCGCGGGCGCGGGCTCGCCCGGCGGCCAGGGCGGGTCGGCTGACGGCGGGTCATCGGCGCCCCGAGCAGCCGAGCGCGGCCCGATCGCGCTGGGCCCGGGCAGCGACGCCCCGCAGGCCGTCCAGGACCGGTCCATGCCCCAGGAGCAGCCCACCGACCAGAGCGGGCCCGCCGCCCAGGGGCAGCCGTCCCGGCGGCGCCGGGCGCTGCCCGCGCAGGGCACGCCGAGCGAGCAACCGTCGGCCGCGCTCGCTCTGCCGGGGGTGCCCGAGCCCGGCACTCCCCTCTACCCCGGCCTGGAGCACGCGCTGCCGGCCGTGGCCGGCCAGCCGCCGGCCGAACCCGCGCCGCCGGCCGAGCAGCCCACCGGACGCCGCCGCCGGCTCGGCATCCCCGGCACGACGCAGAACCCGCAGCCCGAGGGCGGCCCGTTCGCGCTGGAGTCGGGGCGGTCGGCCGAGCAGCCGCCGTCCGCGGGCGGCGCACTCGCGCTGCCGCAGGCCGCCGCCCCGGTGCCGCCGGTGCCGAGCGCGCCACCGGCCACCGGTGGTGAGCCGGCCGCGCCCCAGCAAGTGCCGGTGGGCAGCGGGCTGGGCGAGCTGGCGCCGCCGCGTCCCTCCGGGTTCGCGAGCGCTTTCCCGGCCGCCTTCCCGACCCAGTCCGGCGAGGTGGCGGTGCCGGCGCAGGCCGAGCCGCGGACCGCGCCACGGGCGATCGCCGAACTGCCCCGGGCGATGGCCGCAGCGCCGTCCCACGGCGAGTCGGCCGGCGGGCCGGACGTCGACAGCAGCCTGCCCCGGCTCTCCGGCGAGGACGACCCGGTCACCGGGCCGGGCGGCGGCGCACCGCGGGTGCCCGAGTACCCGGACTACCCGACCATGGTCAGCCCGGCGGTCGACGGCCGCCCGCGCCGGCTGCTGGTCTGGCCCGAGCCCGACCCGTCCACCAAGCAGGCGCTCCAGGAGCGCGGCTACCGACCGGTGATAGTCCGCTCCCGCGAGGAGGTGGACGCCCAGGTCGCCGCCTACCCGGCCGCGCTCTTCGTGGACCCGCTGACCGGGCCGATCACCCGCACCGCGCTGCAGTCGCTGCGCACCGCCGCGCTCAACAGCCGGGTGCCGGTACTGGTCACCGCCGGCCTCGGCCAGGCCACCCGGGACGCCGCGTACGGCGCCGACCCGGCGGTCCTGCTGCGGGCGCTGGCCCCGCGGGACAGCGAGAACCACGCCGCCCGGGTGCTGCTGGTCGAGAGCGACCCGGACATCGCCGCCGCCCTGACCAGCAGCCTGGAACGGCGCGGGATGCACGTCGAGCACGCGGTCTCGGAGAACGACGCGGTCTCCAAGGCCAGCAGCGTCCAGCCGAACCTGGTGGTGATGGACCTGCTGCAGATCCGCCGCCGCCGGCTCGGGCTGCTCGACTGGCTGCGCGCCAACGACCGTCTGCACCGCACGCCGCTGGTCGTCTACACCTCGGTGGACCTCGATCCGGCCGAGCTGCCGCGGCTGCGCACCGGTGAGACGGTGCTCTTCCTGGCGGAGCGCTCGACCAGCGCGGACGTGCAGGCGCGGATCGTGGACCTGCTCGGACGGATCGGCTCACTGGGCGAGGTCACCACCGCCGGCTGACCGGCGGGAGAATGGCCTGATGATCATCCGACTGGTTCACCCGGACGAACTGACCGCCCTTCAGGAGCTCGAACGCGCCGCCGGGCGCTGCTTCCACGAGGTCGGCATGCCCGAGATCGCCGAGGACGAGCCGCTGCCGCTGGACGAACTCGCCCGCTACCAGCGGGCGGGGCTGGCCTGGGCCGCCGCCGACCCCGCGACCGGGGGACCGGTCGCCTATCTGCTCGCCGAGCAGGTCGACGGCAACCTCCACGTCGAGCAGGTCTCGGTGCACCCCGACCACGCCCGCCGCGGCATCGGGCGTGCGCTGCTGGACCACCTGGCGGCGTCGGCCGCCGCGCAGGGTGCGCCCGCGCTGACCCTGACCACCTTCGCCGAGGTCCCGTGGAACGCGCCGTACTACGCCCGCTGCGGGTTCCTGCCGCTGGCGGAGGCGGCGCTCGGACCCGGGCTGCGGGAGATCCGCGCCCGGGAGGCCGCGCACGGCCTGGACCGGTGGCCGCGGCTGGCGATGCGCCGCGCCCTGTGAGGCCCGGCGCATCACTGACGAACCGTCAGACTCATTCCTTGCCGACCACCGTGACGGTCAACTCACCGGCGGCGTAGGAGGCGCGGATCACCTTCTTGTCGAACTTGCCCACCGAGGTCTTCGGCACCGAGGCCACCAGCGCCCAGCGCTCGGGCAGTTGCCAGGAGGCGACCCGCTCGGCCAGAAAGGCCCGCAGGCCGCGCACGTCGACGGTGGCGTCCGGGCGCAGCACCACGGTGGCCAGCGGGCGCTCGCCCCACTTCTCGTCCGGGACGGCGACCACGGCGGCCTCGGCCACCTCCGGGTGCGCCATCAGGTGGTTCTCCAGCTCCACCGAGGAGATCCACTCGCCGCCGGACTTGATCACGTCCTTGGCCCGGTCGGTGAGGGTGAGGAAGCCGTCGGGGGTGATGGTGCCGACGTCGCCGGTGCGCAGCCAGCCGTCCTCGGTGAACTTGTCCTCGGGGCGCTCGGGTTCACGGCCGGCGCCGCCGTAGTAGGCGTCGGCGATCCAGGGGCCGCGCACCTCCAGTTCGCCGGCCGCGACGCCGTCGTGCGGCATCCGCTCGCCGCCCGGGCCGGTCAGCCGGGCCTGCACGGAGGCCGGGAAGACGCCCTGGGTGACCCGGTAGGCCCACTCCTCGCCCTCGCTCAGGCCGGCCGGCGGCAGGGCGTAGGTGCCCAGCGGTGAGGTCTCGGTCATGCCCCAGGCGTGCACCACCCGGATGCCGTGCCGCTCCTGGAAGGCGTGCATCAGGGCCGGCGGGCAGGCCGAACCGCCGATCACCACCTGCCGCAACGAGGCGGTGTGGTACGGCGTCTGACGGTTGGTCGGATGGTCGAGTTCATCCAGCAGGCCGTTCCAGATGGTCGGCACGGCGGCGCTGACGGTGGGTCGGATCCGGTCGATCATGGTGGCCAGCGGCTGCGGCTGCAGGAAGCGGTCCGGCATCAGCAGGCTCGCGCCGGACATGAAGGCGGCGTGCGGGATGCCCCAGGCGCCGACGTGGAACATCGGGACCACGGGCAGCGCGATGTCCCGCGAGGTGAGGGCGAAGGTGGCCGCCGAGTTGACCTGCAGGCAGTGCAGGTAGATCGAACGGTGGCTGTAGACCACGCCCTTGGGGTCGCCGGTGGTGCCGGAGGTGTAGCAGATCATCGCCGGGCTGCGCTCGTCCAGCTCCTCCTGCCACGGGTACGCGGTGGGGCGGCCCGCGATCAGCTCCTCGTACTCGTGCACCGTGCCGGCGAAGCCCGCCAGCAGTGAGCGGTCGCCCGCGCCGCTGACCACGATGTGCTTGAGGGTGGGCGCCAGCTGCGGCAGCACGCCGGCCAGCAGCGGGAGCACACTGCCGCTGACGATGATCGCGTGGTCGGCGGCGTGGTTGATGATGAAGGCCAACTGCGCTGCCGGGAGCCGCAGGTTGAGGGTGTGCAGCACCGAGCCCATGGCCGGGACGGCGAGGTAGGCCTCCAGGTGGTCGGCGTTGTTCCACATCAGACTCGCGACCAGCCGGTCCGGGGTGACGCCGAGCTCGTCGCGCAGCGCGTAGGCGAGCTGGGCCGCCCGGGCGCCGACCTCGGCGAAGGTCCGCGCCTCGGGCCCGGCCTCGGTCCAGGTGGTCACGGTGGCCCGGCCGTTGATCGTCGCGCCATGGCTCAGGATCCGGGCGACGGTGAGCGGTACGTCCTGCATGGTGCTGAACACGCGGGGTCCTCCTTGACCGGGCTGCCTGGCTGTCGGCCACCGCGCTTGCTACCCACTGGTAGCCGGGTGGCCCGCTGCCGATTCTGGCCCCCGCGCGCGGTGGCTGTCAGCAGCTCCCGGCCGAATGAGACGATCAGCTCAAAAGCCGCGAGTGGCACGCGCGGCACCGGCGCCCGTGGGCGGGTGCCAGTCGAGCATCGGGGCGGCGGCCCGGACCACGGTGGCGTCGGGCAGCAGGCCCCCGAGGGCGAGCAGGGTGTCGCGGGCGGCGACGGCGAGCGGGGCGCTACCTGGGCGCGTTGCTGGGCTGGGCTGAGCTGGGCTGGGCTGGGCTGAGCCGAGCCGAGCCGAGCCGAACCGGGCTGGTGGCGTGCCGAACCGGGTCCGGCTCAGCGTGCCACCAGGGTGTCCAGCTGGTCCCGGTCGATCTCCAGCCGGGCACCGCCGTGGGTCTCCTGGACGGTGCCGTGCTGCTGGTGGGCGCGGCGGTGCCGGGCCCACTGGTCGGCGCCCAGCACCCCGCCGCCGTCGGTGCTGGCGCGGTCGTCCCAGTGGGCGTACCAGACGGCGTCCGGCAGCGGCGCCGCCCCGGCCCGGGCGGCGGCGGCCAGGTCGGTGATGCTGGAGTCGAGGCTGGAGTAGAAGCCGGCGAAGTATCCGGCGGTGTGCAGAGCCTGGGTCCAGCCGAGGGTGAAGTCGACCACCGCCTTGGCACAGCCGGCGTTGCCCGGCGGGTAGGCCTCCAGATCCAGGTAGATCGGCGCGCCCTGGCCGATCCCGATCCGCCGGGCGCCCTTGACCGCCTCGCCCGCCTCCTCCCGCCCCTGCTGGACGGCGTGCGCCGGGTCGATCAGCTGCGGCCGGCTGGGCGGCTGCGACTGCCGGTCACCCGGGGCGGCGCACGGCGCCTGCCGGCCGGCGTGGATGGGCAGCAGCCGCCAGCCGAGCGCCCGGACCTGGCGGACCCAGTCGGCGGTCAGCCGGGGCTGGTCGCAGGCCCGCTGGCGGCCGCTGGAGTAGATGCCGATCGCACCGTAGGGGGAAGCGCCGCGCCAGGCCCGCATGGTGTCCAGCGGCGGGGCGCTGCACGCGTCGAAGCCGCTGCCGGTGAAGACGCCGCGGGTCGGATCGGCCAGCTTGTCCCGGCCGGGATCGGGCAGCACGGTCGGCGGCGGGGGCGGCGCGGCCGGGGCCGCGGCCCGGGTCGGGCCCGGCGGTGCGGCACGGGCCGCGGTGGCGGCTGCCGCCCACCCGGCCGGCGGCAGCCGGCCCGCCACCCCCGCCAGGCCGGGGCGGCCGCCGGGCGCGGCGCTGGTGTCGGTGGCCAGCAGCAGGACGAGGGCGGCGGCCGAGAACGCCGCCGGACGCAGGTAGCGGACCATCCTCCGATCCTGTGCCGCGCCGAGGTCGCCTCGGCCGAGCCGGGGGCGGACGCGCCGGTGCGCGCACCGAAGCCACCCGCTCGGCGCAGCCCGCCGGGCCCTGAGCGACGACATGCCAGTGGGCGGTGCCGTTGCCGACACCGCCCACGAACCGGAGCCCGGTGACCCTTTCCGTCTCCGGCGACGGCCGACTCGCCCACGGATGGCCGACTCGCCCTCGCCCGCCCTCGGTGGGGCGCGCTCACTGGCTCAGTGGCTCACCCGCCGATGGGGGCGAAGTCGATGTGCAGGTTCTTGTTGGACTGATCGGCCAGCACCAGGCCGGAGTTCCCCTTCACGCCAAGGGTGTTGTTCTGGTTCGAGGCGCCGTTGCCGGTTGCCGTCTGCTGGGTGGCGTTGTAGTTGCCGTCGACGCCACCGAAGATGTTGCCGCTGCCCGTGTCGGAGACGACGCTGCTGTTCGAGCCGTCGCCCGAGCCGGCCACGTTGTCGGCGAAGGCGGCGCCGGCGCCGGCCAGCAGCAGGCCTGCGGTGAGTGGTGCTGCGGCCAGTGCGACAACCAGCCGGGCGGTGCGGATGCGAGCCATGGAATCCTCCAGAGAACCCGAAGTGGACTTATTTCTGCGGGAGTTCGCGGCCAGACGAACTCCTGCGGGCTGCGACGCCGAGATCAAGACTCCGCACCCGGGCACCGATCCGCCAGAGTCCACCGGGCAATTCGCTCGATCGCGTGACTCCGGAAAGCTAAACCCGAACCTGGAACGAGCCGATATCAACAGGTCGATCTCGGCCACGCGGGCCGGCAACCAGCGGCGTTCCACGGCTTTCTGAGGCTGCGCCACCCCACCGCGCCACCCCAGGAATGACTCAGAACAGCTTGCCAGGATTGAGGATTCCCAGCGGGTCGAACAATCCTTTCATCTGCTTTTGCAGCTCCAGTCCGACCGGTCCCAATTCCCGGGCCAGCCACTCCCGCTTCAGCAGCCCGACCCCGTGTTCACCGGTGATCGTGCCGCCCAGTTCCAGACCGAGGGCCATGATCTCCTCGAAGGACCTCATCGCCCGCGCCACCTGATCCGGGTCCTTCGCGTCGAAGGCGACGACCGGGTGCGTGTTGCCGTCACCGGCATGGCTCACCACACCGATGGTCAGCCCGCACCCCTCGGCGATCCGGGCCACCCCCGCCAGCATCTCGGCCAGCCGGGAGCGCGGCACCGCCACGTCGTCCACCATCGTGGTGCCCAGGGAGTCCATAGCGGTCAGCGCCAACCGCCTGGCCTGGAGCAGCAGTTCCGACTCGGCCTGGTCCTCGGCCGGCACCGCCTCGGTGGCCCCCGCCGCCCGGCACAGCCGCGCCACCTCCGCCAGCTCACGGGCGCGCTCCGGACCGTCGAAGGCGACCAGCAGCAGCGCCCTGGTGCTCTCCGGCAGCCCCATCCGGCCGAACCGGTTGACCGCCGCGACCACCACCGAGTCCATCAGCTCCATCAGCGAGGGCGTGAACCCGGCCTCGGTCACCGCGTTGACCGCCGCACAGGCCGCCGCCGTGCTCGGGAACTCGGCCGCCAGCGCCAACTGCGGTGCGGGCGCCGGGCGCAGCGCCAGTACCGCGCCGACCACCACGCCCAGGGTTCCCTCGGAGCCCACGAAGAGCCGGGTCAGGTCGTAGCCGGCCACCCCCTTGGCGGTGCGCCGCCCGGTGCGCAGCAGCCGGCCGTCCGCCAGCACCACCTCCAGGCCCAGCACGTACTCGCTGGTCACCCCGTACTTCACGCAGCACAGTCCGCCCGCGCCGGTGCCGATGTTGCCGCCGATGGTGCAGGACTCCCAGCTGGAGGGGTCCGGCGGATAGGCCAGCCCGCGCTCCTCGGCGGCCCGCGAGAGCGCCGCGTTGACCACGCCCGGCTCCACCACGGCGATCCGGTTCACCGGGTCCAGCTCCAGGATCCGGTCCATCTTCACCAGCGACAGCAGGATGCAGCCCGCCACCGCGTTCGCCCCGCCCGACAGCCCCGTCCTGGCCCCCTGCGGGACCACCGGCACCCGCAACTCGCTCGCGGTGCGCAGGACGTGCTGGACCTCCTCGACCGTCCGCGGGAAGACCAGCACCGCCGGCTCGCCCGCCTCGCAGAACCCCGCCATGTCGTGCCGGTAGGCCCCGGTCACCGCCGGATCCACCACCACCGCCCCCTCGGGCAGCCCGGCCACCAACCGGTTCGTCAGCTCACTCACTGTCGCCCCCATCGTCGGCCCCTCTCGTCGGAGAAGCCCAGTGTGACGGATCGTCAGCCGGAAAACCGCCGGCCCCTGACCAGCAGTGCTGGTCAGGGGCCGGTCCACGCGGAGAGCGTGGGATTCGAACCCACGGTGACGGGTCACGCCACGACAGTTTTCAAGACTGTTCCCTTAGGCCGCTCGGGCAGCTCTCCAGGCGGAGGTCAGCCTAACGGGTCCGCGGGGGTTCGGTGCACCTGTTCGGGGTGCGGACGGGTCAGGAGGGCTGGTCGCCGGTGCGGCTGCCCAGGGTGACGGTGGTGTGGCCGGGCTGGCCGTTGCGGGTGTAGTCGACCTGGACCTGCTCGCCGGGGGCGTGCGTCCAGATGGCGCTGACCAGGGCCGGGCCGTTGTCGATGACCTCGTTGTCGAGCTTGGTGATCACGTCGCCGGGCTTCAGGCCGGCCTTGTCGGCCGGGCCGCCCGGGGTGATGGCCGGGGTGCTGCCGACGGGGGCGGTGTTGATCTGCGCGCCGTCGCCGTTGTAGTTGTCGTTGCGCAGCACGCCGAGGGTCGCGTAGACCGGGGTGCCGGTGCTGATCAGCATCTGGGCGACCCGCTTGACCTGGTTGATCGGGATCGCGAAGCCCAGGCCGATGCTGCCGGCCTGGCCGCTGCCGCTGGAGTTGGACTGGATCGCCGAGTTGACCCCGATCACCGCGCCGCTGGCGTTCAGCAGCGGGCCGCCGGAGTTGCCCGGGTTGATCGAGGCGTCGGTCTGCAGCGCGTTCATGTAGGACGTCTGCTGGCCGCTCTCGTCGCCGGAGGCGACCGGGCGGTTCTTGGCGCTGACGATGCCGGAGGTGACGGTGCTCTCCAGGTCGTACGGGGCGCCGATGGCGATGGTGGTGTCACCGACCGCGACCTGGTCGGAGTCGCCCAGCGGGAGCGGGGTGAGCTTCTCGCTCGGCTGGCTGTCCAGCTTGACCACGGCGAGGTCGTAGCCCTTGGCCTGGCCGACCACCGAGGCGGGGTAGCTGGTGCCGTCGGAGAACTTGACGGTCAGCTTGCCGCCGCCCTGCGCCGGGGCGACCACGTGGTTGTTGGTCACGATGTGACCCTCGGTGTCGAAGATCCACCCGGTGCCGGTGCCGGACTCCGAGCTGCCCTCCGCCTTGATGGTGACGACGCTCGGCAGCGCCTTGTTGGCGACCCCGGCCACCGAGTCGGGCGCCCGGTTGAGGGCGGTCTGGTTGGTGCTGCCGCTGACCGTGGTGCTGCTGCGGCTGCTGCCGAAGGAGGAGTTCGAGTCGTTGCCCTTGATCGCGGCACCGGTGATGCCGCCGGCGACGCCGGCCACCAGCGCGACCGCGGCGATCAGCGCGACCAGGCCGCCCTTGCCCTTCTTGCGCGGCGCCGGCGGGGTGCCGAAGGCGCCCGGGTACTCGCCGGGGAACTCCTGACCGCCGGGATAACCGGGGCCGCCGGGGTAACCGGGGCCGCCCGGGTAGCCGGGGGCGGCGGCCGGGGTCGACCAGGTGTCACCGAGCGGGGTGCCGGCGCCGAACGGGTGGTGCTCGCCCTGCGGGGCCGGGCCCGCCGGGACACCGGGGGTGATCGGAGCGCCGCCCGCCACCGGGGTGGCGGGCGGGGCGGCGTAGGGGTTGACCGGCGGCTCCATGGCACTGGCCACCGGGGCCGGCGGCGCCGGGGGCGGGGTGTCCGGGTAGGAGGCGGCGGGCACGGTGGGCGGCGGGGCGTCCAGGTAGGAGGGCGCCGCGGGGCGGGCCTCGGTCTCGGCGCCGGTCCGCGCGTCGCCGGGGGCCTCGGCCGGGGCCGCCGCGCGCGGGTCGACCGGCTTCTCGGCCGGCGCCTCGGGCGCGGGCACCTTGGTGAACGCCAGGGTCGGCTGTGCCTTCACCACCGGCTCGCTCACCACCGGCTCGCTCACCGTCGGCGTGTCACCGACCGCCGGAGTGCCCCCCGGCTCGCCGTGGCCGCTGGAGAGGTGCTCCCCCTGCGGCCCGGTGGAACCACTCTCGTGCTCGGTGCTCACGGACGACCTCCATCGCTGACAAGGACCTTGGCCCTAGTTTTTCCTATGCCCGATCTGGTTGCCGTAAGGGACCGCCTGAAGAACCGATAAGAATCCTTAGACAGACCGAACAGCCCCCGTTCGCCCACCCCCGCCGGCCGCCCGGCAGCCCCGGCGGCATCCCGCGATGCGGACAGCGCTTTGCCCCACCTTGGCGTAATCCAAGCACCGGGCTACCCTGTCGCATCTGTTAACGACACGCGGGAGCTTGGACCCACCAGGCTGAGAGTGCGCTGGTCGACCGTACGCCATGGCGATGACGCCCAGGTGGTCGAGGGAGCGCTGACCGCCGGAACCTGACCGGGTAATGCCGGCGTAGGGAGTATCGGCCATGACGGCTGCCTCGCCTTCCCCTTCCCCCATCGCGGTGCTGGAGCCCTCGGCCACCGGCCGCGCCGAGGCGCCGCTGGTGCTGGACACCGCGCCCCCGCGCACCCTGGGATTCCGCGACCAGTTCGCGCTCTGGGCCAACCTCGGGATCAGCCTGATCGGCTTCACCAGCGCCGCGACCGTGCTCGGCCAGCCCGGCAGCGAGCTCTCCTTCACCGCCGCGACGGTGGCGATCGTGGCCGGCACGGTGATCGGCACCGCGATGCTCGGGGTGGCGGCGCTGATCGGCGCGCGCACCGGAGCCCCGGCGATGGCGGTGCTGCGCGGCCTGTTCGGCACCCGGCTGTCGTACCTGCCGACCGTGCTGAACATCCTGCAGTGCCTGGGCTGGGGCGTGTACGAGCTGATCGTGATCGCCTGGGGCGCCCAGACGGTGGCCGGCACCCAGGGCTGGCGCTGGCTCTTCGTGCTGCTCGCCGGGGCGCTGACCACCGCGCTCACCATCTGGCCGCTGGGCTCGATCGCGGCGCTGCGCAAGTACGTGGCGATCGCGGTGGGCATCACGATGGTCTACTTCACGGTCCAGCTGGGCCGGCAGGGCTGGCCGAACCCCGGGGCCGGCAACTGGCACGGTTTCCTGAAGGCGACCGACGCGATCATCGCCGTCTCGATCTCCTTCGTGCCGCTGGCCGCCGACTACACCCGCCACTCGCGCACCGGGCGGGCCTCGTTCTGGGGGACCTTCTCCGGCTACACGGTGGCCCAGGTCTGGTGCTACCTGCTCGGCCTGATCGCGCTGCTCCAGTCGCACGGCAACGCCGACAATCTGCTCGACTCCTTCGCCGGGGTGGCGGCCGGCTGGGCCTTCCTGCTGGTGCTGGTGCTGCGCGAGGCGGACCAGTCCTTCGCCAACGTCTACTCGACCGCGATGTCGGTCCACAATCTCTTCCCACGGGTGGACCGGCGGGTGCTGACCGGCGGCATCGGCCTGCTGGTGACGGCGCTCGCGCTGCAGATCAAGGAGTTCACCGACTCCTACTACGCCTTCCTCGGGCTGATCGGCTCGGTCTTCGTGCCGCTGCTCGCGGTGCTCGCCGTGGACTTCTTCCTCGGCCGCGGGCGGCAGGGCTGGGACCTGGGCCAGCAGGCCCCGGCCCGGCCGCTGATGCTGCTGCCGTGGGCGCTGGGCTTCGCCGTCTACCAGTTCCTCGCGCCGACCGCGGTGGCCGGCTGGTGGACCGGCTTCTGGACCGGCCTGCAGTCCGCGGTGCACTTCACGCCGCAGCAGTGGTCCTCGGCCTCGCTCCTCTCCTTCCTGTGCGCGGGGCTGGCCACGCTCGCGGTGATCCGGCTGCCCTGGCTCGCCGAGCGCGCCTGAGGCCCGGCGGCTCGGTGCCGGGCCGCTGACCTGCGGAACCCGGCGTTCGGGTGGTCGACGCGTCCGCGTCATCCGGGCGCTCTAGGGTTGAACCCGTGACGACTCTCGACCTCTCCTCCACCGGCCCCGGACGCGACGCGCGCACGGTCCAGGTGGTCGCCCACCGCGGCTCCTCGGCGGCGCTGCCCGAGCACACCCTGGCCGCCTACCGACGGGCACTGGCCGAGGGGGCGGACGCGGTCGAGTGCGACGTGCGGCTGACCGCCGACCGGCAGCTGGTCTGCGTCCACGACCGGACCATCGCCCGGGTCTCGGACGGCGGCCGCCGGGTGGTCTCCACGCTCACCCTGGCACAGCTGGAGGCCTACGACTTCGGCTCCTGGAAGCCGGGCGGCACCGAGGCCGAGCGGGCGGACCCGGAACGGCGCCCGGTGCTGCGCCTGTCCGGCCTGCTGGAGCTGGTGGCCGACTGCGGGCGCCGGGTGGACCTGGCGATCGAGACCAAGCACCCGGTGCGCTACCGGGGCGCGGTCGAGCACGAGCTGCTGCGGATGCTGGACCGGTACGGGATCGGCGGGGCGGCCGGGGCCGACCAGGGCGACGGGGAGCGGCCGCACGCCCGGCTGATGAGCTTCTCCGGGCGGGCGCTGGGCCGGCTGCGCGCTGCCGGGCCGGCCTTCCCCCGGGTCTTCCTCTTCGAGCACGCGGCCGCGCTGCGGCTGTGGCCGGGCAAGGGGCTGCCCGGCGGCGCCGTGACAGCCGGGCCCGGGATCGAGCTGGTGCGACGCCGCCCCGAGCTGGTGACCGAGCTGCGGGCGGCTGGGCACCGGGTGCACGTCTGGACGGTGGACCGGCCCGAGGACGTGGCGCTCTGCCTGGAGCTCGGGGTCGAGGCGATCATCACCAACCGGCCGCGGGACGTACTGGACCAGTTGGGCCGCTGAGACGGGTCCATCGGAGGGGGTCGGCCGGGGGGGCGGCGGCCCAGGGCGGACCGGGGCGCTCGTGGCAACCCGCGCGGAGTGGTCCGGTTGGCGTACGCGGGCGTGCGCGGCAGGTGGCGCGATGGGCCCGGCGGACGGAATCCACTCCCTCGATTGACGCAGCGTAAGCAGCTAATCACCTTTTGCGCACAGTGTGTTGCGGCACCTTCCACAACTTCACAATTGACGGACCGCGAGCGACCGAACCCGTTTCCGGTGCATTCCGTCGGGGCATCCATCCCTCGGCAAACGCTGAAGGAGGTCCGGGGGTGGCGTTGATGGTGGCGCGTGAAGTGCCGACTTCATCAACTATGGCGGTGCCGCACGGCCCGGCCAGTGTCGGGGCTGCCCGGCGCAGGCTGCGGCGTGACCTGGGCGACCGTAAGGTCCCCGCTGCCGTCATCGACGACGCGGTTCTGATCCTTTCCGAACTGCTCAGCAATTCCTGCCGCTATGCGCGGCCGCTTGCGCCATTGCTCGATCTCGCCGGGGGGGCGAGCGAGGAATTCCGACTTCACGGTGCCGATATGCCGAAGGCCGCGGCCCGTGCGGAAAGCGCGGATGCCGCAGCGGAGGCCGCAGCGCTGGAAGTGCTGCTGGTCAGCGCCGGGTCGCACCGGCATGCACGGGCGGCGCGCGAGCCGGGTTCCACGCTCTCGTCCAGCGCCCCGGCGGCCGGTGCCGGCCCCGTGGGCGCGGCGGCGGATCCGCCTGCCGGGCACGGCGGTGCGGCGGGGCAGCCGGCGGATCCGGCCGGCGGGGTGCTGGTGCGCTGGCAGATGCACAACGACGGTCTGCTGACCCTGGAGGTCACCGACGGCGGCGCCACCACCCGGCCGCTGCCGGCCAGCCCCTCGCTGACCGCCAAGGGCGGGCGCGGCCTGAGCATCGTCGGCCAGCTGGCCGCCGACTGGGGTGTGCGGGACGCGCCGGGCGAGGTGACCGTCTGGGCCGCGCTGCCGGCCCGCGCGGAGCAGCCGGTGCGCCGCTCGGCCTGAGCGGTTCTCAGGGGCCCAGCCGAATCTCAGTAGGCTGCCCGGGAGTATTTCCGTGCCCACCACTCCCGGGAGAGCCGCACCATGGCCAAGAAGGCCGCCAAGAAGTCGTCCCAGCCGAGCCGCAGCACCGCCACCACGGGCAGCGTCCCCGTCGTCGGCGCCCGCGAGGACTGCCCCTGCGGGTCGGGCCGCCGCTACAAGGCCTGTCACGGCCGGCAGGCCGCGCACGCCGTCCAGGAGCTGGTGCACCGCCCGTTCGAGGGACTGCCGGGCGAGGCCGACTGGGTGGCGCTGCGTGAGCTGGTTCCCGCCGCGACCGTGCCGCTGACGCTGATCGCCGGCCTGGCCGACGAGGCCGACGGTGACGTGCCGTCGGTCACCCTGGCCACCGTGCTGCCGCTGGCCTGGCCCGCCCTGCGCCGTCCGGACGGGTCGATCCTGCTCGGCCTGCAGACCCAGTCCTCCTCGGGCGACCTGAGCCGCGACCTCGCCGACGCGCTGACCCAGGCCCTGATCACCGAGCCCGGCAGCCCGGTGCCGACCCGCCGCGCGGCCGCCGACGGCCCGCGCCTGCAGGACCTGCTGGACCTCACCGCCCCCTTCACGCCCGCCGTGCACGAGGGCTTCGAGTTCTGGCTGGAGGACGCCGAGTCCGCCACCGGCGAGGTCGCCGCCTCGCTGGAGCGCGCCAACGCCTCGGCGATCCCGACCGAGAAGCTGGCCGGGGTGGACAGCGCCTACTGGTGCGGCACCCCGGACAAGAACCACCTGCGCTGGGTCATGACGGTGCCCGAGGAGCAGCTGCTCGACGCGCTGGCCCGGCTGGCCGCCATCGGCGAGGCCTCGATCGGCGAGGGCACCAAGCTGGTCGGCTCGTTCCGCGCGCACGGCCTGACCGTGCCGGTCTGGGACCTGCCGCTGGAGATGTCGGCGGCCGACTGCGAGAAGCCGGCGGCAGCGTTCGCGGAGCGCCTGGCGGGCGCACTCGGTTCCAGTGCGCCCCTGAGCGCGGAGGAGCGCCGGGCGCGCGCGAACCTGGTGAGCCGTCAGGTCACGCTGAACTGACCGAAGATGGCGCATCGTGATCGTTTCTGATCGCGGAAGCGTGACTCCGGTCACATCTGGGTCCGAAAACCCGGAAATACTGGGTCCGACCCGCGGAGGAAATTGGCCAAGGCGCGAATCCTTGTTACTGTTTAAAGCAGTCCGGCCGCTGGTGCATCCCCCGTCGCCAGCGGCCGGATCTTCCATTTGGCCAGCGGTGCCCTCCTCCCGCCGGCCCCCTGCCTGTTGACCAGCCCGTTGCTCGGCCTTTGACGCCGCCCGGTCGGCCCCTCCCCGCTCAGTACGCGAGTCTGCTGCCGTCCGGCTCCGCCGATCCCGCCGCCACCAAGGCCTCCAGCAGCCCCGCCACCGGCGGCAGCCAGACCCCGCCACCCGGCGCCGGCAGCGGCCGCCGCACCCATCGCATCGCCGCGCCCTGGCCACCAACCCGCGAGGGCGGCAGCACCAGGAACCCGCCCGGCCCGTGGTACCGCACCGAGCTGGGCACCGCGCCGGGGCCGCCACCGGGCCGCAGCGTCCGCTCCTGGTCCACCAGCAGCTCCGCCAACTCCGGGTAGGCGTACGGCGCGACGAGCAGTGCCCAGCGGGTCGGCGAGGCCAGCACCGGCCCCGGGGTCAGCCGCAGCGCGTCCAGGTACGCCAGCAGCCGCTGGCCCGCCGCGGCCGGCAGGCTGACCGCCGCCACCGCGCTGCCGGTCGCCACCAGGACCGGTGCCTGCGGGCTGTGCCGCTCCCACCACCAGCGCACCATCGTGGCGTCGGTGGTGGCCGCCAGCAGCGAGTGGTCGTGCGGGTGCGCGGCGGGGACCGGGCAGTGCGGGTCGGCGCAGGAGCAGATCGCGACCGGCCCGGCCGAGGCGATCCCGGGAGCGCCCAGCCCGGCGGCCTCCAGTCCGGGTGCGTCCAGCCCGGCGGGGCGCAGCCCACCGGGCGCGGCGGCCCGCTCCACCAGGACCGCCCCCGGCAGCACCGGCCAGCGCCATCGCTCCGCGCAGGTCAACGCCGCCTGGAGCAGCGCCTGTCGGGTTCTGCGGTGCCTTGCGGACAACTCCCGCGACTCACGCATGCGCACTCGTTCCTCTCCGCGACGGGGGTGGATCACCGGGGTGGATCACAAGCGGGTGGATCACAACCGATGGGGCGCACGACCGACTTGGCTCGCGCCGGGTCTGCTCACGATCGACCGATCGCGCGGCCGACAGACTCACGACCGACGGGATTCACGGCCGACTTGGCTCAAAACCTTGACACGGCCCGGGGAGCCGCAGGGTGTGCTCGGCGTCCTGTGCGACGGACGCCGATCCGGGCAGCCCTCGGACGCGTCCTTGGAACGAGAATCCCTCATGCGACCAGATGGACGTCCTTGCGAGCCCTCTGGTTCCACCGTACGAGTGAGTGACTTGGGGTCAGCACGGCTGCCGGGCGGGGGGATCCCTACGCTCCGGGCAGGGTCCGGCAGCCTCTGGTCAGCTTCTGCCCGCTGACCGTGCCCGCCACGCCCGGTGTTTCGGAGCGCGGGCGCGCACACGGGGCGCGGGGCGCGGCGCGGAACCAGCCACCCGGCTGGGCTCCGATCCTGGACACGCCCCGACCGTCCTGTGTAGAAGTGGGGCATTGGAGTGGGTTGGCAGGCCTTTGTACGGATGTACGGGGTACGCCTCAGCGCTGGGAGTCGCGGCATGGGTGACAAGCGTCCGACCGGCGCGGCCGGCCCGAGCGGAGGCGTGAGCGGAGTCGCGGCGTCCGGGATCGGCAACGGGGCCGGTCATGGCGGCGGTGGCGGCGTGGCCGGTGTGGCCGGCGCAGCCGGCACGAAGCAGAGCGGGAGCGCGCCGGAGCCGGCCGAGAGCGCCGCAGGCGCCGAGGGGCCGCAACCGACGAGCCGGCGGCTGGCCGCCCTGCTCGACCTGCCGGGGCTCCCCGCGCCCCAGCCCCAGACCGTGCACGGCGGCGAACCGCCGTACGGGCGTTACGAGTCGCAGGGCATGCCGGGCCGCGAGCCGGAGGGCGGCCCGGACGAGGAGCCGGCGCGGCGGCTGGACCTGCTCCCCGCACCGGAGCGGCTGGCGGCCCTGGACCTGCTGCACCGGCACACCGAGCGCCTGGCCCGGGCCCGTGGCCTGGCCGCCACCCTGACCACCCTGCTCGACTCCGGCGCCGAACTGCTCGGCGCGGACCGCGCGCTGCTCGTCCCGGTGGCCCGGGAGGGTACCGAGAGCCACCCGCCGCTCGATCCGGCCACCGGCGCGGGACCGGCCGACACGAGCCTGGTCGGCACGGGCCTGGTCGGCACGGGCCTGGTCGGCACGGGACCGGCCGACACGGGCCTGCCCGGCGGCGGGGGCCCGGTCGAGCCGGCCGGCGCCGTCCACGGCCTGGTCGGCGCCGGCTGGCAGGACCACGCGGGCCACGGTCCGATGGTCGGCCTGCGGCTGGACCACGCCGCGATCGGCGCGCTGGAGACGGTGCCCGTCGAGCACGGCCCGTTCGCCGGCCTGCTGCGCTCCACCGGCCGGCCGCGCCAGCTGCTGCACGCCGATCTGGCCACCGAGCCGGGCCTGGTCCCCCGGTTCCGCGAGGTGGCCGCCGGCCTGGGCCTGGCCGCCTGCTTCGCGCTGCCGTTGGCCACCGAGGCGGAGGGACCGCTCGCCGCCGCCGTCTGGTTCTACCCGAAGCCCTGTCAACCCACTGAACTGCAACAGGAGTTGGCTCGCCGCTTCACCGCCTTCGCGGCCCCGCTGCTGGCCGGCCGGCTGGCCGCCGAGCGCGGCCGGCGGGCCACCGAGGCGCTGCGCCGCGGCCTGCTCCCCGACCACCTGCCCTACCTGCCCGGACTGCGGCTGGCCGTGCGCTGGCTGCCGGCCGGGCTCGACCACTCGGCGGGCAGCGACTGGTACGACGCCATCACGCTGCCGGACGGCTCGCTCGGGCTGACCGTCGGCTCGGTCTCCGGCGACGGCCCGGGCGCCGGACCGGCCTCGGCCACCGCCGCGGCCAGCGCGATGGGCCGGATCCGGGCCGCGCTGCGTGCCTACGCCGTGCTGGAGGGCGAGGATCCGGTCTCGGTCCTCGGCGACCTGGAGCTGCTGCTCAAGACCACCGAGCCGGCCCGCACCGCCACCGCCGTCTACGCCTGCCTGGACCCGCAGGAGCGCCGGATCACCCTGGCCGGCGCCGGGCACTGCCCCCCGGTGCTGGTGACCCGCTACGGCGCCAACTTCGTCGAGACCTCGCTCTCCGCCCCGCTCGGCATGCTCAGCTGCTGGGAGGCCCCGGGTGTGGAGCTGAACGTCGAGCGCGGCGACCTGCTGCTGCTCTACACCGAGGGCCTGGCCCGCCGCCTGGGCCCCACCCTGCACGCCGGCCAGGCCCGCCTGCGCAAGGCCGCCGCCGACGCGCCGCGCGAGCTGCGGCACGACCCCGAGGCACTCTGCGCCCACCTGCTGGGCCACTGCCTGGGCGCGGCGCCCGAGGCGGTGGAGGCGACCGACGACCTGGTGCTGCTCGCGGCCCGGTTCGACTAGGGCCTGTCCGACGACCGGCCTCAGGCCCGGCCGGCAGGCTCCAGGGCCCGCGGGAGCCGGGATGTGGCCTGAGCAGGCCGTTCGGGAGGGCCCCGCGCCCCTCCCGAACAGGTGATCGGCGGCTCGTCCGTACCATGGGTGCCACAGCTGCCCGGCACCTGTCGCGATCCGACGGGTGAGGGGCGGACGACTCGCAAGGAGGCGACGCAGGTGACCGAGGACCGTACTCCGGCAGTGGCGGACAACCCCGAGGGGGCCGGTGCCGACGAGGAGACGGCAGACCAGCCGATCAAGGGCCGCAAGAACGGCCTGTACGGCGAGGTGTCGGACGAGCTCGCGGCGTCGATGAAGACGGGCTGGGCCGACACCGAGCTGCGCGACCTGGCCCCGATCGCCCAGGCCCCCTACGCCGCCGCCCGGCGGGCCGCGCTCTCGGCCGCCTTCCCCGGCCAGCGCCTGGTGATCCCGGCCGGCAACCTGCGGACCCGGGCCAACGACACCGAGTACTCCTTCCGCGCCGCCAGCGAGTACGTGCACCTCACCGGCGACCAGACCCAGGACGCCGTGCTGGTCTTCGAGCCGCGCGCCGAGGGCGGCCACGACCAGGCCCTCTACCTGCTGCCGCGGTCCGACCGGGAGAACGGCGAGTTCTGGCTGGACGGCCAGGGCGAGCTGTGGGTCGGCCGCCGCCACAGCCTGGCCGAGGGCGGGCAGCTGCTCGGCCTGGCCACCCGGGACGTGCGCAAGGCCGCCGAGGAGCTGGCCGCCGCCGACACCTCGGTGCCCACCCGGATCGTGCGCGGCTACGACGCCGGCCTGGAGGCCGCCCTCGCCACCACCGAGGAGGGCGACGACGAGCTGAAGGTCTTCCTGAGCGGCCTGCGCCTGGTCAAGGACGCCTGGGAGATCGACCAGCTGCGCGCCGCCTGCGCCGCCACGGTCAACGGGTTCACCGATGTGGTGCGGGAGCTGAGCCAGGCCGTGGCGACCTCCGAGCGCTGGATCGAGGGCACCTTCTGGCGCCGCGCCCGGGTCGAGGGCAACGACGTGGGCTACGGCTCGATCGCCGCCGCCGGCCCGCACGCCACCACCCTGCACTGGGTGCGCAACGACGGCGATGTCCGCCCCGGCGAACTGCTGCTGCTCGACGCCGGCGTGGAGACCAGCACCCTCTACACCGCCGACGTCACCCGCACGCTGCCGATCAACGGGACGTTCAACCCGCTGCAGCGCAAGATCTACGACGCCGTGTACGCCGCCCAGGAGGCCGGCATCGCGGCGGTCAAGCCGGGCGGCCTGTTCCGCGACTTCCATGACGCCGCCCAGCGCGTGCTGGCCGAGCACCTGCTCGCCTGGGGCCTGCTGGATGCCTCGGTCCACGACGTCGACAAGGTCCTGGAGCTCGGCCTGCAGCGCCGCTGGACCCTGCACGGCACCGGCCACATGCTCGGCCTGGACGTGCACGACTGCGCCCACGCCCGCCGCGAGGCCTACGTCGACGCGACGCTGGAGCCGGGCATGTGCCTGACCGTGGAGCCCGGCCTCTACTTCCAGCAGGACGACCTCACGGTGCCCGAGGAGTACCGCGGGATCGGCGTGCGGATCGAGGACGACATCCTGGTGACCGCCGACGGCAACGAGAACCTCTCGGCCGGTCTGCCGCGCACGGCGGCCGAGGTGGAGGCCTGGATGGCCGAGCTGGCGGGCTGACGGCCCGAGCGGCGCTGGTGCCCGGCCCTGCGTCGGGCGGACCGGGCACCAGCGCCCACGGCCGGCTCAGCCGGCCGGGATCTGTACGGTGACGGTGCCGCCGCCGATCTGGGTGAGGGCAGTGACCGAACCGAGTTCCAGATCAGCGTGCGCCACCATGGTCAGCTGCCCCGGCTTGGCCGTTGTGGGCACCGTCAACCGGTAGTTCACCGTGCGGCTCTGACCGGGCGCCAGTGGGACGCTCAGCGGGGTTCCCTGCGCGTCGGTCAGCCCGTCGCAGCCCAAGGGCACCGTCGTCCAGCCGGTGCCGTCCTGGCGCTCAAGAGTGCCGTCGGTGCTGCTGCCGGTACCCCCCGGCCCGCTCCCGCACAGGGACAGCAGGACCGCGCCGTAGCTGCTCCGGCCCGTATTGGTCCAGGTCACCGAGAAGAGCTGCGCGGAACCGTCCTTGCGCACCGACTGGTTGGCCGTCAGTCCGGAGAAGGCAGTGGTGACGTCACCCACCTGCCCACTCGCCGGGGCGGGGCCCTGCGGGCTGTGGTGGCTGCCGAAGTCCAGGCTGTTGAGGATCGCCTGCAGACCGCCTTCGTCCGCGGGGCTCAGGCCGTTGGCACCGACGAAGACCTGGTCCGTGCGGAAGCCCCACATCCGGCCGGTGAAGCTCTCCCCGCTGTCGCAGGCGACCTGCCAGGTGGACCTGGTGGCCTGCTTGCCGGCGACGGTCACGGTGCTGTGGTCCACGCTCGTCGTGTGCTGGGAGCCGGTGCCGTGCGGGTTGTCCCAGGAGTAGCAGTACGGCTGGTGGGCCCAGCCACCATCGGAGTCCAGATCGCCCAGGGTGGGGTAGCTGGCCTGCGCGGCCTCGTAGGGCGTGGAGTAGACGGTGAGGGAGACCCCGTACGGACCGCAGGCCCACCCGGTGCTGGGCTTGGGGTCGGGCGTCATCAGGCACAGCATGGTCTCGAACGGACTGGTGTTGCCGTTGAACCCGATGGCCTGGGTCGTCCAGCCTGTCGGGAGCGTGAAGCTGACGCCCCGGAAGGTGTACGGCGTCCCGGTGGCGCTCGCGGGGGCCGAAGGGCTGTCGCCCGACACCGGGCTGCCGGTCGTCGTCGGGCCGGAGGTCCGGCCGTTGTCCGCACCGGGAGTGCCGGACGCGGCGCCGTCGGGGGTCGCCGAGCCGCTGGGCGTGGCGGCGGTGGACGGCGAGGGCGACGGGGACGGCGAGTCCGACGGCGACGGGGAGGCGGACGGCGTGGCCGACGGGGCGGCGCTGGTGTGCAGCACGGCCGCCGGCGGCGGGACGACGTGGTCGGCCACCGTGTCGCTGCGGAAGCCCAGGTAGCCGATCGAGGCGGCCGCCGCCAGACCCACCAGCGGCAGCGCGACGGTGTAGAGCGGACGGGTGCGGCGCAGGCGGCGGACCGGCGGGGCCGCGGGGCGCAGGCTGCCCGCGGTGATCTGGGCGGCGCGGGCGCTCATCGCCTCGCGCAGCAGGTTCTCCAGCGGGGTGCCGTCGCAGTCGCCGCCCGAGGGGCCTGGCTTCTGATGATCAGTCATCGGACCTTCTCCAGCTGCTTCTCCAGGGCATCGAGTGCCCGGCTCGCGGTGGACTTGACGGCACCTCGGGAGAGCCCGAGGGACTCGGCGATCTGCGCCTCCGACAGATCGGACCAGTAGCGCAGCACCAGCACCTCGCGCTGGCGCTCGGTCAACTCCCGCAGCGCGACGACCACGCGGCGGTGCTCGTCGTTCAGGACGGCGTGCTCCTCGGCCGAGGGGGCGTCCGCCTCGTGCGGGGGCACGTACTCGCGCGCCGTCCTGCGGCGGCGCAGCACCGATCGGGCGCCGTTCACCACCGAGGTGCGCAGGTAGCCGAGCGCGTTGTCCAGGTCGTCCAGCCGCTCGCCGTGCTTCTGGAAGAGCGCGGCGAAGGCCTCCTGGACCACGTCCTCCGCGATGTCCTGATGGTCCACCAGGAGCACGGCCAGCCGGACCAGGCCGAGCCGGTGCGCGTGGTAGAGGTCGGTCACCGTCGGGCGTTCCTCGTTCTCCGAGCGCCCGCCGCGCAGCAGCCGGAACCCGGCGCGGCGGGCGGCGGCCGGCTGCCCGCCCGACGGCACCTCACCCGCCGGCGGCTCGCCCGAGGACACCGGACCCGGCGTGCCGAACAGCAGTGCGAGGACACCCGAGGGGCGCCGGCCCCGCCATCCCCGGACGGGGAGGGCGGCGGGCCGGCTCGGTGCCACGGCCAAGGACATGTCTGGTCTGCTTTCCCCCGAGACGGCGACGGGCCGTCAGAGTTGTTGATCATGGTTGGTGATCGACGGAATTGTGGCACCGGACGTGCCGCCCCCCGACGGTGGGTCAGCCCTGGTGGATCAGGGCGACCTCGGTGGTCACCGGGGCCGCGTAGTGGCCCGTCCGCGAGGGCGCCGCCAGCGGGACCGTCAGGGCCAGGCGGCGGGTCCAGGAGGTGTCACGAGGGCCGTCGGTGACGGTGGCAATCTTCGTGAAACGGGTGATAACGGACGTGCGCATGACGCGGCCCCCCAAGGCGTGGCGGTGATGGTGGTGATGGGATCGACGAGAGCGGCCGACGCGGTCCGGTCCGGCCGGTCCCGCTCCCCTTGCCCCTCACCCTGATAGACGTCCATCCCCGCGGGGGGTTGCAGGTGACTTCGAATATTTTTCGAGCGGCTCCGGTCACCCGCGATCCGCCTCGATCCGCACCGACGGCCGGCCCGGCCGGTGATCCGGTCGCGGCGCGCCCGCCACTACACTCGCCAGCAGTTTCGGCACGGCGACAGGGGGGTCCATGACCGAGCGGAGTGGATCGCGGCCGGTACCGGTGGCGATCGGACGGCGTCCCGAGCCGGTGCACACGGTGGCGGTGTACGCGTTCGAGGGGATGGCGCCCTTCGAACTCGGCGTGGTCGTCGAGGTCTTCGCACTCGCCCGCCCCGAACTGGCCGGGCTGCTCGCCGCCCCCTGGTACGGCCTGAAGGTCTGCGCCGACCGGCCGGGCCAACCGCTCGGCGCGATGGGCGGGTTCCTGCTGACCGCCCAGCACGGGCTGGACGAGCTCGCGGCCGCCGACACGGTGATCGTGGTGGGCGTGCCGAACGCCTTCACCGGCGAGGTCTCCCCCGGGCTGGTGGCGGCGCTGCGCACGGCGCACGAGCGCGGGGCGCGGATCGTCTCGATCTGCTCGGGCGCCTTCGCGCTGGCCGCGGCGGGACTGCTGGACGGCAGGGAGGCCACCACGCACTGGCGCTACGCCGAGCTGCTGCAACAGCGGTACCCGGCGGTGACGGTCAACCCCGACGTGCTCTACGTGGACCACGGGGACCTGCTCACCAGCGCCGGCAGCGCCGCCGGCATCGACCTCTGCCTGCACCTGGTCCGCACCGACCACGGCGCCAAGGTGGCCAACACGGTGGCCCGCCGCTTCGTGGTCCCGCCGCACCGGGACGGCGGGCAGGCGCAGTTCATCCAGGCCGCGGTACCCCCGGTGGAGGCCGCCGAGGACGGGGTGGCGCGCAGCATGCAGTGGGCGATGGACCACCTCGGCGCACCGCTGAGCGTCTCGCTGCTGGCCCGGGCCGCGCGCATGTCGGACCGCTCCTATCTGCGGCACTTCACCGCCCGGAACGGGACCAGCCCGATGCGCTGGGTGATCACCCAGCGGATCGCGGCCAGCCTGCCGCTGCTGGAGGCACTGGACGGCACGGTGGAGGAGATCGCCGCGGCGGTCGGCTTCGAGAGCGCGGCGACCTACCGGCACCACTTCGGGCGCACCATGCGGACCTCGCCCACCGCCTACCGGCGCTCGTTCGGCAGCGGCGCGGCCTGACCGGGCCGGTGATCGGGCCGGTCAGGCCGGTCGGGCCGGTCGGGCCGGGCGGGGGCCGGGCGGCGGGGGACGGTCAGCGGGGGACGGTCAGCGGAACCCGGGCGGCGGGGGACGGTCAGCAGACGAGGCCGAGGTCGGCCGGGGTGGCGTTCTTCGGGTCGACCGGGCGGCGGCCCTCGGTCGGCCAGCCCTCGCGGATCCAGTACTCCAGACCGCCGATCATCTCCTTGACCTCGCGGCCGAGCGCGGCGAGCTTCATCCCCGCCTTGGTCGAGCCGTTGCAGGCCGGGCCCCAGCAGTAGACCACCAGCAGGCCCGCGGGCAGCTCGGCCACCCGCTCGGGGGTGATGTCGGCCAGCGGGAGGCTGATCGCACCGGGCAGGTGGGTCTTGCGGTGGGCCCCTTCGAGGCGCACGTCGAGGAGGGTGAAGTCCTGCTGCCCGTCCCGCATGGCGTACCAGACGTCGGCCGGGTCGGCCTGGCAGCCGAGGCGCTCGGCGAAGAAGGCGAAGGCCCGCTCCGGGGGGAGCGCCGGGATCGCGCTGACCGGCGAGGGGGTGGAGACGGCGCTGCGCGCGGCGGGGGCGGTCACGGGGGCGGTGGCGGTCACGGGAACGGTGTTGGTGATCACGGTCGGCTCCTCGGCGGGGCTGGCTGCTGGGCGATGACCTGATCCTCCAGCGCGGGCCACCGCCCCCGACAGTGGCGCGGACGACTGCGACCGCCAAGATCCCGCCACCGCCGGACCCCCGTGTCCGGCGGGTCGGCCGGGTCGGCCGAGTCGGCTGGGTTCAGCCGGGGTCGGCCGGGTTCAGCCGGGTTCAGCCGGGTTCAGCCGCCCATGGTGGCCGGGGTGCGGGAGCCGCCGGACGGGCGCGGCACACCGCCCCGGTTGCGCGCCCGACGCCCGCCGGAGCCCTGGGCCGGGACGCCGCCCTGCTGCGCGGCCGCCAGGGCCCCGTCCTGCTCGGCGCGGCCGCTCGCCCGGCGTCCGCCGGAGCCCCGCCCGCCGCTGCCACGGCCACGCCGCGGCTGCTTGGTGGGCCAGAGCAGCACATAGGCCGTGGAGATCACCACGAAGGCCAGCCGGATCATGCCCTTGGTGGAATCCGAGGGGATCAGCAGCGCGCCGCCGTAGAGCGCGGCCAGCGCGATCCAGCTCCACCAGGGCACCAGGCGGCGCTGGCCGACCGCGTCCCAGAGCAGCGTGCCGAGCAGGATGGAAGCCGTGTAGTACGTGTAGACGCTCGGGTCGAGCAGGATCCGGGCGTTGGCCCCGACCAGCACCACGGCCGGCCAGCGCCCGCGCCGCACCGCCAGGGTGCCCAGGCCCATCCCGACGGCGAACTGCGCGGGGCGGTCCCACCAGGGGGTGGAGGGGTCGGAGACGCCCAGCCAGCGCAGCGAGGAGGCGGGCTGGTTGGGGATGGTGAACTTGGCGGCCGACAGCGAGCCCAGGTTGCTCAGGTAGAACGGCAGCCAGGCCACCGCGACCAGGCCCACGCACCAGAGGAAGGAGCGCTTCCACGCCGGCTTGGGCAGCGCCAGGATCAGCGGGAGGAAGGAGACCGCCCACGGTTTGGAGTCCACCGCCAGGGCCAGGTAGATGCCGACGGCGGCCGGTTTGTTCCGGACCAGCGCGTGCACCGCGAGCATCGTGAAGAAGAGCGCCAGCACGTCGTCCATGTGCGCGAAGCGCACCGAGACCTCGACCCACATCGGGATGAAGGCCAGGCCCGCGATGAGGATCCGCTGCTGGAGCCGGCGGTGGTTGGTGCCGGTGCCCCGGTAGTACCAGGCCGCGGTGCGCCCGACCAGGACCAGCATGATCAGGCCGAGCGCGGACATCGTGCCCTCGGCCAGCACCTGCCCGATCTGCGCGGGGAACGGCGCGAAGAGCCGGGCGGCCATCAGGCTCACCGGGCCGATCTGCAGTTCGGGGTGGTGGGCGTAGAGCGAGAGCCCGCCGCCGTTGCCACCGCTGAAGAGCAGCTGCTCGCCCTCCCGCAGGTAGTGCCAGGAGAAGCCGCCGCTGGGCTCGACGATCAGGAACCAGATGACCGTCCACGCCACCAGCAGCACGTGGTGTCTGCGGACAGGAAGGCTCGCGATACGGCCGGTGTTCGACCCGTAATCGGTTGCTTCATCATCCGCGCTTGCTCGGCGCACCTGTTCCTCTTCCCCACACCGGCCCCTTCGGCCGGTCATCCTATGCGATCAGGTGAAACAACTGAGTCACTGTGGCACCGCACACAACGTTGCTGGGCCCGTCCGCGTCACCGCTCGGACGGACCCAGGATGCCCGGACCACCGGTCCGTTCAACGGACCGAACAGGTCAGGAGTGCCGCGCACCGCCCTTGCGACGGCGCAGCAGGACCAGCGTGCCGACGCCCAGCGCGAAAACCGTGGCACCTGTGACGGCGATCGGCACGGCGTCGCCACCGCCGCCGGTGAAGGCCAGGCTCTTCTCGTCCGCGGCGGCGCCGGCCTGGGCCTGCTGCACGGCGGTGGCCGGGATCGGCACGACGGCGGCGGCCGGCGGCTGGACCGGGAAGGGGCTCACGGTGTCATCGGAGGAGGGCGAGGAGGAGGGGGTGCCGGGCAGCCCGCTCGCGGGCGCCGAGGTGGTGGGGACGGGGGTGGGCGTGGCGCTCGTGCCGGCGCTGGGCGACGGGCCGGCGGAGGTGGAGGGGGACGCGGAGGTGGAGGGGGACGCGGAGGTGGATGGGGACGCGCTCGGCGTGGCCGATGCGGAGGGCGAGGCCGGCGGCGTCACCGGGGGCGTGGCCGGGGTGGAGGGTGAGGCGCTGGGCGAGGCCGGCACCGACGGCGAGGAGGACGGCGTGACCGTGGGCGAGGCGCTCCCGGTCGGGCTGTGCGAGGGCTTCGGGGTGCCGGGCGACACCACGCAGAAGTACGAGGGACGGCTCGCCGACATCTCCCCCGCCTGGGTCGGCTTCCTGGCGGCGTCCACCGGCGCCCAGTAGGAGACGAACTGCGCGAAGGCCGGCCCGGTCGGGTTGTCCGCCGGCAGCCCGAGCCGCACCTTGATCGAGACCGACCGGCCCGCCTTGACGAAGATCAGCGCGCCCGGCGCGGGCACCCCGTTCTGGTCCAGCGGGCCGAGCAGCCGCAGCGTGTTCAGGTAGGTCGGGACGGTGCTGGGCTGCCAGTCCTGCTCACCGCGGCGGTAGTCCACGGTGAGCGCGGTGTTGTCGAAGTCGCCGGCCTTGTCGTTCACCCGCAGGGCCGGGTAGAAGACCAGGTCGCTCTTGGAGGGGTTGGTCAGCTGGAGGGTGAACTCGGTCGGCGCCGCGCCCGCGGTGACCCGGTCGCGCAGGCCCTGGACCGCCAGCCGCGGTCGGACCGCCGCCGGCACCGCCTGGTCGTCCTGCGTCTGCTGCGCGGAGTCACCCGCCGCGCCCTGCGCGTCGCCCGTGCCGGGGGTGGCCGAGGGGGTGGGACTCGTCACCAGGATCGCCGGCACCGCGAAGGGAGCGGCGAACGGAGCGGCGAACGGAGCGGCCGCGAGGGCGGCCGGAGCACCCGTCAGCACCACGGAGGAGGCAAGGGTGCCGACCGCGGCCAGGGCGAGAGTACGACGCATGGGGTGAGCACCTCGTCATCAGAAGCCGCGCCCACTCGAAGTCCCCTCAAGAAGCCGTCTGAGCGCGGTCGCGTGCCGTCGGGCCGCAAGAAACCCGCCCCGGCCCGACGGAGAGTTCGACGGAGACTATCGGACGAACTGCTCTTGCAGAAAGCGGGGTTGAAACTCCCAGCCGGCTCTCAGCTTGGCCCCTCCAGGCGCTGTTCGGGCTGCGGTCGGTCGGCGTAGAGATGGAGGAGTTCGCGTAGGAACGGGTCAAGTCGCAGGCCGTGGTCGATCAGTCCGAGCCGGCCGGCCACCGCGCGCGAGCCGGCGTTGTGCGCGTGGATCCAGGCGAAGACCGGCAGTTCGGGCCGCAGCCGGTGGGCCGCGTCGATCGCCGCCCGGGACAGCTCGGTGGCGTAGCCGCGGCCCCAGTGCGCGGGCGCCAGGCGGTAGTAGAGGTTCCAGTGGCCGCGCCCCTGGGCCTGCACGCCGCCGACGCCGACCACCGCCCCGGTGGTGCGCAGCCGCGCCGTCCAGTAGCTGAGCCCCTCCGGCCGGCGCGCCACCGCCCGCTCGATCCAGTCCCTGGTCTGCGCGATCTCGGCGTGCCGGCCCGCGGGTTGATGGCGCCACACCTCGGGATCGCGGTTGATCGCGTGCAGCGCGTCGAGGTCGTCCGGATGTACCGGGCGCAGGTCGAGCCGCTCGGTCTCGACCGCGCCCGGCACGGGAGTGTTCTCGCTCATCCGGGGAGCGTACGCACCTGGCTCAGACCGACCGCTGGTAGGCCCGGAAGGTGCGCAGCGACAGGGCCACCGCCACCACGGCCAGGGCCACCAGCCAGCCGCCGTGGCTGGCCACCGAACCCCAGTCGGGCGAGTCGCGCATCGCCCCGCGGGCCGCCTCCAGCGCCCAGTTCATCGGGTTGAAGCGCGCGGTGACCTGGATCCAGTGCGGCATCAGGCCGGCCGGCAGGAAGGCGGAGGAGAGGAAGGTCAGCGGCAGCAGCAGGAAGGTGTTGAAGCCGATGATGATCAGTGACTGCACCGCGGTGCTGATGCCCTGGGAGACCACGTTGGCGTTCAGCAGCACGGCCCGGCTGACCGGGGTGACCAGGAAGCGGTTGAGCGTGCCGCGCTCGATCTCCTCCAGGGTGCCCATCACCGCCCACATGTTGGCGGAGACCGCGCTCAGGTCGGCGGCCAGCGTGGTGAGGATCTTGACGGTGGTGGACTTGCCGGCGCCGTTGGGGCCCAACAGGCCGAAGACGGTGCCGGGTTCGACGGCCAGGCTCAGCCCGTCGAGCGCCCGCACGGCCGGGCCCCTGCCCTTGGCCGGATAGGTCTTGACCACCGGGGGCCCGGCTACCGTGGGAGGCGTGTGCCATCTCCATGGATGCCGGGTTCCGGGGTCACAGCCTGTTGCCGCAGGTCTGGGTGAGTGGTTCCGGGCCTCCGCGCGGTGTTGCCGCACCCGCGGGGGCCTTTTTCGGTCAGCCCTGGTCGGGCCGCTCCCGGTGCTGTTCTGACTGGGCCCGTTCGACGGCGCGGGCCGCCTCGGCGTCCAACTCCTTCCACCGTTCGGGCAGTTGCCCGGTCTCGTGGATGTCGCGCCACTGCTCCGCACCGCTGATCGCGCCGTCCGCCAGCTCCCGCAGCAGCTCACGGACCCAGTCGGCCTCGGCGCGGGCCATCGCCAGGTTGTACTCGCCCTCGATCAGCAGGATCCGCGGCAGCACCTCGCGCATCTCGGCCAGCATCGCGCCGTTGGCGTCGGCCTCCTCGTCCAGCGCGGTCAGCCGCTGCCGCAGCAGACGGTTCACCTCGTCCGGATGGAGGGCGAGGGCCATCGAGAGGGCCGACTCGAACCGCGGGTACTCCTTCTCCCGCGTGCCGAGCAGCTCGGCCAGCCAGTCGTGCATCTCGGCCCGGCCGGCCGCCGTGGCGCCGTAGACCGTGCGCTCCGGGCGCCGCCCGTCCCGCTCGGTGCCGACCTCCTCGATGAAGCCGTGCTTCTCCAGGTTCTGGACCACGGTGTAGAGCGAACCGTAGTTGATCTTGATGCTCTGGTCCTTGCCGCGGCTCCGGAGCACCTGGGCGATCTCGTACGGGTGGCGCGGCTGCTCCGCCACGGTGACCAGCACCGCGAGCGCGAGCACATTGCTGAGCTTGCGTCGAGCCATCGCCGACACCACCTCGCTTCCGTATATCCGTCTACGAGCATAGGACGGCGCCCGGGGGGACAACAAGACGCGATATGTCGTGTTGACGCGGGCCACCTCATAGGTTGACCCTCACACCGTGTCAGGGCCTGGAGTGGAGCCATCATGTTCACCATCGGAGACTTCGCCCGGCACGGCCGGGTATCGGTCCGCATGCTGCGCCACTACGACGCCATCGGGCTGCTGCGCCCCGCACAGGTCGACCCGGTCAGCGGCTACCGCTTCTACCGGGCCGAGCAGCTGGCCCGGCTGAATCGGGTGATCGCGCTCAAGGAGCTCGGCTTCACCCTCCAGCAGGTCCAGACGATCCTGGACGAGCGGGTGGACACCGAGGAGCTGCGCGGCATGCTGCGGCTGCGCCGGGCCGAACTGGCGCGGACGGTGGCGGCGGCGACCGCCCGGCTGACCGAGGTCGAGGCGAGGCTCCGGACGATCGCAAGCGAGGGACGTATGGACAACGACGACGTGGTGGTCAAGCCGATCGCGGCGGTCCGGGTGGCCGAGCTGCACGCCGTGGCCGCCGGCTACGCGCCGGAGCACATCACCCCGGTGCTCGGGCCGCTCTTCGACCAGCTGTGCCGGCGGGTGGCGGAGTCCGGGCTGCCCCCGGCCGGGCCGACCATCGCCTACTACGAGCCGGCCGGGGACGGCTCGGGCGGCGTGCTGGTGCACGCGGCGTTCCCGGTGGCGGCCCCGGCCCCGCTTCCGTGGCACCCCGCCGGGTTCGCGATCACCGACCTGCCCGCGCTGCCGGTCGCCGCCACCATCGTGCACCGGGGTGCGATGGACGAGGTGCTCGGGACCGCGCAGACGCTGGCCCGCTGGATCGCCGCCAACGGGTGGCGCTCGGCCGGCTTCGCCCGGGAGCTCTACCTGGAGTGCCCCGAGGACCGCGGCCGGTGGGTGACCGAGCTTCAGGAGCCGGTGGTCCAGGCCGGGGCGTCGGTGCCCCAGCGGGTCGGGCCCGCCGCCCAGGTGTCCGGGGCGCCGGCGTAGCCGATCGGCGGGCGGGCGTGGCGGAGCGGGCCGTAGGGGCTGGGGGTCTCGGCGAGGTACGGATCGGCGGCGGGCCCGGGCTCGGCCTGCGCTCCGCAGGCGGGCAGGCCGAGCAGCCACTGGGCGGTGCCGGCCAGCGAGTAGCGCAGCAGTGTCCCGGTCCCGGTGCACCGGCGCTCGGTCAGCGCCCGCAGCACGCCGGCCGCCAGCAGGTAGCCGGTGCCGTGGTCGAGCGCCTGGGCGGGCAGCGCGCCGGGGCGCCCGTCCGGCCCGGCCTCGATCAGCGCGATCCCGCAGCCCGCCTGCACCAGGCTGTCGAAGCCGCGCCGCCCGGCCCACGGCCCGTGCCAACCCCAGGCGGAGAGCTGCGCCACCACCAGGTGGGGCGGCAGGTCGGCGGGCGACAGCCCGTAGCGGTCCAGCGCGCCCGGGCGGTAGCCGGTGACCAGCACGTCGGCGCCGGCGACCAGCTCGCGCAGCACGGCCAGGTCGGTGGGGCCGGCCGGGGCGGAACCGGCGAGGGCGGGCCCGGCGAGGGCGGGCCCGGCGAGGGCGGGCCCGGCGAGATCGAGCAGGGTCGAGCGCTTGCCGAAGCCGGTGTCGGCGTGGGCGTCCTCGCTCTCCGGCAGCCGTGGGGAGTCGACGCGCAGCACATCGGCCCCGAGCAGTGCGAGGGTGCGGGTGGCGACGGGGCCGGCGATCACCCGGGTGAGGTCCAGCACCCGGACACCGGCGGCGGGCAGCGCCGCGGGGGCGAGCCGGCGGCCACCCTCGCCGCGCGGGGTGCGCTCGACGAGCGGGTGATCGGTCGGCTCGGCCGGCCGCACCGCCACCGCCAGCGCGCCGGCTGCGTACGCGGTCTCCTGCACCTCAAGGGCCCGGCGGCCCGCGAGCTCGGCGGCGAGCTGCTCGGGGGTGGTGTCGGGCCCGGCGCCGAGGGCGGCGAGCAGGCGCTCGCGGTGGTGCGGGTAGTTGGCGTGGGTGCGCACCCACCCGTCGGCGGTGCGCCAGAACCCGGAGAGCGGCGCGAAGCTGGTCGGCGCCCGCCCGTCGATCCGCAGGTGCCGCTCGCTGACGAACGCCGGGGCCACCGCCGCCTCGTCCACCGTCACCGCCGGCAGCGGCCCGCCGTTGCGGGCCGCCAGCAGCTCGGCCGCCGCCAGCGAGCAGACGCCGACGGTGGCCCGGGCGAACTCCCGCACCGGCAGCCGCGCGGCCAGCACCCCGGGCGCCTGCCGATAACGCACGCCGTCCAGGTCGGGGCCCAGCAGCTCCGGCGCGCCCCCGAGGGCGGACCAGGCGTAGGCGGTGGCGAGGTCTACGTGATCTGTCACACCGTCATTCTGCGCCGGGGCGGGCCGGTGACGGGACGGGGATCACCAGTGCGCGGGGCGGGTCAGGCCGGTGGGGAGCCTGGTGGCGGCGTCGCCCTTGGCGGCGGTGAGCTGCGGTTGGGTCAGGAAGATCGCGCCGGTCAGGTCGGCGCCGTGGAGCCGGGCGTCCCGCAGGTCGGCGCCGATCAGGTCGGTGCAGCGCAGGTCGGCGCCGGTGAGGTCGGCGGCGATCAGGTAGGCGCCGCGCAGGGTGGCGCCGGCGAGCTCGGCGCCCGCGAGCCCGGCGCCGATCAGGTCCGCGCCGCGGCGGTCGCGCTTCTTGCCGGGGATGGTGGCCCGGACCAGGTCGCCGGCCTGGAGCAGCAGGGTGTTGACCCGCCGGCGGTGGGCCGCGACGTCCAGCGCGAGCAGCTCGGCGGGCGCGCCGGCGGTCAGCGCGGTGGTCTCGTCCCGCAGCTCGCGCAGCGCGGGGTGCAGCCGGGCGGCCGGGGCGCTGGTGAGGGCCTGGTCGAGGTACCAGAGCAGTTCGCGCAGCTGGCGCACGACCGGGAAGACGTCGAACATCTCGCGCGCCGTCTGCGGGGCGGCCCGCCAGTCGGTGCCGCCGAAGGTGACCTGGGAGACCTGCTGGCCGGCGCCGAAGCAGTCGTAGACGGTGCAGCCGGTGAAGCCCTTCTGCCGCAGCTGGGTGTGGATGCCGCAGCGGAACTCGGTGTCCAGGTTGCGGCAGGGCTTGCCGGCCTCCTTGGTGATCGCGAAGTCCGCCGAGGCCGTGAAGGGCAGCGCGACGCAGCACAGGCCGAAGCAGCTGGCGCAGTCGCCGGTCAGGGCGGTGGATTCGGTCACGGGGGTTCCTTGCTTCGGGCGGGCGGGACCATCGAGTAGACCCGACGGACCGGGAGGGCGTCCAGTTCGTTCGGGCGGGGCCGGTCAGCCGGGCAGGACAGCGGCGCCACGCAGCTCGCGGATCAGTGCGCGGACGGCCAGCGTGCCGGCCAGCTCCGGCGTGGTGACGTAGCCGACCGTACGGGTCGGGCGGTCGGGGCCCAGGTCGGTGAGCGCGACGCTGGCGGGGGCGTCCAGCACCGCCAGACGCGGCATGACCGCCATGCCCATCCCGCGCGCGACCATCGAGAGCACCACGCTGTCCTCGCCGGCGTCGAGCCGGGCGGTCGGGAGCCAGTCCTGCCGGGACCACCACGCGCGGGTGTAGGAGGAGCAGTTCTCGGTCCAGTCGATCAGCGGCAGCGAGCGGGGGTCGGCCTGCCCGGCGGGGTGGACCAGCGAGTAGTCCTCCTCGAACAGCTCACCCGCGACCAGCCCGTCCGGCAGCCGGTAGCTGCCGCTCAGGGTGGCGATGCCGAGGTCGGCGCGGCCGGCCCGGACCTCGCCGGCGGTGCCGGGCCCGACCTCGGGGACGATCCGCACCTCGGGGGCCAGGCCCGGGTGGGCGGCCCGCAGGCGGGTCAGCACGGTGGGCAGCAGGTGCACGGCGGCGCTGCGGAAGGCGGCGATCCGCAGCGGCCCGGCCAGGACCTTGCCGCTCGCGCCGCGCGCCTCGTCCGGCAGTGCGTCGAGCAGCCGCAGGATCCGGCGGGCGTGTGCCGCGGCGCGCTCCCCGGCGGGGGTGGCCCGGGCGCCGTGCCGGCCGCGGTCGAAGAGGACCGCGCCGATCTTGCGCTCGCAGGCGCTGACGGCGTGTGAGACGGCGGACTGGGTCAGCCCGAGCGCCTCGGCGGCGGCGGTGAAGCTGCCCCGGTGCTCGACGGCGACCAGGATCCGCAGCTCGCGGATGGCGAGATCGTTCACACCGCTCACCGTACTGCGCCCGCCCCGGGTGCCGGGGCGGGCGGCCTCCGCGGAGCGGGTCAGAGCTGGTCGGGGTGCGGCGCGTAGCTCGGGTGGTGGGGCTGCTGGCCCGGCGCGGCCGGGTGGGCCGGCTGGGCGCCGCCGTACGGGTTCTGCCCGGCGGGCGGCTGCTGACCCGGGAAGGGCTGGGCCGGCGCCTGCTGACCCGGGAAGGGCTGGGCCGGCGGCTGCGGCGGGAACGGCTGGCCGGCGGGCGGCTGCTGGCCCGGGAACGGCTGGGCCGGCGGCTGCGGCGGGAACGGCTGGCCGGCGGGCGGCTGCTGGCCCGGGAACGGCTGGACGCCCTGCGGCATGATCGGCCGGCCCAGCGGGTCCGGCGCGGTGGGCGGCACCGAGCCGTCCGCCATCGCCCCGGGCGGGAAGGCGGCCGCGAGCTGGTCCATCTCGTTGCGCCAGTAGCGGTGGATGTTCAGGCGCTTCGGCTTGCTGTCGGTGGGCAGCTGGAGGTACATCGAGCTCCAGATGGTGGCCCGCTTGACCCGGCTGACCGGGAACGCGTGCCGCGGGAAGACCGCGACCACCTCGCCCGGGCGGTTGGTCCAGCGGCTCGCCACGTTGACCACCACCGAGCTGTTGGTGAGGGTGAGGAAGTAGAACCGCCGGGTCAGCGCGACGAGCAGACCCACGCCCGGGATCTCGTCGAAGATCGCGTTGAGCCAGGGGCTCGGGCCGGTCTCCACGTGCACGCAGGCGATGAACGCCTCCCCGGGCGGCGCCACCTGGGAGAGCTTCTCGATGACCTGAGCCTTCTGCTTGGCCCGGCGAATTGCCATGGATTCCGTCCTCTTGCCCCGTTTGTCCACCGCCTCGTACCGCGGTGAAATCGGCTGAGATTAGCAGGTCGTGATGGCCCCTCGAACAGCTGACGGCCCCCGGCGCACAGCGCGCACCGGGGACCGTCACAACCGTCCTGGACGGGCTGCTACTTCATGCTGCCGGTCATCGCCTTGACCAGGCTGCCCGACGGGTCGTCGGCCTCCAGCGAGTAGGCGAAGATCCCGCCCAGCCCCTTGCCGGTGGCGTACGCGCCGCGGGCGGTGATGGCCTGCGGGGTGTCACCGGTGTAGAGGTTGGTGCCGTCGTAGATCCACGAGCTCTGCGTGGTCGGGTCCCAGTGGACGTTGGCCGCACCGGTCTTGCCGGTGGCCACCAGCTCCTTCCAGAAGGCCACGCCGGCCGCCTGGCTGGTGCCCTGCGCGGCGGACGGGCCGGTGGCGCTCTGGTAGAGGCCGTTGGTGGTGCCGGCCGGCACCCCGGTCCAGCCGCGGAAGTAGAAGGGCACGCCCAGCACCAGCTTCGAGGCCGGGAAGCCGCCCTTGATCCCGTACGCGGGGTCGCCGTTGATGAAGGCGTTCACCGCGTTGTCGACGGTGTACTTCTCGGTGCCCGGGGCGATCGGGGTGCTCGGGTCGTTCGGGCTGTTGTGGAGCGGGTCCTGCAGGTTGGTGGGACCGGTCGCGTCCCAGGCGCCGTGCATGTCGTAGCTCATGATGTTGCCGTAGTCCAGGTACGTGCCGATCTGGTCGGTCTGGACGTTGGCGATCTTGTCCTGGCCGCTCGGCAGCGCCGCGGTGAGCAGGAAGTGCTTGCCGATGCTGCTGCCGTAGGAGTCCAGCTCGTTGCGGAACTCGGCGAGCAGCGCGGTGTAGTCGGCGGTGTCGGCGGCCGAGTAGTGGTTGCCGGCGTGGCCGCCCGAGGAGGCCGGGTACTCCCAGTCGATGTCGATGCCGTCGAAGATGCCCGCGGCCGAGCCGGTGCCGCCCGAGGCGTCGCCGGAGACGCCGGTGGGCAGGTTGCCCTTGATGAACATGTTGATGCAGGAGGAGACGAACTTCTTGCGCGAGGCGTCGGTGGCGGCCACGTCGGAGAAGAACTTCGAGTAGGTCCAGCCGCCGAGCGAGAGCGTGAAGCGCAGGTTCGGGTACTTGGCCTTCAGCTCGCGCAGCTGGTTGAAGTTGCCCTTGATCGGCTGGCTCCAGGCGTCGTTGCCGCCGTCCACGCTGTTCGCCGAGGTGTAGGACTTCTGGTAGTCCGCGAAGGCGTCGCCCGCGCCGTCACCCGCGTTCGGGTCGCTGTCGTTGGTGTCGGCGGCCTTGATGGTCTCGAAGCAGGTCTGGTTGGTCGGGTCGATGTTCTCGAACGCGTAGGTCATCACGTTCAGGCCGGAGGCCGCGCCGTCGGCCGCCACGCTGCTCGGGTAGTACTGGTTGCCGTAGATGCCCCACTGCGAGAAGTACGCGGACTTCACCGCGCCGGTGGGCTGGGCGCCGGTGGTGACGCCGACCGGGGCGGACTGGGCGCTGCTGTGACCGGCCACGTCGTAGCCCTGGACAGTGAAGGTGTAGGCGGTGTTCGGCAGCAGCGAGCTGACGGTGACCGAGGTGCCCATCGAGGTGGCGACCAGGTTGCCGCCCGAGTAGACGTAGTACGCCGGGACGTTGCCGTTCTGGCCGCCGTCGGTGGAGGCGGACCAGGTGAGCGTGACGGTGTTGTTGCTGACCGCGGCGGTGACCCCGGCAGGGGTGCTGACCAGGCCGTCGCCGACGGGCGCGGTGCCGCCGCCGGTGGGGCCGCCGGTGGGCGAGGCGCTCTGGGTCGGGCTCACGCTCTGGGTCGGCGAGGCGCTCTGCGTGGGGCTGGCGCTCTGGGTCGGCGAGGCGCTCTGCGTGGGGCTCGCGCTCTGGGTCGGCGAGGCGCTCGGCGTGGGGCTGGCGCTCTGGGTCGGCGAGGCGCTCTGCGTGGGACTCGCGCTCTGGGTCGGCGAGGCGCTCTGCGTGGGACTCGCGCTCTGCGACGGCGAGGCGCTCTGCACCGGCGAGCTGGTCTGGGTCGGCGAGGCGGTGCTGCCGGCCGGGCCGGTGAGCGCCAGGTCGTCCGCGTAGTACGTCCCCTGGCCGTACCAGCCGTGCACCCAGACCGTCACCGAGGTGGTCGAAGCACCCGTGGTGAAGCCGGTGTTGAGGTTGGCCCAGGCGGCGCTGCTCGCCGTCCAGGTGCTGGTGTCGGTGGTGCCGGTGCCGGTCACCCCGAGGTACGCGTAGCTCCCCTTGAGCCAACCGGACAGGTTGTAGGCGGTGTTCGGGGTGACCGGCACGGTCTGCGCGCACTGCGCGGTGTCCGCGGCGGAGGCGGCGCCCGCCAGCGCGTAGCTGCCGCCGTGCGGGGAGGTGGTGGTGATGCTGCCGAGGCCGCTGGAACAGGTCCAGCCGGACAGCGTGCCGGTCTCGAAGTCGCCGTTGGCCAGCAGGTTGGCGCTCGCGGCCGAGGCCGAGCCGCCGGCCAGGGTGGCCAGGCCGGCCGCGCCGGCCATCAGCGCGGTCGCGGTGGCGAACACGGTGGCGCTTCTGAACGGGCGTCGAGCGGTCTGGGACCGCTCGGCCTGCCGCGCGGCGGGGCTGCGTTCGGGCATGGTCGCTCCAGGGAGTTACGCCCGGCCGAAGGGATCCGGACGCCGTGTGGGGGAGGTGTACCTGGGTCAGGGCGGGGCGCAGTCGCCTGATCCGGTTCCGCGGATTGGCGCAGAACGTATGCCCAGTCCGCCGGTCGGGTCAACAGGTCTGTACCAATCTGCAATCTGATGAACCATCCGACCGGCCCAAACGTCCGAGTTCGTCCGCCAATGGGCCGTCGGCTGGTCGAACAGGTCTGTACCTGTTTGGCATGTCGCCCGTGATCGCCGCGCCGCCGCGGGGGGCCACCCACCATGGCCGGGAGGTGACCGGTGCGATAGGACTACGAACGACGACGGGGGTGAGGATCGTGGTTCGGTGGTGGCATCGGTTCGGTCTCGGCCGGGACTTCCCACGGGTGTGGGGAGAACCGCGCGGCGAGCCGCTCGAACCGCGCGAGCTGGGCCGGGCGCTGGCCAAGGCCGGCTGGGCCGACGGACGGCCCTGGTCCGCCCCCGGCCGCCCGGGCCAGGAGCCGGCGGCGCCGCGCACCGCCGCACTCCTCGCCGGGCTGCCCGCCGAGGCCCGGCGGGCCGTCGCGCTGCGGCTCCAGCAGGAGCGCAGCGGCCTGGTGGCGCAGGACTACGAGTGGGCGGCCGGCCGGGTGCTGTGCGAGACGCGCTGCGACTGGCGGCCCGAGGAGGTCCACCAACTCTTCGCCGCCGCCCTGCTCGGGGTGGACCCGATCCGCCCGGGGGCCACCAACTGGGCGACCGCCGAACGCAGCCTGGAGCTGCCGCTGGCCGCCTACGCGGAACTGGACCCGGCCGAGCGCGAGCCGTTCCAGCCGTATCTGCGCACGCTGCTCGCCGCCCGGTTCGGCTGCCGGGCCGACCTCGCCAGCGAGGGCGACCGACCCGCCGCCGAGGACAGTGCCACCTTCGCGCGGCGGCTGCGCGCGCTGGTGCCCACCCCCTTCGACCCCGACCCGCTGCTGCCGTGCGGCGAGGAGCCGGGCCCCGAGGACGAGCTGTTCGCCCGCTCGGCCCGCTGCGGGCTCGGCGCCCTGCTGTACGAGGAGCCGGCGCTGCGGCTGCTGGAGCTGTGCGCGGAGGTCACCGAGCTGCGGCCCAGCTATCAATGGCTCGGCCGGGTCAAGGAGTTGTCCGAGCTCACTCCGCAGGTGCGGTGGCCGCTGCGGATCCTGCTGGCGGCCGGGCGCGGCCGCCCGGCCGACTGCCGGGCCGTCGGCCAACCACACGAGGGGCAACTCGGCGAGCGCGGCGCCCAGTTGCTGGCCGCTCTGGCCTGGGCCGCGACGGTCACCGAGGACGCCAAGGCACTCCATGAGCTCAGCCGCGCCCTGGACCACCACGGGCGCGCCGCGCTCGGTGACCTCCGGCCGGCCGCCTCGCACTTCGTCCGCTCCGGGATGGCGGCACTGGCCGCGCTCGCCGGGGAACCGGGTGCCGGAGCGCACCGCAGGATGCTGGCGGGCAACTCGCCGGCCGCCACCAGGCTGGCCCGTGAGGAGCTCGCCGCGATCCGCGACCTGCCCGCGGGCGCCGATCTGCAGGCGCTGCGGGTGCCGGTCGGCCCGTACACGGCCTGCTTCGTGATCGGCGCCAAGGGCACGGTGGAGCTGCGGTTCCGCAACCAGGCGGGCCGCCTGCTGAGCGGCGTTCCCTCCCAGGTGCGCGAGCGGCACCCCGCCCGGTACGCCGCACTGCGCACCCGGCTTGTCGAGCTGCGCACCCAACTGGTGACCTTCCGCGGCATGTTGGCCGAGCGTCTGCACGCCGATCCCGGCACGCCGGCGGCCCGATGGCAGGCCGACTACCTGGACGATCCAGCGCTCGCCCAGCTCGGCTGTGCCCTGATCTGGCAGATCGACACACCGTCAGGTCCGGTGCCGGGACGACCGGTCCGCCGCAAGGGCGCCACCCACTGGATGCTGCGCGACCTGGCGGGACGGGTGCACGAGCTGACCGACGACACGGTGGTGCGGCTCTGGTCCCCGGCGGCGGACGAGGCGGAGCAGGCGGCCGCCTGGCGGGCCGAGTTGGCCGGGCGCGGGCTGGCGCAGCCGGTACCGCAGCTCTGAGGCAGCACCGGGCGGACAGCGGCGCCGCCCGCCCCGGATCGAGTGATCCGGGGCGGGCGGCGCCGGGGCCTGCCCCGAACGGGCGTCGGCGTCAGGCCTTCGCCGCAGCCGCGCCCGCCGCAGCGCCCGCCGGGGCCGCGTCCGCGGGAGCCGCGGCCTGGCCCGGCGCCCAGGCGCCGGGGAGCGGGGCCGGGCGGCGCACCAGTGCCAGCACCAGCACCCCGGCCACCAGGCCGGTGCAGCCCGCCACCAGGAAGACCCGGTCCAGCCCGGCCGCGAAGGCCGCGTGCAGGTCGGGACGGCCGGCGGCGTGGCCGGTGAACTGCCGCACCCGGTCCTGGAACACCGTGCCGAGCAGGGCGATGCCGAGCGCGTAGCCCAGCTGGCGGCCGGTGTTGACCGCGCCACTGGCCATCCCGGCCCGCTCGCGCGGCACCGCGCCCAGCGCGGTGGACATCAGCTGCGGGGTGGCCAGGCCCACGCCCACCCCACTGACCAGCAGACCGGGCAGCAGAGCCGTCCAGCTGGAGCCGGACGAGACCAGGCCGAGCAGCAGCGTGCCGCCACCGATCAGCAGCAGGCCGACCCCGATCGGCAGCTGCGGCGCGAGCCGGTGCATCGCCTTGCCCGCGGTCAGCGACACCAGGAAGGAGGCCAGCGCCAGCGGGCAGACCGCCAGGCCCGCGTTGAGCGGCGTGAGGTCCAGCGCCTGCTGCAGCCAGATCGACACGTAGGTGAGCTGGGCGAAGGCGGCCGCGTTGAGCAGCAGGCCGCCCACGGTCAGCCCCAGGAAGGTGCGGTTGCGCAGCAGCGCCAGGTCCAGCAGCGGGTTCCCGGCGCGCAGTTCGGCCACGGCGAAGACGACCAGCGCGAGGACGGCCAGGCCGATCGGGCCGAGCACCTGCGCGCTGCCCCAGCCCTTGTCGCCGCTCTCGATCAGCCCGTAGACGAGCGCCGCGGCGAAGACGGTGAAGCTCAGCGCGCCGGCCAGGTCGATCCGGCCGCGGGCCACGCCCGGGCCGCCCTTGAGGTAGCCGAGCGTCATCGCCAGCGCGAGGACCGCGACCGGCACGTTGACCATGAAGATCGCGCGCCAGCCCAACGAGTCGGTGAGCAGCCCACCGAGCACCGGGCCGACGGCGGCGGCCGCGCCGTTCACCGCGCCCCAGACGGCGAACGCGGTGCCCCGGTCGCGCCCCTGGTAGGCGCCGTTCAGCAGGGCGGTGGTGGAGGTCATCATGGCGGCGCCGCCGATGCCCTGGGCCGCGCGGGAGGCGATCAGGGTGGCCGCGTCGGGCGCCAGCGCGCAGGTCAGCGAGGCGACGGCGAACAGGACCAGGCCGCCGAGGTAGAGCCGGCGGTGGCCGAGCCGGTCGCCGAGCGAGCCCAGCGCCATCAGCAGCGCGGCCAGCGTCAGCGCGTAGACGTCCACCACCCACTGCAGGGAGGTGAAGGAGGAATGCAGGTCGGCGGACATTTTCGGCAGGGCCACGTTCACGATGCTGACGTCGACCAGCAGCATGAAGGCGCCGAGGCAGATGGCCGCCAACGGAATCCACTTGCGCACGGTGTTCTCTCCGGTCAGAGCAGAGGGCCGCGGGCGGGTGTGCCGCCCGCCCGTGGCCCGGACGATTCGATGACGCCCCACCCTGCGCCGTCCGGACGGGGTTCTTTCAGCCAGTCGACATGTTCCGGAGAATTTCGACATCACCTAGGCTGGAGTGGTGGAATCCGATGCCTTCGACCAGCTGGACCGCGAGCTGGTCCACGCCCTTCAGCTCAACGCCCGGGCGCCGTTCAGCCGGATCGCGACGGTGCTCGGCGTCTCCGACCAGACCGTGGCCCGCCGCTACGCCCGGCTGCGCGGCAGTGGCCGGATCCGGGTGCTGGGCCTGACCGAACCCGAGGCGCTGGGCGAGGTGCGCTGGCACGTGCGGGTGCAGTGCACCCCGGACGCGGCCGCCTCGGTGGCCGAGGCACTGGCCCGGCGCGAGGACACCTCCTGGGTCACGCTCAGCTCGGGCGGCACCGAGATCAACTGCTCCACCCGCGCCCACCCGGACCAGGCCGACCACTCGCTGCTGCTCCAGCGGCTGCCGCGCACCCCGAGCGTGGTCGGCGTCACCGCGCACTGCGTGCTGCACACCTTCTTCGGCGGGGCGCTCAGCCTGGTGGTGAAGTCCGGCACGCTCAGCCCCGAGCAGGTGGCGGCGCTCTGCCCGGAACCGGCCGCTGCCGGACGCCCGGACGGACCGGCCGCCGCGCCCCCGGTGCTCGACGAGGCCGACCGGCGCCTGCTCGACACCCTGGCCGTCGACGGCCGCACCCCGCCGGCCGAACTCGCCGCCGCCACCGGCTGGTCGCTCAGCACGGTCCGCCGCCGGATGGAGGAGCTCCAGGCCTGCGGGGTGCTCTACTTCGACCTGGACGTGCACTGGCAGATCTTCGGCGTCCGGGCCCAGACCATGCTCTGGCTCTCGGTGGCGCCCGCCGAACTGGCCGCCACCGGCGCGGCCCTGGCCGAGCACCCGGAGGTGGCCTACGCCTGCGCGACCACCGGGGCGACCAACCTGCACGCCGTGGTGCTGACCCGCGACGTCTCCTCCCTCTACGCCTACCTGACCACCCGGATCGCCTCGCTGCCCGCGGTGCGCCAGCTGGAGACCGCCCCGACCATGCGGATCGTCAAGGGCCCGGGGCCGCTGCTCCCGCCACGCCGCTAGCGCGGGCCCGACGGCGCCGGCCCTACGGCGGGGTGAGCAGGCCCAGCTCGGCCACCCGCAGGGCGGCCTGGAAGCGGGTCTGCGCGCCCAGCCGCTCCAGCAGTCCGGAGATGATCCGGCTCAGGGTGCGCGGCGAGATGTCCAGGTGGCGGGCGATCGACTCGTCCTTGACGCCGTCGGCGAGCATCCGCACGATCGACAGTTCCTGGCCGTCCAGCACCGGCTCCCGCGGCTCGGCCGACTTGCGCACCACGGTGGCGCCCAGCCAGCAGTAGTCGTAGAGCGCGGTGAGCGAGCGGACCAGGGACCGGCCGCGGATCGCCACGGCGCCCTGGGCGCTGTCCTGCGGATGGATCGGCAGCACGGCGACGTCGTCGTCGAAGATCAGCATCCGGATGGGCAGGAACTCGGCCACCCGCGCCTCCCGCCCCGGGCGCACCGCATCGGCCAGGTAGGAGGCCATGTACGGGACTTCGGCGGTGCGGCGCTGGTAGAGGGTCTGCACCGAGATGCCCCGGCTGTGCATGTCGGAATCGCGCAGCAGCATCTGGTCGATCATCTCCACCGGTGGCGGCCCACCCGGGTGCATCGAGCGCATCCGGGAGCGCGTCATGCTCCCGGCGTCCTCCAGGAACGCGTTGACCAGCGCCGGGCTGGGCAGCGTCTCGATCTCCACCGCCTCGGTGCGCTGGTTGCGCAGCTCGGCGAAGTCGCGCATCACCGCCGCGATGTTCTCCCGCGTCCGGGCGGCCTTCTGCAGGTAGGCGGAGGTCTGCCGCTCCTCGGAGGCGAACAGCCGGGTCAGCGCCGCCTCCGGGTCGACGGTGACGTACCCGCAGGCGGAGGCCGGGGCCGGGGCCAGCAGCCCGAGCACGCTGAGCCGGTCCGAGGCCTGCTCCGCCTCGGCCACCGCGCAGCCCGCCGCGAGGGCCAGCTCCTCCAGCGCCGAGTCCGGCTGGCGGCAGATCAGGCCGTACAGGCGCAGGTCCATCGGGCTGATCGCGCCCCTGGCCGGTGCTGGCATGGTGCTCTCCTCACGTCCCCGTGGCCGGCCACGGACCGCGGCTCCCCCGGGCTCGACGCGCGGGCCCGGCGGGGGCCACCGCGCACGGGGTGGGGGAGGCGGGGCGGTCCGGCCGCTGTCCGGTGTCGGTGTCAGCTGTCGGTGTCCGGTGTCGGTATCCGCCGTCGGTGTCCGCCGTCAGGACGGACAGCTCGTCGTCCCGGGCTCGACCGCACGGGAACAAGGACCGGAACAGCGACAGGGGCCCAGGTGGAGTGGGTGGCACAAACCGGGCCGGATGCCGGAATCGCCGTCTGCGCGAGCCAAGATCCACGCCTCCCTCCGGCCTGGCGCGCAGGCTTTTGGCCCGGGCGCGGACAGGGCACCGCACGGGTGCGGCAAGGAGCGGTCCGGCGGGTGCCGGGCCACTTGACCTGGATTTTAACCGGGCAACCAGCCGGTAGGGCAAGCAAATCCCATCGCACTCGTGACGACCCCGCCGACCGGCGGGGGTGCGGGCCACTGCGGCCTTGCCGAGGTGGCACCGACATGCCGACGCGGCGGCCCGGCCGCCGGGCGACGGCGCACCGGAATTCCCGGCCATGGTATTCGGATGGAACCGCCGGCGGGCCCTTCCGGCTGTACCCGATTCAAGGGACAGCGTCGGCGTTGACACCCGGTGACGGTTTCCCGGAATCTGATGGAGCCTCATTCGGGGCTCCCCGACCATTCATTTCGACCGCGGCAGGAATTCGACCGAAGCCCGCCGCGGCGCTATTTCCGCATGCCGTTATCCGGCGAACCGAGGAGGCCCCTGATGGAAGCCGAGCGCCGCCTGCTCCACCTCGGGGCCTTTCTGGTCGCCCCGGGCTACCACGTGGCCTCCTGGCGGCACCCGCACGCCCACGCCGACGGCGGCACCGACTTCGCGCACTACCGCGACCTGGTGCGCACCGCCGAACGCGGCCTGTTCGACCTGGTCTTCCTCTCCGACGGGCTCGGCATCCGCACCCCCTACCGGGACGAGGAGGAGCTGAGCCGCTGGGGCCGGATCGTCCAGTTCGAGCCGCTGACCCTGCTCTCCGCGCTGGCCGTCACCACCGAGCGGATCGGCCTGGCCGCCACCGCCTCCACCAGCTACATCGAACCCTTCCACCTGGCCCGCAAGTTCGCCTCGCTCGACCACCTGAGCGGCGGCCGGGCGGCCTGGAACGTGGTCACCTCGGTGACCGACGCCGAGGCGCGCAATTTCAGCCGGGACACCCAGCTCGACCACGCGGCCCGCTACCACCGGGCCCGCGAGTTCATGCGGGTGGTCACCGGGCTGTGGGACAGCTGGGAGGACGACGCCTTCCTCTACGACAAGGAGTCGGGCCGGTTCTTCGACCCGGCGAAGCTGCACATCCTGGACCACCGCGGCGAGCACTTCGCGGTCCGCGGCCCGCTCAACATCACCCGCCCGCCGCAGGGCCACCCGGTGGTCATCCAGGCCGGCGCCTCGCCGGACGGGCAGGACTTCGCCGCCGAGTGGGCCGAGGTGGTCTTCACCGCCCATCAGGACCTCGCCCAGGCCCAGGCGTTCTACCGCGGCATCCGGGCCCGGGTCGCCGCGCACGGCCGCGACCCCGACCAGGTCAGGGTGATGCCGGGGATCTTCCCGGTGATCGGCCGCACCCGGGCCGAGGCCGAGGACAAGTACGCCGCGCTGCAGGAGCTGGTCGACCCGGTGGTCGGACTCGGCCTGCTCACCCTGCTGCTGGGCGACGTGGACATCTCCGGCTGCCCACTGGACGGCCCGCTGCCCGAACTGCCGCTCACCGAGGGCAGCGTCAGCCGTCAGCAGCTGGTCTACCAGAAGGCCCGCAGCGAGGGCCTGACGATCCGTCAGCTGTACCGGTCGGTGGCGGGCGGCCGGGGCCACCGGATCGTGATCGGCACGCCGGAGCAGGTGGCCGACGAGCTGGAGGAGTGGTTCCGGCACGAGGGCGCGGACGGCTTCAACGTGATGCCGCCCGTGCTGCCCGACGGGCTGGACGACTTCGTCGACCTGGTGGTGCCCGAGCTGCGGCGGCGCGGCCTGGTGCGCAGCGAGTACCAGGGCAGCACGCTGCGCGAACACCTGGGCCTGCCGCGGCCCGCCGCCCGCCCCCGGTCCTGACCACGGCCACCCCGGCGGTCACCCCGCCGGCTCACCCCCCCCCGCCGACTCAACCCCCACCGACTCACCCCCCACGCCCCCACTCCGACTGCGAGGAGAGCTCCGCCATGCCCGACTTCGGCCGGCCCCTGCCCGAGATCCCGCCCTCGCCGCTGATCGCGGTGGAGCAGCTGCTGCACTCCTTCGGGCACGAGTCCCCGGTACCGCTGCACCAGGGCAGGACCGTCTTCGAGCCGGCCGCCCACCCCCGTGCCTGGCGGCGCGAGGAGTTCGGCATCGCCGCGCACGAGCACGCGCCGCCCGCCGGGGTGCCCGCGCTGCGCCGGGCGATCGCCGAGCAGGTCGGCGCCCGGCGCGGGACGCCGGTGACGCCCGAGCAGGTGATCGTCACCAACGGCGCGACGCACGGCGTGGCGACCGTGCTGAACGCCGTGCTGCGGCCCGGGGACGAGGTACTGGTGCTCTCCCCGCAGTGGCTCTTCGCCACCGGCCTGATCCGGGCGGCCGGCGGGGTGCCGCGCGAGGTGCCGGTCTTCCTGGAGCTGTGCCAGGACGAGGAGTTCGACTTCATCGCGGCGATCGAACGGGCGGTGGGGCCGCGCAGCCGCGCCGTCTACTTCAACAACCCGAACAACCCCACCGGGTTCCGGCTGGCCGAGCCGGCCGTGGCCGCGCTGGTCGAGCTCGCCGAGCGGCACGACCTGTGGCTGATCGCCGACAACGCCTACGAGAACTACGACTTCTCCCCGGACGGCTTCCTGGACACCGCCACCGTGGGCCGGGCCGCCGAGCGCACCTTCTCGGTGCACAGTTGCAGCAAGACCTACGCCATGCCGGGCGCCCGGGTCGGCTACCTCGTCGCACCGCCCGGCTGCACGCAGGTGCTGACCAAGTGGGCGCTGCACTCGGTCTACTCGGTCGCGACCGCCACCCAGTTCGCCGCCTTCGAGGCGCTCGCCGGCTCGGCCGACGAGCTCGCCGAGCGCCGTGAACTCGCGGCTGACGCCTGGCAGTTGGTGGATGACGCGCTGGAGATCCCGCACACCGCGGTGACCGGCGGGCTCTACACCTTCCTCGACCTGCGCGCCCTGGCGGACCCCGGCGACTTCGTCCGCCGCTGCGCCGAGGCGGGCGTCGCGCTGGCGCCGGGCCGGGCGTTCGGCGAGCACTGCGCGGGGTGGGCCCGGATCTGCTTCACCGCGGCCGGCCCCGAGCTGGTGCTGGACGCCGTGCGGCGCATCAACAAGACCTACTGGGAGGGCATCCGTGAGCACTGACCTGCTGACCCCGGCCATCGGCAGCACGCAACTGGCGTGCCACCTGCGCCGGTTCGACGATCCGGGCGAGCTCGGCCTGAAGATCAACCTCTACCGGGGCCTCGAAGTCGAGGGCCTGGCCCGCGCGCTGGCCGCACCCGGCCTGGCCGACAGCCCGATCGAATGCCTGATGGTCGGCGACTCCTACTTCATGACCCACCTCGGGCGCCCCGGCACGGTGCTGGCCGGGGCGGCGGAGCAGGAGTGGGCACTGGCCACCCTGGTCGCCCTGGTGGCCGAGGTCCGCGGTGCGATGGAGCGCCATCTGCCCACCGCCCGGCGGCCGTTCCTGCTGGCCGACCTGCCCGACGGCGCCACCGCCGACCGCGCGGCGGCGCTCGCCGCCACCGCCCGGTACACCGCGGCCGGCGCGGACGCGGTGAAGATCGAGGTCGCGGGCGAGCGCGAACTGCGCTGCGTGGAGGCGGTGGCGGCCACCGGCGTGCCGACCGTGGCGCACCTGGGCTACACCCCGCAGCTGGGCCGGCTCGCCCGGCACGGCGAGGGGATGGCCGAGGCGCTGACGCTCTTCGCCCAGGCCCGCCGGGCTCGCGAGGCGGGTGCGGCCGCGCTGGTGGTCGAGATGGTCAGCGAGCCGGTGAACCAAGCGCTCAGCCGCCCGCACCAGGACGGCCTGCCGGTCTACTCGGTCTTCAGCGGCCGGGCCCGCTGGGGCGGGCAGAGCCTGAACCTGTGGGACTCGGTGGTCCGCCCGGCCCGGCCCAGCCGGTTCTTCCCGCCCACGGCGGTGCTCGACGCCGCCGAGGTGCCCACCCGCTACACCCCCGAGCTGATCGGCGACCGGATGGCCGAGCTGATCAGGCTCACCCGCGACGGCGGCTTCCCGCTCTCCCCGCGCACCGCGCTCACCGAGCACGAGATCGCCGACCTGTCCGCCTTCGACCCGTGGAGCGCCGCATGACCCTGACCGAACCCGGGACCCGCGCCCTGGCGGAGCCGGCAGCCCTGGCCGGGCCCGCCGCCGCGGCCGGGCCCTCCGTCTTCGAGGAGCTCGAATCGGCGGTGCGCACCTACTGCCGCCGCTTCCCCGCCGTCTTCACCCGGGCCAGCGGCCACCGCCAGTGGGACGAGGACGGGCGCGAGTACCTCGACTTCCTCTCCGGGGCCGGCGCGCTCAACTACGGCCACAACCCGGCGCCGGCCCGCGCCGCCCTGGTCGACTACCTGGCCGCCGACGGGCCCGCCCACGGCCTGGACCTGCACACCGGCGCCAAGGCCCACTTCCTGCGCCGGTTCCGGGACGTCGTCCTGACGCCACGTCAGCTCGACTACCGGGTGCAGTTCACCGGCCCCACCGGGACCAACGCGATCGAGGCGGCCTTCAAGACCGCCCGCCGGGTCACCGGGCGCACCGACATCGTCGCCTTCACCGGCGGCTTCCACGGCCTGTCGCTGGGCGCGCTGGCCGCCTCCGCCACCGCCTTCAAGCGCGACGCGGCCGGGGTGCCGCTCGGCCATGTCACCCGGATGCCCTACGAGGGCTACTTCGGCGACGACGTGGACACCATCGACCAGCTCACCCGGCTGCTGGACGACCCGGGCAGCGGCATCGACCTGCCCGCGGCCTTCGTGGTGGAGACCGTGCAGGGCGAGGGCGGCCTGGCCGCGGCCTCGCCCGCGTGGCTGCGCCGGCTGGCCGCGGTGGCCGAGGAACGCGGCATCCTGCTGATCGTCGACGACATCCAGGCGGGCTGCGGGCGCACCGGCACCTTCTTCAGCTTCGAGGAGGCCGGGATCGTCCCCGACCTGGTCTGCCTCTCGAAGTCGATCAGCGGCTACGGCCTGCCGATGGCGCTGCTGCTGATCCGCCCCGAGTTCGACCGGCTCGGCCCCGGCGAGCACAGCGGCACCTTCCGCGGCAACAACCTCGCCTTCGTCACCGCCGCCGCCTGCCTGGAGCTGTGGGACGACCCGGGGTTCCGCGCCCGGGTCCGCCGCAACGCCGAGGAACTCGACGTGCTGCTGGCCGAGTTGGCCGCCGAGTTCGACCACCTCGGCTGCCGGGTGCGCGGCCGCGGGCTGATCCGCGGGCTGGCCTTCACCGATCCCGGCCTCGCCGACCGCGTCTCCCGGGCCGCGTTCGGACTCGGCCTGCTGGTGGAAACCTCCGGTGCCCGGGGCCAGGTCCTCAAGATCATGCCGCCGATCGTGCTCGGCGCAGCCGAACTGCGCCAGGGCACCACCCTGCTCGCCGCCGCGATCACGGCGGCCGAACGCGAAGGAGCCACCTCGTGACCATCGTCCTCGACGCGTCCGTGCACGAGGCGGTCGGCGACCGCGAGATCGACGAGAGCGTGCTGCGCCGGATCGCCGACTCCTGGCCGCGCCGGGCCACCGTCCGCACCGACCTGGACCGGATCTCGGCACCGGAGGAGTACGACCGGGCGCTGCCGGACTACCCCGAGCACCTGCTGCCGTTCGCCGAGCACCCACGCTGGCTGGCCGCCGAGCCCGGGCAGCGCCAGCAGGTGCTCACCATGGCCTGGCTGGTCTACAACGAGCGGGTGATCGCGGCCGAGGAGCACGTGGCCAACCCCACCTTCGCCAAGATCATGCACGGCCACTTCCCCGGCGCCGACGGGGTGCACCTCAAGCGGGCGGTCCAGCAGACCCACGTGGACGAGGTCTGGCACACCTACATGCACATGATCGCCATGCAACGCACCCGCGAGGTGCGACAGGTGACCGGCGAACCGCGCTACCCGCACACCGTCACCTTCCGCCGCCTGCAGGAGGCCCAGGCGCGGGCGGGCGAGGCCTGGCAGCGCGACCTGCTCAAGCTGGTCTGGACGACGGTCTCGGAGATCAGCGTCAACGCCTACCTCGAACTGCTCTCCCGCGACGAGACCGTGCAGCCGCTGCACGCGCTGGTCCCGCGGCTGCACGCCCGCGACGAGGCGGCGCACTCCTCGGTCATGGTCGAGGTGGCCAAGGCGCTCTACGTGCACCTGAACGCCGAGCAGCGCCGGGCCTTCGTGGACACCCTGCCCAAGGCGCTGCACGCCTTCGTGGAGCAGGACTTCGCGGTCTGGCCCGGCATCCTGACCGCCGCCGGCATCGAGCACGCCGAGGAGATCGTCGCGGACTGCCGGCGCGCCTCGGGCAGCAACCTGCTGGTGCGCGACTTCTCCGGGATCCGGCGGATCGTGCGCGAGATGGAGCTGGACGAGCTGGTCGACTACGACTTCGGGGCGGGGGCCGAATGAGCCGGCTGAGCCCGGCCGGACGGGCCCTGGCCGGGCGGCTGCCCGCGGGCGGCGGCAGGCTGGCGGTGGCCGCGCTGGTCCAGTCGCTGGGCATCGGCCTCTTCATGGCCAGCTCGATGGCCTTCTACACCCGCTTCGTCGGCCTGAGCGCCGAACAGGTGGGGGTCGGGCTCGCGGCGGCCGGGGTGGTGGCGCTCGGCGCCTCGCTGCTGGGCGGCGAGCTGGCCGACCGCTACGGCGCCCGCCGGGTGCTCGCGCTGCTCTACTGCGGCCGGGCGGTCTGCTGCGCCGGCTACGGCTTCGTGCACGGCTTCTGGCAGTTCGTGGCCCTGACGCTGGCCGCCGTCGCGGTGGACCGCTCGGCCCCCGCGGTGCTCCAGGCGCTGGTGGCCGCCTCGGTGGACGAGCAGCGCGAGCGCACCGGCCTGCTCGCGGTGCTCAACGTGGTGCGCAACGCCGGGCTCGGGATCGGCGCCATCGCGGCCGGCGGGGCGCTGGTCACCGGCACCCTGTTCGGCTACCGGATCACCCTGGGCTGCGTGGCGCTGGCCTTCCTGGTGGCCGCCGTCCTGGTGCTGCGGGTGCCGGAGCACGGCGTGGCGCGGCGGCCCGAGCGGCGCCGCGACAGGCAGCTGCCGACCGCCGGCCGGCAGCCCGCTGACCGGCAGCCCGGCGAACGGCTGCTGCCGGACGGGCGCTACCTGGTGCTGACCGGGCTCAACTTCCTGCTCACCTTCTTCGACTCGCTGCTGCTGGTGGCCATGCCGGTCTGGGTGCTGGAGCACACGGACGCGCCCGCGGTGACCGTCTCGGTGCTCTTCGCCGTCAACACCGGCCTGGTGGTGCTGCTGCAGATCCCGGTCAGCCGGTTCGCCGACGGGCTGCGCCGGGCCGGGCGGATGGTGCGCTGGGCCGGGGCGGTGCTGGCCCTGGGCAGCCTCGGCTTCGCGGCCGCCGGTGCCTGCCGGGGCTGGCCCTCGATCGGCTGGCTGGTGCTGGCCGTGATCGCGCTCTCGCTGGGCGAGGTGATCGCCAGTACGGCGGGCTGGGAGCTGTCCATCGCGCTGGCTCCGGCGCAGCGGCGCGGGCGCTACCTGTCGGTCTTCAACCTCGGTCTGTCGGCCGAGCGGGTGCTCGGCCCGCTGGTGGTCACCGGGGCGCTGATCGGCCTGGGCACGGCGGGCTGGGCGGCGGCCGCGGCCGTCTTCCTGGGCGCCGGCCTCGCCTCCGAGCGGGTCGCCCTCGGCTCCTGGCGGCAGCCGGACGAACCGCCGGACGGGCAGCCGCACGGGCAGCCGGACGGGCCGCCGGAGCGGCAGCCGGCCGAACCGCCGCCTGCGACCGAGGCGCTGGCCAACTGATGCGACGAACAACCGACTTGACCACTTCACCGGCGAGAGGAGCCGTGCAGATGACCGACCAGGAGGAGCCCGGGACGCGCGTGGTCTTCGCGGGGCTCGGAGCCATGGGCGGCGGGATGTGCCGCCGGCTGGCGGAGCGCGGCTTCGCCGTGACGGCCTTCGATCTCGATCCGGCCCTGGCGAGGGCGGCCGCGGCCGAGCAGCCCCGCGTCACCGCGGCGGGCGAACTGGCGGGCCTGGCCGCCCCGGTGGTGGTCACCATGCTGCCGGACGGGGCCGCGGTGCGGCAGGTGGCCGAACAGCTGCTGCCCTCGCTGGCGCCCGGCACCCTGCTGATCGACACCAGCTCCTGCGATCCCCGGGACACCGCCGAACTGGTCGTCCGTGCCGCCGAGTTCGCGGTGCGGGTGGTCGACGCGCCGGTCTCCGGCAGCCCGGCCGCCGCCCGGGCCGGTGAGCTGACCCTGATGGCCGCAGGCGCACCCGCCGACCTGGACGCCGCCGAGCCGGTGCTCGCCGCGCTCGGCCGGGCCCACCGGGTCGGCCCCTCCGGTGCGGGCCACGCACTCAAGGCGCTCAACAACCTGCTGTCGGCGGTCAATCTGGCCGCCGTCGCCGAAGTACTGCTGGCCGGCACGCACTTCGGCCTGGCGCCGGCCGTGATGCTGGAGGTGATCAATGCCTCCACCGGGCGCAACCACGCCTCCGAGACCAAGCTGGTCGACCAGGTGCTGCCCGGCTCCTTCGACTCGGGCTTCGCGCTGCGCCTGATGCTCAAGGACATCCGGATCGCCGACGCCCTGGTGGCGGGGACCGGCGGGCCCGCCGGCTTCACCGGCGCCTGCCACGCGCTGTGGGAGGAGGCGGCCGCCGCGCTGCCGGCCGGCGCCGACAACACCGAGGTGGTCCGCCACCTCGAACTGGTCGGCGGACGGGAGCTGCGCGGATGAGCGCCCAGCGGATCGCGGTGATCGGCGGCACCGTCGCCGCCCTGCGCAAGGCCCGGGCCGCCGGGTTCGAAGTGGTCTGGATCCACCACCCGGCCGAACTCGACCTGGCCGGCCTGGACCTGGTCGACGAGGCCCATCTGACGGACTACCGGGAGCCGGCCGCCGTCGCCGAACTGCTGGGCGCCGTGCACCGGATCAGGCCGCTCGCCCGGGTGGTCTCGATGATCGAGGACGGCCTGGAGTCGGCCGCGGCCGCCACCAGCGCGCTCGGCCTGCCGGGCACCGGGCTGCCGGTGGTCCACCTGCTCCAGGACAAGCTGGCGTTCCGCACCCGGCTGCGCGAGCAGGGCGTCGAGGGGGTCGCGGCCAGGATCGGCCACGGCGAGCAGGACATCCGCGACTTCGTCGCGGAGTTCGGGCCCGCGGTGCTCAAGCCCCGCTACGGCTCGGGCTCCTTGGGCGTGCGACTGGTGCCCGACCTGGCGGCGGTGCCCGACGTCTGGCGCTGGGCAGCCGAGTTCGGGCTGCACACCTTCCAGCTGGAGCAGTACCTGAGCGGCCCCGAGATCAGCGTGGAGAGCTTCAGCTTCGCCGGACGGCACGTGGTGCTCGCGCACACCGCCAAGGAGAAGCTGGCCTCCTTCGTCGAGGTCGGCCATGTCCAGCCGGCCGGCCTCGCGGCCGAAACCGCGGGCGCGGTCGACGCGTTGGTCCACCGGATGCTGGACGCGGTCGGCCTGCGGGACGGCCCGGCGCACACCGAGGTGATCCTCACCGCCGGCGGCCCGCGCCTGGTGGAGTCGCACAACCGGCGCGGCGGCGACCGGATCGCCGACCTGGTCGAACAGGTCCACCGGATCGACATCGACGCGCTGGCCTTCGGCTGGTACGCGGGCACGGCCGGGCCCGTCACGCCCGGCGAGCCGTGCGGCGGGGCGGCCGTGCGGTTCCTGGTCGCCGAGCCCGGCGTGGTCGAGGCCGTCGAAGGGGTGGCCGAGGTGCGCGCCGACCCGGACGTGCTCGACCTCCAGGTGAGCGTGGCACCCGGCGACACCGTGCCGGAGCTCGCCTGGTCCTACGACCGGGCCGGCCTGCTGCTGGTGCGCGGCACCGACGCGGCCGACGCCGGCGAGCGCGCCCGGCGGCTGCTCGACCGGATCACCATCCGCACCCGGCCGGCGGCCCGGCAGCCGGCGCCCCGCCCGATCGAAGCCGTCGCGGCCCGGCCCGACCGGCTCATCGGCACCGCCCCACAGGCCATCTGACCTTCCGTCACGTTCCATCCACCACACAAGGGGACGTCCACCACATGACCATGCAACCCGACCGGCCGCTCGGCGCCGGATTCCTCCAGTACGCGCGCACCACCCCGGACGCGGTCGCGCTGACCATCGGCAAGCGCGCCTGGACCTACGCCGAGGCCGGTCGGACCGCGCTGCGCTGGGCCGCCCGGCTGACCGAGGTGGCCGGCGGCCGCCCGGCCCGGGTCGGCGTCTTCGGCCACCGCAGCGAGGTCGGCTACCTCGGCGCGCCCGCCGCCCTGCTGGCCGGCGCCGCGTTCGTGCCGCTGAACCGGCGTTTCCCGCTCCAGCGCACCCGGGCCATGCTGGAGGCCGCCGAGCTGGACGCGCTGATCGTCGACCAGGGCTCGGTGGACCAGCTGCCCGCCCTGCTGGCCGGCCTGCCCCGGCCGCCCGCCCTGCTGCTGCCCGAGACCGACCGCGCCGACCTGCGACTGCCCGGCGCGCCACGGGTGCTGGACCGCGCCGACCTGGCCGCCGCCACCCCGCTCGCCGAGCCGCCGGCCATCGCCCCCGACGACCTGGCCTACCTGCTCTTCACCTCCGGCTCCACCGGCACCCCCAAGGGCGTGCCGATCACCCACGGCAACGTCCGGGCCTTCCTCACCGCCAACCAGGCGCGCTACCGGCTGACCGCGCGGGACCGGCTGACCCAGACCTTCGACCAGACCTTCGACCTGTCGGTCTTCGACTTCTTCATGGCCTGGGAGCACGGCGCCCGGGTCTGCGCGATGGACCCGATCGAGCTGCTGGCCCCGCACCGCTACCTGGAGCGCAACGAGATCAGCCTCTGGTTCTCGGTCCCCTCGGTCGCCGCGATGCTGCGCCGCCGCGGGGTGCTGACCCCCGGCAGCATGCCCACCCTGCGCTGGAGCCTGTTCTGCGGCGAGGCGCTGCCCCGCGCCACCGCCGAGGCCTGGCAGGCCGCGGCCCCGCAGTCGGTGCTGGAGAACCTCTACGGGCCGACCGAACTCACCATCGCCTGCTCCGCCTACCGCTGGCAGCCGGACCGGAGCCCGGCCGAGTGCGTGCACGACAACGTGCCGATCGGCGAGCTCTACCCGGGCCTGCGCCACCTGGTGCTCGACCCGCACGGCCAGGCGCTGGGCGAGGGACTGCCCGGCGAGCTGTGCGTGGCGGGGCCGCAGACCTCCCCCGGCTACTGGCGGGCCCCGGCGCTGACCGCCGAGCGGTTCTTCGAGCACGAGGGCCACACCTACTACCGCACCGGCGACCTGGTCCGGCGCGAGCAGGACCGGCTGGTCCATCTGGGCCGCAACGACCAGCAGGTGAAGGTGGGCGGCTACCGGATCGAACTCGGCGAGATCGAGGCGGTACTGCGCCGCTCCGGCTGCGCGGAGGCCGTCTGCCTGCTCTGGCCGGACGAGCAGAGCATCACCGCCGTGGTCACCAGCGCGGGCGACCTCGCGGCGCTGACCGAGGCGGCCGCCCAGAAGCTCCCGTCCTACATGGCCCCCAAGGCCGTGCACGCGATCGACGAGCTGCCCCTGAACCCCAACGGCAAGGTCGACCGGAACGCCCTGCGTGCCCACCTGGCCGACCGCGAAGCCCTCATCACCGCCTGAAGCGAGCAGGAGCGAGCCTCATGAACAGCACCGACACCATCGACAGCACCACCGCCCGGGTCGACGCGGTGATCGCCGCGACCCTCGGCCTGGCGCCGGAGCGGATCACCGACGACCTCGGCTACCAGCTGGTCCGGGAGTGGGACTCCCTCGGCCATGTGACCCTGATGGTCGCGCTGGAGCGGGAGTTGGGCCTGACGATCGAGGACGAGCAGCTGCTCGCCCTGCGCTCGGTGGCCGCGATCCGCCAGTTCGCGCGGGGCGGCGCCGATCCGGCCACCGGCGTGGCCGCGCCCGCCGACCCGGCCACGCCCGCCACGCCCGCCACGCCCGCGACCACCGTCCACCGCGGCCTGGAGGGGATCACCTTCGACCACACCGCGATCACCCGGATCGACGGCACCGCCGGCACCCTGGAGTACCGCGGTTACGACATCCACGACCTGGCCGAGCAGGCCTCCTTCGAGCAGGTCGCCTACCTGCTGGTGCACGGCGAGCTGCCGGACGCCGGCGAACTGGCGCTCTTCGAGAAGGAGTTGCGCCACCACCGGGAGCTGCCGACGGAGGTGCTCGCACTCGCCCGCTCGCTGGCCCACGCCCACCCGGTGGACGCGCTGCGCACCTGCGTCTCGGCGCTCGGCGCCTTCGGCGAGGCGCGCTCGGGCTCGGTGGACGAGTCCTACGAGGAGGCCAGGGACCGCGGCATCGCGCTGATCGCGCGGATCCCGATGCTGGTGGCGGCCCACCACGCCTACCGCTCGGGCCGCGAGGTGGTGCGCCCGGCCGAGGACGCCGGTTACGCCCGCGCCTTCCTGACCGTGCTGCTGGGCGAGGAGCCGAGCCCGGCCGCGGTGCGCTTCATCAACAAGGGCCTGATCGTGCACGCCGATCACAGCTCCAACGCCTCGGCCTTCACCGCCCGGATCGCGATCGGCTGCCGGGCCGGCATGACCGCCGCGCTGACCGCCGCGATCTCGGCCTTCGCCGGCTCGGTGCACGGCGGCGCGGCCGAGCGGGTGGTGGGCCTGATCGACCAGGTGGGCGAGCCCGGCAACGCCGAGCGCTACGTCGCCGAACTCCAGGGGCGCAACGAGCCGGTGATGGGCTTCGGCCACCGGGTCTACCGCACCGAGGACCCGCGGGTGCGCCAGCTGCGCGCCACCGTGGTGGAGTTGAGCCGGGAGCGGGAGGACAGCCGGGGCCTTGCGATCCTGGACGCGGTGGCCGCCGCGATGGTCCCCTACAGCCGCCACGGGGTGGCGCCCAACGTCGACCTCTACGCGGGCCTGGCCTACCGGCTGCTCGGCCTGCCGGACGACCTGGCGGTGGCCATGTTCGTGGTCGGCCGCACCGCCGGCTGGGTGGCGCAGGCACTGGAGCAGCAGTCCAACAACGTGCTGATCCGCCCGCTGCTGGAGTACGTCGGCCCGCGCGGCCGCGTCCTGCCCGAGGAGAGCCGATGACCGCGCTCGACGTCCCCGGCCTCGGCCCGCTGCACAGCCTGCCGCACTGCGCCGAGCAGGCCGGCTTCGAACTGGACCGCCTCCCGTACACCGGGCGGATCCTGCTGGAGGCGCTGCTGCGCGCCGGGGATCCGGAGCGGGCCGCGCTGCTCGGCAAGCGGCTGGCCGCGGGCCAGGACCCGCAGCTGGAGCTGGCCTTCACCCCTGCCCGGATCCTGGTGCAGGACTACACCGGGATCCCGCTGCTGGTGGACCTGGCCGCGCTGCGCGAGCGGGCCGGTGACCCGGCCCAGGTGCGCCCGGCGCTGCCGGTGGACGTGGTGGTCGACCACTCGGTGCAGACCGACGTGGCCGGACGGGCGGACGCCCGGGTCCGCAACGAGGCGCTGGAGCTGCGGCGCAACCACGAGCGCTACGCCTTCCTGAAGTGGGCCGAGTCGGCCTTCGCCGAGGTGCGGGTGATCCCGCCCGGGCAGGGCATCGTGCACCAGGTGAACCTGGAGCAGCTGGCCACGGTGGTCGCCACCGGCCGCGACGGCGTGCTCTTCCCCGACACCGTGATCGGCACCGACAGCCACACCACCATGGTCAACGGCCTGGGCGTGCTGGGCTGGGGCGTCGGCGGGCTGGAGGCCAAGGCGCTGATGCTCGGCCTCGCCCAGCCGATCCGGGTGCCCGCCGTGGTGGGGGTGCGGCTGACCGGCGCGCTGCGCCCGGGGGTGCTGGCCACCGACCTGGTGCTCACCTTGACCCAGCGGCTGCGCGCGGCGCAGGTCACCGGCCTGCTGCTGGAGTTCACCGGCCCCGGCGTCGACGAACTGTCCGCCGCCGACCGCTGCACCATCGCCAACATGGCCCCGGAGTACGGCGCGATGGCCGCCTACTTCCCGGTCGACGCCGAGGTGCTGCGCTACCTGCGGCAGACCGGACGGGCGGCGGAGCGGACCGACCTGGTCGAGCGGTACTGCCGCTACCAGCACCTGCTGCGCGAGGGGGCCGCGGAGCCGGTCTTCGGCCGGGTGATCGAGGTCGATCTGGCCGAGGTCGAGCCGAGCCTGGCCGGGCCCAGCCGCCCGCACCAGCGGATCCCGCTGGCCCAGCTGCCCGCCTCATTCGCCGAGCTGTGCCCGGGCGCCCTCACCGGCGAGAGCGGTGCCGCCGGTGCCGCCGGTGCCGCCGGGCTGCGGGACGGCGATCTCGCGATCGCCGCCATCACCTCCTGCACCAGCACCTCCAACCCCAAGGCGATGCTGGCGGCCGGACTGCTCGCCCGCCGGGCCGTGGAGCGCGGTCTGACCGTGCCCGCGCACGTGAAGACCAGCCTCTCCCCCGGCTCCCGGGCGGTCACCCGCTACCTGGAGCAGACCGGCCTGCTGCCCTACCTGGAGCAGCTGGGCTTCCAGGTGGCCGGCTACGGCTGCATGACCTGCAACGGCGGCAGCGGGCCGCTGGCCGAGGGGGTCGGCGAGGCCGTCGACGAGCACGGTCTGACGCTCGCGGCCGTGCTCAGCGGCAACCGCAACTTCGAGGCCCGGGTGCACGCCCAGGTGCGGGCCGGCTATCTGGCCTCGCCCGCCCTGGTGGTCGCGCTCGCGCTGGCCGGGCACGTGCGGATCGACCTGGACAGCGAGCCGCTGGGCACCGGGTCCGACGGGCGGCCGGTCCACCTGGCCGAGCTGTGGCCGCAGGACCGGGAGCTGGCGGAGCTGGCCGAACAGGTGCTGCGCCCCGAGGTGTTCGCCGAGTCCACCGCGCCGCAGCCCGGCTGGGCCGCGATCGAGGCGCAGCAGGGCGAGGTGTACGCCTGGGACGAGGAGTCCAGCTACATCCGCCGGCCCTCCTACCTGGACGCCGCCCCGGCCGAGGGCCCGCTGCGCGGGGCCCGGGTGCTGCTGGCGGTGGGCGACGACGTCAGCACCGACCACATCTCGCCGGTCGGCTCGATCCCGGCGCACTCACCGGCCGGGGCCTACCTGCGCGAGCGCGGGGTGCGGGAGTTCAACTCCTACGGCTCGCGGCGCGGCAACCACGAGGTGATGGCCCGGGGCGCGTTCAGCAACCCCCGGCTGGTCAACCACCTGCTCGGCGAGGGGCCGGGCGACGGCGGCGGCCGGACCCTGCACCTGCCCAGCGGCGAGCGGCTGCCGGTCTTCGAGGCGGCCGAGCGCTACGCCGCCGCCGGCACCCCGCTGCTGGTGCTGGCCGGGCGCAACTACGGCATGGGCTCCTCCCGGGACTGGGCCGCCAAGGGCCCCTGGCTGCTGGGCGTGCGCGCCGTGCTGGCCGAGAGCTTCGAGCGGATCCACCGGGCCAACCTGTGCGCGATGGGTATCCTGCCGCTGCTGCTGCCCGCCGCCTGGGCCGAACTCGGCCTGACCGGGCACGAGGAGTACGCGCTGGACGGCCTGGCGCAGGCGCAGCAGACCGGCCGGGTGGAGGTGCGGGCCGACGGCCGCGGCTTCCAGGCCGTGGCCGCGGTCAACTCGCCCGGTGAGTGGCAGCTGCTGCGGGCCGGCGGCACCCTGCCCCACCTGCTGGGCAGGCTCTCATGAGCGAACGCCTGCTGGCCGGGCTCGGCCTGCTGGACGCGGTGGACACCGCCGCGCTCACCGACCGCTCGCTCGGCTACGCCCCGGTCCACCTGGGCACCCGGGACGTGCCGATCGGCACCCTGCTCGACCTGGTGCACCGGGATCCGGGCCTGCTGCCGCCGCGCACCGGCCACCTGGGCAACTGGGAGGACATCGCGCTCGGCCGCTCCGGGCCGATGGACTTCAACACCGCGGTCTGCGGCCAGGGCCACGGCTATCCGCTGATCTACGGGTTCACCCGCACCGAGACCGAGGACGGCGAGGGCGACGGCGTCTACCTGCCGGGCTCGCTGGTGGAGGGCGGGCGGCGCCGGGTGCTGCCGCTGTCCAGCTGGGACGGGCGCGGCTTCGCCCGCCGGGACCGCTCCCGCCCGCTGTTCTGCCCGCTGGTGCGTACCGAACTGGACGGCGAGCAGCTGCCGTTGGTCCAAGTGCACTGGCAGCGGATGCGTGCCATCGCCGGCTACCGCTTCGAACTGGAGGCCGCGGCGCTGGTGGCCCGGGCCGACGCGGTCGTCGAGATGGTGCGGGTGCTGCTGGCCCGGGCGGACGCGGCACCCAACCGCCGCAAGGCCTACGGCGAGCTGATCAGCCACGCGGTGCGGCTGGACGGCGTGGTGGACCGCACCGAGCTGCACCGGGACCGCGACGGCTACCTGCTGGAGGGCCACCGGTTCGCCAGTGCCCGGGAGTTGGCCGAGGCGGTGCTGCTGCCGTTTCGCGCCCTGACCGACCCCCGGGAGTTCTTCGACCGGATCGGCGCGCTGCCGCCGGTGCTGCCGGTCATGTCGCACCTGCTCACCAGCGTGCTCACCGGCCTGTTCGAGACCCACCGCCCCGACGGGCCGGGCGGCGATCCCTTCGTCACCCATCTGCACTGGGGCGCCCGGGCGATGGCCGGCGCTCCGCCGCGGCGCACCGGCTACTTCACCCAGAAGGCGACCGTGCGCAGCATGCGGGCGATCGCCGGCACCCTGCTGGCCGAGCTGCCCGAAGCGCGGGCACTGTGCGTGGTGCTGCTGCCCGCGCCGGTCTTCATGCTCTGCCCGCCGGACAGCGAGCCGGGCGACGCCGAACTGCTCGGCCTGCTGGGCAAGACGGTGCGCCAGGCCCGGCCGGAGGAGGCCTACCAGGCCGCGCTCGGCTGGCTGGCCGACCATCAGGACGGCTTCTCCGGCTATCTGCGCGACCGGTTCCGCCCGCAGAGCGGGGTGCCGCACGACGGCCGGCCGCGGCCGCCCGCGGTGCCCGTGGAGCCGCCGGGGTTCCGGGATCTGACCTTCCGCCAGGCCAGCGCCATGGTGGCGGCCTTCGAGGAGCTGCACGGATGAGAGTGAGCCACCGCACCATCGAACTGCCGCTCGCCGAGCCGTTCGCCAGCAACACCGGGCTGACCGAGACGGTCACCCAGAGCGTGCTGGCGCTGGGCTGGCAGGGCCTGACCGGCTACGGCACCGCCCGCACCGTCGAGCCCGGCGAACTGGACGCCTGCGCGCCCCTGCTGGCCGGCAGCACGCCGTTCACGCTGGCCCACACCCTGGACCGGCTCGCGGCGGCCGGCACCAGGGCGGCCGTGCTGGCCGCCGTCGACCTGGCCCTGCACGACCTGCTGGGCAAGGCCACCGGGCTGCCGCTGCACCACCTGCTCGGGCTGGCCGGGCTGCCGCTGGCGCCCACCGCGCTCTCGCTCGGCAGCGGCTCCGACGAGGAACTGGCCCGCAAAGGGCGTCAGTTGGCCGAATGGCCGATCCTCAAGCTCAAGCTCACCCCCGCGGACGACGGCAGCCGGGTCGGGGTGCTGCGCGCGGTCTACCCGGGCCGGATCTGGGTGGACGGCAACGGCTCATGGAGTGCCGAGCAGGCCGTGGCGGTCGCCCGCGAGCTGTCCCGGCACGACGTCGAGCTGCTCGAACAGCCGGTTGCGCCAGGCGACTTGGACGCTCTACGGTACGTCGGAGAGCACTCGTCGATCCCGCTGGTGGCCGACGAGGACTGCGTGGGCCCGGCCGACATCGAGCGGCTGCGCGGCATCGTGGACGCCGTCAACATCAAGCTGGTCAAGTGCGGCGGACTGCGCCGCGCCCAGGCCATGGTCACGCTGGCCCGGCAGGCCGGGCTGCGCGTCATGCTGGGCTGCAAGACCGAGAGCGCGCTGGGCACCACGGCGATGGCCCAACTGGCGCCGCTGGCCGACCACCTCGACCTGGACGGCCATCTCGACTTGCCGACCGACCCGTTCACCGGTATCAGGGTCGACCAGGGTGTGATCACCCTGCCCACCGCCCCGGGGCTCGGCGCGAGCGCGTCCTGGCCCCAGCCGTTGTGAACCGAGATCGAGGAGAACTGACATGAAGCTGCGCTGCGCGGTACTCGACGACTTCCAGAGCGTGGCCGCCGAGATGGCGAACTGGTCCACCGTCAGCGACCGGGTGGAACTGGTGTCCTTCCCCGAGCACTTCACCGATGAGAAGGAACTCGCCGCCGCGGTGGCCGACTTCGACATCATCGTGACGCTGCGCGAGCGAATCCCGTTCCCCGCCTCGCTCTTCGCCGAACTGCCCAGGCTCCAGCTGCTGGTGGCCTCCGGCATGCGCAACTCGGTGATCGACTACGCCGCGGCCGAGCGGCACGGCGTCACCGTCTGCGGCACCGGCAGCTCCTCCACCCCGCCGGTCGAGCTGACCTGGGCGCTGATCCTGGGCCTGGCCCGGCACCTGGTGGCCGAGAGCACCGCGCTGCGCACCGGCGGCCGCTGGCAGAGCACCGTCGGCGCCGACCTGCACGGCCGCCGGCTCGGGCTGCTCGGGCTCGGCAAGATCGGCAGCAAGGTGGCCCAGGTCGGCCAGGCCTTCGGCATGGAGGTGGTGGCCTGGAGCCAGAACCTGACCGCCGAGCGGGCCGCCGAGTGCCAGGTCGCACTGGCGCCGTCCAAGGAGGAGCTGCTGCGCACCAGCGACGTGGTCTCCACCCACCTGGCGCTCGGCGAGCGCACCCGGGGCCTGCTGGGCGCGGGTGAACTGGCGTTGCTCAAGCCGGACGCCTACCTGGTGAACACCTCCCGCTCGGCCATCGTCGACCAGGACGCGCTGGTCGACGCGCTGCGCCGGGGCGCCTTCGCCGGCGCCGGGCTGGACGTCTTCGACGTCGAGCCGCTGCCGCTGGACCACCCGCTGCGCACCCTGCCCAACGTGCTGGCCACCCCGCACCTGGGCTACGTCTCGCAGCACAACTACCGCACCTACTACGGCGAGGCCGTCGAGGACATCGCCGCCCACCTGGCCGGCTCCCCCGTGCGCGTCCTGGGCCGCAAGCCCTGACGCCCCGGCGCTCCAGGGCCCGTCCGGCAGATCGTGCCGGACCGGCCCTGGCGCCCCCTAGCGATCGGAGAACACCACCCATGAGCACCGACACCCCGCAGCGCCCGATGATGAAGCTCGGCGCCTTCCTGCCGGCCCCGGGCCACCATGTCGCCGCCTGGCGCCACCCCGGTGCCCGGCCGGACGGCGGCCTGGACTTCGACTACTACCGCTCGCTGGTGCAGACCGCCGAGCGCGGCAAGTTCGACATGGTCTTCCTGTCCGACGGCGCCGGCATCCGCACCACCTACAAGGACGCCGACGAGCTCAGCCGGCAGGGCCGGATGGTCCACTTCGAGCCGCTCACCCTGCTCTCCGCGCTCGCCGTGCACACCAGTCGGATCGGCCTGACGGCCACCGCCTCGACCACCTACAACGAGCCCTTCCACATCGCCCGCAAGTTCGCCTCGCTGGACTTCCTCAGCGGCGGGCGGTCCGGCTGGAACGTGGTCACCTCGGTGACCGACGCGGAGGCCCGCAACTTCAACCTGGACCAGCAGCCGGACCACGCCAGCCGCTACGCCCGGGCGCGGGAGTTCATGGACGTGGTCACCGGTCTCTGGGACAGCTGGGAGGACGACGCCTTCCTCTACGACAAGGCCTCGGGCCGCTACTTCGACCCGGAGAAGCTGCACATCCTGGGGCACCGCGGCGAGCACTTCTCGGTGCGCGGCCCGCTGAACGTGGCCCGCCCGCCGCAGGGGTACCCGGTGATCGTCCAGGCCGGCTCCTCAGCGGACGGGATGGACTTCGCGGCGAGCTGGGCCGAGGTGGTCTTCACCGCCCAGCAGACCCTGGAGCAGGCGAAGGCCTACCGCGACTCGATCCGCGCCCAGGCCACCGCGCACGGGCGCGACCCGGAGCAGGTCAAGGTGATGCCGGGGGTGTTCCTGGTGGTCGGCCGCACCCAGGCCGAGGCGGAGGACAAGTACGCGGTCCTGCAGGAGCTGGTCGACCCGGTGGTGGGCCTCGGGCTGCTGACCGGCCTGCTGGGCGACGTGGACATCTCCGGTTACCCCCTGGACGGCCCGCTGCCCGAGCTGCCGCCCACCGAGGGCAGCACCAGCCGCCAGCAGCTGGTCTACGAGCAGGCCAGGCGCCAGGGCCTGACCATCCGCGAGCTCTACCTCTCGGTGGCCGGTGGCCGCGGCCACCGCTTCGTCCTCGGCACCCCGCAGAGCATCGCGGACGAGCTGGAGGAGTGGTTCACCGGCGGCGGCGCCGACGGCTTCAACGTGATGCCCGGCTACCTGCCCGACGGCCTGAGCGACATCGTCGACCTCGTGGTGCCCGAGCTGCAGCGGCGCGGCCTGTTCCGCACCGAGTACGAGGGCGCCACGCTGCGCGAGAACCTGGGCCTGGTCCGTCCGGCCTTCGCCGCCCGGGCGGTGGCACGATGACGGTCCGTGGCAGCGATCTGCGTCAGGTGCTCCGCTCGCACGCCGCGGGCGTGGCCGTGCTCACCGCGCTCGGGCCCGACGGCCCGACCGGGGTGACCATCACCTCCTTCACCTCGATCAGCGCCGAGCCCGCCCTGGTCTCCTTCGCGCTGGCCGAGACCTCCAGCACCTGGGCCCGGCTGCGCGACTGCGAGTGGTTCGGCATCCAGGTGCTGAGCGCGGACCAGAGCGAGCTGGCCGAGCGGTTCGCCTCCCGGGGCACCGACCGGTTCGCGCCACCCACCCGGTGGAGCGCCGGGCCGCGCGGCGTGCCGCTGCTCGCCGACTGCCTGGCCTGGCTGGTCTGCTCCCGGCACGCCCAGTTCCAGCTCGGCGACCACCACCTGGTGGTCGGCGCGGTGGAGTACGCGCTGGCCGGCGACCCCGGCGCGGGCCTGGTCCACCTGCAGGGCGCCCTGCGTCCCGTCCACTCCGACGACCCCGTGAGGATCTGACCATGCCCACCGTGCTGCTCTTCTCCCGCCAGCCGCTCGGCAAGCGCCCGCTGCACGAGTGGCTGGGCGAGGCCGCCGCCTCCGTCGTGCTGGTCACCCCCGCCGAGGCGGTGGCCGGCTGGGAGGAGGTGCTGGACGAGCGCTTCCTCGGCCACCGGCTGGTGGACGACTACGGCTCCTGGGCCACCGAGCGGGTGGCCGAGGAGGCCGCCCGGACCTACGGGGTCGACCTGATCGCCAGCACCAGCGAGGACGACGTGGTGCGCGCCGCCCGGCTGCGCGACCGGCTCGGTCTGACCGGGCAGGACGGCTCCTCGGCGCTCGCCTACCGGGACAAGGTGGTGATGAAGCAGCTGGCCCGGGCGGCCGGGCTCGCGGTGCCCGCCTTCGCCGCCGTGGACGACCCGCTGGACCTGCTGGACTTCATCGACGCCCAGGGCTACCCGGTGGTGGTCAAGCCGCGCGCCGCCGCCGGGGCCCAGGGCTTCGCCAAGCTGGACGGCGAGGCGGACCTGATGGACTTCCTGCACGCCGGCGGCGGCGAGGTGGCACCGCAGCTGCCCGGCCAGTGGATGGCCGAGGGCTTCGTGGCCGGCGACTTCTTCCACGTCGACGGCGTGATGCGGGGCGGCGAGATCGTCCACTGCTGGCCGTCCCAGTACAGCGGCAGCCTGGCCGAGTACGCCCGCGACGAGAGCGTGCTGAGCAGCCTGCTGCTCGAACCCGGGGACGAACGCACCGCCGTGCTACGGCAGTTCACCGCCGAGGTGATAGCCGCGCTGCCGGCCGGCGCCCAGCCGTGCAGCTTCCACCTGGAGGCCTGGCTCGGCCCCGACGGCCGCCCGGTGCTCTGCGAGATCGCCTCCCGGGCCGGCGGCGGCCCGATCGCCGAGGCCTACCAGCGGGCCTTCGGCGTGCAGTTGGCCAAGGAGGGGCTGCGCGGGCAGTGCGGGGTGCCGCTGTCGCTGACCGAGCAGGCCGCCGCGCCCGCGCCCGCCGTCGGCTGGAGCCTCTTCCCGCCCGGCCACGGCCGTTTCGTGCCGCCCGCCGGGCCCTGCCCGGTCCCCGGCATCGACCTCACCCTGCACCTGGAGCCCGGCACCGAGTGCACCGGGCTGCACAACACCGGCGAGGCCGCGGCCTCGGTGGTGGCCGCGGGCGAGAGCGCCGCTCAGGTGCGTGAGCGGCTCACCGAGGCCGGCGCCTGGTGGTTCGCCAACACCCGCTGGCAGTGAGGGCCGTGACGTCGAGAGGAGGTGACCCATGGGACGGCTCTACCCGGTCCTGACCCGCGAGCTGCGGGAGTTCGTCGAAGCGGCACCGCTCTTCTTCACCGGCACCGCCCCGCTGAGCGCCGACGGCCGGGTCAACGTCTCGCCCAAGGGCGGGACGGACACCCTGGCCGTGCTCGACGACAGCACGGTGGCCTACCTGGACCTGATCGGCTCGGGCTCGGAGACCATCGCGCACCTGCGGGAGAACGGCCGGATCACGCTGATGTTCTGCTCGTTCACCCGGCGCCCCAAGATCCTGCGGCTCTACGGCCGGGGCCGGATCGTGCTGCCGGACACCGCCGAGTGGGCCGGGCTGATCGGGCACTTCGGCCACCACCCCATCCCGCGTTCGGTCGTGGTGGTCGCGCTGGAGCGGATCGCCGACTCCTGCGGCTTCACCGTCCCGGTGATGGAGCTGGTCAACGAGCGGGACCTGCAGGACAAGTGGGGCGAGCGGAAGAGCCCGCAGGAGCTGGAGGAGTACATGCGGCTGAAGAACAGCCTGAGCATCGACGGCCTGCCCGCGCGCGACCACCAGCCGGTGGCCGCGCGGGGGCAGGGGTGAGCGGCGGGCGGCCGCGGCCGGCCACCGCCACGCCCGGGCAGGCCCTAGCCCAGGCCGACGGCGGCGGCCAGCTCCTCGCCGGTCAGGCTGCCCGGGGCCCGGCGCTCCCGCGCGCTCGCGTTCGCCAGCCGCTGGAGTGCCTCGTTGACCGGCGCCGGCACCCCGTGCAGCCGCCCGAGCAGCACCATCTCGCCGTTCAGGTGGTCGGCCTCGATCGAGCCGGTGCCGCGCGCCAGGCTCTGCCAGGAGGACCCGCCGGTCGCCGCTCCCGCCACCGCGGGCTTCTCCACCTTGCCGGTGCGCATGTCCGCCATCTCGGCGGCGTTCGCCCGGGCGATCCCGGCGGCGTCCAGCACCCGGTGCGCCTCCGCCACCGCCTCCCGCATCACCCGCCGGACGGCCTCGCCGCCGCCCGGGCCGCAGAGCGCCTCCACGGTGGTGCCCAGGTTGGTCACCAGCTTGCCGTACTTCCAGTACATGACGTCGGGGGCCAGCGGCGCGAGGAAACCGGCCTTCACTAGGTCCTCGCCGATCGCGACCAGCGTCCGGTCGTGCTGCGGGCGCGGCGGACAGTGGCCCAGGGTGAGCATCCCGGTGTACGGGGTGCAGGGCGCGGTGATCGAGCCGGCCGCCAGGTAACTGGCCGGCAGCAGCACGCACATGCCCAGCACCCGGGCGAACCGGCGCAGCGCCAGGCGCTCGTTCTCCACCCCGTTCTGCGCGCAGAGAAGCGGCAGCCGCTCGCCCGCGGTGCCGCCGCCGGCCACCGGGCGGTCCGCCCAGGCGACCAGCGCCGCCTCGGTGTCCTGGGTCTTGACCGCGAGCACCAGCACGTCGTCCGGCCCGAGTTCGACCTCCTGGGGCCCCTCGGCCACCGGCACCGGGAGCACCCGGGTGCCCAGGTCCGGGGTGGTCAGCTCCAGCCCGTGCTCGCGCAGCGCCCGGTACTGCGTGCCGCGTGCCACCAGGACCACCTGGTGGCCGCTCTCGTGCAGCCGCCCGCCGATGGTGCCGCCGATCGCGCCGGCGCCGATGATGATGTACCGCATGGCGTTGACTCTCCCTTGATCCTCACTGCTGCCACCGCGCTCCGGCGGCGAACCAGCGCGCCAGCTCGTGGGCCCGCCGCTCCACCTCGGCCGTGTCCGGCCCGGTGAGCACGTAACCCGCCAGGTAGCGGCCGGACTTCTCGCCGCCCTGGTAGTCACGGCCGAGCTCACCACGCAGCCGCTGCTCGACCACGTACCCGGGCGGCTGCCCCGGCAGTGCCAGCAGGGTGCCGTGCTCCGGGTAGCAGACCAGCCAGGCCGCCGCCCGCCCCGCCGCACACCCCGTCACCGTACCGGCCGTGCCCGCCGGTTCGCCGACCTGGGCCAGGAACCACTCGCGGTCCAGGTCGAAGCCGCCGGCGGCCCTGATCGCCGCCGTGGTCAGCGCGCCCCCGGTCCGGCTGGCGACCTCGCAGATCACCAGCTCGTCCGCCGGGGTGTGGAAGACCTCCAGGTGGAAGGTGGTGCACTCGGGCGTCGGCAGCGCGGCCAGCACCCGGCGGGCGTAGCCGATCAGACGCCCCGTCAGCTCCTGGTCGGCGGTCAGCTGCACCGAGCCGAGGTAGCCGCCCGAGCGGTAGGACAGGCAGTCGTTGAGGTAGCGCGAGGCGAAGGCCGCGACCAGCTCGCCGCCCGCCACCAGCCCGTCCACCACGTACATGGTGCCCTCGACGAAGCACTCCACCTCGGCGTGCTCGGGCAGCGGCGCGCGCAGCAGCTCGGCCAGGTCCACCGGGCCGCGCAGCACCTGGGTGCCGGTGGAGCCGGAGCCGTAGGCGGGCTTCACCACCACCGGGTAGCCGTGCCGGCGGACGAAGCCGAACAGGTCGGCCAGCACCCGGATCGGCGCGAACTGCGGTACCAGGATCCCCTGTTCGCGCAGCAGGGTCTTCATCAGCACCTTGTCGCGGAAGGCGATCGCGCTGCTCCAGTGCTGCCCCGGCACCTGCGCCAGCTCCCGCAGCCGGGCCGCCCGCAGCACGTCCCCCTCGGCGCGGGCCAGCACGGCGCGCAGCCGCAGGCGGTCGGCCGCCGCCAGCGCGGCCTGCTCCACCGCGCCGCCGTGCGCGTAGTCGGCCACGGCCAGCGCGCCGGGCACCCGCCCGTACTGCCCGTGCTTGTCGGCCGCCACCAGCAGGTGCAGCCGCAGGTCGGTGCCGGCCGCCCACTGGTCGTACGGCGTGTCGGCGTGGTCGCTGTCCACCAGGACGAGGACGTCCCGCGCGGCGGAGCGGCTCTGCTCGGCCGTCGGTCGCGGCTCGTGCGGGTGTCGGTCGGCGTGCTGCCCGGGCCGGTCCTGCGGCCCGGCCGTACCGCCGGTCACGACGCCCAGCCGTACGCCATCGCCGCTCGGACCAGGTCCGCCTTGTTGCCCAGGCCCAGCTTGGCCCGGGCCCGCTTGACGTAGGTGTCCACGGTGTGGCGGCTGACCCCCATCCGGCGGGCGGCCTGGTCGTGGGTGAAGCCGTCGGCGAGCAGCCGCAGCACCTGCTGCTCGCGGGCGGAGAGCTCCGCCGCCGCGCCCGGTACGGCGGCCTGCCGGCCCGCCCCGGCGGCGCACCGGTTCGGCAGCGGCCGCACCCGCGACCGACTGGCCGCGGCGTGCACCGCGGCGGCCAGGGTGCCCGGCTCGGCCCGGTCCAACAGGTAGCCGCTGACGCCGGGTTGGGCCTGCGTCGGGGCCGCGGCGGCCAGCACCAGGACGCAGGACGCGCGGGCCGCGGCGGCCGCCGTGACCGGCGAGCGCTCGGGGACCTGATCGGTGACCAGGACGTCGAAGCGGGCGGGCAGGTGCCCGTCCGCTCCGGCGGCCCCCGGCGGACCGGCGTGCAGTTGGTGGACCCGCATGTCCGGCGCCTCGGTCAGGGCCCGACTCACGGCCCACTCGATGAGCGGGTGCTCGTGGCTCACAGCGATCTGATACATCGCAACCTCACATCGTGGTGCTGGTCATGGTTCACTCACCGCTGCGGGGCCGCCATCGGCGGACCCCCTCAGACCTGCCATCAGCCGGGTCACGGCACGGGTGCTCTCCAGGTCGCAGCGGCGCGGACCGGTCCCGGTGCGGATCGCCTCGACCATCTCGCGGTAGACCGCGGCGCGCAGCTCGGTGCCGCCACGGGTGGGCCACAGCTGGTCGGACTCCCCGATCTCGGTGCGCAGCACGCCGCCCTCGACACAGAGCGTGCGGTCGGTACCGAGCACGTGCAGGTGCTCCGCGCGGGCCGCCGACTCGCTGGTCAGCGTCAGGCACAGGTTCGCCCCGCCGGCGAACTCGACCACCGCGGACAGTCGGCTGTCGATGCCCGGGGCCACCTCCCGGCGCGCGGCGGGCCCTACCGTGCGCGGCGGGCCGAGCAACTGGCAGGCCAGGTCCAGGTAGTGCACCCCCAGGTGCGCGCCGACCCCGCCCAGCGCGGCGGCCGGATCCGCCCGCCAGCCCCCGCGCCGGTAGTGGGCCGGCGGCCGGAACCGCGACACCAGCAGCGTGGCGGTCACGGCCGCACCCGACCAGTCGAGCGCGAGCACCGGGTCCGGCACCCGCAGCCGGTGCTGGACCATCACCCCGACCGAGCGGCCCGCCCGGGCCGCCGCCTCGGCCAGCCGGTCGATCTCCCGCTCGGAGGCGGCCGGGGGCGTCTCCAGCAGCACCGACTTGCCCGCCTCCAGCGCCTGGCAGGCCAACTCGGCCCGGCCGCCCGGCGGTACGCAGAGTGCCACCAGCTCGATCTCGGGGGTGGCCAGCAGCTGTGCCCAGCTGTCCACCCGGCGCAACGGGCCGGTGTCGACCCGCGGGTCGGCCTCCAGCACCGCGCCCGCCCGGGCCTCGGGCAGGCCCGCGAGCGCCTCGGCATGCTGGCGGCCCGCCACCCCGAACCCGACGATCCCGACGCTGACCGCCCCCGTCGCCCTGCTCATCGCGTGTTCTTCTCCCTGGGTTCCCGGCCGCTGCGGACTCGTCGCCGACACTCTCAGCCGCCACGGCCTCGTCGCCGCTGCCCGACTTCTGCCCGGTACCGCCGTGGCGGTCTACCACCAGCCGTTGTCGTTCGGGTTGTTCGTCGGCGTGCCCGACGTCGGCGCCGCGGCGGCCTGGCTGATCAGACCGTGGTGGCCGGTCCCGGCCGGCCACGCGCCGTGGTGGCCGGCCTCCACCAGGCCCGGACCGGCGGCCGCGCCGGCCCCGGCGACGAGCAGCGCCAGCAGGGCGAACGCGGACAGGCGGGTACGAATGATCGCAGACATGGTTGGCCCCCAACTCAAGGTCTATGGAAGCGATTACCGGCCGCCTCCCCGACGGCCGATTCCCTCACGGGCTCGCACCACCCACTCTGCTCACTTCCGTCACCTCACTCAAGTGATACGGGCGGCGACCACCAGTCATGGCCGGGAGAAGACAGCAGGCCCCCTCGTCTCAGCATCTGGACCATCGCTCGTCCGACATCCGGGCAGCGTGGCGGATGCGCGCCACCACCGCCACCGGAGTCCTCGCGGAAAATATTGACAGTTCTGCCACTTTCTCTAGGGTGGACCGCATGACCCAGCCAACCCAGGCCAGTCCCACCCCATCTGACGCTGCGTCAGATCTTCCCTCGCTCCCCCGGCGGCGCGGCTGCCCGTTCGACCCCGACCCCGAGTACGCCCGGCTGCGCGAGGAGCGGCCGGTCAGCCGGATCGCCTTCCCCAGCGGCGGCTCCGGCTGGCTGGTCACCCGCTACGCCGACGCCCGGGCGGTGCTGGCCGACCCCGCGTTCAGCTCCCGGCTGAGCACCGGCTCCCCGCACGTGCGCCGGACCCTCATCCCGCTGCCCGAGCAGGCCCTGCCGGGGGCCCTGCTGCGCCTGGACGGCGCGGAGCACCGCAGCTACCGGCGGCCGGTGATCCAGGCGTTCACCGTCCGGCGGGTGCAGCAACTGCGGCCACGGATCCAGCGGATCGTCGACGAACACCTGGACGCGATCGAGCACACGGCCCGGCGCTCCGGCGGGGCGCCGGTCGACCTGGTGGCCGAACTCGCGCTCCCGGTCACCTCGCTGGTCATCTGCGAGCTGCTCGGGGTGCGCTACGAGGACCGCGCCACCTTCCAGGGCCTGGCCGGGCGGCTGCTGACCATCGACATCACCCCGGAGCAGGCCGCGCAGGCCCGGCTGGAGCTGGGCGCCTTCCTGTCCGACCTGGTCGCCGCCAAGCGGCTCGACCCCGGCGCCGACCTGCTCAGCACGCTGATCGCGCAGGCCGACGCCGATCCGGACGGCCCGCTGAACGACCTGGCGCTCACCGTGCTCGGCTCGCTGCTGCTGATCGCCGGCCACGAGACCACCGCCAACATGATCTCGCTCGGCGCCCTCACCCTGCTCCAGCACCCGGAGCAGCTCGCCGCCCTGCGCGCGGAGCCCGCACTGGCCGACCGCGCGGTGGAGGAGCTGCTCCGCCACCTGACCATCATCCAGTTCGGCCTGCTCCGGGTCGCCACCCGGGACACCGCGGTGGGCGGGCGGGCGATCCGCGCCGGCGAGCAGGTGGTGGTCGCGCTGCCGGCCGCCAACCGCGACCCGGACCTCGGCCGCGGCGCCGGCCCGGAACTCGGCCTCGGCGCCGGCCCGGACCTCGGCCTCGGCGCCGGCCCGGACGCAGTCGGCCTCCGGCCGGACCTGGAGCAGCTGGACATCACCCGCCCGCCGACCGCGCACCTGGCCTTCGGCTTCGGACCGCACCAGTGCCTGGGCCAGCAACTCGCCCGCGCCGAACTGCAGATCACCCTGACCTCGCTCTTCGCCCGGCTCCCCGCCCTGCGCCTGGCCGAGCCGCTCGATCAGGTGCCGTTCCGCGACGACATGATCATCTACGGCGTCCACCGCCTGCTGGTGACCTGGTGACGCACCGGGCCGTGGCACGGCCGTAGGCACTACTCTGTCGGCCATGTCGAAACATGACGGCCTGCTCGTCGACATCGCCACCATGGTGGAGTCCGAGCGCAGCAATCAGATGCCCATGACCGTCGTCGTGCCGGGGGCAGTCATCACCGGCCGACTGGCACCCGAGAGCCTGTGGCGGGAACGGGTGGCCGAGGTGCTCGCGGCCTCGGACCACCTCAAGCCCTTCGCCGGCCTGTTCGCGGCACCCACCGCGCCTGGCAGTCCGACCACGCACGTCGCCGAGCGCGCCCCCGGCGAACCGACCCACCTGCACCTGCACGTCGCCCGGATCCTGCAGGGCAGCTTCGGCCTGCCGCACACCGGCGGCATGTACCGCATCGCCATCGCCGACGTGAGCAGCTGGACGGTCGGCGACCTCAGCTACTCCGACGACCAGTAACTTAACCGCCCCCGCGAACCTCCCTGACCGGCGCGGACCCGTGCCGGTCAGGGTCGGTCCGGACACGCCCTACCGCCCGGAGAGATCCGCCGGACCGGCCCTACGCGAAGACCAGCGCGCGGAAGGCGTTGCGGATGTCCGTGAGCGGCTGGCGTTCGCGCGTGTGGAAGACCTTGTTGGTCAGCAGCACCGCCCAGCGCCCGGGTCCCGGCGCGATCCACAGGCCGGTGCCGGTGAAGCCGTAGTGCGTCCAGATCCCCTCGGCCGGGCCGGTGCCGGGCGCCAGGTGCCAGAACAGCCCGCGCTGCGGCTGCAGTTCGCCGGTCTGCACGCGCAGCGACTCGGACGTCCAGGCCGGGCCGACGCCGTGCCGGGCGGTCCCGGCCGCGCTCCCCGCACCGGCCCCGGGGGCCAGCAGGTGACGCAGGAACACGCCGAGGTCGCCGGCGGTCGAGAAGACCCCGGCGCTGCCGCAGACCCCGCCGAGCAGCCGGGCCGAGGGGTCGTGGACGATGCCCTGCCAGTGCGCGCCGCCGGCCTGGTCCAGCTCGGTGGGCGCGCAGCGGGCCGCCGCCGCGGCGGGCAGCGGGCCGAACCGGGTGGCGCGCATCCCGAGCGGGGCCCAGATCCGCTCGGTGGCGAGCCGGTCCAGCGGCTCGCCGGTCAGGTGCTCCGCCAGGTAGCCGAGGATCAGCGCGGCCCGGTCGGTGTACTCCACCGCCTCGCCGGGCGGCCGGTGCGGGGCCGCCCGCAGCACGCCGGGGCGGATCACTGCCGGGTCCCGCCCGTACAGCGCCTCCAGCTGGGCCCGCAACGGCAGCCCGGCGGTGTGGGTGAGCAGGTGGCGGGCGGTGACCCGGCCGAGCGGGTGGCCGGCCGGCTCGGGCCAGTAGCTGCCCAGCGGCTGGTCCAGCGGCAGCCGGCCGGCCTCCCACAGGCCGCCGAGGACGGCCCAGACGCTGAGGATCTTGGTCAGGCTGGCCAGGTCGAAGAGGGTGTCCGCGCGCATCGGCAGCTCGGGCCGCCGGGGGTCCGGCACGCCCACCGTGCCGCTCGCCAGGCTCCCGGTGGCGTCCCCGACGGCCCAGACCGCGCCGGGGTACACGTGCTCGCGGACGCCGTCGGCCAGCAGCCGGTGGATCCGTTCGGTGCCGGGCACCCAGCAGGCGGTCCGCTCCGTCACGGCCGTCCGCCCGCCAGCTCGTGGCGCCGCGCCCAGGCCCGGGCGGAGAGCCGCGCCAGCAGCGCGGCGGCCGGGTCCCCCTCGGCCGCCCCCGAGGCCAGCGGGCCGGTGTAACAGACCGCGATCAGATAGGGCGCGGTGTCGGGCGGCCGGACCAGGCCCACGCTGTGCCGCACGCCGGTGAACCAGCCGTTCTTGAAGGCGATCCGGGCGCCGGGCGGCAGTCCGGCCGCCAGGTCCACCCGCCAGATGTTGCGCTCCAGCAGCCCGAGCGGCTCCGGCTCCAGCGATCGCACCAGCCGGATCAGGTCCAGCGCGGTGACCTGGTTGCGCACCCCGGCCGCGCGGGCCCGGGCGTCCTCGATGCCGCGCGGGCTCGCGCTGTTCGTCGCGCCGGCCGCCCGCCACGCCCCGGCGACCGCCTCGCGGCCGACCTGGGCCAGGCAGAGGTTGGTGGCCAGGTTCGAGGAGTGGGTGATCATCCGCTCGGCCAGCCAGCGCAGCGGGGCCCGGCCCTGCTCGATGCGCTGCCAGGGCTCCGGATCGCTGTCGTAGCCGGGGTCGTTGGCGAAGCTGCCGCCCACCGCGGACTCGAAGCGGTTCACCACCGGCACCTCGGCGTCCAGGTCCAGCCCGCTGCGGTGCAGCGCGGCCAGCACGGCCACCTTCATGGTGCTGGCCGCCTCGTGCGGCTCCTGCGCGTTGTGCAGCACCACCGGTGCGCCGTGCAGTGGTCCAGCGGCAACAGACAGCATCCACGCCTCCGTTCGGTTCGCCCCGCCCGGCCGCCCACCGGCACCCGCGCCGTGACTCGACTCACCGTGACGGAGCGTCCCACGGTCCGTCAATCCTGCCGCACCGCAGCGGCCCGGGCAGGCCGGGGCGCGGCAGCCCGGGCGGGCCGGCTACCCCAGCTGGGGCCTGACCTGCGCGGCGATCAGCTCCAGGTGGTCCAGATCGTGCAGGTCCAGCATCTGCAGGTAGATCCGCCCGCTGCCCGCCTCCCGGTAGCGCGCGATCCGCTCGACCACCTCGCCGGGCGTGCCCGCCAGGCCGTTGGCCTTCAACTCCGCCACGTCACGCCCGATCACGGCCGCCCGCCGGGCCACCTCGGCGTCATCGCGGCCGACGCAGGCGACCAGCGCGTTGGAGTAGACCAGGTCGTCGCCCGAGCGCCCGCGCGCCTCGGCGGCCGCCCGCACCCGTCCGATCTGCGTCACCGTGTCGGCCACCGAGACGAACGCCATGTTGAACTCGTCCGCGTACCGCGCCGCCAGCGCCGGTGTCCGCCGGGGCCCCTTGCCGCCGACCAGCACGGGCACCCGCGCCTGCACCGGCTTGGGCAGCGCCGGGCAGTCGGTCAGCCGGTAGTGCTCCCCGGCGAAGGAGAACCGCTCCCCCACGGGGGTCCGCCACAGCCCGGTGATGATCTCCAGCTGCTCGGCCAGCCGGTCGATCCGCCGCTCGGGGAACGGGATCCCGTACGCCTGGTGCTCCGCCTCGAACCAGCCTGCCCCGAGCCCGAGTTCGACCCGGCCGCCGCTCATCGCGTCGACCTGGGCCACCTGGATCGCCAGCACCCCGGGCAGCCGGAAGGTGCCCGCGGTCATCAGCGTGCCCAGCCGGATCCGCTTGGTCTCCCGCGCCAGCCCGGCCAGCGTCACCCAGGCATCGGTCGGCCCCGGCAGCCCGTCCCCGTCCCCCATCCGCAGGTAGTGGTCCGAGCGGAAGAACCCGCTGTAGTCGAGCTCCTCCGCCGCCTGGGCAACGGCCAGCAGGGTCTCGTAGGAGGCGCCCTGCTGCGGTTCGGTGAAGATACGAAGGTCCATACCGGCATCATCACCCGGGGCCCACCCGGCTACACGCACATCACGCCGGGCTCGGTGGCCGGCTGTGCCAGCTGTGCGGGGCCTCGAAGCCGTCCGGCTGCCAGGCCGAGCCGGCGCCGGTGGCCCGCGAGGCGGCGCCCGCCGCGGCGCGGGCCAGCAACACGGCGGTGAGCACAGCCAGTTCCTCGGCGGTGGCCTCGCCGCGCCGGACCCGGATCTCGATCGCGGTCATCGCCCGGTCCCCTTACTGCGGAGGGTTGCCGTGCTTGCGGGACGGCCGGTCGGCGTGCTTGGTGCGCAGCATCTCCAGGGACTGGATCAGCACCTGCCGGGTCTCCGCCGGGTCGATCACGTCGTCCACCAGGCCGCGTTCGGCCGCGTAGTAGGGGTGCATCAGCTCGGTCCGGTAGGCCTTGACCAGCTCGGCCCGCTTGGCCTGCGGGTCGTCGGCCTCGGCGATCTGCTGGCGGAAGATGACGTTGGCCGCCCCCTCCGCACCCATCACGGCGATCTCGTTGATCGGCCAGGCGTAGGTCAGGTCCGCGCCGATGGACTGCGAGTCCATGACGATGTAGGCACCGCCGTAGGCCTTGCGCAGGATCAGCGAGATCCGCGGCACCGTGGCGTCGCAGTACGCGTACAGCAGCTTGGCGCCGTGCCGGATGATGCCGCCGTGCTCCTGGTCCACACCGGGCAGGAACCCGGGGACGTCCAGCAGCGTCACGATCGGGATGCTGAACGCGTCGCAGAGCTGGACGAAGCGCGCGGCCTTCTCGGAGGCGGTGATGTCCAGCACGCCGGCCAGCGACTGCGGCTGGTTGGCGACGATGCCCACCACGCGGCCGCCCAGCCGGGCCAGCACGCAGATGACGTTGGTGGCCCAGCGCTCGTGCACCTCCAGGTACTCGCCGTGGTCGACGATCTCCTCGATCACCGCGCGCATGTCGTAGGGGCGGCTGCCGTCGACCGGGACCAGCTCCAGCAGCGCCTCGCAACGGCGGTCGGCCGGATCGTCGCAGACCTCCGCCGGCGGGGTCTCCCGGTTGTTCTGCGGCAGCAGCGACAACAGGTAGCGCACCTCGGCGATGCAGGACTCCTCGTCGTCGTAGGCGAAGTGGGCCACCCCGGACCGCTCCGCGTGGACGTCGGCGCCGCCCAGCCCGTTCTGGCTGATCTCCTCGCCGGTCACCGCGCGGACCACGTCGGGCCCGGTGATGAACATCTGCGAGGTGTCGCGGACCATGAAGACGAAGTCGGTGAGCGCCGGGCTGTACGCCGCGCCTCCCGCGCAGGGCCCGAGCATCACGCTGATCTGCGGAATCACCCCGGAGGCACGGGTGTTGCGGCGGAAGATGCCGCCGTAGCCGGCCAGCGCGGTGACGCCCTCCTGGATCCGGGCTCCCGCACCGTCATTGAGGGAGACCAGGGGCGCGCCCGCGTTGAGCGCCATGTCCATGATTTTGTGGATCTTCGCCGCGTGCGCCTCGCCCAGTGCCCCGCCGAAAATCCGGAAGTCGTGGGCGTAGACGAAGACCGTCCGCCCGCCGACGGTTCCCCAACCGGTGATCACACCGTCGGTGTAGGGCCTCTTCAGCTCCAGACCGAACCCGGTCGCCCGGTGCCGGCGCAGCGGCTCCACTTCGCGGAACGAATCATCGTCCAGCAGCAGCGCGATGCGCTCACGTGCCGTCAGTTTTCCCTTGGCCAGCTGCGCGGCGGTGGCACGGGCACTGGGTCCGTCCAGCACCTCCTGCCGTATATGTGCCAGCTCCTCGATCTGGGATATCATCTCTTCCCTTCCATTCGGCCGGGCACGGGACGCGGTACGGTCCAGGAACAGACGTGAATTCCCTGCCCCGATGCGAGGGGACGATTAGCCTCCTGTCGGTCGATGGTGGCAGCCGACACTGACCGGGCACTGACACACGACGGCCCGGACCGCCGTGCCAAGCCACCTGCCCGTCAGGCCAGTTGAAGAGCCGGGGTGCGCGCGGCGCCGTCCAGGTGCGGGGCGTGCGAGAGGATCGCGTGCTCCAGGCGCTGCAGCGCGGGGGACGGCTCGATCCCCAGCTCCTCGGAGAGGTTCTGCCACATGAGGCGGTAGAAACCCAGTGCGTCCGCCTGCCGCCCGGACCGGTAGAGCGCGACCATCAGCTGCTCGCAGAAACGCTCGCGCAACGGGTGGTTGCGGTGGGCGTCCTGGAGTTCGGGCAGGATCGCGGCGTGCCGGCCCAGCCGGAGCTCCGCGTCGAAGCACAGCTCCATGGCCCGCATCCGGTGCTCCTCGTACCGGGCCCGGGCGAGCTGGCAGGACGACCCGCCGGTGAACCCGCCGAACACCGGTCCGCGCCACATGGCCAGCGCGTCCCGCAACAGGGTCGCGGTTGCCGCCGGATCGGCCTGGGAGAGGACCTCGGCCTGACGGACCGCCTTGATGAACTCGACGGCGTCCAGCACGGCGTCCCGCAGACAGAGCCGGTATCCGGAGGGGTGAATGGTCAGCCGGGCCCCCGGATAATCCGGTTCCAGGGTCTTCAGCTTCCTGCGAAGCCGGCTGATGTGCGCCTGAAGTGCGTTGGACTCGTTGTCCGGAAGAGCGTCGCCCCACATCTCGTCTATCAGGCTTTCGCCGGAGATGGACTGGCCCTCGTTGACGAGCAGAGTCAGAACGAGCGTCCGCTGGAGGTCGCCGGAGATCTCGGCGGCCCCCAGGGCCGTTCTGATCTCCAGGGCTCCGAGGATCGAGAAACTCAGCATGCTGCCCCCTTGGCTTCTCAAAGCAAACGATGCAGTGAATCATGGTTGCACGGCTACTCTTGAGTTTCGCTTGAGTACCGGCTGTCCTCTTGTCGCTACCGGACAAGGGCACGTCCAGGGGTGGCCGGAGCCGGCCGTCGAACTCCCCGGCGGACCCGCTCCGCCTGGCGGTGCGAGCACCGGCCGGCTGCGCGGCGGGTGGGACACCAGGGCACCTGGCGCCCTGCGGCCACCCGTGGTGCCGGTGATCGCGCGGTGCCCGCCCGGCTGGAAAACACAAGGCCGCCCGAGGGCGGCGGGCCCTCGGGCGGCACGGCGGAGAAGGCAGGATTCGAACCTGCGAAGGCGGCCTGCGCCACCCGACCGGACCAGCGGGCCCGGCCCCCGATCAACCACTCCGGGCACCTCTCCGTATTCCCGGCCCGGTTTCCCGTGCCGTTCACGAGAAGAACTCTGCCAGCCGTCTCTGACGCCCAACTGACGGTTCCCTGACGCGAATTCGAAGAGCAATTCAGGCCTTCCCTGAAATGGCTGCCTGTGCTCTACTCTCACCGACATCCACCCTTCGCGAGAGGATGCGATTCCATGTCTCCGACGGCTACCGCCGATCCGATTCTCGCAGCAGTGCGGCAGCACACCCTGGCCGAGAATCCCAGCTCATTTCTGACGCTCAACAGCGGGAACAGCGTGTTCACGGCGCCCGGTCTCGACGGCGTCATCGTCTACCGGCGCACCGGCCGGCACGTGGTGCAGTTCGGCGGCCCGTTCGCCGCACCGGACGACTACGAGACGCTCGCCGAGCGCTTCATCGACCACGTCCGGGAGCAGGACCTGAGCCTGGTCGGCGTGCAGTTGCAGCGCCACGACGCCGAGCGCTACGCGCGACGCGGCTTCACCGTGAACCAGGTCGGCGCCTCCTGGGCGGTCCGGATCCCCGACCACACCCTGCGCGGCTCGCGCTTCATGCAGCTGCGCAACAAGATCTCGCGCGCCCTGCGCAACGGCCTCCAGATCAGCGAGGTACCGGCCGAGGACTGGGCCGACGGCATCAGGACGATCGACGGCGCATGGCTGGCCTCCAAGGGCGGCGCGAGCCAACTGGAGTTCCTGGTCGGCCAGATCGGCGGCGAGGCCCAGGCGCAGCGCCGGCTCTTCGTCGGCACCATCGACGGCGCCCCGGTCGCCTACATCTCCTACTCCCCGGTCTACGGCAGCCGGGCCGGCTGGATGCACGACCTCAGCCGGCGGCTGCCGGAGGGCTCGCCGGGCCTGATGGAGGCCATCAACGCGCACGCCACCGAGGTCTTCCGCAGCGAGGGCGTCGAGTGGCTGCACTTCGGGTTCACCCCGTTCACCGGCCTGGACGCCACGCACGAGATCGAGGGCTACAGCCCCGCCTTCCAGTGGCTGATGCACGCCCTCTGGGCCGAGGGCGCGGCCCTCTACCCCGCCCAGACCCAGCTGAACTACAAGCAGAAGTGGGCCCCGGACCTGACCATCCCCGAGTACGTCGCCTTCGACGGGCAGGCGTCACTGGCCTCCTTCGCGCACATCTTCCGGGCCTGCGGGGCCTTCTAGTGCCGCGTCAGGCAACTTTTGCCCGTCAAGGAGCGGCGTTCGGTGCGTGCTATCGGCGTGCCGGCCGGAAGCCCTCGTACTGGACGTACTTGGGCTTTCGGCCGGTGCGGCGAGAGTGCGTGCCGGGCGTCGCGACGGGGCGAAGGTTGCCTGACGCGGCACTAAGTCACCGCGGCCTTCCCACCCACGCAGAGGAGCCGGACATGTCCGACGACCAGTCCCCGGCCGGTACGGCCGACCCGATCGAGACCCTCCAGCACGCCATGGTCGAGGGGCTCATGGGCGTCATCGGTGCGCCCGATGACGCCGACGTCGCCGCCGCCGGCGACGAGATCGTCCGCAAGCTCGACGCCGCGCTGCGCGCCACCGCCGACGCGGCCTGACGCGGCGCCAGTTCCCAGGCCGGCCCGGCTGATCAGTCGAGTGTCAGTTCCACATCAGGCCGACCCAGAACGCTGTTCGATGAGCTCGATCGCCGCCCGGCCGGGGCGGCACGCGTGCGCGCCACCCCGGCCGGCCTGATCCCTCGGGCGCTCCGCCGGAGCACGACCAGCCGCTCCGCGCCGGAGCACCGCCGGCTCCTCGCCGCGCCGCTCGTCCACCCGCGCTCACGGGTGCGGCACCGCAGCCGCCTGTCGGCGGCTTCATCTCGCAAGGAGAGATCCATGCAGCCTCAGCCTGTCCAGACCCGAACACGCGCGGCGGGGCCGGGGTCCCCGGCCGCCGCGCCGCAGCGTGTCGGCGCGTCCGCCACGTTCTCCGAGTTGCTCGCCCGCGTCAAGGCCGAAGGGCTGATGGACCTCGACCAGGGGTACTACGTGCGGCGGCTGATCCTCAACACCGGCCTGATCGTGGCCGGTCTGGCCGCGTTCTTCCTCATCGGCGACTCCTGGTGGCAGCTGGTCGTCGCCCTGTGGATGGGCCTGTGCGGCGGGCAGTCGGCCTTCATGTGGCACGAGGCGGGCCACAAGGCCATGTTCCACAACAAGAAGGTGTCCTCGGCCGTCGGCTACTTCCACGCCAACCTGGTCAACGGCGTGAGCTACGGCTGGTGGGTCAACCACCACAACCGCCACCACAGCAACCCCAACCACCTCGACATGGACCCGGACATCGGGCGCCGCACCGCGATCTTCGACCTCAAGCAGTACCGGACCCGCACCGGCGTGCAGCGCTTCATCGTCCGCTACCAGAGCGTGCTCTTCTTCGTGCTGCTGGTGCTGGAGTCGTTCAAGATGAACCGCACCGCCTTCCAGTCCATCGCCCAGGGCAAGACCAAGCGGCCGGTGCTGGAGACCGTCCTGCTGGTGGCGCGCGCGGTGTTCTACCTGGTCGCCGTCTTCACCGTGCTGAGCCCGGTGCTCGCGGTGGCGTTCATCCTGGTGCAGTACGCCGTGCTGGGCGTCTACTTCGGCATGATCTTCGCGCCCAACCACAAGGGCATGGAGGTGCGTGACGGCGAGGCGGAGACCCTCGACTGGCTGGCCCGCCAGGTGCTGACCTCCCGCAACATCCGGCCCTCGGTGCTCATCGACTTCCTCTACGGCGGTCTCAACTACCAGATCGAGCACCACCTCTTCCCGGCCATGCCGCAGAACCACCTGGGGCGCGCCCGGGTGCTCACCCGCGAGTACTGCGCGGAGCGCGGCATGCCGTACCACGAGGTCGGCTTCTGGGCCTCCTACCGCGAGGTCGCCTCGTTCCTGCACGAGGTCAGCGCCCCCGTGCGCAGCGGGGAGGCGGACGCGGCCCTGCGGCAGGCGGCCTGAACCGCGCACCTCACCCGTCCCGTCCGAGTGCCCCACCACTCCCGAGTGCCCCCAACTCCCGGTGTACCGCGAGCCATCGGTCGTCCGGTCTCCGGGCCCGAGTGCCCGGGACCGCCCTGCGGTCCCGGGCGATCTGTTTCCCACGGGCGATCTGTTTCCCAGGAGTCATTCACCATGTCCCAGACCATCACCGGCCCCCGCCTCTCCCCCGGGCCCACCCCGGCCTCGATCGGAGCCCGGCTGGACCGGATGCCGATCGGCCCGGTCCACCGCCGGCTCACCGCCGTGATCGGCGCCGGGCTGCTCTTCGACACCTTCGAGAACAACCTCTCCGGCACCATCGGCAAGGTGCTCCAGCACAAGTTCGCGATGGACGCCACCACGCTGAAGTTCGTGCTGGCCTCCGCGTTCATCGGCCAGTTCCTCGGCTCGCTGGTAGTCGGCCGCATGGCCGACCGGTTCGGCAGACGCCGGGCCTTCCTGCTCAACCTCGCGCTCTACTCCGGCTTCTCCCTGGTGGGCGCCTTCTCGCCGAACGCCACCTGGCTGATCGCCACCCGGTTCATCGCCGGCATCGGCATCGGGTCCGAACAGGCACTGGCCGACTGCTACCTGGCCGACGTGCTGCCCGCCTCCCGGCGCGGACGGTTCATCGCCTGGGCCTACACGCTGGCCTACTGCGGGGTGCCCGCGGTGGGCTTCGCGGCGCTGTGGCTGGTGCCGCTGTCGCCGCTCGGGCTGGCCGGCTGGCGCTGGCTCTTCCTGATCAGCTCGCTCGGCTCCGCCGTGGTCTGGGTGCTGCGCCGCAACCTGATCGAGTCGCCCCGCTGGCTGGCCGCACGCGGCCGGGTCGCCGAGGCCGACGCGCTGGTCACGGTGATGGAGGACGGCCGGGCGACGGCGCGGCCGGCTGCTGCTGCCGCCGCCGAGTCGGCGGCGGCTCCCGCGCAGCGGGTTCGCGGGGCCTTCGATCCGGGGCTGCGGCGGCGCACCGTGATGCTGTGGATCCTGTGCATCCTCTCGGTGGTCGGCTACTACGGCTTCGGCACCCTGGTACCGCAGATCCTGGCCGCCAAGGGCTACGGAATCGTCGCGAGCCTGGGCTTCACCGCCCTGTGCTTCCTCGGCTACCCGGTGGGCTCCGCGCTGGCGGTGCCCGTCGTCGAGCGGATGGAGCGGCGCACCCTGCTGGTCCTCGCGGCCACCGCGATGGCGCTGACGGGGCTCGGCTTCGGCGTGGCCCGCTCGCCGGAGCTCATCGTGGCACTCGGGTTCGTCTACACGCTGTGCAGCAACGTCTTCTCCAGCGTCTCGCACGTCTACCTGTCCGAGCAGTACCCGACCGAGATCCGCGGCGGCGCCTCCGGGGCCGCGTACTCGCTCTCCAAGCTCTCGGCGGGCGCGCTGCCCTTCATCCTGCTGCCGGTCCTCCAACACCACGGCGCCGACGCGCTCTTCGAGGTCATCGCGGCCACCACGGTGGTGATGGTCGTCAGCGTCCTGGCCCTGGGCGGGCGCACCACCGGCGTCTCGGTCGACCGGGTCCTCTCCAAGTGATCCCTCCGCTCCCGCGAACTCCCCTCCACCGAAAGGGACTTCTCATGTCGAACAGCACAGCCCCCGGCCCGGTGACCGTATGAGCGGCCTGCTCGCGGGCAAGCGCCTGCTGATCACCGGCGTGGTCACCGAGTCCTCCATCGCCTTCCAGGCCGCCCGGATCGCCCAGGACGAGGGGGCGGAGGTGGTGCTCACCGGTTTCGGCCGGCTCAGTCTGGTCGACCGGATGGCGCAGCGCCTGCCCAAACCCGCGCCCGTGCTGGAGCTCGACGTCACCGACCAGGCGCACCTGGGCTCCCTGGCCGACCGGGTGCGCGAACTGACCGGGGACGACGGACACCTCGACGGCGTGCTGCACTCCATTGCCTTCGGCCCGGCCGGCGCCTTCGACTTCCTCACCGGCACCTGGGAGGACGTCGGCACCGCCGTCCACGTGTCGGCCTACTCGCTGAAGTCGCTCGCGGTCGCCTGCCTTCCGCTCATGGAGCGCGGCGGCGCCCTGGTCGGCCTCACCTTCGACGCCCAGGTCGCCTGGCCGCGCTACGACTGGATGGGCGTGGCCAAGGCGGCGCTGGAGTCCACCAACCGCTACCTGGCGCGTGATCTGGGCGCCCAGGGCATCCGCTGCAACCTGGTGGCGGCCGGCCCGATCCGCTCGATGGCCGCCAAGTCCATCCCCGGCTTCGCGGACCTGGCCGACGGCTGGGACGCCCGCGCACCGCTGGGTTGGGACCAGACCGACCCCGCCCCCACCGCCCGCACCGCCGTGGCACTCATGTCCGACTTCTTCGCCGCCACCACGGGCGAGATCGTCCACGTCGACGGCGGCGTCCACGCGATGGGGGTGTAGGGCGGATATCTGCGGGGCCGCACGTAGCCGCCCACCCCTGGCAAGGTGGGCGGCACCAAGCGCGGACCAACCGCCGGCAGTACCGGGGCAAGGCTCCGTTGCTGATCAGAGCAGGTGGTCGAACTCGCCCGCCTTGACACCGAGCACGAAGGCGCGCAGACGCGCACGGTCGGTGGTGACAATCGTGTCAGGATCGAGCGACTCCCGGATGTGGATCAGCTCGGCGTCACCCGGTGCCAACTCGACGGAATTCCCGTCATTGCTGCCGCTGAAAGTGGACTTCTGCCAAAGGAGCATGTGCGCGATCACCTTTCGGAGTTGATGAACTACGTGACGGCTGGTCAGCCCAGCTCGCGCAACATCACCGCGTAGCGAGGCGAGTCGGGGAAGGGCTGCCGATCACCAACCTTCCGGTAGCCCCACGACTCGTACAGAGCCTGGACCTTCGGGTGGTCCGGATCGACCAGCAGCACGGCCAGCGCTTCTTCCCGGCTCCCCATCAGCGCTTCGTGCAGGTGCTCGGACACCCCGGTCCTGCGCCACCTCGGACACACCATCAGCTCGGAGAACGCGAACGTCGAGTCCCGCTCCGGGGCGGGCACGACGTGCTCCCGCCACCACTCCCGGCCGGTCTTCGCCGGCGCGCCGTAGGCGAACCCGACCGGTTCGCCGGCGTCGAACCCGACCACGCACGCGAAGCCGTCCAGGCCCGACCAGTGATCCACGAACCACGGGAACCGTTGCACGAACGGGTCGTCCATCTGGTCCGCGTAGGCATCCGCGTGGACGCCCAGCAGCAGGTCTCGGAAGTCCTCCGGCAGCTCGCCGTGGCGGTAGTGCCGTAGCTCGATCACGATCGGCTCCATTCGGTACGGAAGCGGTCCGCCCACTCTCGCGCAGCAGGGGCGGTCGCCGAAAGGGTCAGCAGATCGCGGTAGAAGTCCCCGAGCAACGTCCGAATCCGGGCGGGGATCGGCGCCTCCGTCATCAGGTCGAACACCGAACCGGCCGTGGCGGTCGCGTGCTCGGCGTCGCCCTGATGGAGTTGGGCGAGCGCCAGTCACGCGGTAGCCAGCGCCCGGTTGCGGCGGAAACGCTCCGGCAACGTCGCCAGCGCCCGGTGCGATGCCCATTCGGCCTGCTCGGCGTCACCGAGCCGATCCCGGGCAATCGCTGTCAGCGCGTGCAGTTCGGCCGGTCCGTAGAACGCCATCCACGTCGGGCGCGGCTGATCGCAGGCCCGGCCAAGGGCGTCGCCGGCGAGCCCGAGCGACCGCAGCGCGCCCTGACGGTCCCCGCAGTTCGCGAGCCCAACGGCAGTGCGGGCATGTGCCAGCGACGCGAAGAGTGGATCCTGGCGGGTGATCCCCGTCCGCTGTGCGGCGCGCCCGGCTGCCACGGCGTCCCCGTGGCGGCGCTCCTGGTTCGCCAGGATCGCGATCGAGTTCCACACCCGTAGCTGCGCGGTCGAGTCCTGCGCGAGGCCGGCCAGCGTCGCACACCGGTCGAGATGCTGCCGGGCCCGGTCGGGTTCCCGCGCGTCGATGCACGACCAGGCCGCGAGTGCCGTGAAGTCGGCCGCGACACTGAACAGGCGTCGCCGCACACGTTCGCCGGCGGTGCTGTTCTGCTGCAAGTCGATCACCTGTCGGGCGCCGGCAAGCGCAGCGCGTTCGAGCGTCGCGTGTCCGCCCTGGTGATCGTCCAAGGCATCCAGTGCCTGGAGACCGGCGCGCATCCGGCCGACGTCCGAGAGGCCGACGGTGTGGCGGGTGGCGAGCATCGGGGCAGCGACCGCTGCTGCGGCGGTCGGCCCGGCCGTGATGAAGGTACGGCGCCGCACTGGTTCCTCCGAGAGCGACACGGAGCGTTGGCCCCGTGGGGTGAAGCCGAGCTGTTCGGCCGTGCAGTCGAATACTGCTTCCAAGCCTGCTCGTTGACGCGCGTTGGGCCAGCCGGTCCTGCCGGCTACCCAGTTGTGCACCGTGCGTTCGGTACAGGTCCCGTACCGACCTGTCAGAGCTTCGGTGTGGGTGTTGATCCTGTGGGCCAACTCGACATGACTGATACCGAGTTCGGCAATGGCTTGGCGGAGTGCGGCATTGTCACCCATAGACGCACGGTAGCGCTGTCGTTACTCTCGGCGCAGATGTTCGGGTAAAGAGCGCGCCAAAATTTCCGGCCTCGTGCCAGCAGGACCGTCGCACTTTTCCTTACCGATGGACCCCTGACGGTCGTTCACTGGTTGCGTCGCCCGGAGCGACCAGCGACGTGGTGATCTACACGCCCGGCGAAGAGTTGGACGGCGAATCCTCATTAACGGGCCGAGTCATCCAACACCGCCCACCGAACAGCGGCAGGACCAACGGTTGACGGTGGATCATGTCGAGGTACTCTCCGAGGCAGAATCAACACCCGCCACTGGGGCGGGCAACAGACGGAGGGACCAATGCCCGAGATGACTACCTGGTTCACCAAGGCAGTTGTTACCGGTGCCGCGGCGGTCGCCGTTGCGCTGGCCATCGCGGCGCCGCTGCAGACTGCAGCCCACGCATCGGTGTCCACCGCTTCCGGGGCCCACACGCTTGCCGACTCCGCCGGCTCGACGGAGATGCAGCCTGACGGGCACTACCTGTCAGACCCCCTCTGAACCGGTTGGGGGACAGCAGCAGGGCCCGGCCGGGTCTCCCCCGGCCGGGCCCTGCTGCTGCGCGCAGTGCCTGGTCCTTCTCCTAGTCCGGGGCGGTGCCGCCGCCCGGGAGCAGGCGGCGGAAGCCGGTGTAGAGGAGCAGGGCGTCGGGCAGCAGGACCGAGCCGTCCGCCTGGAGGCCCTGCTCCAGGAGGGCCGCGATGGTGCGGCCGATCGGGAGGGCCGAGCCGTTGAGGGTGGCCGCTGGGCCCTTGCGGCCGTCCGGGGTCTTGCAGCGGATGCCGGCCCGCCGGGCCTGGAAGGTGCCGCAGTCGGAGACGGAGGAGATCTCCCGGTAGGAGTCGCTGCCGGGCAGCCAGACCTCGATGTCGTAGGTGACCCGGGCCGAGAAGCCCAGGTCTCCGGCGGGCAACTGGACGACGCGGTAGCTCAGTTCGAGCCGTTTCAGGCACTCCTCGGCGTGCGCCACCATGAGCTCGAACTGTTGCGGCGCGTCCTCGGCGGCGCAGATCCGGACCAGCTCGACCTTCTCGAACTGGTGCAGCCGCAGCACCCCGCGGGTGTCCCGGCCGTAGGCGCCGGCCTCCGCGCGGAAGCACGGGGTGCGGGCGGTGAAGGCGTAGGGCAGTTCGCGGGTGTCCAGGGTCTGGCCGGCCACCATGTTGGTCAGCGGCACCTCGGCGGTGGGGATGAGGAACAGCTCGCGACCACCGACCGACGTCGCGAACAGGTCCTCCTCGAACTTGGGCAGCTGCCCGGTGCCGGTCATCGTCTCCCGGTTCACCAGGAACGGCACCGCGTACTCGGTGTACCCCTGCTCCTGGGTGTGCAGGTCCAGCAGGAAGTCGGCCAGGGCCCGCTCCAGGCGGGCGCCGGCGCCCCGGCTGAGGTTGAACCGGGCGCCGGAGAGCTTGGCGGCGGTTTTGGTGTCGAAGATGCCGAGGTCCTCGCCGATGTCGGCGTGGTGACGTGGCGTCACTCCCGGGGTGCGGACGGTCGGGCCGATCCGTCGCAGCTCCACGGCCTCCTTCTCGGAGTCGCCGTCCGGCACCGAGTCCAGCGCGATGTTCGGGATCCCGAGTGCGAGTGCCTCGAACTCCTGCTCGGCGGTGCGGACTTCGGCCTCGGCGGTCTGGGTCCTGGCGCGCAGCTCGCGGGCCGCCTCCTTGGCCTCCTCGGTCGGCGGGCCGGCCTTGCGGGCCCGCGTGGCGGCGTTGGCCTCGGCCCGCAGCCGGTCGACCTCGCCCTGGGCCTCGGCCCGGCGCTGGTAGGCGGCGGCGAAGCCCTCGCGGTCGAAGGCGAACTTGCGGCGGGCCAGCCGGCGCACCGCCTCCGGGTCCCTCTCGATCAGCTCACGCGGATCATGCATGGCGTTCTCCGGAATCAGCGTGGGACATGGACAGGACGGCGCCCGCCGCGACCGCCGCCGCCAGGTCGGCGTCGACGTCGATCTCGGGGACCGCGACCGCCACCGGGGCGGGCGCGCGGACGGGAGCGGGGGCGGCAACGGGTGCGGGAGCGGACTCCGTCACCAGGTGCGCCGTGCCCAGCCGCTGGTAGGTCGAGCGGCGGGCGGAGCGCAGCCAGGCGGCGGTCAGGAAGCCGAACACCACCACGGCGACCGCCAGCCAGGGCAGGTCGGCCACCAGCACGTTGGTGGAGCCGGTCAGCATGCTGAAGTTGCCCACCACCAGCCACACCGAGACGACCAGCCCGGCGAAGCCGACCAGCGGGATGACCACCTCGCGCAGCCAGCTGCCGCCGCGGGCGCCGCCGCGCAGCCGCGACACGACCACGGAGAGCGCGGCCACTGCCTGGAGCACCACGATGCCCAGCGTGCCCAGGCCCAGCATGCTGGTGGTCATCGAGGTGTACGGGTTCAGCCCGGCCAGGGCGAAGCCGGCGGCCACCACCGCCGTCAGCACGGTCTGCACCACGCTGGCGCGGTGCGGCGAGGCGAACCTGGGGTGCTGCTCGGCCAGCCCGGCCGGGAGCAGCCCGTCCGCCGCCAGCACCTGGGCGTAGCGGTTGGCGGCGCTGTGCAGGGCGAGGGTGGCGGCGAACAGGCTGGTGCAGAGCATGACCTGCAGGCAGGTGTTGCCGGCGGTGCCGAGGTAGCTGTTGCCGAGGTCGAAGAAGAGGTTGCCCAGCTCGGTCCCGGCGACCTCCTTCAGCCGTCCGGTGCCGACCGCGCCCACCGCCAGCCAACTGGTCAGCGCGTAGAAGCCGGCGATCAGCACCACCGCACCGTAGGTGGCACGCGGCACGCTGCGGCGCGGGTCCTTGGCCTCCTTGCCGTAGAGGGCGGCCGACTCGAAGCCGATGAACGAGACGAACGCGAACATCAGCGCCACGCCGGTGCCCGGGCCGGTCATGCTGTGCTCGGAGAAGGAGGAGGCGGGCAGCGCGTGGGTGCCGTGCTTGACCAGGATCGCGACGTCCAGCGCGAACAGGATCCCGATCTCGCCGAGCATCAGCAGGGCCAGCAGCCTGGCGCTGGCCCCGATCTCGCGGTAGCCCAGGACGGCCACCAGCGCGATGCCCACCCCGGCACACCACTCCCAGGGCACGTTGAGGCCGTGCTGCGCCAGGATGATCTGGGTGAAGTAGCCCAGCGCACCGGCCAGTCCGATGGTGGCGCAGTTGTAGGAGAGCAGGGCGAGGTACCCGGTCGCCACCGCCGGCGGCCGGCCCAGGTCGGCTGCCGTGGAGGCGTAGAAGCCGCCCGATCCGCCCGTGCGGCGGGCGCTGACCGCGTACCCCACCGAGAAGCAGAGCAGGGTGATGCCGGCGAAGGCGAAGGCCGCCGGCACCCCCGCGCCGTTCCCGAAGGCGAACGCCAGCGGCACCGTGCCGACCATGGCCGACAGCGGTGCCGCCGCGGCGACGATGAGGAAGAGGATGTGACGAGTGGTCAGCCGGCCGGCCGGAGCGGCCGAGGCCTCCGGCCGGCGGGTGGGTCTGTTGTCGGGCATGGCAGCTCCAGGAGGAGGGCGTGGTGGGCCGGGGAGGGGTCAGGCGGGTGCGATGGCGAGCACGGTGTTCTGCCCGCCGAAACCACAGGAGTTGCTCAGCGCCAGGTCGATCGGCATGTGCGAGAGGTTCTGCGCCAGCTTGATGTCGATGCGCGGGTCGGGCAGGAACAGGTTGGCGGTGGGCGGCACCGTCTCCCTCTCCACGCTCAGCACCGAGAACGCCGCCTCCACCGCCCCGGCCGCGCCCAGCAGGTGGCCGGTGACGCCCTTGGTGGAGGTGACCAGCGGGCTGCCGGTGAGCACCCGGTAGATCATCCGGGCCTCGGCCAGGTCGTTGAGCGGGGTGGAGGTGCCGTGCGCGTTGACGTGCTGCACGTCCTCGGGGTCCGCGCCCGCGTCGGCCAGGGCCGCGCGGACGGCCGCCTCGACGCCGGCGCCGTCGGGGTGGGGCGAGGTGATGTGGTGCGCGTCGGCGGTGGCGCCGTAGCCGATGATCCGGCCGCGGATGCGCGCGCGACGGGCCCGGGCGTCGGCGACCCGCTCCATCACCAGGATCCCGGCGCCCTCGCCGGCCACGAAGCCGTCCCGGTCCGCGTCGAACGGGCGGGAGGCGGTGGCCGGGTCGTCCTGGCGCTTGGAGAGCGCGCCCATCTGGGCGAACCCGGCCATCACCAGGGGCGTGATCATGGCTTCGCTGCCGCCGGCCAGCACCACGTCACAGCGGTTGAGGGCCAGCAGGTCCCGGGCCGTGCCGATGGCGGTGGCGCCGGAGGCGCAGGCCGTGGCGACCACCAGGTTGGGACCGGTGGCGCCGAACTCGATGGCGGTCTGACCCGCCAGCATGTTGGGCAGTTGCTTGGGCAGCAGCAGCGGGGAGACCCGGTCCGAGCCCTGCTCGCGCAGGACCTGGTGCTGCTGCTCGACCGTGCCGGGGCCGCCGTCCGCGCAGCCGAGGACCACCCCGACCCGAGCCCCGTCCCAGGTGGCGGGGTCGAGGCCGGCGTCGGCGATGGCTTCCCGGGCGGCGACCAGGGCGAACTGTACGAACCTGTCCAGGCGGTGGGCCCGGCGGGCATTCAGCAGGCGTTCGGGATCGAAGTCGGGCACCCGGCACGAGATCCGCACCGGGTTGCCCGTAAGGGCCGGATCGAGCGCGGCGGGGGAACGGCCCCCGCACACGCTCGCCCAGCTCGCTTCGACACCCACGCCGCCTGGTGTGACCAGCCCCAGACCGGTGACCGCGATGTCGATGCCGGCCATCAGACCTTCGCGCTCCGCTCCTCCATGAGTCGCACCATGTCGGCGACGGTCTCGGCCTCCAGCAGTTCGTCGTCGCTGATGTCGAGGCCGAACTCGGCCTTCAGCAGGAGCGACAGCTCCACCACGGCCAGCGAGTCGAGCTCGATGTCCTCGCGGGTGGCCTCCGGAGTGATGGCCTCGGGCGAGATCTTGAGAGTGTCGACCAGGATTTCCCTGAACTGATCCAGCTGCATGGCAGTTCCCTTTCGTTGACTGAAGGTAGGTGGAACTTCGGGCAGGGTGAGGTGGAATCAGGTGGAGGCGACCTCGGGCCAGACGAGGGTGGTCGCGCCCCAGGAGAGCCCGCCGCCGAAGGCGGTGAGCAGGACCTTGTGGCCGGGCTGGAGCCCGCCGTCGGCAGCGGCCTCGGCGAGCAGCACGGGGATCGAGGCGGCGCCGGTGTTGCCGACGTGTCCGATGTTGCTCAGCCGCCGGTCCTCGGGGATCCCCAGCCGGTCGGCGACCGAGCCGAGGATCCGGGCGTTGGCCTGGTGGGCCACGAAGCGGTCGACCTCGTCCAGCCGCCAGCCGGCCGCCTCGGCGGCCTCGGTGGAGACGCTGGTCATCCGCTCGACCGCGTGGCGGTAGGTCTCCCGGCCCACCATGCGGAAGTACTCGTCCCCGGGCTCGGCGGGCCGGCCTGCCGAGCGCTGCCGGGAGCCCCCGGCCGGCACCTCGATCAGGTGGCTCAACTCGCCGTCGCTGCCGAGGATGTGACGGCCGATCGCACCGGGCTCGGCGGCCTCGCCGGCCCGCAGCACGACGGCGCCGGCGCCGTCCGCGAAGATCACCGCGGTGGTGCGGTCCTCGGGGTTGATGATCGTGGTGAAGGCGTCCGCCGCGATCAGCAGCACCCGCTCGGCGATGCCCGCGGCGATCAGCCCCTCGGCGCTGGCGAGCCCGAACAGGAAGCCGGAGCAGACCGCGGCCACGTCGAAGGCGGGCACGTGGCCCAGGCCCAGGCGGGCCGCGACCTGCGGCGCGGTGGCCGGACAGGGCTGGTCCGGGGTGGTGGTGGCCAGCACCACGGCGTCCACCCGGTCGTCGCCCGCCGACTTCAGCGCCCGCCAGCCCGCCTCCACCGCGAGATCGGAGGTGGCGGTGCCGGGCGAGACCATGTGCCGGCTGGCGATGCCGGTGCGGCTGCGGATCCAGTCGTCGGAGGTGTCCAGCCGGCGCGACAGGTCCTCGTTGGTGACCACCTGGGGCGGCAGGTAGGCGCCGAGCCCGGTGAGTACCGCGGCGGGGCCACGGTGGGGGCTCACCGGTCGGCCGCCGGGGAGGCGAGGACTTCGACCGGCAGGCCCATGTAGGCCATCCGGGCCTCGGCCATCTCGTCGGTCCACCGCTCGGCCATGTCGTAGCGCTGGTCCGGGGTGGTGTCCAGCAGCCGCACGCCGGGCCACACCTCGTAGTCGCCGATCAGGTCCGCGTGCTGCACCATGCCCTTCTGGAACAGCTCCTCGCGGTGGATCACGAACTCCCGGTCGGGCACCTCGTCCCAGAGCTTGACGCCGGCCCGCAGGATCTCCAGCAGCCGGGGGCGGTACTCGGGGTGGCGGGCGACGTGGTCGCGCAGGATGGTGCTGGCCACGGTGAGGTGGCGGATCTCGTCAATCGCGGTGCCGCGGGAGATCTCCCCGGTGGCGGGCGACAGCGGGGTCCACTTGCGCTCGCTCAGCTCGGCCGCGGGGGCCAGCACGCCCTCGATGACGATGGCGAACACCGCGACGCCGCCGGGGAAGTCGGCCTTGTCCCGGACGATGTCGAGGGTGAAGTCGACGACCGGCTCCAGCACCCGGGCCCGGTAGTCGGCGGCCATCTCGTCGATGTCGCGCAGCAGCGTCGCGGCCGGCTGCCCGAGCTCCACCAGGTGGTTGCGGAACACCCGGGCGTGCCGCGCCTCGTCGATCAACTGTGTGGCGTAGAACTCCAGTTCCGGCACGCCGGGGGCGATGGCCACGTAGTGGCCGAGCAGCCGGGTGGCGATCTCCTCGGAGAGGCCCCGGAAGCCGAACTCCAGCACCAGCGCGTCGCGCAGCGGGCCGGGCTCCTTGAGGAAGTCCGGCACCACCGCGTCCCGGTGGTGACCGGTCTCGCCGCGGTCGCGGAGCGTGCCCTGCGCCACCGAGGTGAACCAGTAGGCGAGGTTGCACTCCTCGGGGCCGAGGGTGAGTTCCTTCGCGCCGTCGAGCAGGCCGGGAGCCGTGTCCCAGCCGGCCTCGGGCGCCACAGGGTGGTTCATGATGTCGATGTCTCCTTCGATGTCGGGACGGGCGAGGCGGGGGCGGGCGAGGCGTGGGTGGACAAGGCGGGGGCGGACAGGGCAGGGGCGGACAGGGCAGGGGCGGACAGGGCAGGAGCGTGCGAGCCGGGCACCGGTGGGGCGGGCACCGGCCGCAGGAAACCGGCGAACAGGCCGCCGGAGTAGCTCAGCAGCGGCGAGTCCTCCACGGCGGTGGCGTGCACCACCTGGCCGAGCAGCACCAGGCTGTCGCCCAGCGGGAGGGTGCCGTGCACCCGGCAGACGTAGTGGGCCAGCGCGCCGTCGAGCAGCGGGGCGCCCGCGTAGGGGGCGGGCGACCACGGCACGCCGGCGAACTGCCCGAGACCGTCCGGGCGCCGGCCGGCGAACCGCTGGGCCAGCTCGGCCTGCTGGGCTCCGAGCACGTTGACCGCGAACCGGCCCTCCTCCTTCGCCAGTTGGGCGAAGGAGGAGCCGACCCGCAGGCACACCCCGAGCAGCAGCGGGTCCTTGGAGATCAGGGTGACCGTGCTGGCGGTGGTCCCGTGCAGGTGGCCGTCCCGGTTGACGGTGAGCACCGACACCGGGGAGGCCAGGTGGTACAGGGCCCGGCGCCGCTCGGCCGGGTCCTGCCGGGCCGGACGCCGGACGACCGGCGCGGGGCCGCCCACGGGTTCGGCAACGCTGACGGCCGCGGCGCTCATCGCACCGGTTCCCGTTCTGCTGCCGATCGGGTGACGGCCGCCGGTGCGCCGACCGGCTGCGGACGCCGGGTGGCGGCCGCCGCCTTGGCGGGGACGTGCCCCACCGGCACCGGGTCACCGGTGTGCCCCACCGGCTTGGGGTGCGCCAGCCCGAGGTCGTCCAGCAGCCGCAGGTAGCCGCTCTGGCGCACCGGTTCGAAGGGGAGCGCGAAGGACTTCATGAAGTTGCCGAACAGGCCCCGGTCACCGAAGAGGTGGAAGGGCAGCACCAGCAGCGCCCACTCCGGCTTCACCAGCAGGCACCACAGCGCGGCGACCGCGCCCTGCGTGATGAGGCTGTGCATCACGTTGTAGGCCACGTAGTAGCCCTTGTGGATGGGCCGCCCGCCGCTGCGCTTGAAGGCGATGGCGCCCGGGATGTAGCCGATCAGGTCGATGTACAGGAACAGCGCGACCGCGGGCAGCCAGCGCACCTGGTCGAGGTGGGCGATCAGCAGGCCGGTGGTGACGGCGAAGGCGACCAGGTACTCCGCGCGGTGCAGGGAGTAGGTCTTCGGCGTCTCGAAGGGATTTGCCTGATCCATCATCAGCTCCAGGAGAGGCGGGCGGCTACACGGCGGCAGCGGCGGGAGTGGTCAGTTCGATGCCCCCGACCACCTCGGTGTCCGGGTAGAGCCCGGTCAGCGCCCAGGCCACGGTCTCCTTGATGACCCGCTCGGCGATCGGGTCGAGGATCCCCTCCAGGCTCGGGATGCCGAAGTCGAAGTCGGCCTCGAAGGTCACCCGCACGCCGTCGCCCTCCTGGGCCAGCGACCAGACGCCGGTGAAGCTGTCGAAGTCGCCGTCGGTCTGCTCGAAGCGGATCTGGTTGCCCGCCAGGTCGAAGACGTCGTCCTCGGTCCAGCGCAGCAGGCCGCTGCGGAAGTGCAGCTCCCAGCTGGAGGAGCCGACCGGCTCCGGCAGCGTCGCGTGCACCGTGGTCGCCTTCACGTGCGGGGCGAGCGTGGGGTACTTCTCCCAGCGGCGCACGGCGTCGAGGACCACCGCGGCCTCCTGCCCGGGGACAAGGGCGATCAGTTCAACGTGCCGCACTTTTGGTACCGCCTTCCGGCATAGTGGCCGCGCCCTTCACCAGGTCGCGCGTGGCCAGATCGAAGGAGTTGAGCAGGAACGCCACGTCGGTGGCGGTGAGCACGGCGGGCGGCGTGAACCGCACCACCGAGCTGCCGTTCATGGAGTGGTTGGCCACCACGCCGTGGTTGAAGAGCTCGATCAGCAACTCGCCGGCCAGGCCCGCCTCGATGAGCTCCAGGCCGATCAGCGTGCCCTGGCCGCGCACGTCCACGACCAGGTCGGGGATGTTGCGGTGGGCGATCTCGGCGATCTTCGGCAGCAGTTCGGCGCCGAGCCTGGCGGACTTGGCGACCAGGTCCTCCTCGTGCATGGCCCGGATCGCGCCCTGCACGGCCGCCATCAGCACCGGCTGGCCGGAGAAGGTGGCGGTGTGGACGTAGGGGTCCTTGTCGAAGGGCCGGAAGGCCTTGCGGGTGGCGACGGCGGCCGAGACCGGCAGCACCCCGCCGCCCAGCGCCTTGCCGGTCAGCAGCACGTCGGGGACCACGCCCGCGGCGTCCGCGCCCCACCAGGTGCCGAGCCGGCCGAAGCCGGTCTGCACCTCGTCCAGGATCAGGAACCCGCCGTACTGGCGGACCAGTTCCTCCACCTTCTTCAGGTAGCCGGCGGGCGGGATGATGACCCCGCCCTCGCCCTGGACCGGCTCCAGGATCACGCAGACCTCACCCGGGTGGGCGGCGAGCTCGGCCTCCAGCGCGTCGGCGTCCCCGAACGGCAGGTGCAGGAAGTCCGGCACCAGCGGGCGGAACGGGGCCTGGTAGACCTCCTTGGCGGTGGCGGACAGCGCGCCCATCGTCTTGCCGTGGTAGCCGCCCTTCATCGAGACGGTGCGGCGGAACCCGCCGGCGCGGGCCAGCTTGAGGCCGGTCTCCACCGCCTCGGCGCCGGAGAGCGCGAAGTGCACCCGGTCCAGGCCCGGCGGCATGACCGAGACCAGCGCCTCCGCCGCCTGGGCCACGGTGGGCTCCAGCAGGATGCGGGTGGCGGTGGGGTGGGTGCGCAGCTGGCGCTCCACCTCCTCCATCACGATCGGGTGGCGGGCGCCCATGATGAACACGCCGTAGCCACCGGCGTTCAGGAAGCGCTCGCCGTCGCTGGTGGTGAGCCAGGCGCCCTCGGACGCCGTCTCCATGTGGCTGCCGAAGAGCTCGGCGAGGGTGGCCCTGCCCTTGCTCAGGTGGGCCCGGTACAGCCCGAGGATCCTCTCCTCGCTGTCGGCTGGGGCAGCGGCCGAGGCGGCGGCCCGGTCGGACTCCTGCAAAACGGTGGTCACGGGGTACTCACTCCAAGGAAGCATGGGGGTGGTCGGATCGACGGGTCCGGGTCGAGTGCGGGGCGGGCTCCGGTCAGGCCAGCACCAGGGCCTCGCCGCGGAAGTAGCGCAGCAGCGGCTCGCTGGCGGCGGCCCGGGCCGGCGGGTGGAAGGCGAGCGCCTGGACGGCCGCCGCGGCCGCGGTGTGGTTGTTCGAGCGGATGAAGTCCAGCCCGCCCAGCAGCTCCAGGGCCCGCGCGGCGATCCGGGGCAGCATCTGCTGCACCGAGTACCGGGCGACCAGGCTGCGCGCCACCGCGTCGTCGTCGGGGAGTGGGCCGATGCCGCGGGCCGCGCTCTCCAGCAGGGTGAGGGCCGCCTCCAGCTCGATGGCGAGGTCGGTCCGCTCCGGCACGCCGCCGCGCTCGCGCTTGATCACCTGCTCGACCAGGGCGGCGGCCGCACCGGCGTAGCCGGCGCTGATCAGCGTCTCGAACCAGACGAAGCCGGCCGTCTGCAGGTCGTCCAGCCGGCGCGGGTCGTCGGCGCCGGCCCGCACCACCATCTCCTCGGGGACGTACACGTCCGCCAGCCGCACCTCGTCGCTCTCGGCGCCGGCCAGCAGCTCGTTGCCCCAGAAGCGGTGCACGCTCAGACCCGGCGCCGAGGCCGGCACCAGGGCCAGCGCCAGCTCGGCGGGGCCGTCCTCGTGGTAGACCGCGATGCTGGCGGTCAGCAGGCTCATCGAGGCCGACAGGCTGCACGGCTTCTTCGAACCCGACAGCAGGTAGCCACCCTGGACCGGCCGCGCGGTGACCGCCGGGGTGAGGATGTTCGCCTGGGTCCGGCCCTCGGCCCAGCCCGAGGCCAGCAGTTGCTGGTCCTGGACGACCCGGCGCAGCAGGTTCAGCTGGGCGTCGGTGAGCCGGTCGGAGCGGCCGGCCAGCGAGTAGAGCATGGCGACGGTGAAGTGGTGCATGGTCACCGCGGCGGCCAGCGAGGGCGAGATCGCGCCCAGCGCCTGCTGGACCAGCAGCGCGTCCAGGGGGTCCGCGCCGTGCCCGCCGTACTCGGTGGGCACCAGCAGGCCGACTCCGCCGTAGACCCGGAACAGGTCGATCACCGGGCTGCCGGGCTTCTCCCGCTCGGCGAACGGGATGTTCTCCAACTCCTTGAGCAGGCCCGGGTGGTACCGCTCACAGACGGCCCGGGCGGCGTCGAGGGAACGCAACGGAATACCTCCGATCGATCGTGAACTGGACAACTGGACAGGCGTGTTCAGTCGCCGAAGACCGCCCGGTAGGGGCTCACGCCGCGCGCGATGCTGACGCCCTGGACGTGCGAGGTCTTGAGCATGGGGTAGTTCGCCTCACCGAAGGCGCCACCGGTGCGACCGGTCCCGCCGTGGCTCGGCAGGTAGGGCAGGAACCCGATGTGCGAGTCGTTGACCTTCAGCAGACCGCCGTTGACCACCCGGCGCACGAAGGTGTCGATCACCTCGTCCGAGCCGGCCCAGAGCGAGTTGCGCAGGCCGTAGTCGTTGCTGTTGACGAAGCCGAGGAAGGCCTCCAGCAGCGCGTCGTCGTCATCGGCCTCGGGCACGATGATCGGGATCAGCGGGAAGAACGTCTCCTCGCGCACCACGTCGTAGCTGCGGGCGTCCTTGAGGCCGGAGACCTTCACCACGGTCGGCTGCAGGAAGACGCCGGTGTCCGACACCGTGCCGTCCACCTCCATCCGGTTGCCGCCGGTGAGCAGTTCCGCGCCGTTGCCCAGCGCCTGGCGCAGCAGGCGGAAGAAGCGCTCGCTGCGGCGGACCGGGGAGAGCAGCACGTCCTCCTGCTCGGGCAGGCCCGGCTTGATGCCCTTGACCTGCTCGCAGACCTCGGCGATCAGCGCGTCGGCGACCGCGGGGTGGACCAGCACGTAGTTCGGCACCATGCAGATCTGGCCCGAGCCGTAGAAGGACTCGGTGATGGCCTCGGCCGCGTACTTCACGTCGGCGTCGGACCACACCACGATGCCGTCGTTGCCGGCCAGCTCCAGGATCGGCTTCTTGCCGTTGGCCACGCAGTCCTGTTCGAACTTCAGGCCCTCCTGGCTGCCGCCGATGTAGAAGATGTCGTCGATCAGCGGGTCGGCCACCCAACGGTCCATCGTCTGCTTGGGGTTGGAGCAGATCGCGTTGAGCACGCCGGGCGGCGCCTGGAGCTCCTCCAGCAACGGGGCGACGACGTCGCGCAGCAGCCACATGGTGCTCAGCGCGATGCTGCGCGGGGCACGCACCACGACCGCGTTGCCGGCCATCATCGCGAGGACGGAGAGCGCGGCGCTGGGCAGCGGCGCGTTCTGCGGCGGGTTGAAGCCGACCACGCCGTCGGGCTGGCGGTGCAGGATCAGCTTGCGGTCGCCGTACTCCTTCTCGACCCGCATCTGCTTGGTGTACCAGCGCAGGCTGCCGGGGGCGTAGATCTGCAGCAGGCAGCTGAGCTCCCAGCGGGCCAGCTTCACCGGGTGCGATTCGGCGACCAGCATCTCCAGGAACTCGTCCTGGCGGGCGATGAGTTCCTCACGGAACCGGGTGCCCAGCTTCATCCGGTGCTCCAGCGGGACCGCCGCCCACAGCGGGGCCGCGGCGGCGGCCGCCTGGGTGGCCCAGTCGATGGCCGCGTCGTTCGCGACGGCGCAGCGCCCGACCACGTAGGGGTGGAGGGCGACCTCGGACTCCGGGTCCTGCTCCAGGGTGCGCTTGAGGCTCACGCTGGTGAAGACGTCCTCCAGCAGGGAGCGGCCGCTGACGGTGTAGACCCAGCCGTCACCCGGGACATCCTGACCCCCGATAAGGAGGTCATAACTCTTCAGTTGCTTGACGGATTCGGCCCGGCCGGCCGTCCCGGTTGATCGGGAGTACGCCTCGGCGCTTCCCTCCTGTACAGTTCCGCGAAGCATCATCAGCCTTTCCGAGTGGGGTTCCGGAATAGTTCCGTCGCACGGTGGAACCGGGGCGCGGGTGCTTGGTGCAGATCCGGAGAACATGCTTTCGGGCGATTTGATGGTCGCAATCTCATCTGACTCGTTGCTGACGCCCTGCTGATCCTCGCCGGACCGGGCCCACCCGCCGACCGCAGCCCCAACAGGCCACTGACGTACGGAATTCGAACGCGTCAGCGATGCCTCAGCCCCGCGTCAGCCCCGGCGGCTTGGATGATCCGCACACCGGTCCGCCATTCGCTGTCCCTGGATTGGGGCTCTGCCATGAAAACCGAGAACTCAGCGCCGCTCGATCTGCGCGGGCTGTCGCCGCTGGAAATACGCGAGGAAGTCGAGACCGTCGTCCAGCAGATGTTCAGGGAATACCTGCTCATGTCCGAGCACGAGGACCTTCCCCAGGAGACCAGCTATTTCGACCTCGGCCTCACCTCATTGCGGCTGAGCGAGATCCGCGAGCGCCTGGAGTCCCGGCTCGGCCTCGCCATCAACGCGAACGTGCTGTTCAACGAGCCCACGGTCGAGCGCCTGGTCGGGCACCTCACCGATGCACTCGCCGGCTAGTGCCGCCCGGCCACTCGCCGGCCAGGACCCGGCCGGCCCCAGGACCCGCCCTGGCTCCACCCGCCTGCGCCGGTCGGGCCCAGGCCATGCCGCCCAGCACTGACCCCACATCCGAAAGGTAGGACCAGGCATGTCGCCTGTGGCAGCGAAGACCGATGTGACGCACCCGCAGCCGCCGGAACCGATCGCCATCGTCGGTGTCGGTCTGCGCTTCCCGGGCGGCAGCAACTCGCTCGACGAGTTCGAGGCTTTCCTGCGGGAGGGGCGCTCCGGCATCGGCCCGCTGCCGCAGGACCGCTGGGACGTAGCGGCGTTCACGCCCCAGGGCCCGGAGGACCGGGGCAAGATCCGCACCACCGGCGGCGGATTCCTGGACCACGTCGACCGCTTCGACGCCGCCTTCTTCAACATCTCGCCGAAGGAGGCCCAGTACATGGACCCCCAGCAGCGGATGCTGCTGGAGACGGCCTGGCAGGCGCTGGAGCACGCGGGCATCGACCCGACCCCGCTGCGCCGGGGCGACGGCGGGGTGTACGTCGGGGCCAGTTCGATCGACTACGCCCTGGAGCTGGACTCGCTGCCGTACACCGAGCTGGACGGCCACCTCGCCTCGGGCATCACCATGTTCCCGCTGTCCGGCCGGATCTCGTACTTCCTGGGCTGGCGCGGCCCCAGCATGAGCATCGACACGGCCTGCTCCTCCTCGCTGGTGGCGCTGCACCTGGCCGCCCAGGGCCTGCGCGCCGGCGAGTGCGAGATCGCGCTGTGCGGCGGCGTCAACGCCGTGCACCACCCGCGCATCCCGGTGATGTTCTCCAACGCGAACATGCTCGCGCCCGACGGCCAGTGCAAGACCTTCGACGAGTCCGCGGACGGCTACGCGCGCGCCGAGGGCTGCGGGGTGCTGGTCCTCAAGCGGCTGTCGGACGCCCTGCGGGACGGCAACGAGATCCACGCCGTGGTCCGCGGCACCGCGGTCGGCCAGGACGGCGACAGCGCCGGACTGACCGTGCCCAACGGCCCGGCCCAGGAGAAGGTGATCCGCGCCGCGCTCGCCGCCGCCCACCTGGAGCCCGCCGACATCCAGTACGTGGAGGCGCACGGCACCGGCACCCCGCTGGGCGACCCGATCGAGTTCGGCGCCATCGGCGACGCCTTCGCCGACTCGCACACCAGCGCCGACCCGCTGCTGGTCGGCTCGGTGAAGACCAACCTGGGCCACATGGAGCCCGCCTCCGGCCTGGTCGGCGTCATCAAGGCGCTGCTGCAGATCCGCTCGGCGACCATCTACCCGCACCTCAACCTGACCACCCCCTCCGGCCGCATCCCCTGGGACCTCTACCCGATCCGGGTCCCCACCGCGTGCGAGCCGTGGCCGGCCCCGGTGCGGCGCGCCGTCGTCAACAGCTTCGGCTTCGCCGGCACGATCGGCGCCGTCGTCCTGGAGCAGGCCCCGCAGCCGGCCGCGCCCGAGCAGGAGCCGCGGGGTGAGCAGGCGAAGTCGCCCGCCGCTGGCTTCTTCACGCTCTCCGCCAAGAGCGCCGCCGCGCTGCGCGACCAGGCCGGCGCCTACCGGCTGCTGCTCGCCGAGCGCCCGGAGGTGGCGATCGACGCGCTCTGCCGCACCGGCCACACCGCCCGCACCCACTTCCCCTACCGGGTGGCCGGCATCGTCGGTGACCACGCCACCCTGGACAAGCTGCTGGAGCGCGCGCAGAACACCGAGCACGAGGGGCCGGCGGGCATCCGCAAGATCGCCTTCCTGTTCAGCGGCCAGGGTTCGCAGTACCCGGGCATGGGCGCCGCGCTCTACCGGCGCCACGCGCTCTTCCGCGAGCTGGTCGACCGGTGCGACGAGCTGTTCCAGCCCCATCTGGGCCGCTCGGTGCGCGAGTTGCTGCTGGGCACCGCCGCCGATCCGCAGGCGCTGAACCGCACCGAGCTGACCCAGCCGGCCCTGTTCACCCTGGAGTACGCGCTCGCCCAGCTCTGGATGGACTGGGGGGCCAAGCCGAGCGTGCTGATCGGCCACAGCATCGGCGAGGTCGTCGCCGCCGCGGTCTCCGGCGTCCTGGAGCTGCCCGACGCGGTGGCCCTGGTCGCCGCCCGCGCCCGGCTGATGCAGGCGGTCCGCGCCGAGGGCGGCATGCTGGCCGTCAACGCGCCGGCCGAGGAGGTCGAGCCGCTGCTCGCCGACCACCCCGACCTGGCCCTGGCCGCCGTCAACTCGCCCGAGCAGTGCGTCATCTCGGGCGCCGTGGCACCGCTCGATCAGGTCGCCGAGGTGCTGCGCGAGCGCGGCGTGCGGATCGACCGCCTGGCCGTCTCGCACGCCTTCCACTCCCCGCTGATGGCGGAGGTCTACGAGGACTTCCGCACCGCGCTGAAGGACATCACCTTCCACGAGCCCACCATCACCGTGGTCTCCAACCTCACCGGCAAGCCCGCGCGGTTCTCCGAGATCGGCACCCCCGAGTACTGGGTGCGGCACATCGGCGAGCCGGTGCGCTTCCTGGCCGGCATCCGGGCGGTGGCCAAGCGCGGCCGCCACGCGATGATCGAGGTCGGCCCCTCGGCGGCGCTGACCGCCCTCGCCCAGCGCTGCCTCGACCCGGCCGACCACCTGTGGCTGCCCAGCCTGCGGCGGCGCGACAAGGACGGCAACGCCCTGCTCGACGCGCTGTGCGCCTACTACACCGCCGGCCTGCCGCTCTCCTTCGAGCGGCTGCACGAGGGGACCCCGGCCCCCGCCCAGATCCCGCTGCCCACCTACGCCTTCCAGCGCAAGCGCTACTGGCTGCCCTCCCCCGGCCCGCGCCGCGCCACCGCCACCGGCGGCGCCGCCCACCACCCGCTGCTCGGCACCCGGGTGAGCCAGCAGGAGCCGTGCGACACCGTGGAGTTCAGCGCCGACCTGGTCGTCGAGGACCTCGGCGCACTGGCCGACCTGGCCACCGAGGACGGCCTGACGCTGCCCGCCGGCGCCTACCCGGACCTGCTGCTCGCGCTCCAGGACGCCGTGGAGGGCCACACCCGGGGCGCCGTCGAGGAGTTGCGGCTGCACGCACCGCTGGTGCTGGACGCCGAGAACCCCGTCACCGTGCGCCACCGGCTGCGGCGCGCCGCGGCCGGTGGCGCCGAGGTCGCGGTGGTCACCCTGGTCGACGGCGAGGAGCTCGTGCACGCCACCGCCCGGATCGCCCCCGCCGCTCCGCCCGCCGCCGCCTGGCCCGCGCCGGGCGACCTCGGCGCCACCGTGCTGCGGATCGACGAGGAGGACCTGCACACCGACCTCGCCTCCGTCGGCCACCCGCACGGACCGCGGATCCGCCACCTGCTGGAGGTCTGCCGGCACGAGAACGGCCTGCTCAGCGCGCGGGTGCGCGGCAAGGACAGCACCGCCGTCGAGCAGCTGCCCGCCGAGCTGCTGCACGCCGCCCTGCTCGCCGGCGTGGTCCTGCACCCCGAGGGCCCGGTGCTCGAACCGCGGGCGATCGGCGCCCTGACGCTGCACCGCAAGCCGCGCGGCGGCGAGCTGCTGGTCCTCGCCAAGGTCGGCACCGAGGCGGGCCGCCACACCGCGGACCTGCTGCTGCTGGAGGACGAGCGGCCGGTCGCCGAGCTGCGCGGGGTCGAGCTGGCGCGTCCCGAGGGCCGCGCGGGAGCACGCAGCTTCCTGCACCGGCCCCTCTGGGTGCGCCGGGCCCTGGCGCCCGCCGCGGGCGCGGCCGCCCGGCACATCGTCCTGGTCGACCGCGAGCGCCCGGCCACCGCGGCCGGTGCCATCGCCGCCGGGGCCGCCGCGGTGGACACCGCCGCCGCGCTGGAGGCCTTCCGGGCCGCCGCCGGCCCGGACGTCGCGGTGACCCCGTGCGCGGATGCGGCCGCCCTGGCCGAGGCGCTGCGCGAACCGGGCGTCACCGACGTCTGCTGGGTCTGGCGCCCCCAGGACGCCACCGCGCCCTCCCTCGCGCGGCTGCGCGCCGAGTGCGAGGCCAACTACCGCGAACTGCTCGCCCTGCCGGCCGCCCTGGCCGCTGCCGCCTCCCGCCGCCCACCGCGGCTGTGGCTGGTCACCGAGGGGGCCCAGTGGCTGCCCGGCGATCCGCAGGGCACCGGCGGGCACCTGGCCGCCGCCACCCTGTGGGGCTTCGGCCGGGTGCTGCTCAGCGAGTACCCGCAGTACCGGGTGACGCTGGTGGACCTGGACCCGGCCGACTCGCTCGCGCCGCTGGCCGCCGAGCTGACCGCGCAGCCGGCCGGCGAACACCAGGTGGCGCTGCGCGCCGGGCGGCGCTACGTGCGCCGGCTGGTCGCCGGCGACACCGCCGCCCCCGCCTCGGGCGATTTCGAGCTGCGTGCCCCGGCCAGTGGCGACCTGTCCGACCTGGCGCTCGAAGCGGCCGTCGACGAGGCCCCCACCGGCGACCAGGTCCGGGTCGAGGTCACCGCCGTCGCCCTGACGGCCGAGGACGCCGCGGTGGCGTTCGACGCCTCCCGGGCCGAGAGCGGCGAGCGCGGGCCGGTGCTCGGCTCGCTCGCCCGCGGCATCGTGCGGGCCGCGGGCCCGCAGGCGGCCCACGCCCCGGGCACCGAGGTCCTGGTGCGCTGGGACGGCGCGTTCCGCAGCACCCTGCTGGTGCCCTCCGCCGCCGTCGAGCCGGCCGCCGCCCAGGGCGGGGCCGGAACCTACCTGGGCGAGGAGACCGGCGAGGCGCTGCGCGCCGCTGCCCGCGGCGAGAGGGCCTGGGTGGACCTCACCGGCCTGCGTCCGGCAGCCGCCGGGGCCGCCGCCACCGTCCGGCCGGACCGCGGCTACCTGGTCACCGGTGGCCTCGGCGGCCTCGGCCTGGTCACCGCCGCGAAGCTGGTCGACCTGGGCGCCCGGCACCTGACCCTGGTCAGCCGCAGCGGGCGCGCCACCGAGGAGGCCGCCCGGCTGCTGGCCGAGCTCTCCGAGCGGGCCGAGGTCGAGGTGGTGCGGGCCGATGTGAGCCGTCCCGAGGACGTCGAGCGGCTGGCCGGCCTGCTGCACACGGCCGCCCGCCCGCTGGGCGGGATCGTGCACGCGGCCGGTTCCTTCGACAAGACCCTGATCGCGGACCTGACCTGGGAGGCGATCGACGACCAGCTGGCCGCCAAGGCCTACGGCGGCTGGCTGCTGCACGAGGCCGCGGCGTCCTTCCCGGAGCTGGAGTTCTTCGTCTCCTACTCCTCCATCGCCGCCGTCCTGGGCGGCGCCACCCAGGGCCACTACGCCGCCGCCGGCGCCGCGTTGGACAGCCTCGCCGAGTGGCGCACCCGGCAGGGCCTGCCCGGTCTGTCCGTCAACTGGGCGGCCTGGGCGCGGGTCGGCATGTCGGCCCGGCTGGAGGAGCACCTGATCGCCGAGATCGAGCGCAGCGGCGTGCGGTTCTTCTCCCCCACCCGGGCCCTGGCCACCCTGGCCCGGCTCTGGGACGGCCCGCGCACCCAGCGGCTGGTCGGCGAGTTCGACTGGGACCGCTATGTGGTCGGCGGGGTGGAGGACGCCTTCTACGACCGCCTGGCCCGCCAGGGCGAGGCCGCCGACGGCAGCTTCGAACCGCAGGCGCTGGCCGCCCTGCCCAAGCCCGAACGACTGGCGCTGATCGACCAGTTGGTGCGCGAGAAGGTCGCCGACGTGCTGCACATGGAGGGCGGCGACGAGCTCTCGCCGAACGCCGAGTTCCTCTCGCTGGGCCTGGACTCGCTGATGGCGCAGACCGTCAAGACCGGCCTGGAGGCCGCCTTCCGGCTCCCGCTGCCCGCCTCCCTGACGTACGACCACCCCACGGTGCGTCAGCTCAGCGCCTTCCTGGAGGAGCAGCTCGCCCCGGCCGGCGCCTGAGCCGGGCCGCCCGCACCGCCGCGGCCGCCACCTTCGACACCTTCGGAGACAGACAGTGGAAGACAACCGAGCGTGGACGCTGGTCCACACCTCGCGCGCGCACGCCGACACCCGGGCCGACCGGCCCGCGATCGTCTGCGAGGGCCGGACCACCGGCTACGGGCAGCTGCACCGGGAGAGCAACCGGGCCGCCCACGCCCTGCTCGCGGCGGGCGTGCGACGCGGCGACCGGGTGGCGTACCTGGGACGCGAGTCGGAGTACTACTACCTGGCGCTCCTCGCGGGCGCCAAGGCGGGGGCGGTGACGGTGCCGGTCAACTGGCGCCTGACCGCCACCGAGGTGGAGCACATCGTGCGCGACTCCGGCGCCGTCCTGGTCTACGTGGACGCCGAGTTCGCCGCCGCCCTGGAGTCGGTCCGCCCGCAGCTGCCCGGTCTGCGGACCGTGGTGGCGCTGGACGGCACGGACCCCAAGGGCGCGGCGGACCGCGGCGCCGGCCTGCGCGCCTGGTACGCCGGACAGCCCGACACCGACCTCGACCCGGGCACCGGCCCCGACGACGCGGTGGTGCAGATCTACACCAGCGGCACCACCGGCCTGCCCAAGGGCGCGGTGCTCGCCCACCGCAGCTTCTTCAGCCTGCCGGCGGCGATGCGCGAGCACGGCGTCGACTGGATCGACTGGCAGGCCGAGGACGTCAGCCTGATCTCGCTGCCCGGCTTCGGCATCGCCGGCATCGGCTGGTTCATGCACGGCTTCAACGCCGGCGCGGTCAACGTGGTGATGCCGCAGTTCATCCCGCAGGAGGCGGTGCGGCTGATCCGCGAGCAGCGGGTCACCATCACCTTCGCCGCCCCGGCCATGCTGCAGATGCTGATGGCCGAACGGGAGGCGGGGCCCGCCTCCTTCACCTCGCTGCGCAAGATCGCCTACGGCGCGGCGCCGATGTCCGAGCTGCTGCTGCAGGAGTGCCTGGCGGCCTTCGGCTGCGAGTTCACCCAGATCTACGCCAGCACCGAGACCGGCAGCGTGGCGGTCTGCCTGCCACCCGAGGACCACCGTCCGGGCGTCGGACGGCTGCGGTCGGTGGGCCGGCCCTGCCCGGGCAACGAGGTGAAGGTGATCGGCCCGGACGGCGAGGAGCTGCCGCCCGGCCGGATCGGGCAGATCTGCATCCGCACCCCCTCCCGGATGCTCGGCTACTGGAACCTGCCCGAGGCGACCGCCAGGACCGTGGTGGGCGAGTGGCTGCACATGGGCGACGCCGGCTATCTGGACGTGGCCGGGTACGTCTACCTGTGCGACCGGATGAACGACACCATCATCGTGGCCGGCCAGAACATCTACCCGGTCGAGGTGGAGATGGAGTTGGGCAACCACCCGGCGGTGGCCGACGCCGCCGTGGTGGGTCTGCCCGACACCCGCTGGGGCGAGAGCGTGCACGCCTGCGTCGTGCTGCGGCCCGGGCACAGCGTCACCGCGCGCGAGCTGATGCTGTCGCTGCGCGGCCGGCTGGCCGACTACAAGATCCCCACCGCGTACCACATCGTCGACGAGCTGCCGCGCAATCCCTCCGGCAAGGTGCTGCGCCGCACCGTCCGCGAGAGCCTGCACAAGGCCGGCTGAAGGTCGGCCGAACCAACGATATCTGACGCATCATCAGCCCTTCCACGATCGGAGACCGTCATGTCCTCGTCCGCCGGGCCACCCCAGCTGGGCATCCTGCTGCCGACCCGGGAGCAGGCCATCAGTGGCGGCTACTCGGCCGCGCCGCTGCTCGACTTCGCGCGGCAGGCCGAGTCGCTGGGATTCGACTCGCTGTGGGCGGGTGACTCGCTCACCGCCCGCCCCCGGCTGGACCCGCTGGTCGTGCTGTCCGCCGCCGCGGCGGTGACCAGCCGGATCACGGTCGGCACCGCCGCGCTCACCCCCGCCCTGCGCCACCCGCTGATCGGCGCCAACCTGATCGCCAGCCTGGACCACGTGGCCTCCCGCCGCCTGGTGCTCGGCCTGGGCTCGGGCTTCCCGATGCCCGAGACCGAGGCCGAGTTCGCCTCCGTCGGCGCCTCCTTCGCCGGCCGGGTCGGCCGGCTGGACGAGATCACCGCGCTGTGGCGGCGGGCCTGGCAGGCGGGCGAGCCCGGCGCGCCGACCTCCTTCGAGGGCAAGCACTGGCAGGCCGCCGGCCTGGACCGGCTGCCGCGGCCCAGCACCCCGGGCGGCCCGCCGCTCTGGCTGGCCGGCAGTGACACGCCCAAGGTGCTGGCCCGGGTCGCCCGCGACTACGACGGCTGGCTGCCCTTCCTGCCCTCCACCGAGGCCTACGCGAGCGCCCGCAAGCAGCTCGCCGAGCTCTGTGTCGAGGCCGGCCGGGCCCCGGAGGCGGTGACCCCCGCGCTCTACGCCACGATCACCGTGAACCGGGACGAGGCCGCGGCCAAGGCCGAGCTGGAGCACTACATCAGCCACTACTACGGCCGTTCGCTGGAGCAGATGGCCGCCATCCAGGCCTACGGCTGGGGCAGCGCCGAGCGCTGCGCCGAATGGCTGGCCGGCTACGTGCGGGCCGGCGCCCGGCACATCGTGATCCGGATCGGGTCCTACGACCCGCAACCGCAACTTCAGGAGATCGCCGAGGTGCTGCTCCCCGCGGTGCGCGCGCTCGGCTCACCGACCATCGCCCTTGGGAGTGCATCGTGACCAATGTTCTGGGCCAGGAGATGTCGAAGGCGGGCCACTGGTTCCACCCGGTGGAACCCTCCTCGGACGCCTCCGTTCGGCTGTTCATGCTGCCGCACGCCGGCAGCGGGGCCGTCATCTACCGTGACTGGGAGTCCCTGCTGCCGGCCGACATCGCCCCGCAGGCGGTGACCCTGCCCGGCCGGCACAACCGCCGCTACGAGGAGAGCTACGAGGACTGGGACCCGCTGCTGGAGGCGCTGTACGACGCGGTGCTCGACGATCTGGACGACCGTCCGTTCGCTTTCTTCGGCCACTGCCTCGGCGCCCAGCTGGCGTTCCGGCTGACCATCAAGATGGAGCAGGAGGGCGGCCCGAAGCCGATCATGATCGGCATGTCGGGCTGGTCGCCGGAGGGCTTCTTCCAGCCCACCGAGGAGCAGAGCCGGATGCCCGACGCCGAGATGGTCGAGTGGATCAAGAAGCTGGGCTCCTTCCCCGCCGAGGTCTACGACAACCCGCAGATGCTCGCCCTGGTCGTCCCGGCGCTCCGTGCCGACCTGCGGGTGGCCGCCCAGTACGTCGACGACGGCGCCAAGGTCGAGTGCCCGCTGGCCTCCTACGGCGGCCGCTCGGACCCGCTGCAGGAGCACCCGGACGCCATGTCGCACTGGGCCGAGCGCACCCCCGGCTACCTGGGCCACAACGAGTACGCCGGCGGCCACTTCTACATCGACAGCCACGCCCAGGCGGTCACCAGCCACTTCGCGCACCGGCTCCAGCGCCTGGTGGCGGCCGGCCGCTGAGCCGGCGGCCCCGGCGCGGCAGTTGCCGTGAGCTGACGCCCGGTCAGCCACGCGTCAGGGCCCCGTCAGCCCGGTTCGTCATAGTCGAGACAGATGCGATGCGGCGGCCACCGCAACCCCGGCCGCCACCCGATTCACCGACTGGATCCATCGACTGAAGGAGGAGTCCCGGAGATGGCCGATCCCATCCACGCGGCTGGCCCGTCCCGGGCCCTCATCGTCGCCAACCCGGCCTCGGGCTCGCACAACCCGCAGCTGGTCTACGAGGTCGAGGAGCTCTGCGCCGACTACCTGCGGCACGCCGAGGTGTACTGCACCACCGCCCCCGGCGACGCGACCACCGCGGTCCGGCACGCACTCGAACGCACCGAGGGCGCACCGGACCTGGTCGTGGCGATCGGCGGCGACGGCACCGTCCGCGAGGTGGTGCAGGGGCTGGTCGACGCCCGGGGCACCGAGGCGACGCTCTTCGTCGTCCCCGGCGGCACCGGCAACTCCGGCTACCGGATGCTCTGGGGCGACCGCTTCTGGGCCGAGACCCTCAAGTCGGTGCTGGCCGACTCCGGCCCGGGCGGCGGCTCCCGACTGCGCCGCCTGGACCTGGCCAGACTCGTCGAGACCGACCGGGTGGTCTACCTCGGCGGCTGCTCCGGCGTGATCGCCGACTCGCTGCTCACCGCCCGCACCGTGCCGGAGGCCGGCCGGGCCCGCTACGCCCGGGCCTATGCCGAGACCGCCCGCGGCTACACCCCGTACCCGGGGCGGGTCACCGTCGACGGCCGGGTGGTGCACGAGGGCCCGACCACGCTGGCCAACGTCGGCGGCGGCCGCTACCGCGGCGGGCAGTACCTGGTGCTGCCGCACTCGCTGCTCGACGACGGCCTGCTCGACGTCTGCGTCATCGGCGACCTGCCGGCCGCCGAGGTGCCCGCCCTCACCCTCCAGGCCGCCCACCTGACCCACCCGGCCACCGTCTACGCCCGCGGCCGGCGGATCACCGTCGAACGCACCGACGGTGAACGGCTCCCCCTCGAACACGACGGGGAGTACCAGATGGAGATCGGCTCCCGCGCGACCTTCGAGGTCATGCCGGGCGCCCTGGCCGCCTGGGCACCGACCGACTGAACACCGAGCTTCCGGCGCCGCCGTCGGCGCGCTCCAGCGCGCACCCGCGGCAGCCGGTCACCTGGTGCGGCAGCCATCCGCACCGCACCGCCGCACCCGCGGCACACCGTTGCGCCACTCCGTTACCCGTATGCGAATCCCCCGTATCGAAGGGACACACCATGAGCGACCTGGTCGAGACCGTCAACCGCTACCTCGCCATCTGGAACGAGGCGGACGCCGACAAGCGTGCGGCCGCCATCGCCGGGCTGTTCACCGCGGACGCCCCGTACATCGACCCGCTGGCCGCCGTGGCGGGCCACGAGGGCATCGCGGCCGTCATCACCGGCGCCCGTGACCAGTTCAAGGGCCTCTCCTTCGAGCTGCACGGCGCCGTCGACACCCACCACAACATCGCCCGCTTCCAGTGGGGCCTGGTGACCGAGGCGGGTGCCGAGCCGATCGCGATCGGCTTCGACGTCGCCGTCACCGACGAGGACGGCCGGATCAAGGGCGTCTACGGCTTCCTCGACAAGCTGCCCGCCGCCTGACCGGTCGGGCGCCCACCCCAGGGCGCCCGACCCGAACAGGGAGCTGCCGGGTTCACCCCCGTACCCGGCAGCTCCCGTTCTGCTTTTTCGCCTACCCAGGGCCTGTCCGGCAAGATCCGCTGGACAGGCCCCAGACCGGACAAGGGATGTGACACAGCCCATGGCGTCGATCCTGAGCGAGGACGTGCTGTCCACCCTGTGCGAGGAGTGGCAGCGACCCACCGCCGGGCACCGCCCGCGTGCCACGGCCGACACCCCGCTGCGGGAGCTGGCGCACTGGGCCGCGGCCCTGCGCCCCACCGACATACCCTGCCGGGTGCTCAAACTGGCGGCCAGTCAGGTGCTCTCCCAGGCGGCCTCGATCCGCGCGGGACTGGCCCACCCGCTGGGCCGGCGCCTGGTCGCCGCCTTCGGCCACCCGCTGCAGCCCGACCCCCGCGCCTCCGCCGCGATGTTCGCGGCGCTCGGCTCCTGGCTCAACCTGGACGACACCGCCTACGCCGGCCACCTGTCCAACTCCACCGTCGCCGTTCCGCTCGCCTACGCCTACGCGCGGCAGCTGGACGGCCTTTCGCTGCTCACCGCGGTGGTGGCCGCCAACGAGTGCGCCGCCCGGATCACCGCCTCGGCCACCCTGGGCCCGCTGCGCGGCCAGAGCGCGGTGCACACCCACCTGGCCGGCGCGGTCGCCGGGCGGCTGCACAGCGACCGGGCCCCGGGCCGGGTCTGGGAGGACGCCCTCGGCCTCGCCCTGGCCATGCCCAACTGGCCGCTGATGCGCGGGTTCCTGGCGAGCGACGCACGGCTGTTCAACACCTTCACGCCGGTGCGCACCGCCATGGACGCCTGCGACGGCGCGATCGCCGGCCTGCGCGGCGCCCCCGACATCATCGAGCACGAGGACGGCTTCCTCGCCCGGTTCGCCACCGTCCCGCTGCCCCAGGCGGTCGCCAAGGGCCTGGGCCGGCGCTGGCACACCGACACCCTGTCGTTCAAGGTGCACCCCGGCGGCCCCGGCATCGACGCCGCGATCGACTGCGCCGCGGAGATCCACCGGATCCTGGGGCCGATCCGCCCCGAGGACGTCGCGGACATCGTGGTCGAGGCCTCGCTGTACACCCTCTTCGCCGGGCAGCGCGCCTCCTCCTACATCTGCGGCCCCGGCTCCCCGCTCGGCGCGCTCGTCCTCGACGTGCCCTACCCGGTCGCCACCACGCTGCTGACCGGGGAGTTCGGCGTGGACGACTTCTCCTCGCCACTGCTGGACGACCCCGCCCGCTGGAACCTGGCCCGCCGGATCCGCCTCGAACACGACACCGCGATGACCCGCGAACTCTTCGCCTCCGACGCGCCGTTCGGCGAGGCGGTGCGCGAGGCCGGCCCGCTGGCCACGCCCTGGCTGCGCAGCTTCGGCGGCGACGAACTGGTCGAGCTGGTGGGCACCCTCGGCGGCGACGCCCCCGACTTCACCGGCTCCACCAAGGCCACCGGCGCCCGCGTCGTGGTGCGGATGAAGGACGGCCGCACGGTCACCCGCTCCCGCCTCATCCCGATCGGCGCGGCCGGGCCGGACACCCGGGTGAACCACGCCGAGATGATGCGGCAGAAGTTCCTCTCCGTGGGCGGGCCGCAGCGGGTCGCCGACACCGCCGCGGGCCTGCACCGGATGCGGCCGCGCGCGGTGCGCCGCTGGATCGAGGCCGCGTTCCTGGGCTGACCGGCCTGCCCGCCCGGCCGCCCGGCCGCCCGCATCCAGGCCGGCACCTCCCCCAGCCCGGTCACCCTCGGGCGCCACCCCCGCCCCACCGGGCCGCTCCTGCCGCGCCCGCGCCGGACACCAGCCCGCGGCCCGCTGAAACGCCTTGGGCGCGGCCGCGGGCAGGTTCTCCCTGCCCGCGGCCGCGCCCAAGGGACGTCCTCAGCCCTGCTGCCGCACCGCCTGCGTCTGCGTGGTGCGGCCCACCAGGCGCCCCTGCTCGCCGTGGAGCTCCGTCTGCACCGTCACGAACGAACGCCCGACGTGCAGCGGGGTGGCGAGCGCGGACACCGTCCCGCCGCGGACCGCCCGGAAGAAGTGGGTCGAGGACTCCACCGTGCTGGTGGCGGCCCCCTCGGGCAGGTTGAGGAAGGCACAGACCGCGCCCACCGCGTCCGCCAGCGACATCAGCGCCCCGCCGTGCAGGACCCCGCCCGCCGTGCAGAGCCGCGGCGCCCAGTCCAGCTCGCCGCGCACCTGCCCGGCCGCGGCCGGGCCCAGCCGCACCCCGAGCTCGACGGCGTACGGCATCAGCCGGAGCAAGGTCTCCGGCACCAGTTCCTCCGGTACCAGTTCCTCCGGCGCCACTTCCCCCGGCACCACTTCCTCCGGCACCACTTCTTCGGACGACGACACGGGCAACTCCTACCAGGTGACGGGCAGCTGGTTCAGACCGTAGACGATGGTGTTCTCGCGGAAGTCGACCTTCGGCTCGTCCACTGCCAGGCGCAGCGTGGGGAACCGGGTGAACAGCGCGCGCAGGCAGACCTCCAGCTCCATCTTGGCCAGCGGCGCGCCCGGGCACAGGTGCGGGCCGTAGCCGAACGCGATGTGCGCTCGCGCGTCCCGGTGGATGTCCAGCCGGTGCGCGTCCGGGAAGACCGACTCGTCGTGGTTGGCGCCGGGGATCGCCACGATCACGCCCTCGCCCTTGGCGATCAGGGCGCCACCGAGTTCGACGTCCTCGATCGCCGCCCGCACCTGGTTGTCCTGGGAGATCGACCAGTAGCGCAGCAGCTCGTCGACGGCCGGCTTGAACAGCTCGGGGTCCTGGCGCAGTTCGGCCAGCTGCGCGGGGTCGCGCAGCAGGCTCAGCACGCTGAGGCTGATCTGGTGCGCGGTGGTCTCGTGGCCGGCCACCAGGAAGAACCGCCCCATGGCGACCAGTTCCTGATGGGTCAGCTCGCCGGTGGCCACGTACCGCTCCACCAGACGGCTGAGCAGGTCGTCCTGCGGCTCACGCTCCTTCTGCGCGGTCAGCCGGTCCAGGTACTGGGACATCTCCACGAAGGCCGCGTAGATCTCCTCGCCGCTGGCCTCCTGGGACAGGATGGTCCGGCTCTGCTCGGTGAAGTCGTGCTCGTCCTCCTCCGGGACGCCGAGCATCCGGGCGATCACCAGGGAGGGCAGCCGGACGGCGAAGTTGTCGACCAGGTCGACCGGGCGCGGGCCCGCCTCCAGCTCGTCGAGCAGCCGGTCCACCAGCTGCTCGACGTCCGGGCGCATGGCACGGGTGCGGCGGGCGGTGAACTCGGTCATCGCCATCCGGCGCAGCCGGCCGTGCTCCGGGTCGTCCATCCGGTTGAAGGACATGACGCCCGGCTCGGGCGGCAGTTGGATGCGGATCGGGAAGCCGGGCTGCTGGTCGTCCGCGCTGAAACGCGGGTCCGTCAGCACCTGGCGCACCTGGTCGTGCCGGGTCACCAGCCAGGCCTCACCGTCCCGGATCCGCACCTTCAGCGGCGGCTGGTCGCGCAGCGCGCGGTAGGCGTCGGGCGGCGAGTAGGGGCAGGAGCGCGGCATGGGCCAGGCGGGGAACGCCTCGATGGTGTCAGACACGGCTGGTACCTCTGGCTGCGGTGGATGGGGGGCATTTCTTGACAACCACCATGCTGCGCCTGGGCTCTGACCCCACCCTGATGCCCGCCTGACGGTCCGGCCCGGCCCCCACACCGGCCCGCGCGAAGGCCCACACCTACGAAGGCCCACACCTACGAAGGCCGGCACGCACGAAGGCCGGCACGCACGACGGCCGGCGGGCGTCCCGGAGCTTTCCTCCGGGGCACCCGCCGGCCTGGCGGTCCGCACGCGTTCTCTCGGGTCAGCCCTGCGGGGCGGACTGCCGGGGGAGCAGCTGCACCAGGGCGGCGACCAGCACGCAGATCCCCGCCTGGACGAACAGGCTGGTACCGAACGCGCCGGGGTAGCCGGTGGTGCCGCTGTGGTGGCCGGCCGCGGTGAAGAAGACCACGCCGATGATCGCGATGCCCACGGCGTTGCCCATCTCCTGCGCGGTGGAGAACACCCCGGACGCGGCAGCCGCGTACTGCGGCCGCACGCCCGCCAGCACCAGCGAGGTGAGCGGCGCGACGACCAGGCCCATACCGGCGCCGCAGATCACCATCGCCGGGATGCACCAGACCACCGAACCGCTGTGGTGCAGCTCCGAGGCGGTCTCGGCGAGCGCCACGTAGCCGACCGCCTGCACCACCAGACCCAGCGCCAGCACCTGCCGTCCCAGCTTCGCGGCGACCCGCGGAGCCTGGGTGGAGGAGAGGAAGAAGCCCAGACCCAGCGGCATGAAGAGCAGACCCGAGCTGAGCGCCCCGGTGCCGCGTCCCTCCTGCAGGTACAGCGCGAGCACCAGGAAGAAGGAGGCCATCACCGAGAAGACGCCGAAGATGGCCGCCACCCCGACGCTGAACGAACGGTCACCGAACATGGCCGGGTTGACCAGCGGCGACTTGTCGCGGGCCACCAGCCGGCGCTGCAGCAGCCAGAAGGCGGCCAGCAGCGGGATGGCGGCGATCATGCACTCCCAGGTCCAGGTGGGCCAGCCCTGCTGGCGGCCGAGGACCAGCGGCAGCACGATCGCGGCCAGGCCCGCGGTGACCAGGACGGAACCGAGCAGGTCCAGGCCGGTACGGCCGTCGGACTTCGACTCGGGCACCTTCTTGGGCGCCAGCAGCAGGACCACCGCACCGATCGGCACGTTGATCAGGAAGATGGTCCGCCAGTCGAGGCCGAAGATGTTGGCCTTGATCAGCAGACCGCCGACCAGCTGCCCGAACACCGCCGAGGCACCGAGCGCCAGACCGTAGGCGTTGAACGCGGTGACCCGGTGCTTGCCCTCGTAGGCGGTGGTCAGGATGCCCAGTACCTGCGGGATCACCAGCGCGGCGGCCGCACCCTGGACCCCACGGGCGATGATCAGCTCGGTCATGTTCGGCGCGATGCCGCACACCAGCGAGGAGAGGGCGAACAGTCCCAGGCCGATCGAGAAGATCCGCCGCCGTCCATAGAGGTCGCCCAGTCGGCCACCGGTGATCAGCATGGCCGACAGGCCGATGTTGAAGGTCGCGGCAACGAGCTGGATCTGCGCCGGGCTCGCGTGCATCCCCTTCTGCAACGAGGGGATGGCCACATTGACGATGAAGAAATCGAGATTGGTGATGAACAGACCGGCCAGCACCACCAGGAGCGCCCCCCAGGCCGGCTTGTCCGCCGAGCCCTCCGGGGGCGGCACAGCCTCGGCCGTGGCGCTTTTCAGTTCTGCTTCGGTGGTCATGTCCGAGCCCTCCTGAGTCGTAACAGCTGTCCATGCTCCGCGGTCGGGGCCGGCCGCCGATCAGCACGCTGACACCGCAACAGGCCACAACAGCCAGCGCGCGGAGCGACGTTGACAGACCTGCGCATGGGATTTCCCTTTCCTGGCGGCCACTTGGGGCAATCACTGTGGCGAAACAGCGCTGACTCCGTCCGACCCGGTCCGCTCTCGCCTCCGACGGCCGCACCGGCCCCGGAGCGACGGTCACACGGCGCCCACACGCGTCCATGCAACCAGAGCGTGCTGACACGGCGCTGACGCCCAATCACTCAGCGCACACGGCACCGTATCCGCCGCCGCCCGGCTCCGCCAGGCTTCCCAACTACGCGTCAGCGCCGTGTCATTGGCGTGTCATTGGCGAGTCATTGGGGCGTCACAGAGCCGGCGCAAGCTCACCGAACCGGCCAGCCGCGTCGAAATCAGGCCACGGCGGCCGCTGCGACGAAAGGAACCCGCATGCCCTCAACCCCACTCGCCCACGACCGCCTCTGCGACGGAATCGCCGACGAGGCCCGGCAGTTCGTCCGCGCCCTGGAGACGGTCCCGCTCGACCACCCGTCGACCACCTGTCCCGGCTGGACCGCCGGCCACCTGATCGGCCACCTCCACCAGGCACTGGGCTGGGGAGCGCTGCTGGTGGAGACCGAGGCCCCCCAGTTCGTCCCCCCGACCGGCGCGGCGGAGGGCGCCGGTGCGGGGGACGCCGACTGGGCCACCGCGGTCAACGACCTCGCCCAGGGCTCGATCTCCCAGTTCGCCGGCGACGGCGGCCGCGACAGGCTGTCCGCCTGGCTGACCGACGAGGCCGACCGCTTCGTCCACGCCCTGCGCTCCGGCGGCCCGCACTCCCCGGTCTGGACGACCTACGGCCCGCACGAGGCCCACTTCTGGTCCCGCTGGGGCGCGATGGAGACCGCGGTGCACCGGGCCGATGCCGAACTCCTGGCCGGCCGTGACTTCGAGCTGGCAGCCGACCTCTCCTACGACGCCATCGACTTCTGGTTCTCGGCCCTCGGCGACCCGGCGACCATCCCCTTCTACGACCCCAAGGTGACCAACCTGCGCGGCACCGGCGAGACCCTCCTCTTCCGTGTCACCGACGCCCCCGACGACGCCCCCTCGGCCTGGCTGATCACCCGCACCCCCGAAGGCCCCCGCCCCCGCACCGACCTGGCCGCCGCCGGCCACCCCGCCGACGTCACCGTCACCGGCAGCTGCGCCGACCTGCTCCTCCTCCTCAAGCGCCGCCTGCCCGCCACCACCCCCGCCCTCACCGTCACCGGCACCCCCGCCCTGCTCACCCACTGGCTCACCAACGCCCTCACCTGATTCCCCACCTCCACCGACAAGCCCCAGGCCTGTGGCCTGGGGCTTGTCCGGTGGACAGGGACGGGGACGGGGACCGGGACGTGGGCGATCAGGCGGCGAAGGCGGCGAGGAGCTTGTCGGCGAGGCGGTCGAGGTAGTCGGGTCCGGTCGGGGTGTGGACGACCGCGAGGCGCCAGTAGAGCGCGCCGGCGAGGAAGTCGAGGGCGAGTTCGCGGTCGACGTCCGCGGGGAGTTCGCCGCGTTCGACCGCCCGGTCCAGCAGGCGGGTGGCCTTGGCGCGGCGGGTGTCGCGGACGGCGGCGAAGAGCGCCTGCGCCAGCTCGGGGTTGCGGGTGCCCTCGGCGAGCAGGTCCGGGATGATCTTCGACGGGAGCCGGTGCCGCAGCGCGCCGGCGATCTCGGTGAGGAAGGCGAGCACGTCGCCGCGCAGGGTGCCGCTGTCGGCGACCTCGGGTGCGTCCACGGCGACCGCGGAGACCAGGGCGACGGTCATCTCCAGCTTGGACGGCCAGCGGCGGTAGATCGCGGCCTTGCCCGCCCCGGCCCGCTTGGCGACCGCCTCCAGGGAGAGCCGCGCATAGCCGACCGAGGCCAGCTCCTCGAAGAACGCGGCCGAGATCGCCTCGGTCACCGAGTCCTGGAGCACCGGACCGCCGGGGAGCCGGCGCTCGGGGGCGGGGGTCTGAGGCGTGGGCGAGGTCGACATGCCCCGAACCTACACCAGACGGAACGCTTGCGTCTCGACTATGTCAGGACTACCGTCTTCCTCGTAGGCGAGACGACTCCGTTCCGTCTCGACCGTCACCCACTGGACCAGCACCCACCGGACCAGCACCGACTGGACCAGCACCCAACCAGGAGCACACCATGCGATTCCTCTTCGAGGACGAGTCGTTCTCCTTCGAGACCTTGCGCGCGGCCGGGTTCGCCAACGACGGCGGCGCCGACCTGGGCGAGGTCGTGACCACCGCCCGCGCCATCGGTGAGGGCGACGAGGAGGCCTGGCTGCGCGAGTGGCGGGCCACCGCCGAGCGCGTCCACGCCATCGGCACCCGCGCCCTGGCGGCGGGCCACCGGGTCAGCGCCCGCGAGGCCCTGCTGCGCGCTTCGAACTACTACCGCACCGCCGAGTTCTACCGCCGCGACGACCCGGCCACCGACCCCGAGGTCAAGCTGCTCTCCACGCTCTCCCGCGAGACCTTCGCGACCGCCGCGAGCCTGCTGGACACCCCCGTCGAGGCCGTGCGCATCCCCTACGAGTCCACCAGCCTGCCCGGCTACCTCTTCCTCGTCGACGACTCCGGCACCCCCCGCCCCACCATCGTCTTCACCAGCGGCTTCGACTCCACGCTGGAGGAGGCGTACTTCGTCATCGGCGCGGCCGCGCTGCGCCGCGGCTACAACGTGCTGGCCTACGACGGACCGGGCCAGGGCGCGGCGCTGCGCGAGCAGGCCCTGACCTTCCGCCCGGACTGGGAGGCCGTGGTCACCCCGGTGGTCGACTACGCGCTGACCCGCCCCGAGATCGCCCCCGATCAGCTGGTCCTGCTCGGCTACAGCCTCGGCGGCTACCTCACCGCCCGCGCCGCCGCCCACGACCACCGCCTGGCCGCCCTGGTCCTGGACGACGGCCTCTACAGCTACTACGACGCCCACACCCAGCTCGTGCCGCCCTTCCTGCGGGAGTGGATCGAGACCGGCCGCGACGACCTCGCCGACCCCGTCGTGGGCCTGCTCATGCAGGGCAGCACCCAGCTCCGCTGGGCCCTGCGCAACGGAGTCTGGACCTTCGGCGCCGCCTCGGCCGCGGACTACATCCGTCGCACCGCCGACTACACCCTCGACGGCGTCGCCCACCTCATCGACTGCCCCACCCTCATCCTGGACGCCGAGAACGACCAGTTCTTCCGCGGCCAGCCCCAGCGCGTCCAGGCCGCCCTGAGCTGCCCGCACACCCTGATCACCCTGCCCGAGGCCGAAGGCGCGGGCGAGCACTGCCACATGGGCGCCATGGCCCGCTTCCACCAGATCACCTTCGACTGGCTCGACACCACCCTGACCCCGACCCCCCGTCCCACCAACTGACCACCCCGCACCGGCTCGGGCTCACCCCATCGGCGGCCAGGCCCCGGCCAGGAGAGCCCGCCCCCGAACTCCCCCGAACTCTCCCGAACTCCGCCCGGGCTCCTCCGGAACACCGCCGGAACACCACAGCTGGCGTCAGGACAGGTCGTCGAGCTCGCGGGCGAGCCTGGCTCCCTCGCGGGTCATGATCTCCGGGTCGCGCAGCGCGTTGGTGAGCAGCGACATCCCCTGGTAGGCGCCGACGAGCGCCAGTGCGTGGCCTTCGGGGTCGGCCACGCCCAGGTCGCGGTACTGCTGCGCCACCCAGTCCAGCAGCTGGCGGATGACCTGACCCACCGCCAGGTCGAGCCCGCCCTCGGCCCGTTTGTCGAGTTCGACGGCCAGGGTGCCGGTGGGGCAGCCGAAGCGGGCTGCCGTGTCGCGCTGATCGACCCAGCCGGCGACCAGGCTCTTGAGGCGCTCACGCGGATCGGGGAGTTGGTCGAGCCGGTGGGTCAGGGCCGCCAGGTATCCGGAGTGCTCGGCCAGTGCGGCTTCGACCAGCTCGTCCTTGGTCTTGAAGTAGTAGTAGACGTTGCCCGCCGGGACGTCGGCGGCGCGGGCGATGTCGGCGATGGTGGTGCGCTCCACGCCCTGCTCGTGCAGGACCCGGGCGGTGGCAGCCGTCAGTCGCTGCCGCTTGCCGGCGGCGGCCGCGCGAGGCGGCCGGGAATCCATTGAGTCAGTCACCCGACTAACTATAGACAACCAACCGTCCCGCCGTGCTAGCGTCTCTCTCGAACGACCGAGTCAGTCAACTAACTAAGTCTGGATCGAGGAGATCGACATGATCGTTGTGACGGGTGCGACCGGGAACGTCGGGCGGGCGCTGGTGCGGATGCTCACCGAAGCGCAGCTGCCGGTGACGGCCGTGGCGCGGCACATCACCGACGCCGACGTACCGCCTGGCGTCCGGACCGTGGCCGCCGACCTGGCCGAGCCGGCCGGGCTGCGGGAGGCCTTCGCCGGCGCGCGGGCGCTGTTCCTGCTGGTGGCCGGCGAGGACCCGGACGGCATCCTGGCGGCGGCCCGGGCCGCCGGGATCAGCCAGGTGGTCCTGCTCTCCTCCCAGGGTGCCGGGACCCGGCCGCAGGCCTACCGGCACCCGGGCCTCTTCGAGGCAGCCGTGCGGACGTCCGGGCTCGACTGGACCATCCTGCGCTCGGGCGGGATGGCGACCAACGCCTTCGCCTGGGCCGAGTCGATCCGCACCCGGCGGGCGGCCGAAGCGCCGTTCGGTGACGTCGGCCTGCCCTTCGTCGACCCCGAGGACGTGGCCGCGGTCGCCGCCACCGCCCTGCACGACCAGGTCGCCCACCGGGGCGCCACCTACACCCTGACCGGGCCCGCACCGACCACCCCGCGCGAGCGGGCGGCGGCGATCGCCGCGGCCCTGGGTGAGCCGGTGCAGTTCACCGAGCAGACCCGCGCGGAGGCGCACGAGCAGCTGGCGCGCTTCATGCCGCTGCCCGTGGTCGAGGGCACCCTGGCCATCCTGGGCGAGCCGACCGAGGGCGAGCAGCAGGTGAGCCCCGACGTCGAGCGCGTCCTGGGCCGGGCACCGAGCAGCTTCCACGCCTGGGCCGAACGCAACGCCCCGGCCTTCCGATGACCACGGCCGCTCGCACCACTCGGCCCAACCTCCCATAGGGGACTGGAAAAATGCCCGTTCAGCACATCCTCGGCTCGACCGTGCACCACCGGGAGTCCGGCACCGGAGCGCCGATCGTCTTCCTGCACGGCAACCCGACCTCGTCCTACCTGTGGCGGGACGTCATGCCGGCCATCGGCACCGGGCGGCTGCTGGCCCCCGACCTCATCGGCATGGGCGAGTCGGGCAAACCCGCCATCGACTACACCTTCGCCGACCACGCCCGCTACCTGGACGCCTGGTTCGACGCGCTCGACCTGCGGGACGTGGTCCTGGTCGGGCACGACTGGGGCGGCGCCCTCGCCTTCGACTGGGCCGCGCGCCACCCGGACCGCGTGCGCGGCATCGCCTTCACCGAGACCATCGTGAAGCCGATGACCTGGGAGGAGTTCCCCGAGGCCGGCCGGGACCTGTTCCGGGCGATCAAGACCGACGGCGTCGGCGAGACGATGATCCTCGACGACAACGCCTTCATCGAGCAAGCCCTCCCCGGCAGCAGCGCCACCTCACTCACCGAGGCCGACCTCGCCGCCTACCGCAAGCCGTACCCGACCCGGGAGAGCCGAAAGCCACTGCTCCAGTGGCCACGCTCGATGCCACTGGGCGGCGAACCCGCCGAGGTCGTGGCCCGGATCGAGGCGTACGACCACTGGCTGGCCAGCAGCGCGGACGTACCCAAACTGCTGCTCACCTTCGCCCCCGGACCAGGAGCGATGATGCACGAGGGCATCATCGCGTGGTGCGCGGCCAACATCGCCGCCCTGCAGATCGAGCACTCACCAGCCACCGCCGGCCACCACACCCCCGAGGACCAGCCCCTGCTCATCGCCACAGCCATCTCAGCCTGGGCAGACCACTTCGCCCTTCGCCCCCGGTAGCCCCCACGCGCAATACCCGACCATCAGCCTGCCGCACGGACAAGGACATCGACGGGCCCCGACCGACCAAGGCCCCGCCTACCTCCTCCCCCGCCACCACCGTGACCATCCCAAGCGCCCTCACCAGCATCAGCACCTCCACAGAGACCCGGTCCGGCCTCGCCGAGCCCTCGGCACCGCCGACCTGTCGCCAGCTCCCTGAACTCCCCAACCGCCATACAAGTTGTGGAGCACTCACAAGGAGGCGCCACTGACCGCCAAGCGTCGACAACCGCCCTTGCCTGACTCGCCGTTCGAGGCGCCACCCACCCATCAACCCCAGGAGTGCAGCACGCAATCGGACTTCGCCAGATCCAACGCCGCGTCACCCACCATCTGGACAACGCCCCCGAATTGGTCCACACAACAAGAAAGCCCCAGGCCGTTGACCTGGGGCTTTACCTCTGAGCGGGCGACGAGAATCGAACTCGCGCTATAAGCTTGGGAAGCTCATGTTCTACCATTAAACTACGCCCGCCTGATGAGCTGTCAGTGACCGCTCGATCTTGCACCATGCTACCCCATCTCGCCCCCGCTCCCGTACACCGGTTCTCGGTACGGTGGAGAGGGGGTTTCGGCGGCGAGCCGTGGTGGGGATGTCCGGAAGATCCCCTAATGTGACGCTGTCGTGATGCGGTGGCGGCTTTGGGAAGGGGATCAATGGAGCACCGGACCGTTGTTCGTTGTGCCGAGGGGCACCTGTTCAGCACCAGGACGTTCCCGATGCAGAATCTCGGGGCGGGCCGGCTGGGGCCGGGGCGGTTGATCCGGTGTCCGCAGTGCGGGCGGATGCGCAGTTCGGTGCCGGCCGATGTGAGTGTGCTGACGGCGCCGGAGCTGGCGCGGGCGCTGCGGCTGGAGGCCGCGCCGTTCCTGGCCTGAGCGCCGGCGGGGGCCCGCGCGCCGGGGTGGGGTGGCCGCCGGGCGTATGACCGCAGTGTGGGCGGTTCGCGTGTGGATTGGGAGTACGCGTGGGCCAGCACGTAACCTCAAGGCGTGCTGCTCTCCGATAAAGACATCCGTTCCGAGATCGACAAGGGCCGAGTCCTCATCGACCCGTTCGATCCGGCCATGGTCCAGCCGTCCAGCATCGACGTCCGGTTGGACCGCTTCTTCCGGGTGTTCGAGAACCATCGGTACCCGCACATCGACCCCTCCGAGGAGCAGCCGGACCTGACCCGGCTGGTCGAGCCGGACGGCGATGACGCGTTCATCCTGCACCCGGGCGAGTTCGTGCTGGCGTCCACCTACGAGGTGATCACGCTGCCGGACGACGTCGCCTCCCGGCTGGAGGGCAAGTCGAGCCTGGGGCGCCTCGGGCTGCTGACGCACTCGACGGCCGGCTTCATCGACCCGGGGTTCAGCGGGCACGTGACGCTGGAGCTGTCGAACGTCGCGACGCTGCCGATCAAGCTCTACCCGGGGATGAAGATCGGGCAGCTCTGCCTGTTCCGGCTCTCCTCGCCCTCCGAGCACCCGTACGGCTCGGCGCGGTACGGCTCGCGCTACCAGGGGCAGCGCGGGCCGACGCCCTCCCGTTCGTTCCTGAACTTCCACCGCACCGACGTGTAGGAAGTGCCTGGGAAGTACCAGGAAGTCAGGGAGTAAGGGAGTAAGAGGAGACGGCTCAGACCCGCTTCGGGCGGGTCACCGCGGTCAGCTCGGAGCCGTCTGCCGACAGGGTCAGCTCGGTCTCCAGCGCGGAGAGCTGGCCCAGCCGGTGGAGGTGGGTGCCGCCGCAGGCGATCTCCGCGGGGCCGGCCGGGAGTTCGCAGTGCCACTGGCGGCGGGCGGTCAGCTCCGGGCCGGGGACCTCGATCCGCACCGGTGCGTCGGCCGCGACCCAGCCGGCCAGCAGCTTGTTGACCTCGGCGGTGATCGCCGGCAACGCCTCGGCCAGCGCGGGGAGTTCCTCACCGGCCTCGGTGGTCGTGGCCTCGGCGGTGAAGCCCTTCTTACGCAGCGACTTGCCCAGCCGGTAGACGTCCGTGCTCGCCTCGGTGTCCATCACCGAGGAGGCCATCGCCAGGCTGTCGAAGTCGGGGTTGCCGAACGCGTCCGCGCGCCCCGGGTCCTTGCGCCAGCGCGGGGCGAGCGCGGCGTTGAGCGCCAGCGCCAGCAGGTGGCAGCCGGTGTGCGAGGCGCACAGGGCGGCGCGCCGCTCCGCGTCCACGCTCAGCGTCACGGGACGGCCGAGCAGTTCGGCCTGCGGCTCCTCGGCCAGCACGTGCAGCACCAGCCAGGACCACGCCTCGTCGCCGCGCCGCACCGGGATGTCGGCGCCCACCAGCAGGTCCTCGGCCTCCGGCCCCACGGCGGCGGTCAGGCAGTCGACCACCGCGAGCTCGCTCCCGTCGACGGTCAGCGTGCCGGTGTCGGCGGGCTGGTCGGGCCAGGTGTGATCGAGCGGGTGGAACGGCGTGTCGGCGGTGACGACGCCGAACCGCCCGTCGCCGAGCGGGTGGACGGCCAGGACGGTGGACTCACCGGTCACCGCGCCGCCAGGGAAGCTGACGCGGGTGGTGGGGAGGGTCATTCGGTGGCTCCGTGCGAGAGAGGGAGGGGAGGGAAAGGGGAGGAGCAGGAAGAGCGGGAGGAGAGGGACGAGGGGGGAAGAAGAGGAGGAGCAGGAGGGAGGGGCGAACCTCAGCCCAGGGTCGGCAGCTTGATCAGCACCAGCAGCGCCAGCAACTGCAGCGAGGCCGCGCCGGCCGCCTTTCCCCAGGGCAGGTCGTGCACCCGGCGGATCATCGTGGTCATCAGCACGGCGCAGAACAGCCAGGTCAACCAGCCCACCGCCTGCACCAGCAGGCTGTTGGAGGGCAGGAAGAGCGCGAGCAGCAGCCGCGGCACATCGCTGGTCCAGCCGATCAGCACGGCGAGGCCGACGGTGGACGCCCACGGGCCGTCGCCACCGAGTTGCCGGGAGAGCGCGTAGGTCACCGAGCTGAGCATCAGGCCGGCCACCGTGAAGGCGACCGCGGCGCCGGCCAGCGACCAAGCGGCGGTCGAGAAGGTGGAGTTGACCACCTCGTCGTGGGTGTCGCCGAAGCCGAGCACGGCGAGCACCGCGTAGAGCAGCGAGACGGTGCCGGCGGTCAGCCACACCTGGTGGTCGCGCATCTGGTCGAAGGTGCGGGCGGGGGCGCGGTAGATGCCGATCAGCAACTCCCGCCAGCGCAGCCGCGGACCGCCCACCCGCGGGGCCGTGCGGCCGCCGGCCCGGTAGGTGGCGACGTGGTCCGGCTGCGAGGGTGCCTGGGGGCGAGCGCCCGCGCGCTCCCACTCCCGCTCCTGCTGCGCGCCACCGTACGCCCCGTAGCCCTGCTCACCGGCGTAACCCTGTTCACCGATCGGGAAGGCCCGGGTGTTCCCGGGCCGGTCCGCGCGGTACGGATCGTCGCCGTACGGGTCAGCCCCGTGCGAGCCCTGCGGGCCGTGCGAGCCCTGCGGGCCGTGCGAGCTCTGCGGGCCCTGCGAGCCGTAGGAACCGTACGGCTCATGCGTCCGGGCCGACGCGGCCTGGTTACGCTCGCCGCCCCACCCGTTGGGATATCCATTGCCTGCCACCCTCCGAAGGTACCCGGAAAGGGGGACGGCAGCCGGGCCACCCAGCGAAACCATGGCATTGCAGCAGGGCTGTGACGCACCGCCCTGCCGCACTGCCACGCTCCGCCACGACGGCGGACGACAGCGGACGACGGCGTCCGACGGCGGACGACAGCGTCCACCGACGGACGACAGCGTCCGACGACGACTACTTCTGCAGCACCGAACCGTGCACCGCCGCCGCCGAGCTCTCGCCCGCGGGGCAGCCACCGGGGCCCGCGCTGGTGCGCACCGCGCCGACCGGCAGCCGCGTGCCGCAGGCGATCCGGATGCCGTTCGGCAGCTCGTTGTCGGACTCGACCACGGCACCGTCGCCGATCACGGCGCCGTCCAGCGCGGTGCGCTCGCCGATGGTGGCGTAGGCACCGACGATGGAGTCCTTCACGTACGCGTCGGCGCCGATCACCGCGCCGGGCAGCACGACGCTGCCCTCGACGATCGCGCCGGCCGCGACCACCGAGCCGGCGGCGACCACGGTGCCGCCGCTGAGCACGGCCGCCGGGTCCACGGTGGCACCGTCCAGCAGCAGCGCGTCACCGGTGGGGCCGGGGACGGCGGGCGAGTCGACGCGGCCGAGCACCAGGTCCGCGGAGCCGCGCACGAAGGCGGCGGGGGTGCCCAGGTCCAGCCAGTACGAGGTGTCGACGACGCCGCGCACCAGGGCGCCGCTCTCCAGCAGCTCGGGGAAGGTCTCGCGCTCGACGGAGACGACCCGGCCGGCCGGGATGCGGTCGATCACCGAGCGGGTGAAGACGTAGCAGCCGGCGTTGATCTGGTCGGTGACGATCTGCTCGGGGGTCTCCGGCTTCTCCAGGAACTCCAGCACCCGGCCCTCGGCGTCGGTCGGCACCAGGCCGAAGGCGCGCGGGTCCTCGACCCGGGTCAGGTGCAGGGTGACGTCGGCGCCGGCGGCCACGTGGCCGTCCCGCAGCGCGGCGATGTCCAGGCCGGAGAGGATGTCGCCGTTGAAGATGAGCACCGGCTCGTCGGCGCCGCAGGTCAGGCCCTCGGCGGCGTTGCGGATCGCGCCGCCGGTCCCGAGCGGTTCACGCTCCGTCAGGTAGACGAGCTCCAGCCCGTACGGGGTGCCATCGGCGAAGTGCTCCTCGAACACCTCGGCCAGGTACGAGGTGGCCAGCACGACACGGGTGACGCCGGCGGCAGCGGCGCGGGCGAGCTGGTGCGCGATGAAGGGCACGCCCGCGACCGGAAGCATCGGCTTCGGGGTGTGCGTGGTGAGCGGGCGCAGCCGGGTCCCCTGGCCGCCGACCAGCATGATCGCCTGGGTCATCTGTGCGTTTCTCCCCTTGGTTCCGGTCAGCGACCTGGCGGTGATGGTGCCAGGACCGTCGCTTGGGTGCTTGGTGCTCATCGGACCGGCAGCTGTGCGGCCGGCCGAACCAGACGGTCGCGACCCCCGCGCCGCGTCCCCGGTTCCGTTGAGAATAAGCCCTGTATGTGAGTAGCAGCCTGCCCCGGGTGGATACCACCCGGGGCAGGCATCATATGTGAGGCGGTACGCCGCAAGCACATTCGCGCAGCGCTCGAACCCGCGCACGATCAGAACGGCGTCCGCACGACCCGATCCGCAGAATCCGGCGGCGGAGAAATCAGCGGAGAACCGGAAAGTCGGCACCCGGTTTTCCGGGCGCCGACTCCCGGCGCAGCTCCGAACAGAACAGGCTCCGGCCCTGAGCAGAAGCTCGACCTGAGCACGCTCCAGACCTGAGCACCCTCCGGCCCTGAGCAGAAGCTCGACCTGAGCACGCTCCAGACCTGAGCAGGCTCCGGCCCTGAGCAGGCGCTAGACCTGGGCCGGCTCCTCGACCACCGGCGGGGCCGCCTTCACGGACTCCAGCAGCAGCTGGGCCACGTCGACCACCTTCAGGTGTTCCTTGGCCGCGCCCTCGTTCTTCTTGCCGTTGACCGAGTCGGAGAGCATCACCAGGCAGAACGGGCAGGCGGTGGAGACGATGTCGGGGTTGAGCGACAGCGCCTCGTCGACCC
>NZ_JBIBIJ010000011.1:0-286507 GCF_042957465.1 Kitasatospora sp. NPDC008050
TCCTCCTTGCCCAGGATCGCGAACTGGACCCCGGCGGTGTGCAGCAGTTCGGCGAAGGCCTTGGTGGTCTTCTTCGCCCGGTCCTCCAGCGCACCAGCGCAGCCGACCCAGTAGAGGTACTCGACCTCGGCCGGCTCGATGTCCTGCCCGATCACCGGTACCTCGATGCCGGTCTCCTTCTTCAGCTCCTTGACCCAGTCCAGGCGCGCCTTGGTGGCCATGCCCCACGGGTTGCCCTTGTTCTCCAGGTTCTTGAGCATCGTCGCGGCCTCGGTCGGGAACGAGGACTCGATCATCACCTGGTAACGGCGCATGTCGACGATGTGGTCGATGTGCTCGATGTCCACCGGGCACTGCTCCACGCAGGCCCCGCAGGTGGTGCAGGACCACAGCACGTCGGGGTCGATGACCCCGCCCAGCCCACCGGAACCGGGGGCCTCGGCGGTGCCGATCAGCGGGCGCCCGGCCTCGGCCACGGCGGCGGCCGGGACGTTCGACTTGTCCTCACCGGCCAGCAGGTACGGTGCCTTGGCGTAGGCGTGCTCGCGCAGGCTCATGATCAGCAGCTTCGGCGAGAGCGGCTTGCCGGTGTTCCAGGCGGGGCACTGCGACTGGCAGCGGCCGCACTCGGTGCAGGTGGAGAAGTCGAGGATGCCCTTCCAGGAGAAGTGCTCGACCTGCGAGACACCGAAGACGGCGTCCTCGGCCGGGTCCTCGAAGTCGATCGGGGCGCCACCCGAGTGCATCGGCAGCAGCGCGCCGAGCGCGACCCCGCCCCTGGCGTTCCGCTTGAACCAGATGTTCGGGAAGGCCAGGAAGCGGTGCCAGGCCACGCCCATGTCGGTCTTGAGCGAGACCGTGATCATCCAGATGAAAGTGGTCGCGATCTTGATCATCGCGAAGAGGTGGACCAGGTTCTGCAGCGTGGAGATGCTCAGCCCCTTGAACGCGGCGACCAGCGGGTACGACAGGAAGTACCCCGCCTGGTAGCCGTCCGCGTGGTGCAGTGCGCCGTCCAGGCCGTGCATGGTGTAGATGCAGAAGCCGACGATCAGGATGACGGCCTCGACGAAGTACGCCTGGCCGGAGTTGGAGCCCGCGAACCGGGACTTGCGGCCCGGGCGCCATGGGTGGCTCAGTTGGCGGATCACGGTCAGCGTCAGGATGCCGAGCGTGGTCATCACGCCGATGAAGTCGACGAAGGCGCCGTAGGCCGGCCAGTCACCGATGACCGGCAGCAGCCAGTCGGCCTTGAACAGCTGGCCGAAGGCGTTGACCACGGTCAGCACCAGAGTGAAGAAGCCGACCGCGACGAACCAGTGGGCCACACCGACGATGCCCCAGGTGGTCATCCGGGTGTGCCCGAGGAACTCGCGGACGACGGTGACCGTGCGGTCCTTCCAGTCGTCGCTGCGCGAGCCGGCGGGCACGTTCTGACCGAGCCGGACGAAGCCGTAGATCCGGAGGACCGCGCGCGCGAAGAGCGACGTGCCGATCACGGCCAGGACCAGCGACACGATGATCGCGGCGATTTGCATGCGGGCTCCTCCAGCCACGGAACGACGGCACGACCTGCGGAGCGATGGCTACTCATCGGTAACCTATGGGGCTCAAGCCGAGCGTAGCGATTCACGTACCCGATCCACAGTCGAACCAGAGGTGATGTACGGCACCACCGGCCATCCGACGCTTGGACCTGCGGATGCGCCAACAAGCCCTCCAGGAGGCCCTGCTGACGCAGTCTCACAGCATCGCTGGGTCCAGGTGGCTCAGCTGCCGCCGAGCCGGTAGAGCTGGATCCCGCTGCGTTCCTCGACCAGGTGGTAGCCCAGCGAAGGCAGCCGGGGCAGGCAGGTCAGTTCCCAGGCCATGGCGGGCATTCCGCCGCGCGCGGGGTCGCTGACCAGAAGCCACTCGGGCTTGGTTCCGCCGTCCAGGGCCGTCGGGAGCCGGTAGACGTGGGCGCGATCGGTGAGTTGCGCTGCCAGGGAGTTGACCACGCCGATCTGCGCGTTGTCGGGTACGGCGGCCATCACCTCCCGGGCCGGGCCGGCCCACGGGCTGGGCTTCCAGGCCGGTCCGGTCAGCTCGCTCAACGGCAGCCCCGGGAGCAGCAGGAGGCTCACGGACACGCTGACCGCGACAGCGCTCGCGATGATCCGCGGCTGGACCAGCCGGCGGTCGCGCAGCCTGCCCAGCGCGTCCGCGAAGGCCAGGAAGACGATCGGCATCAGGACCGCGCTGTAGTGGTAGTCCTGCCCCCAGAAGGCCGGGTTGGTCGACCAGAAGCGCCAGGCGAGCGTCGGAACGACGAGCAGGACCAGGGGTGAGCGCAGAGCCAGGAACGCGGTCGGGACGAACAGGGCGATCAGTGTGTCGAGTTTGACCTGCGGAAGCAGCAGCCGGGCGAGCGGGCCGTCCGAGTCAGGGGAGGTCGAGGTGAGGTAGTCGTACTGGCCGTGGGGGTTGAGGGCCGGGATGAGGACCAGCACGATCAGCAGCCCGGACAGGACCCCGAAGGCCACGACCGCCGCCCCCAGTCGGCGGCGGCCGTTCAGCAGGATGTACAGGCCGATCGCGGCGAGGGTGATCGGCAGGTCCTCCTTGACCAGGACCAGCGGGAGCGCGTACGCGGTGGCGGCACGCCACTGCCGTCGCGCCAGGCGTTCCAGGCAGAACGCCAGGAGCGGGACCGCGAAGGCGATCTCGTGGAAGTCGAAGGCGACGGCCTTCTGGAGTCCCCAGGAGAGCCCGTAGGCGAGGCCGATCCCGGTGCCGAGCAGGGGAGTGGTGGTGCGGATCGCCAGCCGGGTGACCGGCACCACCGACACGGCGAGGAGGGCGGCCTGGGCGACGAGCAGGGTCACCGGGGAGGGGAAGAGCCGGTAGAAGGGAGCCAGGGTGATCAGGATCGGGTGGAAGTGGTCGCCCAGCAGGTTGAAGCCCGCACCCTTGAGCTCCGAGACGGGGGCGCGCAGTTCGCTGTAGGCGCGCACGGCCTGCTCGAATATGCCCAGGTCGTAGCCGTTGGTCCGCAGCTGGAGGTGCTTGGCGACGGACAGTGCGCCGTAGGCGCCGAAGAAGAGCGTGGCCAGCAGGTACGGGGCTCCCCTCCAGTACCGGCCGCTGATCGGGGTGTTCGGCGCCGGCGCCGGATCCCGCTCCTGGCGCGGACGCGGACGGGACAGTACGAGGGACACGGGCACTCCAGCCGAGTGGTGCGGAAGGGAGTGCCCACCATCGGCCGGTGAGGATGAAGCGATGATGAATCCACATGAAGTGATCTTCATCCTCCGAATCGGGCCATGAGGCAGGATGACCGGCATGCGCGTACTAGTGGTCGAGGACGACAGGCGGATCTCCGCCGTACTGCGGCGCGGCCTGGAGGCCGAGGGCTACGCGGTGGACGTGTGCCACGACGGTCGCGACGGCCTGTGGATGGCCCGGCAACAGCCCTACCAGGCGATCGTCCTGGACATCATGCTCCCCGGCCTGGACGGCTACCGGGTCTGCGACCAGCTGCGCCGGGAGGACAACCGCACCCCGATCCTGATGCTCACCGCCAAGAGCGGGGAGTACGACGAGGCCGAGGCGCTGGACACGGGTGCGGACGACTTCCTGGCCAAGCCGTTCTCGTACGTCGTCCTGCTGGCCCGGCTGCGGGCACTGATCCGCCGCGGCGGCCCGGTCCGGCAGGCCGCCGTGCGGATCGGCGACCTTCACCTCGACCCGGCCACCCGCCGCTGCACCCGAGGCGGGAGCGACATCGAGCTGACGACCAAGGAATTCGCCCTGCTCGCCCACCTCGGGCTGAGAGCCGGCGACGTGGTGAGCCGCACCGAACTGCTGGAACAGGTCTGGGACGCCCATCAGCAGGGCGGCAGCAACGTCGTCGACGTCCACATCAGCGCACTGCGCCGCAAGATCGACACGCCGTTCGGCCGGTCCACCATCCAGACCGTGCGCGGCGCCGGATACCGACTGGCCGACGATGACCAGTAGACCGACGATGATCACGAGCCGCCTGCCGATCCGGCTGCGCGCCGCCCTGGCCGCGGCCCTCACCGCCGCCCTGGCCTTCAGCGCCGGCGCGTGGTGGCTGCGCCACGAGCTGTACGCCTCGAAGATGGCCGATGCCCTCAACCAGGCGAAAGCCACCGTGAATGTGATCGAGGCCCGCTACACGCGCGGTGGCGACCTCACCAACTACGAGGGCAATGACACCTGGGCGGTCATCGACGCCGAAGGACACCTCGTCGCAGGCGCACCGGAACTGGCCCCCTTCGTGCCGGATCCGCTGCGTCCTGCCGAACCGGGCACTCCTCCCCTCGCCCAGACGACCGTCCATCTGGGCCCCGTCGACGGCAGTGCCCTGCCCCGCAGCAGGCGCCTGGCCGGGCACGACTTCACCCTGTTCATCGCCTCCTTCCAGAGCCCCGGGCCGCTCGACGGAGTCGCCGCCCCCGCCGGGCACCTGACCCTCCATCTCCTGGTCACCCCCTGGGAGGCCGAACAGGCCGTCGCGGACATCGACTCCGCGCTCTACGGCGGAATCCCCGCAGCCGTCCTGCTGGTCGCCCTGATCGTCTGGGCCACCACCTCCCGGGCCCTGCGCCCGGTGGAGGGCATCCAGCAGCGCCTGCGCGCCATCACCGCCCGCGACCTGAGCCTGCGCGTCCCCGTCCCGCCCCGCCGCGACGAGATAGCCCGCCTGGCCGCCACCACCAACGACACCCTGGACCGGCTGGAACAGGCCGTCGAACAGCAGCGCCGCTTCACCGCGGACGCCTCGCACGAACTGCGCACCCCCCTCGCCGCCCTGCGAGCAGATCTCGAAGTGGCCCTGCACTACCCCGATCACACGGACTGGCCCAGCGTCATCCGCGACACCCTCGACGACGCCGAACGCCTCCAGCAACTCACCGAGGACCTGCTCCTGCTCGCCGACCTCGACAACCACACCTCACTACCCGCTCACCGCGTCGACTTGGGCCACCTGGCCCGCAACGCGGCCGCACAGGCCCGCCGGCATGCCCCCGCCGCCGTACGGGTCGACTGCCGCGCGGCGGACGACATCGCCGTCCACGGCGATGCGCGGCAGCTGGAACGACTGCTGCGCAACCTCCTCGACAACGCCGTACGCCACGCCCGCAGCACCGTCACCCTGACGGTCACCTCGCACGGGACCACCGTCGTGCTGGAGGTCCGCGACGACGGGACGGGCGTACCGCCCGAACAGCAGGAGCGGATCTTCGAGCGATTCGCCCGTCTCGACGCCTCCCGCACCCGCGACGCCGGTGGCACCGGCCTGGGCCTGGCCATCGCCCGTGAGATCGCCCACCGCCACGGCGGCACCCTCCGCCTCGACGGCACGGCCTCCACCGGCGCCTGCTTCATCGCGGAGGTCCCGCTGGAACTGCCGCGGTGAATGCCGGCCCCGGCGGAGGCCCTGGGGCCGGACCGAGGCCGTCGGCTACCCGAGGGGGTCAGGGTCTTTGGACGGCCCAGGTGGTGTCGCGGATGTCGATCACGGGGATGCCGGCGGCGCGGGCGGCTTCGAGGCCTTCGGCGGTGTTCTCGAACGCCACGCACCGGTCGGGGGGCACCGCCAGCTTCGCGGTGGCCAGCAGGTAGGCGTCGGGCGCGGGTTTGAGACGGGGGACATGTTCGCGGGCCACGATGACCTCGAACAGGCCGCCCAGGTCGGCCGCGGTCAGGCCGGCGCGCACGACCTGGCCGTCGTTGGCGGAGGCCACCGCCACGGGCACGGCCTGGGCCAGCTCGCGGGCGAGGGCCGCCACGCGCGCGATCGGCCGCACCCGGTCGCTGAGGGTGAGCCAGTGGGCCCGGGTGCGGTCGACGAACTCCCCGTCGGTGCACGGCAGTCGCAGGTCCAGATCGCTGCGCAGCCGCTGCCGCAGGGCCGTCAGGTCCGCCAGCGGGGCCGTGTGCAGCCACCGCTCGGGGACGGCGAGGCCGAGGTCGGTGAGGCTGGCGTGGGCCGCGTCGGTGTTGACGGTGTGGGTGTCGACCAGGGTGCCGTCGAAGTCGAAGACGGCTGCCTGCGGGCCGAGTTCGGCGAGGAGTTCGCCGTCGGGGGTGCCCACGTCCGTGGAGGTGTGCAGATCGGTTGGGTTCATCACGCTGCTCCGGTGCGCGCTCGGGCCGCCTGGAGGAGGTCGTTCAGTCCGCGGGCGGCCAGGGCGTGGACCTGGGGGGTGGTGACGGTCAGGAAGGGCCGGGGGCCGTACATGACGGGCCGGTCGTTCCAGGTCCCGTCCGGGGTCTGCGCGTCGATGAGGAAGCGCACCGCTCGGTGCAGCGCGGTCTCGGGGACGTCGAGGGCGTCGGTGGTCAGGGCGGTCAGGGCCAGACCGGTGGCGGTGGGGCTGGAGTACGGTTCGTCCGGGATGCGGGGCCAGCCGCCGTCCGGGCGCTGCGCCGCCAGGAGGGCCGTCGCGGCGCCGCGGCCGGGTGGCGGGGCGTCGGGGCCGGGCCGGTGGCCGAGGGCGGGAGCGATCTCGGCCGGGCCGTAGGGGAGGGGGATGTACCAGTTGGATTCCCAGCCGCCGGTGGTGGCGAGGTCGGCCAGCCACCGGCGGGCCGGGCCGAGGTCGATCCCGGGCAGGGCGGCGGCGGCGATGCCGGCGACCATGTGGGCGACGACGTCGGCGACCGGGGTGTCGTCGCTGGACCGCCAGGTGGTCCACAGGCCCTGCGGTGTCTGGTGTCGGCGGGCGTAGTCGGTCGCGCCGGCCCGGACGTGTTCGGCCCACGCGGTGCCGGCCAGGGCGAGGAGGGTGTTGCCGGTGGTGTCGTTGTCCGAGTCGAGGGCGTGGGCGCAGGCCCAGCCGCCGTCCTCGCGCTGGGCCGACGCGAGGAAGCCGAGGGCCGGGGCGAGCGCGGCCTGCTCGAAGCGGAGGTGCCCACGCAGGGCCCGCACCATCAGGCCGGTGTCCCACACCTCGCTGACCAGGAAGCGCCAGGTGCCGTCCTCGTGCTGGTCGGCCAGGAGGCTCTCGCGGCAGCGCCGCGTGACGGGATGGTCGGGCGCGATCCGGGTCAGCGCGAGGTGCAGCATGCCGGTGACCATCGGCATGCCGTAGAACGCGCCGTCGGCCGACTGCCCGCGCCCGAGTTCGTCCGGGGCGTCCGGCGGGAGGGGTGTGCCCAGGGCGCAGTGGCCGATGGCCTCGAAGGCGTGCAGCAGGCTGCGCTGCCAGGGCTTGAGGTGTGCGCCGCGGTCGGCGCCCAGCGCGGCCCGGACGTGGTCCAGCAACAGGCCGGGATCGGCTCCGGGAGCGTCGGCGGCGCAGCCGAGGGCGTGCAGGTACAGGGCTCGCCGCAGGTGCGGGCCCTGGTGCACCACCAGGCGGGGGAGGGCCGGAACACCGGGGCCGGTGCTCAGGCCGAGCAGCCACCGGTCCGCGGCCGCGACCAGTGGGTCGTGCCGCTGCACGGTGGCCGAGGCGAGCCAGCGCACGGCACGCTCGCGCGCCTCCTGGGCGCCGTCGACACCGGCCAGGCTGTAGGCCGCCACGGCGTTGTCCAGGATCCGCGGCTGGGCCGGTACCCGCCAGGCGCCGTCGCCGCCCTGCGTCCCGATGGCGAAGGCCGACGCCCGGTCAAGAGCGCGCGTGGCCTCGGCCAGCACACCGGTCGGCAGCCGCCACCCGGGCCGTACCCGTCCCGACGGCTCCGGCGCGTGTGCCAGCACATCGGTGGATCCGCTCATCCCACGTTCCCTCACTGCCACCCCGGAGGTGACCCGTTCCCGGCGCCGTGCGCTACACCGCCCCGGCCCCCACCCGGCGGGACGACCCCACCGGACGACATCGGTGATCCCGGCGTCGATCGGGTGGTCGACTACCCCGCCCCGGCACAGTTCAACCAAGATCCACCTACGACAGGCACCAGCCCAGACCGTCACCTCCACAACGTGGCCCGGCCCGGCCCGGCCCGGGTTGTGGAGGTGACGGTCGGTCAGCGCATCCGGGGCGGCCCGGCTCATGGTGATTGCAGGGCGCTGAGCCGGCTGACGGCCGCGGCGGTGTCGGGGGCGCCGAGGCGCTGGTAGAGGGCCACGGCCCGGCGCAGGGCGGCCACCGCGACGCCGGGGTCGCCGAGGAGCGCCGAGCAGTGGGCGAGGCCGTCCAGGGCACGGGCCTCGTCCCGGGGGCTGTGGATCAGGCGGGCGAGGTCCAGGGCCTGCCGGTACAGCGGCAGCGCGTCGCGGGGGCCGGTGGTGTCGGTGACGAGCGCCGCGAGGTCGGTGAGCAACGCGGCCTCGCCGGGGCGGCTGCCGATCTCCCGGTAGAGGGCGAGTGCCTGCCGGTACAGCAGGGCGGCGGCCGGCAGGTCCTGGAGCGCGTGCTGCGCGCGGCCCAGGCCGTGCAGGGCGTCGGCTTCGCTCTGGCGGCTGCCGATCTCCCGGCAGATGGTCAGCGTGGACTCGAAGAGCCCGACCGCCGCACCGTGGTCCCCCATCTCGTGGCGGGCGCGGCCCAGGCTCCACAGGGCGGTCGCCTCGCCCTGGCGGCTGCCCAGTTGCCGGTAGATCGTCAGGGCCCGCTGGTGGAGCTCGGCCGCCGCCGGGTGGTCCCCCATCTCGTGCAGGACGTAGCCGAGGTCGTGCAGCGCACCCGCCTCGCCGCGGCGGTCGCCGAGGTCCCGGTGGATCGTCAGGACGTGCTCCATCAGGCCGACCGCCGCAGGCGAGTCGCCGGTGGAGTGCCGCGCCCGGCCCAGGTCGCAGAGCGTACGGGCTTCGGCCGGGCGGTCGCCCAGGGCCCGGAAGATGGCCAGCGCCCGCTCGTGCAGCTCGGCGGCGGCCGGGTAGTCCCCGGTCAGGACCCGGATGCGGCCGAGCTCGTGCAGGCCGGTCGCCTCGCCGCGGCGGTCGCCGAGGCCCTGGTAGCGGGTGAGGGCCTGCTCGTAGAGCTCGGCCGACGCCTGGTAGTTCCCGGTCGCGTGCTGCACCCGGCCCAGGTCGCAGAGGGCACCCGCCTCGGCGATCGGGTCGCCGAGCCGCCGTGCGGCGTCGGCTGCGCGGCGGTGCAGTTCGGTCGCCTCGGTCCACAGGCCCTCCAGGAGCAGGAAGGCCGCGAGGGCGGCGATGAGCGCGATGACCGGGGCCGGCCGGGTGCGGGCGGCGTCCCCGGTGCCCTGGGCCAGGAGGTTGTCGCGCTCGGCGCGCAGCCAGGTCAGCGCGGTGGCCCGGTCGGAGATCCGGGGCGCGGTGGCCGGTGCCGGGTGGGCCACCGCGGGCGTGCTCCGGCGGCGGGCGAGGTGGTGGTCGGCGAGCCGGGCGGTGTGGAGGTAGTAGCCCGACAGCCTGTCCAGCGCCGTCGCGTGATCGTCCAGCACGGCACCGGCCGCCCCGGTGCGGGCGTGCTCGCTCATGCCGCGCGCGTACAGACCGACGAGATCGTGGAAGCGGTAGCGGCCGGGGCTGTGCTGGATGAGCAGACTGTGGTCCAGCAGCGACTCCAGCAGGCGCTCGGCGGTGCGGTGGTCGGTGCCGAGGAGATTGGCGGCGGCGTACGCGTCGAAGTCCGGTCCGGGGAACCGGCCCAGGTGCCGGAAGAGCTCCTGCTCGGCCGGCGGCAGCGCGGTGAACGAGGTGTCGAAGACCGCGCTCAGGCTGCGTTCCTCATCGCTGATCCGGGACAACCGCTGCTGCTCGTCGCGTAGTTGATCGACGAGGTCCTCGACCTGCAGGGTCCGGTCGTGGCGCAGCCGGGCGGCGGTGATCCGGATCGCCAGCGGCAGGTGTCCGCAGCGGGCCACCAGCTCGGCGTCGCCCGGGTGGCCCTCGGGGATCCGGCCGGGCCCGGCGGCCTCGTGCAGCAGGGCGACGGCCTCCGGCCGGGGGAGTACGTCCAGGGGCAGCAGGTGCGCGTCGTCGAGGCCGGTGAGCCGTTTGCGGCTGGTGACCAGGACCAGGCAGCCGGGGGTGCCGGGCAGCAGCGGGCGGACCTGGGCGGAGCTCGCGGCGTTGTCCAGGACGATCAGGGTGCGGGTGTCGGCGATCCGGTCCCGGTAGAGTGCGGCACGCTCGCCCAGGTCCTGCGGGATCCGCTGCGCGGGCACGCCCAGGGAGCGCAGCAGCCAGCCGAGCGCGTCGGCGGCGGGCAGCGGCGGGCTGCCGGGTGTGTGACCGTGCAGGTCGAGGAAGAACTGCCCGTCGGGGAACCGGTGGCGGACCCGGTGGGCGGCGTGGACGGCCAGGGCCGACTTGCCGACGCCTCCCATGCCGTCGATCGCCGAGATCACCACCATGCCCGCCCTGCTGCCGCCCGGTGCGTCACCGGCGGCCAGCAGCAGCTCTTCGAGTTCCCGGGCGCGGCCGGTGAACAGGCGGGTGTCGGCCGGCAGCTGACATCGGACGCCAGGGCGCCGCCGCACACCGGGACTCCTGCGGTCGCCTGCGCCGGGAGTTGCCGGAGCCCCGCCCGGTGGGACGGCGGCCGTGGCCGCGGCCCGGGGCGGCGGTGCCAGGGACGGGTCCGCGTTCAGGATCCGCCGCTGGAGTTCGCGCAGCGGTGGTGTGGGATCGACGCCGAGGTCATCGGCCAGCCGCCGCCGGATGCTCCGGTAGACCTCCAGCGCCTGGCCCTGGCGTCCGTCGCGGTACAGGGCGAGCATGGCCTGCTCGGCCAACCGCTCGTCGTGCGGGTGGCCGCGGAGCAGGGCGGTCAGCTCCTCGACCACCTCCCGGTGGCGCCCCAGGGCGAGTTCGAGCTCCAGGCACTCCCTGTGCACGGTGGTGCGCGCGAGGTTGAGCCGGGCGGCATCGGCCTCCAGCGCCCGGCCGGTCAGATCGGCCAGGGCCGGACCACGCCAGCAGGCCAGCGCGCGTCGCAGTCCGGCGGCGGCCGTTGCCGCCGGGCTGTGCCGCGCCTGTTCCCGCTCCTGCTCGAAGGCCGTCAGGTCGAGCTGTGCGGTGGCCAGTTGGATCCGGTAGCCGCCGCGGTGCGTGCTGATCAGGGTGGGTGGCGCGCCGCACGCGGACAGGTTGCGGCGCAGCCCGGAGACGACGTCCTGGACCTGCCGGACGGCGGTGGCGGGCCCGTCGCCGTCCCACATCACCGTACTCAGCCGCTCCATCGGGACCACCCGGTTGGCGTCGACCAGCAGGGCGGCGAGCAGCCTGGCCTGCCGCGGGCCGTTGAGCGTGACCTCCCGCCCGCCGATCCGCGCGTGCAGCGGCCCCAGGACACCGAATTCCGAGACGAATTCCGAGACGCCGAATTCCATTCCCCCGCACCCCGTGAGACTCCGTACGACAGCTCGCCTTACCGTGCGTCAGGACGAAGTTAGGACGGACCGAGGACGGCTGTCCATAGAGTCTGCAACGCCGCCGCAGCGCCGGCCGGCCCGGGGGAGGCGTGGACCGGCCTGCGGCGGTGATTCGACCACTTCCGCGGCGTGCTGCCCGGTTGGGGCAGGGACAAGGAGAAAGCGTGAACACGAGACGAAGGACGATCGCCATGGCGGCGGCAGCCGCAGCCCTGGGCGCGGGCCTGTTGGCCGCCGCTCCGGCCTACGCCGACGGCCCCGGGGACTGCCCGAGCGACGTCGCCTGCCTCTTCTACAACTCCGGCTTCCAGGGCTCGTACTTCGGCGACGGAGCGGGCAACAGCCAGCAGGCCGAGAACTACCTCTACACCAGCTGGTACACGTTCGGCGGTGGCAACGGAAGCGGCTCCGGACAGTACGTCAAGAACAACGCCGCGTCGGTGTACGACTACAACATCAACTACTCGGTGACGATCTACTACAACTCGAACAACGCCGGTCCCGAGCAGACCATCGGCCCCGACGCGGGAGCCAACCTCGACTCCAGCCTGAAGAACAACAACGCCTCGCAGTGCTTCGACTTCTATCAGGAGTGCCGGTGAGCGCGTCGGTGCTCCGCCAGGCGGTGAGCCGGTAAGCGGCCCGGGCGGGCGAGGATGCCACGCATCGCCGCGGCGCGACCTGTCAAGACCGCGGCCGCCCTCGGCCTGGTGGCCGCGAGCCTGAGCCTGGGGCTGGTCACCACGGGGTGCGCCGCCGCCCCGGGAAGCCGAACCCGGCCCCCGGCCGCCGGATCGGCGGCGCCGGCCGCCGTCCCGTCGCCTGCCCCGGGCAGCACCACGGCGGCTCAGGGCCCACTGTCCGGCCTGCGCCTGCCGATCGAGGACTACCTGATCGGCTCCGCCGATGCCGCGCGGATCCAGAGCGCCAGAGCCGCGCTGATCGGCTCCTGCATGAAGCGCTTCGGCGCCGACTACGCACCTGCCGTGGACCTCGGCACCCGGTCGCAGATGGTGAACCGCTACGGTCCCACCGACCCGGACACCGCCCGGACCGACGGCTACCACGCCCCCGGCGCCCTGCGCGCCCCAGGGCAGCAGCCCACGGAACCCGCGCTCCCGCCCGACCTGGCAGCCGTCCTCGGCCACGGCACCGGGGCGCCCCAACTCCCCGGCTCGACGGCCGCACCGACCGCACCGGCCGGTGGAACGTACCGCGGCCTCGCCGTCCCGCCCGGCGGCTGCGTCGGGGAGGCGGAACGGATCCTGACCGCGGGCGGCGGGATCGTGCAGGACGACCAGGCGGCCGTCGACATCAACTTCCACGACTACCAACGCTCCCTGGACGAGGCCGCGGTGAAGTCCGCCTTCGCCCGGTGGTCGGGTTGCATGAGCGCCAAGGGGTACCGGTACGACACACCCGAAAGCGCCGTCAACGACCACCGCTGGCGGACACCCACCCCCACGGCCGAGGAAATCGCCACCGCGGGCGCCGATGTGGCCTGCAAGCAGCAGGCCGACGTGGTCGGCACCTGGTTCGGCGCCGAGTCGCGGCTGGAGGCCCAGGACATCCAGGCGCAGCTCCCGCAGCTGACCCAGGTCCGGCAGGCCATCGACACCGCCGTCAAGAACGCCGACTCGGCCGCCTCGCCACGACCCTGACCCGAGCAGCGGGCTCCGAGCAGCGGGCTCCGAGCAACCGGATCCGAGGAGCCGGATCCGATCGGTCGGGTCCGAGCAGCCGGCTCCGACCGGCCGCCTCCGATCAGCCCATCCCTGGGCGAGCAACGAACCAACGGGAGGAAACCATGACAGCACTGCGCACCAGGATCACGCTCTTCGCGGCCACCGCGGCACTGGCCGGCGGCGGTCTGCTGCTGGCCACCCCGGCCAGCGCCGGCACCATCTACAGCAACGGCCAGGACATCTGCGGCGTTCAGCTCTGCCTCACCTACAACAGCAACGGCGCGGGCAGCGAGTGGTACACGTACGGCACCCAGGAGAACGACCTCGCGGGCGAGACGTTCGGCCAGGGCCCCACCAGCAGCGGCGGCAACTGCCTGGGCTGCCCGGTGAAGAACAACGCCGCCTGGGGGGCGAACGGCGGCTACCAGGACGTCTACGTCTACGTGAACAGCGCGGCCTACGGCTGGGGGGCCTACGACGTGATCCAGCCCGACGGCGCGGGCAATCTCATGACCACCTACAACAACGAGGCATCGTTCTCGATCTACAACTACGGGTGAGCCACGGTGCTTCGCCCCGGTGCAACGCCACCGCGCACGCGGTGACGCGACCTTGACCGTGGCCGGCCTGCCCGCATCGCGGGCCGGTCGGCCACAGCCCCGCCAGTCAGCCAGTCAGCCAGCGAGCGAGCGAAGGCGTCAACCGCTATGCCTCCCAACCTCATTCGCCGATCGGCGAGCCACCCGGCCCTGACCCTCACCGCAGCCGTCCTGGCGGCCCTCGCCGGCCTGGCGAGCGGCTGTGCCGGCCCGCACGGGCACGCCGTCGACACCGCGCCGGCCGGATCGCTGGTCACCCCGGGGCCGGCCGCTCCGGTCACCGCCACGGCCGCCCCGAGCGACCTGTCCGCCCTGCGACTGCCCATCGAGGACTACCTGCTGACCCCGGCGCAGGACGCCCACCTCGAGCACGCGGTCTGGGTCGTCGCCGGTGGCTGCATGAAGCGGCAGGGGTTCGACTTCCAGGCCCCACCGGAGCTGGCCCACCAGCGCAGCGGCAGCGAGGTCCCGCGCCGCTACGGCCCGGCCGACCCGGCCACGGCCGCGGTGGAGGGCTACCACTCTCCCGCCGACCCGGACCAGCAGCCACAGCCCCGCACGCCGCTGCCGGCCGACCTGCCCGCTCCCGAGCGAGCGGCCCTGACCGGGACGGGCCACGGCGCCCCCGCGGGCGGGTGCCACGGCGAGGCCCAGCGACAGCTGGCCGGCACCGATCCCCTGGGATCGTCCCAACTCGCCGGGCAGATCAACAGCATGAGCTACACCCAGGCCACTGCCGATCCGCGGGTCAAGGCCGCCTTCGCCGCCTGGTCCGCCTGCATGAAGGCCGAGGGTTACACCTACGCCACGCCGGTCGACGCCTACAACGACCCGCGGTGGCAACAGTCCTCCACCCCCGGGCGGTTGGAGATCGCGACCGCGACGGCCGACACCGGCTGCAAGCGGCGGACCAACCTGATCGGCATCTGGTACGGAGTCGACGCCGCCTACCAGCAGCAGCAGATCCGGCTGCACCAGGCCCAGCTCGACCACGACCGCGCGAGCGAGCAGCACCAGCTCGCCCTCGCACAGCAGGCCCTCCGGTGAACGCCGGTACGGGCTGATCCGGGCCGGTCCGGTGTTGGTCCGGTGTCGTCCTGCCCGGGGGCACGCGGACCGAGCTACGCGAGGCTCATGAGCATCTGCACAGCGTAGGACCGAAGCCGCCGTTGGCCGCCTCGCAGTAGATCCTCCGCAGCAGCGGCTGCATCGGAAACCCGGTGAGGGCCTCGAACGCGTCCGCGGCCTTCGCGGGTGCGGGCCGGGGGAGGCGGTTGGCGCGGGCGAATTCGCGGATCCCCGCGACGATCTCATCGTCGGTCCGAGCAGGAGCGGTCACGGAGGAACCGTACCGGCCCCTGACCAGTACGTTCTCGAATGTGTCTCACACGTTCGATCCACTCACCGTGTGAGGATCCGCATGCGGAGGAGTCGGAACGAGGCTCGGTCGGACACCGCGGTGGGCCGCCACGCACTGCCATCTCCACCGTCGTCATCCGACAGGACCCGCTTGATTCCCTTCGGCTTGACGCATGCCGATATGGGCATATGATCGGTGTTATGGCACGAGCAGCGACGACATCGGACGTCTTCAACGCGATAGCCGAGCCGCAGCGCCGGGACATCCTGGCGCTGCTGCGGGCGGGTGAGCGGCCGGTGACCGAGTTGGCCCAGGAGCTGGGGATGACCCAGCCGGGGGCGTCCAAACACCTGCGGGTGCTCCGGGAGGTCGGGCTGGTGCGGGACCGCAAGGCAGGCAAGCAGCGCCTCTACGGCCTGGACGCCCGCGGGCTGCGACCGGTCCACGACTGGGTCGGCGGATTCGAGCGGTTCTGGAACGAGAGCTTCGACCGGCTGGACACCTACGTGCAGGACCTCAAGCAGACACGGCAGGAGGAATGACCGATGGCAGCGGCAAGGCAGGAAACGCGGGCGGAGCCGGCGACGGCAGACCGGGAGATCGTGATCTCCCGGGTCATCGGCGCCCCACGGGAGCTGGTGTTCGAGGCGTTCACCGAGATCCGGCACCTGTCGCGGTGGTGGGGGCCGGAGGGGTTCACCACCACCACGCGGTCCTTCGAGTTCCGCGAGGGCGGGGAGTGGGACTTCGTGCTGCACGGGCCGGACGGAACCGACTACTCCGAGTGGATCCGCTGGCTGCGGATCGCCCCGCCGGAGCGGATCGCGCTGCTGCACGGTGAGTCCCGCGACGACCCGAACGCCTTCGAGTCGGTCCTGACCTTCGCGCCGGACGGCGCGGCGACCCGGATCGAGATGCGCACGGTGTTCCCCACCAAGGAACTGCGCGACGAGGCGGTCGAGAAGTACCACGCGATCGAGGGCGGCCGGCAGACCCTGAGCAACCTGGCTGCCTACGTCACCGAGACCCTTCGGAAGGGAGCTGAGGGCTGATGGCCGGGAAGGTGTTCTTCAGCGTGTCGATGTCGCTGGACGGGTTCATCGCGCCCGAGTCCGCGCCCGGTGAGGACCTCTTCGCACCCGAGAGGCAGGGCGACCCGCAGGTCCAGCGCTGGATGGCGCAGTGGATGGAACTGCAGCAGTGGATCTTCCCGCTGCGGTACTTCCGGGAGAGACTGAAGCTCGGCGAGGGCGGCGAGGAAGGGCGCGACAACGACATCGCGCGGGAGACGTTCGAGCGCACCGGCGCGAGCGTCATGGGCAAGCGCATGTTCGACCTCGGCGAGCAGAGCTGGCCGGAGGAGGCGCCGTTCCACACCCCGGTGTTCGTCGTGACGCACACCAAGCGTGACCCCTGGGAGCGGCCGGGTGGGACCACGTTCCACTTCGTCAACGACGGCATCGAGCACGCCCTCGACCGGGCCCGCGAGGCCGCCGGCGACCGCGACGTCCGCATCGCCGGCGGCGGCGCGACGATCCTGGAGCACCTGAACGCCGGCCTGATCGACGAGTTCTCGATCGCGCTGGCACCCGTGCTGTTCGGCTCCGGCACCCGCCTGTTCGACGGCGTGGACGCGTCCAGGGTCGCGCTGGAGCCGATCCGTTCGGAGTCGTCGTCGCGGGTGACACACCTGACCTACGCCGTGCACCCACGGTAGCCGCGCCACCACTCCACCCTGGCGACGCGAGCACCTACAGCGGCTGACGGTGTGCCGCGTGGGGGTCGGCCGGCCTTGGCCGGCCGAGGATCGTCGGGTCGGTCAGCGTCTCCTGCTCACCTCACCTCGCCTCACCTGACCTCACCTCGCTTCGCCGTCGGAAAGCTCCGCGCGGAGCATGGAGAAGATCACCTGGTCGTGCCACTGCCCGCCGCGCCACTGCGCGGAGCGCAGCACGCCTTCCCTGACGAAGCCTGCCTTCTCCAGTGCGCGCTGTTCGGCGAGGTTGGCCTGGTCCGTCCAGGCCTGGATCCGCTCGGCCCTGGTGTGGTCGAAGAGGTACTCGGCCAGCAGTCGCTGGGCCCGGGTGCCGATGCCCCGGCCGTGCGCGGCGGGTATCAGGCCGATCGCCAGGGTCCAGCAGGCGGACGTGTCGGGTCGTCCCCAGCTGGCGGGGAACCATTCGACCCGGCCCACCGTCACGCCCTTCTCGGCGACGGAGAGTACCCCGCCGTCGGGGCCGAGCAGGCCGGTGTCCGCGAAGCGGCGGCGCAGGCCGGCCGGTGAGTGGAAGCCGAACCACTGGTAGGGGCCGGCGCCCTGCGGCCCGCTGAACTCCTGCTCGAACAGATCGAGATCGTCGGCGGTGACGGGGCGCAGGGTGATCTCATCGGGCACGGAACGGCTCCTGATCCTCTCGGCCACCTGGTTCGACGTCGCATGGCCGGTGTGGGCAACGGCCTCTGACCCTCCCACACCTCGGGCCGCGCCCCGGCGGCGGGGTTGCCCCGGCCGCGGTCCCGGTGCGGCGGGCGCATGTCGAGCCATAAGGAGTGGGACGAGGGTGGCGGCCGTTTGGTAGGACGAGGCGCCGGGCCTGCAACACGCAGTCCTGGCGCCTCCTGTTCCACCGTCGAACAATTCCCCGTGAGTTGATCAGCGGTCAGGTGTAGATCGGGCCGGCCTCGACGTCCCCGTAGGCCGTATCGTTGTCGAAGATCCAGGTCTTCGAGAAGTACTGGCAGCCATTGAGCGTGCCGATGCCGTCGGTGGGCACGGTGTACAGGGTGCCGCCGCCCGCCCCGATGCGCAGGGAAGTGTCCGTCCCAGGAACCCAGTTGACCGATCCACCGTCGCACCGGTAGCCGATCTGCACGTGCAGGTAGGCTTCGGTCGAGCCGCCGGTGGCGATGGCCTTCCCGTGCACGTAGCCGCTGCTGTCCTGGTAGACGCACGGCAGGATGTTGAAGGTGGCAACGTTGACCGACGCGTAGCGGCAGACGTTGTCCCCGGGGGCCGCGTTGGCTGTGCCGCCAGAGGCCATCGTGGTGCCGCCGGCCAGCGCCATCGTGGCGGCGGAGAGTCCGACAAGTCGGCGGAACGAAGTGCGTGTGGGCAGGCGCAAGGTGGTGCCTCTCCTGTTGAGGGGTGGAATATGGCGAAGCGTGTGCCGAGATGGTCACAGCGGGAGCATGCGTTCCGCGAGCTGTTCAATCAGGACCGAATAGTTGCGAATCCGCCCGAACCCGTACGACAGGCGGCATGATCGTCCTGTCACGTCGGGAGAAGCAGCGTCTGGGGTGGATCCATGCTCGAACTAGGATTCGGTGTATCGGATGTGGCGAGCACCAGGTTCAGCGTCTCGCCGATGGACCAGCTACTCAGCGGCGTCGCCGGGGCGGGGCATCACTGCGTCAGTGCTTCGATCAGGCGTGATCGCTGGTGGCGCAGGGTGCGGCAGAACGTGCCGCGGCAGGCTGACTGCCTGCTGGATCTGGTCAACGCCAGTTTCGAGGGTGTCCCCGATTTCCTCTGCGCCGATGCCGAGTCCGGGCACCGGCGGCTCGCCGACGAGCTCGACGCCATGATTGCTGTGCCCGAGAGCCGCATCCGCCAGGACCTCGCCTTCTACGGTGACGGTCCGGAGCTACCGCGCATCGTCCGAGAGTTGCGCGAGGGCGGCACCCGTCGGCTGCGGCAGATCGCCGAGGGTGCCTGGGCCCTGTTCCGCAGTTGCCTCATTCCTGACTGGCCGGACATCCAGCGCCTGCTGGAAGCCGACGTCGCTCACCACTCGCGCGCCGTCGGCGAGGCTGGAACAGGCGCCATGCTGGCCCAGCTCCACCCGCAGGCGAGCTGGCAAACGGACGGTGTCCTGCGGCTCGCCGCGCCCGGTTGGGCCCACAGCTTCGCCCTGGGCGGGCGGGGATTGGAGCTACGCCCCAACATCTTCCTGACCTCCATCGCGGCCAGCCCAGCGGAACACCGCGCTGCGGCGGCGATGATGTACCCGATCCCTGTCCGTCGGGCCGAGTACGCCTCTGCCCCTGGGGCGGACGGTCTGGCTGGTCTGGTGGGATCGACCCGCGCCCGTGCCCTTCGCGCGATCAGCCTGGGCCCGTGCACCACCACGGAGCTGAGCGAGCGTCTTGGCCTCAGCCCGGCGAGCGCGTCCGCTCATGCCACCGCTCTGCGAGTAGCCGGGGTGATCAGCACGGAGCGCGAGGGGCGGCAGGTCCGCCATGCCCTCACCCTGCTCGGACACGACTTGTTGCTGTACAGCCCCGGGCGGCCCGCCACAGACTCCGCAATCTGTGCGGCGGGCCGATCCCCAGCGTGACGACCCGTATGCCCTCTGGCCGCCCTGGTCGCGCTGGTCGCCCTGGTTCGGCGCCTCGTGGACCGGGCGGGTCCCGTAGCCCGTCCGCACGATGACGGGCAGCGCGCTCGTGCTGTTTCAGCAGTCCGACCACCGACGGCATGCACAAGCTCCCGGGAAACGAGAACCCGACAGGATGACCACGTCTCACCCAGCGGCGCCAGGTGTCGCACGACGGACAGCAGCGCCCCGCGCACCGCGAGCTCGTAGCTGTGCGTCGGGTTCTGGCGACGGGCCGATGGTTGGTGCGGCCGCTGTCGTTGTGCGGGAATCGCGAGGCACACGGGGGCATCGCCGCTCCGATCGTGGACCGCATCGGCCCGGGTGCGGCCTCGCTCGGTTCCACGCACCGGGCGTCATCGGGCAAGGCGTAGCCGGGGCCGGGCAGTGGTCCTCGCCTACCGCACGGGGCTGTTGTCCTGGGCAGTGGCCCCGCGCACCGGCTGTCGGCTCTCGGCTCTCGTCTCTGTCGGAGGACAGAGACGGCCGTCCGCCCCGAGGAGTACGCGCGTCCCCGGCTCCGACTTTCGGCAGACGCCTCGGTCACGCCCTGAGGCCGACGGTTCGCCAGTTCGGCGTATCGAGGATGGGAGGCAGTCACCGAACCTCCTCCCCGTACCTCCGGAGATGACATGTCGATACAGGCAGCCGCCCCCGTGCCCGCCGCCCACCCCTGCGTCCGTTGGGTGTGGGTGTGATGGTCATCGTTCCTACGGCCCCGGGACTGCGGGCCTCGACGCCCGTGCGGGGCGGCACGATCATGCTGCCGCCGATGCTGGTGACCCTGGCCCTGGGGTTGTGGGGGATACGTCGTCAGAACAGCATGTGGGGCGATGAGGCCGTCACCTGTGAAGTGGCCCACCGCAGTGCGTCTCAGATCTGGCGCACGGTCCAGCACGTGGACATGGTGCACGGCGTCTACTACCTGCTCATGCATGTGCTCTTCTGCCTCTGGGACGGTGGACCGGTCGCCCTGAGACTGCCCTCGGTGGTCGCCATGTCGCTGGCGGCGGGCGGTGTCGCGCTGCTGGGGCGTCGCCTGGCCGGCCCTCGCGCCGGTCTCCTGGCCGGCCTGGTCTTTCCCTTGATCCCCTTGGTGCAGCGGTACGCGCAGGAGGGGCGCTCGTACGCGATCGTCTGCGCCCTGGTGACCTGGTCCACCTGCCTGCTGCTGCATGCAACCGACCGATCGACAGGGCGGCGGTGGGCCGGCTACGCGGTGCTGCTCTGGGGTGCGGCCATGTGTCACGAACTCGCCGTACTGGTCGTCCCGGCACACGGGATCGCTCTCGTGCTCCTCGGGTGCCCGCGGGCGGTGATCCGCGCATGGGCCGTGGCCGCGGGGTGCGTGGTGGCCGGCCTGCTGCCGCTCGTCGTCCTCAGCCGGCGCCAGGCCGGACAGGTGGCGTGGATCGGCTGGCCGGACCCCTTGCAGCTGCTGGGCGTGACCGCCATGGCACTGGTGGGCCTGTGGTGCGCCCGCCACCAGATCCGGGGGAGGGAGCTGTCGCGCCTGTCCGCCCTCGCGCTGCCGGTTCTGCTCCTGCCGGGCCTGCTCCTGCTCACGGCCGCCGTCGTCCAACCGCTGTTCGTCGACCGCTATGTCCTCTACTGCACCATCGGATTCGCGCTGCTTCTCGGCGTCGAACTCGACCGCCTGTGGGCCTCGCGACCGCGGCCCGGCCGGAGCGCGCGGGCCGCGTGGGTTGTGGGGGCGGCGGTGGCAGTGCTGGCGACGGTGGCGGTGCTGGCGCTGGTCGCCCTCCATCTGCGTACGCCCCAGAGCCGGCACGACGACGCCACCGCCGTGGGGCACGCCGTACGGCAGGCCGCCCACCCGGGCGACGGCCTGCTGTTCATCCCGACGGGGCATCGCGTGTGGACCGCGGCCGACCCCCGGGACACCCGGGGCCTGACCGACCTCGCCCTCGCACAGGACCCGGTCTCCTCCGACACGCTGGACGGCGTCGAACTCCCCGCCCGGGACATCCCCACCCGCATGCGGGCGTTCTCCCGCATCGTCGTCGTCCACGACCCCGCCGGCGAACCCCCCGCCGGCGCCGCGGGGGAGAGGGCCAAGAGCTCGACGCTGCGCGACTCCTTCCATGCCTGCGGCCCCACCGTCGACGTCACCGGGGCGCGCATCACCGCTTACTGCCTCAACGGATGACCCGAGCACGATCCGCGCCGCGAGTCCGGGGCACGGACCGTCTGAGGTGTACGATACGAGTACCGTACACATGGGAGATGGTCATGGTTCGAGGTCAACCACGGGTGGACGCGATCCTCGCGGCCGCGACGGAGCTGCTCGCCGAAGTGGGCTACCACGCGTTGACGATGGATGCCGTCGCGGCCAGGGCACACGCCAGCAAGACGACCATCTACCGGCGCTGGCGCAACAAGGCGGAGCTGGTCAAGGCCGCTCTCGACGCGCAGGACCAGGACTTCAACGACAGGGTGGCCGACACCGGCTCGCTGCGCGGCGACCTCGTCGCGGTCCTGCGGATGCTGCGCGCCAAGGCCGCCCAACTGCCGCCGAAGGCCTACCACGAACTGGCCGAGGCGATGCGCGAGGACCAGGAGCTGGCCGCGTTGATCGAGGCACACCTGGCCGACGACGACCTCTCGCCCTGGCGCGAACCCCTGCAACGGGCGGTCGCTCGTGGTGAGTTGCCGGCCGGCTTCGACGGCGACCTGGTGCACGACGTCGCCGAGGCGATGATCCTGCGCCAGCTGCAACTCGGCGACGCCCTCGACGACGCCTTCGTCGACCGGCTCGTGGACGACGTGCTGCTCGTACTGCTCACCCGTGGAGGAGACCGATCATGACCGTGGTGATAGCCGGCGCCGGCCCGACCGGGATCACGCTGGCCTGCGAACTCGCCCGCCGTGGCGTTGCCTGTCGTGTGCTGGAGAAGGCGCCCACGCTCTTCGAGGGCTCACGCGGCAAGGGCATCTCGCCGCGCACCCAGGAGGTCTTCCGCGACCTCGGCGTGCTCGACCGGATGCTCGCCGACGGCATGCCGTTCCCGAAGTTCCGTCTGTACGCCGGGCACGACGTCGTCTCCGAGCGGACCGCCGGCGAGCTGCTCGGCGTCCAACTGCCGCAGCACAGTGCCGAGATCCCCTACCCCGAGATCCTGTTGCTGCCCCAGTGGCGCACCGACGAGATCCTCTTCGAGCGGCTGCGCGAACTCGGCGGCCAGGTCGAGTTCGACACCGAGGTGACCGGCTTCGACCAGGACGAGGACGGCGTCACCGTGCACACCTCGGCCGGCCCGATCCGGGCCAGTCACCTGATCGGCTGCGACGGCGGCCGCAGCCGACTGCGCAAGGCGCTCGGTGTCGGCTTCGCGGGCGAGACGCTCGAGACCGAGCGCACGATCATCGGGGACGCGCGCGCGGACGGCCTGGAGGGCGTGTTCTGCCACATGTTCACCAGGGCCGGCGACGTCGGCGAGCGGTTCTCGCTGTGGAACCTGCCCGGCGGTGAGTACTACCAGTTCGTGGCCACCATGGCGAGCGAGCAGGTGCCGGCCCTGACGCTGGAGGAGATGAACCGGCTGCTGCGCGAGCGCTCGGGCCGCGACGACCTGCGCCTGCACGGCCTGCGCTGGATCTCGCTCTACCGGGTCAACGTGCGGATGGTCGACCGCTACCGGGTCGGCCGGGTGCTGCTGGCGGGCGACGCGGCGCACGTGCACTCCGGGGCCAGCGGCCAGGGGATGAACACCAGCGTGCAGGACGCCTACAACCTCGGCTGGAAGCTGGCCGCGGTGCTGTCCGGAGCACCTGATGAGCTGTTGGACAGCTACGAGGCGGAGCGGATGCCGGTGGCCGCGAACGTGCTCGGCGTCAGCACCCGGCTGCACCGGCTGAACTTCCAGAGCTCCAGCGAGCCGGTCGCGGTGCACCAGCTGGACGTCAACTACCGCGGCGGCCCGCTCGCCGTCGAGGAGCGGCGCACACCCGGCCGGTTGCGGGCCGGCGATCGCGCGCCGGACGGGCTGCTCGCGGACGGCACCCGGCTGTTCGACCTGTTCCGCGGTACGCACTTCACCCTGCTGGCCTTCGGCCGCCGCCCGGAGGGCGAGTTCGGCAGGGGCGTCCGGGTGCACCGGGCCGCGAAGTCCGAGGGCTACGACGTGGACGGCGACGCCCTGGTGCTGGTGCGCCCCGACGGGTACGTCGGCGTGGTCAGCGACCGGGCCGACACCGTGCGCGACTACCTGGAACGGGTCACCGGCGACGGCAGCGAGGCCGACCATGTCCCCACCGTACCCTCACCTGCCCTCAGCGTGCATGACACTTCAAGCAATTGAGCCATGGCCGACGAGTTCCCTGAAACATCTTCAGTTCTTGTACTTGACTGGTCTGGGCCACCGGGTCATATTGAACGCCGCTGCAGCATCCGCGACGGTCGGCCTCCGTCGCCGACCCCCACGTCATTCCTGCCCGGACGGGACATCCAGATGATCTCGCGTCGCAAGCTGCTCACCGCCACGGGGACGGTCACCGCCGCCCTGCTCGGTGCCCCACTGCTCGTATCCGAACTCGACGTGGTCGCCACCGCGGCCGGCCCCACCCTGCCGCTGACGCTGCGCAACAGCTCCGGCAGCGACACCGTCTACGCCTACATCACCGGCGCCGACAGCTCGAACCGCCCCGGGTTCGTCGGCCCCGACGGCGTGTTCCACGCGCTGGCCAACCCTGCCGGCAACCTGACCCCCGTGCCCGACTTCTCCATACCGCTGGGAAGTTCGGGCGGCGCGGGCGTGGCTCTCACGCTGTCGCAGTACATCAGCGGCGGCCGGGTCTGGTTCAGCGCCGGCAACAAGATCCAGTTCTTCGTGAACCCGGCAGTGGGTGGTGGCCAGCCCGGCCTGGTGGAGCCCGGGTTCAGCACCAGTGACCCCAACTGGCCGACCAACTGGTCCTTCTGCGAGTTCACCTGGAACTCCGCCAACCTCTACGCCAACATCAGCTACGTCGACCTGGTCGCCGCCGCCATCTCGATGGCGAGCACCGGCGCGGCCGGCAGCCAGGAGGTCAGCCCGCTGCCCGCCGGAGCCCTGGACGCCCTCGCGAGCGGACTGGTCGCGCAACACGCCGTCGACGGTGCGCCCTGGGACCAGCTGGTGGTGAAGGACGGCAGCGGAACCGTCCTGCGCGTGCTCGCCCCCACCCACTCGCCGGTCTCCTTCGGCAGCTACTTCAGCCCCTACGTGGACCAGGTCTGGTCCCGCTTCCAGTCCACGCCGCTGACCATCGACACCCAGAACCCGGCCTTCGGCTCGTTCAGCGGCACGGTCAGCAACGGCGTCCTCACCTTCACCGGCCTGAACGCCGATGAGGTGGCGTTCACCGAACCGAGCACGGACGACATCTTCAGCTGCGCCAGCGGTCCGCTCTACAACTCCGGCGGCGACGCCCGCGGCGCGGTCGCCGCCCGCCTGTCCGCCGCGCTCAACCGCAGCACGCTGCTGCTCTCCGGCGGCACCCAGCAGCCCAGCGGGGTGACGGCAGGTCAGTACTACCAGAACGCGATCACCAACCACTACGCCCGCCTGGTGCACGCCAACGCCAGCATCGGGTACGCGTTCCCCTACGACGACGTGGGCCCGACGGGCAGCGCGCCGGTCGACGGGCACCTCCAGGACCCGGCGCCCACCTCATGGACCGTCACCTTCGGCGGCGGGTCCGGCGGGTCCGGTGGCGGCGGGGGTGGCGGCGGCTCGACGGTCAGCGCCTACGGCACGGTCCAGGCGTCGTCCTACACCTCCCACAACGGCACCCGGACGGAGGCGTGTTCGGACACCGGGGGCGGCCAGGACGTCGGCTGGATCCAGGCCGGGTGCTGGCTCGGCTACACCGGCCTCGACTTCGGTGCGACCTCACCCCGGCAGTTCCTGGCCCGCCTGGCCTGCGGCGCGGCGGCCGGGATCAGCGGCGGGGTCGAGGTGCGGCTGGACAGTCCGACCGGAACCAAGATCGCCGAGATCGACCTCGCCGACACCGGTGGCTGGCAGTCCTGGGAGACCGTCCCGACGAACCTGACGGGCACCGCCACGGGGGTGCACGACGTCTACCTGACCTTCATCGGCTCGACCTCCGACTTCGTCAACGTCCACTGGTTCACCTTCTCCGCCACCTGAGGCCTGAGGCACTTCGTCAGGTGGCCGTGGCCGGCCTTGACCACCGCCGCGTTCCGTATCGTGGGCCGTTCGGGGCGGCAGGCGAGACGAGGGGCGGGCGCGCGTTCGATGAGGTTCTCCAGGACGTGGGACGGATGGCGGGCCCCGGTGCGGTCTACGTGCGCGACTGGCACCAGCACGTGGGCCCCCGGCTACTCGCACGCCGATTTCGAGACGAACGGCAACCTGTCCGTGTGGCGCACGGACGGAAGCGTGTGGGATCACACCACCTGGGTGTCGCAGACCGCACCGCGCGGACATCACGCGGTCGTCCAGGCTGATGGCAACTTCGTCATCTACGACGCGAGCAACATCGCAGTGTGGGGATCTGGCAGCTACCACTCATCGAATTGCCCTGAGACCCAGGGCTACCAAGGCTGACGGACCTGCGACCCGCGGCCGGCTGAGTAGGGTCGGGGGCTGACGCGGTGGCTGACGCTACGTTTCAAGTCCCCGCCGCTTCAAGTGAGGTAGACCGCCGACGAGGTGCCCGGCGCGGGTCCCCGTGCAGGGTCTGGCTGGGCAGCCGCCGCCGGCAGCGGGGCTGATTCCCAAGGCGGCGGGTCAGTGGGCGCGCTTCACGGTGGGGTCGCCTGCTTCGCCGCCTGATCCGATTCTCGGGCGGCACTCCTGCGGAGCACCCTTGCCCGACCGGGCCGCACCCCTCGTAGTGGTCCAGACCTATTGACGAGCTCTGCCGTCGCTCCTACGATCCGGTCCGGCACAGCCCCACATGTCCCCACCTCACCCAGAGCCGGGCGTCACGCCCCCACGCGTCGGTCATGTCCATGGCGCTCGGCGGGAAGGGAGCCCAGTATGTTCCGTCGGAGGCCGCGTACTCCACGTCTGTCAGGCGATGTCCGCCCCTGTCCGGATCCCGGCCGCCGCCTGGACGGCGACCGGGCCGGCGACCGGGGCGGGATCGGGCCGCTCCGAGTTCCGCGCCGTCAGCAGGCGGCCCTGGAGCGCGCATCGCAGGTGAACCGGACCAGCCGCGCCGAGCTGGGACCGAGCGTCCTGAGGCGCTCTCTCGCCGGGGTGAGCGCCGCCGCCGTCATCGGAACCGGTGTCGTCGTGGCGGGCTCGGTGACGGCCGGGGCCGCCACCACCAACCTGGTGACCAACCCCGGATTCGAGAACGGACTCTCCGGCTGGACCTGCTCCGGCGGCTCCGGCACGACCGTGAGCAGTCCGGTCCACTCCGGCGCCTGGGCGCTTCAGGCCACGCCGACCGGCCAGGACACCGCTCAGTGCTCCCAGACCGTCAGCGTGCAGCCCAACTCCCCGTACACGCTGAGTGCTTACGTCCAGGGAAGTTACGTCTACCTGGGTGCCACCGGCACCGGCCTCACCAGTGCCCCGTCCACCTGGACGGCGAGCAGCCCGTCGTACAGCCAGCTGAGCGTCGCCTTCACCACGGGGCCGGACACCACCTCGGTGACCGTCTACCTGCACGGCTGGTACGGGCAGCCCGCGTACGACGCGGACGACGTGTCACTCGCCGGCCCCGGCGGCAGCAGCCCCACGCCCACCACGGCGCCGCCCACCACGGCGCCTCCGACGACCACGCCGCCGACGACCGTGCCGCCCACCACGGCGCCGCCCACCACCGTGCCGCCGACGACCACACCGCCCACCGGCGGCACCTGTCCCACGAAGCCCAGGCCGTCGGGCAAGGTCCTGCAGGGATACTGGGAGAACTGGGACGGCGCCGCGAACGGTGTCCACCCCGGTATGGGCTGGGTCCCCATCACGGACAGTCGTATTGCCGCGCACGGCTACAACGTCATCAACGCCGCCTTCCCGGTGATCCTGTCCGACGGCACCGCCGAGTGGCAGGACGGCATGGACACCAACGTCAAGGTCGCGACCCCCGCCGAGATGTGCCAGGCCAAGGCCGCCGGGGCGACGATCCTGATGTCGATCGGCGGGGCCTCCGCCGGCATCGACCTGAGCTCCAGCGCCGTCGCCGACCGGTTCGTGGCGACCATCGTCCCGATCCTCAAGGAGTACAACTTCGACGGAATCGACATCGACATCGAGACCGGCCTCGCCGGGAGCGGCGACATCAACACGCTGTCCGCCTCCCAGGCCAACCTGGAGCGGATCATCGACGGCGTGCTGTCCCAGATGCCCGCGGGCTTCGGCCTGACGATGGCCCCGGAAACCGCGTACGTCACCGGCGGAAGCGTCACCTACGGGTCGATCTGGGGCGCCTACCTGCCGATCATCAAGAAGTACGCCGACAACGGGCAACTGTGGTGGCTGAACATGCAGTACTACAACGGCAGCATGTACGGCTGCTCGGGCGACTCCTACGAGGCCGGTACCGTGCAGGGCTTCACCGCGCAGACCACCTGCCTGAACAACGGCCTGACCATCCAGGGCACCACCATCAAGGTGCCCTACGACAAGCAGGTGCCCGGCCTGCCGGCCCAGCCCGGCGCGGGTGGCGGTTACCTGGCGCCGAGCCTGGTCGGCCAGGCGTGGAGCGCCTTCGGCGGTTCGCTGAAGGGGCTCATGACGTGGTCGGTCAACTGGGACGGCTCACTGGGCTGGACCTTCGGCGACAACGTCAAGTCCCTCCAGGGCCGATGACGTCCCACTGACTCCCCGCTGCTCGGCCGGCTGCCCCGATGGGCGGCCGGCCGAGCCGGAGGAGGTCACCACCGTGCGGTAACGGGGGGACCGCCTCATGGCTCGGACTCCACGAATGGGACGATATGCGCCATGCTCAGCGCACCACCACACCCCCATCCTTCCGCCGGCCCGTCCGCCTGCTCCGCCTGCTCCTCCGCTCCCGCTGATCCGCGTCGGCGCCTGTTGCTCGAACTGGGTGCGGCACTGCTCAGCGGCGGCGTGCCCGTGCACGACGTCGAGGAGGAACTGTCCGCCCTGGGGCGGGCGCTGGGAGCTCCGCAGGTCCGGGTCGCCGCCCTCACGACCGGGCTGTTCATCGCACTGCACCCGGACGAGGGGACCGCGTTCGAGCCGGTCGGCGCGGCGCTGCGGTTCGAGCAGACGGCGGAGGTCCTCGACGTGGTGCAGCGCGTGCGCGTCGGCGAGCTCGACGGCGCCGGGGCGCTGACCGCCCTGGAGGGGATCCGCCGGGTGCCCGCACGGTGGCCGGCCTGGGTCGCGGACCTGGGCGTGCTACCGGTCGGGGTGGGGATCTGCCTCTACCTGCAGCCGGTGGCGGCGAACGTCGTGGCTGCCGGGTTCGGTTCGCTCATCGTGGCGGGGCTGTCCATGCTGGCGCGCAGAGTGCCGTTGCTGCGACCGCTGTTGCCGGTCACGGCCGGCTTCCTGGTGGCGCTGCTGGTGCTGCTGGCCGCCCGGGCCTCGTTGCTGGAGGGCCCGTTGCGCACGATCGTGGCGACGTTGGCGATCCTGCTGCCCGGGAGCCTCCTGGTGACCGGGCTGTCGGAGATAGCCGCCGGTGCCGCCAGTGCCGGAGCGGCCAGGCTGGTGTCCGGGACGGTGCAGCTCGCCCTCTTCCTGACCGGGGTGGTGGCGGCCACCGCGGCGGCCGGCACGCCGACGGCTGTTCTTGCCGACGTCCCGGTTCCGGCGGCGAGCTGGTGGGTGGTCTCCCTCGGGGTCGCCCTGGCCGTCCTGGGAATCGTGATCAACGTGCACGTGCCGCCACGGGCCATCGTCTGGATCGTCGCCGTGGTCGCGGTGACCGCCACGGTGCAGATCGCCGTCGGCACCTCGGACGGCCCGGCGGTCGGCGGACTGGCCGGTGCGGTCACCGCCGCGGCGGCGGCCACCGTCGCGCACTGGCTGCCGGGCGGCCCGGCCTGGCGCGTGGCCTACCTCCCCGCGTTCTGGATCGTGGTCCCCGGTTCCTTCGGTCTGCTGCACAGCGCCCAGATCGAGGTGGGCAACGCCACCCACTCCCTGGTCACGGCCGCCTCCGCCGTCTTCGGGGTTGCGATCGGCACCCTGATCGGGTCGGTGGTCAGCCGGATCCCACTGCCGGCCATCACCCTGACAGAGCCTCGACGGCCGTCCTGACCGCCTCACCGGTCATGCGCCCGGGCCGGCTCACCGGTCATGCGCCCGGGCCGGCCGAGCCGGGCATGGTGCGCCAGGTGTCCACGGAGATCTCCATCGTCAACAGGCGCATGGTGGTGTCGGCCTCGGCGAAGTAGCGCTCGGTCTCGCCGGTGGGGGTGAAGCCGAAGCGGGTGATCGCGCGGACCGCGTCGGTGTTCTCCAGGGACGTCATGCTCCGCACCCGGGTGAGGCCGAGTTCGGCGAAGGCGAGCTTGAGCATGAGCCGGCCGATGTCGGGCGCGCACCCGGAGCCGCGCAGGTGCCGGGCCATGGTGAGGACGCCGGCGTAGCCGGTGGTGGCATCCTCGACGTCGAGGCGGATGCCGCCGATGGGGCGATCGTCGCCCTGGAGGCACGCTGCCAGCTGGTAGTGGTGACGCGGCGTCGCGGCGGCGGTCGCCATGGCCTCGTCCAGCCTGCGCCGGATCCGGGCGTCGTCCATGACGCCGGTGGAGAGGTGGCGCATCGCGTCCGCGTCGCTCCAGACCAGGCGCATGGCATCGAGGTCGTCGGCGCGGTGGTCCCGCAGGCGGACGAGGGCGGTCTCCAGGACCGGCAGTGTCGCGGGCGGACGTCCACCCCGTGTGGTGGTGTCGATCATGATGGTCCTCCGAAGGTCTCGGTCGAAACGGTATCCAGAGTTGATCAGTCGCGAGTAGACGTTCGATTGACGCGTGAGCCGGCCACCGGCCACCGGCCACCGGCCGTCGGGCGGCCGCCAATCGCCCTTCGGGGCAACGTATGGAATCCCTGAGGAAGCTGTCGGGAATCCGGCCTCCCCGGGGAGTCGCCTGTCCCACTGGAGAGGTCTGGACCCAATGGTCTGGACCTCAATGGTACAGACCCTTGACGCGTGCAAGGAGTGAGTGCCACCGTACAGGCGAGCCCCCGGCGGGTGTTCCAAGGCGTGCCGTCTCCGCGTTCCCCCACTGCTCCGAGCCGGTGCGCAGCAAGGCAGTTCCGGGTCGCGGCCGTCGCGCCGCGGCCCCGGTGCGGCCTTCGCTCCGTGGCACCACGCCGTGGGTCGTCGTTCGCTCTCGTTCGCGACCGAAGGGATCGATCCACCATGCACAGACAGTCCGCGAAGAAGGGGTTGGGCGCCGCACTCGGCACCGTCCTCCTGCTCACCGGTATCGCCGCGTTCGCCGGCGGCAGCCCCGCCAGTGCCGACGCCAACACCACGACCGCGGTGAGCGCGGGCCCGGCCACCTACACCCAGGCCGTCCCCACCGGCCAGCCGTCCCAGTACAGTGCCCCGCTGGAGCGTTGCGCCAATGGTGTCAACTACCCGCTGAGCGGCGCCAACCCGGTGCTCAGTGAGCCGCTGACAACCCAGTTCACCAGCAACGTGGGCCTGTCGGAGTCCGTCAATTTCAGCGGCAACGAGTACTACGGCAACTGGAACTTCGTCTTCACCAACACCGGCAACGAGGTGCTGTCCACCGACTGCGCCGTGCTGGTCTTCCGTGCCCCGTCCGGCTCGGACAACCACGGCTACACCGCCACCCAGCAGTACGGTCACCCCCAGCAGGACTACCTGGAGGTGCCGCGCGGCGACGGGACGTCCTTCTACATCGCCCGGCTCGACTTCCACGACGTGCCCCTGGCGCAGCGGCAGGTCTCGCCGGGCCAGTCCTTCACCTACAGCCTCGGCGGCGTCCCGGCCTCGGCGATCTCCCTGACGCAGATCCGGGACTCGCTGAAGTTCACCGCCGACCTCGACCTCGGCGCCAACCAGGCGCTGATCCAGCACTACGGCACCAACCGGCTGACCAACTGACACCGGTTCGGCCCGACGGGCCGGGCTCGGGGCGGGGCGTCCTTCCGCCGCGAGTCCGGCCCTGACGCGCGATCAGTGAGGAGGCAGCCGATGTCGAGACGCCGTTGGTGCACGGGATTGCTGGGGGTGGGGCTGGCCGTGGTCACCGCCGGCGGGTGCTCCTCGGGACCGGCGCGCCCCGCCGCGCCCGGGACGCCGCCGGAGCCGCAGACCTTCCAGGCGGAGTCGGTGGCCAGGCAGGAGTTCGGGCTGCTCGCCGGGGGTGGCTGGGCGCAGGCCTGGTCACTCTGGGACGACTCCGGACAGCAGGCCATCACCCAGGCCGACTTCGTGAAGCTGAACACCGAGTGCCGCCCCGCGCTCGGCGTGCCGTACGTGATCGACGAGAGCGGCAAGGTGGCCGAGGACACGGTGCGGGTGGCCTGGCACCAAGGGGCGGAGCGCGGCAGCAACACCTTGGTGTTCACCCGGGGCACGTGGCGTTTCGTGCCGGACGCCACCTCACTCACCGCATACCGCACGGGTGTTGACCAGCTCGTGGCTGCGCGACGGGCTGCCGGATCATGCCACTGACCTCGGTGCCCCGGGTGCGCCGCCTCCACCGCGTACGCCGCCTGCTGCTGGTGGGCCTGCTCGCCGCCGCGGTGCTGCTGCTCGGGGTCGCCGGGCCGGCAGCCGCGCACGCCGGACTGGTGGCCGCCACGCCCTCGGACGGCGTGGTGCTCAGAGACGAACCACGCCAGGTGGAGCTGGAGTTCAGCGAGGCGGTCACGCTGCGACTGAGCTCGATCCGGGTGATCGCCCCGGACGGGCGGCGGGCCGACAGCGGCCCGCCGCGGGCCACCGGGACCACGCTCACCGTGCCGCTGGCCCCGGGCGGACCGCAGGGCAGCTACGTGGTCGACTGGCGGGTCAGCGCGGTGGACGACGGGCACACCACCGCCGGCGCGGTGGTCTTCTCGGTCGGCGCGCCCAGCCGCAACGCCGCGCTCGGCGGGGCCGGTGGGGCCGGCGACGACCGGCTCACCGACGCGGTGCAGGACCTGGCGCTCTGGCTCGGCTTCGCCGGCCTCGCCGCACTGGTCGGCTGTGCGGCGATCCGGCTGTGCTGCCTGCCGGTGGACGCCCCGGCGGGGGCGCGGGAGCTGAGCTGGCCCGCGTCCGCCGGGTGGGCCGTGCTGCTCGCCGGGACGGTGCTCCAGCTCTTCGCGTACGGGCCCGCCACCCAGGGCGAGTCGCTCGACCACCTCGCGGACCGGGCGCTGCTCTCCGCGACGCTCTCCAGCCACGAGGGGCGGACGCTGGTGGCGCGGATCCTGCTGCTCGCGCTGCTCGCGGCGGCGGGCGGGCTGATCCTGCGTCGCGGTCCGGCCGGCACGGTGGGCGCGGCCGTGTTCACCCTGCTGCTGGCGCTCACCTGGGCGCAGACCAGCCACGCGGCCGGCGGCTCGCTGGTGCCGCTGGCCCTGGGGGTCACCACCGTGCACGTGGCGGCGATGGCCATCTGGGCGGGCGGGCTGTTCACGCTGGCCGTGCTGGGCGCGCGCGGGGTGGAGCTCACGGCGATCGCCGGCCGGTTCTCCCGGCTGGCCGTGGGCTCGGTGGCCCTGCTCGCCGCCACGGGGCTCTACCAGGCATTCCGGGAGGTGAGCGGTCTCTCCGCGCTGACCGGCACCTCCTACGGCCGGCTGCTGATCGCCAAGGTCGCCGTGCTGGCCGGTGTCCTCGCGATCGCCGCCCTCGCCCGCCGCCGGCTCACCGCCCGGGCGGTCACGCTCCGGCGGGCGCTCCTGCTGGAACTCGGCGGCGTCACCCTGCTGCTCCTGCTCACCGTGCTGCTGCTCGCCACGGCCCCGGCCCGCTCCCAGGTGGGCAATGACCCGCCGGCTGCGGCGGCGGGGGTGGCGGGGTACCGCGGGAACGGGTGATCGACCGGATCCGGACGGGGGAGGCGAGCGGACGTGGCGCCCCGGCCGGTGCCGGGGCGCCACGTGGTGCGGAGAAGGCAGGATTCGAACCTGCGTGGGCGTGAGCCCGACCGGGCCTGGCGGCCCAGGTCCCCGATGAGCCGCTCCGGGCACCTCTCCTCGTGCCCGGGCCGGCTCCCGCCGCCCTGGGCACGTGACCACAGTGCCGCACCCCGCTGACCGCCTCCTGACCCGGGGCTGACGCGCGCGTGCGGGCGGTTCGGCGTGCTCCGGCGCGGTTCGGCGTGGTCCGGCGCTCGGGCCCGGTGGAGAGCCGCGGGGGGGGGGGGGGGGCGGGGGGGGCCCCCCCCCCCCCCCGCCCGGGGGGGGGGGGAAAAAAGCAGATGGGCGCAGGGGGTTGGTGGAACGCGCCCCCCAGCGCGGGGGGGCGCCCCCCCCCCCCCCCGGGGGTGGGGGGGGGGGGGGGGGGGTGGGGGGGGGCGGGGGGGGGTTGGGGGGGGGGGGGGGGGGGGGGGGGGGGGTTGGGGGGGGGGGGGGGGGGGGGGGGGGGGGGGGGGGGGGGGGGGGGGGGGGGGGGGGGGGGGGGGGGGGGGGTGGGTGGGGGGGGGGGGGGGGGGGGGGGGGGGGGGCCCCCCCCCACCGCGGCGACTGACGGATCGTCAACTTCCCTATAGGGCAATGTCAGTAGGTCATCGGACGGCATCCGTGCCGGTGGGAGGCTCCCCTTCGCCCAGTGTCAGGTCAGGGTCAGTACTCAGTCAGCGGATGGTCAGCGCACGGAGTGAGTATGACCGGTGACAGACCGACACGCCGTGTTCGAAGCACGGCCCCGAAGGAGTGAGTTGGGATGGCGCACCCCCGCATCGAACGCTTCGGCAGTGGGACCGGTACGGGGGGTGCGAGCGCGGGGAGAGAGCCCGGCGGGCCGGCGGGCGAGGACGATCTGGTCGCCATCGTCGCAATGGCGTGCCGGTTCCCCGGTGGCGCGGCCTCGCCGGAGGAGTTCTGGCAGCTGATCGCGGACGGCCGGCACGCGATGTCCCCGTTTCCCGTGGACCGTGGCTGGGACGTCGAAGGGCTGTACCACCCGGACCCCGCGCAGCCCGGGAAGAGCTACGCGCGTGAGGGCGGGTTCCTGCACGACGCGGGGGACTTCGACGCCGCGTTCTTCGGCATCTCCCCGCGTGAGGCGCTGGCGATGGACCCGCAGCAACGGCTGCTGCTGCAGACCACCTGGGAGGCCTTCGAGCGCGCGGGAATCGCCCCGACCTCGCTGCGGGGCAGCCGTACCGGTGTCTTCGTCGGCGCGACCGACCTGGAGTACGGGCCGCGGCTGCACGAGGCGTCCACGGACACCAAGGGCTACACGCTGACCGGCAGCACCATGAGCGTCGTCTCGGGCCGGGTCGCCCACAGCTTCGGCCTGGAGGGCCCGGCGATCACCATCGACACGGCGTGCTCGTCGTCCCTGGTGGCCCTGCACCTGGCGGTGCGGGCGCTGCGTGACGGCGAGTGCGAGCTGGCGCTGGCCGGTGGCGTGAGCGTGCTGGGCACTCCCGGGATCTTCGTGGAGTTCAGCCGGCAGCGCGGACTGGCCCGGGACAGCCGGTGCAAGGCGTTCTCCGCGGCGGCGGACGGCACCGCCTGGGGCGAGGGCGTCGGGATCCTGGTGCTGGAACGGTTGTCGCAGGCGCGTCGTCACGGGCGCCGGGTGCTGGCCGTCATCCGTGGCAGCGCCGTGAACCAGGACGGTGCCAGCAACGGGCTGACGGTGCCGAGCGGCGCCGCGCAGCAGCGGGTGATCCGGCAGGCGCTGGCCGACGCGCGACTGAGCACCGATCAGGTCGACCTGGTGGAGGCACACGGCACCGGGACGGCTCTGGGCGACCCGATCGAGGCCCGCGCCCTGATGGCCACCTACGGCAGGGGCCGGGCGCCGGAGCGGCCGGTCCGGCTGGGAACGGTGAAGTCGAACATCGGGCACACGGTGGCCGCGGCCGGGGTCGCTGGGGTGATCAAGGTCGTGCAGGCGATGCGGCACGGGACGATGCCCCGAACGCTCCACGTCGAGCAGCCCACGACCCGGGTGGACTGGCGGACCGGTGGGGTGAGCGTGCTGACCGAGCCGGTCGGTTGGCAGCCGGCGGACGGGGTCCGGCGGGCCGCGGTGTCCGCGTTCGGCATCAGCGGGACCAACGCCCACGTCATCATCGAACAGGTCGAACGGTCGGTCCCCGAAGGGCCGGAGAGCGTGGTCCCCGAAGGGCCGGACAGTGCGGTTGGCGGCGTGCCGATCCCCTGGCTGCTGTCGGCCCGCACCGCGAGCGCGGTGCGGGCCCAGGCGGAACGGCTACGGGCGCACCTCCTGGCGGAGCCCGGGCTCGACCCCTTGGACGTGGGCCGCGAACTGGCCGTCGGCAGGGCCGCACTGGAGCACCGCGCGGTGCTCGTGGCCGATGACCGGACCGGCTTCCTGGACGCGCTGGCGCGGCTCGCCGGGGACGAGGCCGACGGCGACATCGTGGTGGGGAGCAGCGGGAAGTCGGCTGCCAAGGTGGTCTTCGTCTTCCCGGGGCAGGGCTCGCAGTGGCCCGGCATGGCGCTCCAACTGCTGGACTCCTCACCGGTGTTCGCGCAGCGGATGGCGGAGTGCGCCGCCGCCTTGGCGCCGTTCGTGGACTGGTCGTTGCCGGACGTGCTGCGCGGCGTCGACGGCGCGCCGTCGCTGGACCGGGTGGACGTGGTCCAGCCGGCGCTGTTCGCGGTGATGGTCTCGCTGGCCGCCCTGTGGCGTTCGTTCGGTGTGGAGCCCGAGGCGGTGGTGGGCCACTCCCAGGGTGAGATCGCCGCGGCGTGCGTGGCCGGCGCCCTGTCACTGCCCGACGCTGCCCGGGTGGTGGCCCTGCGCGGGCGCGTGCTGGCCGAACTGTCGGGCGGGGGCGGCATGGTGTCGCTCGCGTTGCCCGCAGCGGAGGTCCGGGCGCTGCTGGCGCCGTGGGGGGAGCGGCTGTCGGTGGCCGCGCACAACGGCCCCCGTTCCACCGCCGTCGCAGGCGAACCGCAGGCCCTCGACGAGGTGCTGGCGCTCTGCGTGGAGCGCGGGATCAGGGCGCGCAGGCTGCCGGTCGACTACGCCTCGCACTCGCCGCAGGTGGCAGTGGTCCGCCGGCAGGTGCTGGCAGCGCTCGCCGGACTGTCCCCGCAGTCCGCCGCGATTCCGTTCGTGTCGTCCGTCACGGGCGAGCTGCTGGACGGCCGGGAGCTGGACGCCGAGTACTGGTACCGCAGCCTGCGCAGCCCGGTGGAGTTCGAACGGGCGACGCGCGCCGTGCTGGACCACCGGCGCGCCGTCCTCGTCGAGGTCAGCGCGCACCCCGTGCTCACCGGGGCCGTCCAGGAGACCCTCGACGACGCCGAGCGCGACGACGCCACGACCGGCTCGCTGGTCCGGGGCGAGGGCGGGTACCGGCGCTTCCTGCTCTCGCTGGCCCGGGCCCACGCCCACGGGGCCGCCGTCGACTGGAGCCCGGCGCTGGATGGTGTGCTGTCCTGCGATCACGGGGCGAGGTCGGTGGAGCTGCCGACCTACCCCTTCGAGCCGCAGCGGTACTGGCTCGAACAGCCGGTCGCCGTGGAGGGCTCGGACCGGCAGGCGGACGGCTTCTGGGAGGCGGTGGAGCGGGGGGACCTCCAGGCCGTGGGCGGTGCGCTGGACCTGGACCGGGGCGGTCCGCTCACCGCGCTCGGCGAGGTGCTGCCCGCCCTGTCGTCCTGGAGCCGCCGGCACCGCGAGCGGTCGATGGTGGATTCCTGGCGGTACCGGGTGCGGTGGCAGCCGGCGGCCCGCCTGTCGGCCGCCCCGGTGGCGGTGACCGGGACCTGGCTGCTGCTGGCCGGGCCGGGCGAGGGGCAGCAGCCGCTGGGCACGGCCCTGGAGGCGGCGCTGACCCGGTGCGGCGCCCGGGTCGTGCGGATGCCGCTCGGCGAGGGCACCGCCGACCGCCTCGCACTCGCGCGCCAGCTGCGTGACGCCGTCACCACCGCGACCGCCGCGACCGCCGCGACCGCCGCGACCGCCGCGACCGCCGCGACCGCCGCGACCACCGAGACCTCCGAGAAGGAGGACGACGCCCCGCTCCAGGTGGCCGGTGTGCTGTCGCTGCTGGCCCTGGACGAGCGCCCCCACCCGGTGCACCCGGCGGTCCCCCGGGGCCTCGCGGACACCACCGCGCTGCTCCAGGCGCTGCAGGACGCCGCGGTCGAGGGCCCCTTGTGGTGCGTCACCCGGAGCGCGGTGTCGGTCGGGCCCGCGGACCCACCGGTGAGCCCCACGCAGGCCCAGGTCTGGGGTCTGGGGCGGGTGGCCGCGCTGGAGCAGCCGCAACGCTGGGGCGGGCTGCTGGACGTGCCGGCCGAACCGGCCGAACCGGACGACCGCGCGCTGCGGCTGGTGTGCGCCGTGCTGGCCGCCCCCGACGGGGAGGACCAGATCGCGCTGCGCCCCGCCGGGGCATTCGTCCGGCGGCTGGTGCGCGCCTCGGGATCGCAGCCGCGCCCGCAGGAGTGGCGGCCGAGCGGAACGGTGCTGATCACCGGTGGGACCGGGGCGTTGGGCGGGCAGCTCGCGCGCCGACTGGCCCGGGGCGGGGCCGAGCACCTGGTGCTGGTCGGCCGGCGTGGTCCGCAGGCCGCTGGTGCGGACGAACTGCGCGCGGAGCTGGCCGAGTTGGGTGCCCAGGTGACGCTGGCCGCCTGCGACGTGGCCGACCGCGAGGCGTTGGCGCGCCTGCTGGCGTCGCTGCCTGCCGCACAGCCGCTGACCGCGGTGGTGCATGCGGCGGGCGTCCTGGCGGACGGCACCCTGGAGGGGCTCACCGTCGGGCAACTGGCAGCGGTACTCGGCCCGAAAGCCGTCGCCGCCCGCAATCTCCACGAGCTCACCAAGGATCTGGACCTGTCGGCCTTCGTCCTGTTCTCCTCGGCCGCCGGCGTGCTGGGCCAGGGCGGTCAGGCCAACTACGCCGCGGCCAACGCCTTTCTCGACGCGCTGGCGGAGCACCGCCGCGCACTCGGCCTGGCCGCCACCGCGGTGGCGTGGGGTGGCTGGGCCGGTGACGGGCTGGCGCGGGCGGACGCCGCCGCCGAGGGCCTGCGCCGCAACGGGTACGGCCTGATGGAGCCGCAGGCGGCGCTGTCCGCGCTGGATCACGCGGTGACCGCGGGGGAGACGCACCTGGTGGTGGCCGACGTGGACTGGGCACGGTTCGTGCCCGGCTTCACCGCCGTGCGCCCCGGTCGGCTGGTCGAAGGTGTCCCCGAGGCCCGGCGGGCGCTGGCGGCGGCCTCCACCGAACCCGGTAGCGACCAATCCGGCTCGCTGGCCGAGCGGTTGGCCGCCCTGGGGGTTCCCCAGCAGGAGCGCCTGCTGCTCGACCTGGTGCGCCGGCACACGGCCGCGGTGCTGCGGCACGCCGATGTGGAGGCCGTGCGGCCCACCGTCGCGTTCCGGGACTTCGGGTTCGACTCGATGACGGCCCTGGAGCTGCGCAACCGGCTGGGCGCCGCCACCGGTCTGCGCCTGTCCGCCACCCTGGTCTTCGACCATCCGACGCCGGCCAGGCTGGCCGAGCACCTGCGGGCCGAGTACCTCGGGCGGCGCCCGGAAGCCGCCCCGAGCGCCCCGGCGCCGGCGGCGGCGGCCCTCGCCGCGGACGAGCCGATCGCGATCATCGCGATGGCCTGCCGCTACCCGGGCGGTGCCGACACCCCGGAGGACCTGTGGCAGCTGGTCGTCGAGGGCCGGGACGCGATCTCGGCCTTCCCCACCGGCCGCGGCTGGGATCTGGCCTCCCTCCGGCACCCGGATCCCGAGCGCCGGGGCCGCAGCCTGCCCCACGAGGGCGGGTTCCTGCACGACGCGGACCGCTTCGACGCGGCGTTCTTCGGAATCTCGCCGCGTGAGGCGCTGACCATGGACCCGCAGCAGCGGCTGCTGCTGGAGATCGGCTGGGAGGCGCTGGAGCGGGCCGGAATGGACCCCCGCACGCTGCGCGGCACCAGGACGGGGACCTTCGTCGGGTGCGCGACCGCCTCCTACGGAACGGACCTGCCGCAGGCTCCCGAGGGCCTGGAGGGGCACCTGCTGACGGGCACGTTCCCCAGCGTGCTCTCCGGGCGCCTGGCCTACACGTTCGGCCTGGAGGGCCCCGCGGTCACCGTGGACACCGCGTGCTCCTCGTCCTTGGTGGCCCTGCACCTGGCGGCGCAGGCGCTGCGGTCGGGCGAGTGCTCGCTGGCGCTGGCCGGCGGGGTGACGGTGATGTCCACCGCGGCCGGCTTCGTGGGCATGACCCGTCAGGGCGCGCTGGCCCCGGACGGTCGCTGCAAGGCGTTCTCCGCGGACGCCAACGGCATGGGCATGGCGGAAGGCGCCGGGCTCCTGCTGATGGAACGGCTCTCGGACGCGCGTCGCAACGGCCACCAGGTGCTCGCGGTCATCCGTGCCTCGGCCACCAACCAGGACGGCGCCAGCAACGGCCTGACCGCGCCGAGCGGCGCGGCGCAGCAGCGGGTGATCCGTCAGGCGCTGGTGAACGCGCGCCTGTCGCCCGGCGAGGTGGACGCGGTGGAGGCGCACGGGACCGGCACCGCACTCGGCGACCCGATCGAGGCGGGCGCGTTGCTGGCCACCTACGGCCAGGACCGGCCCGTCGACCGTCCGCTGCTGCTCGGCTCGCTCAAGTCGAACATCGGGCACACGGCCGCCGCCGCGGGCGTGGCGGGGGTGATCAAGATGGTCTCGGCCATCCGCCACGGCGTGCTGCCGGGCACGCTGCACGCGCAGCGGCCGACGGCGAAGGTGGACTGGTCGACGGGCCGGGTGCGACTGCTCACCGAGTCGCTGCCCTGGCCGCGGACCGAGCGCCCGCGCCGGGCCGGGGTGTCCTCCTTCGGGATCAGCGGCACGAACGCGCACGTGATCGTGGAACAGGCCCCGGACGAGCCGCAACTCCCGGTCGGCGGTGCCGATACCGGTGCCGGAGCCGACGGGGGGGACGGCGCTCGCCGCCGAGCCGCTCGCACCGCGGTGCCCTGGCTGCTGTCGGGACGCAGCGAGGCCGCACTGCGGGCCCAGGCCGTCCGGCTGCGGCAACACCTCGCGTCACGACCGGAGTCGGACGTCCTCGATGTCGGATACTCCCTCGCGGTGACCCGGTCCGCCTTCGAGCACCGGGCCGTCGTGGTCGGCGCGGATCGTGCGCAACTGCTCTCCGGTCTGGACGCGTTGGCCGGGGAGGAGGCTGCCGCCGGGCTGGTCCTGGGGCAGGCGGGGGACCAGTCGGCGGGAGCGGTCTTCGTCTTCCCCGGCCAGGGCTCGCAGTGGCCGGGCATGGCGGTGGAACTCCTCGACGCCTCACCGGTGTTCGCGCAGCGGATGGCGGAGTGCGCCGCCGCCCTGGCGCCGTTCGTGGACTGGTCGTTGCTGGACGTGCTGCGCGGCGCCGACGGCGCGCCGTCGCTGGATCGGGTGGACGTGGTCCAGCCGGTGCTGTTCGCGGTGATGGTGTCGTTGGCCGCGCTGTGGGGTTCCTACGGGGTCGTGCCCGCCGCGGTGGTGGGCCACTCGCAGGGCGAGATCGCGGCCGCGTGCGTGGCGGGCGCGCTCTCGCTGCCGGACGCGGCCAAGGTGGTCGCGCTGCGCAGCCAGGTCCTGGTGGCGTCGGCCGGGCTCGGCGGCATGGTCTCGGCCGCGTTGCCGGTCGAGCGGGCCAGGCAGCTGGTGGCGCCGTGGGCCGGCCGACTGTCGGTCGCGGCGGTCAACGGTCCCTCGTCCGTGGTCGTCTCCGGTGACCTCGAAGCGGTGGCGGAGTTCCTGGCCCGGTGCGAGGAGGAGCAGATAAGGGCGCGCCGGATCGCCGTCGACTACGCCTCGCACTGCGCGCAGGTGGAGGCGCTGCGCGGGCGGCTGCTCGACGTGCTCGGCGGCCTGGCGCCGCGCTCCTGCGAGGTCGCGTTCTACTCCTCGGTGACCGGCGGCCTCATCGACACCGCGCACCTCGACGCCGAGTACTGGTACCGCAACCTGAGGCAGACCGTGGAGTTCGAGCAGGCCACCGGCGCGCTGCTGGAGGCCGGGTACCGGTGCTTCGTCGAGGCCAGCCCCCATCCGGTGCTGACCATGGCGATCGAGGAGTCCGCCTGGGCCGCCGGCCAGGGCGCGGCCGCGCTCGGATCGCTGCGCCGCGGGGAGGGCGGCCTGCCGCGGTTCCACCAGGCGCTCGCGCAGGCCCATGTGCACGGCCTGGAACCGGACTGGTCGGTGGTGTTCGAGCAGACCGGCGCGCGGCTGGTCGACCTGCCCACGTACCCCTTCCAACGGCAGGGCTTCTGGCTCTCGCCCCCACCGGCCACCGCGGTCGACGCCGCGTCGTTGGGTCTGGACGGCGCCGACCACCCGCTGCTGGCGGCCGCCCTGGTGCCCGCGGGCTCGGACGGCCTGCTGCTCACCGGGCGGCTGTCGCGGCAGAGCCATCCGTGGCTGGCCGACCACCAGGTGGCCGGCCAGGCGGTCGTGCCGGGCACGGTGTTCGTGGAGCTGGCGGCGCAGGCCGCCGCCCGCAGCGGCTGCGAGCTGGTCGAGGAACTGACACTGCTGCAGCCGCTGGTCCTGCCGGAGGCGGACGGTGTGCGGATCCAGCTCGTGGTCGGCTCGGCCGGGCAGGACGGGCGGCGCCCGGTGGACGTGCACGCGCGGCACGGTGACGGGCCGTCGGCCCAGCCGTGGACCAGGCACGCCACCGGTGAGCTGGCTCCTCGCGGCCCCGCCCCCACCGGTGGGCCCGGTGCCTGGCCCCCGGTCGGCGCGGTCCCGGTACCGCTGGAGGGGCTGGCCGCACGGCTGGCCGCCGCCGGGGTCCACTACGGGAGCGCGTTCAGCGGGCTGCGTGCCGTCTGGCAGCGCGGGGACGACCTGTACGCCGAGGTGGTACTGCCGAGCGAACTCGCCACCGAGGCCGGTCGGTTCGGCGTGCACCCGGCCCTGCTGGACGCGGCCCTGCAGCCGTTGGCGCTCTGTCCGTTCGGCGGAGCGGAGGGCGGCGATCCGCGGAGCGGTGATGTCGGTGGTGCCGCCTCGCTGCGCCCGTTCTCCTGGGGCAAGGTGGTGCTCCACGCCACGGGTGCCGGCGCGCTGCGGGTCGCGCTGCACCGTGCGGCCGCCGACCGCCTCTCGCTGGAACTCGCCGATCAGCTGGGCCAACCGGTGCTCACCATCGGTGAGTTGGTCCTCCGCGTCGACCAGCCCCGGGCGCTGGACGCCACCGCCACCACGGCACACCCGCAGCCGGTGCCCCAGGCGCTGCCGGTGGCCGGCGCGAGCGTGCAGCCCGCGGACGGCGCGGACGGCGAGTCCTGGTGGCAGCGCCGGATGACCGGGCTGCACGAGGGGGAGCAGCTGCGGATCCTGCAGGCGCTGGTGCGCGGGCACGCGGCCGGCGCGCTGGGACATGCCTCGCCCGACACCCTGCCGGTGGACCGGCCGTTCCGGGACTCCGGCTTCGACTCGGTGACCGCCAACGAGCTGCGCGGCCGGCTCAACCGGGTGACCGGCGCACGGCTTCCCGCCACCGCGGTCTTCGACCACCCCACCCCCGCGCTGCTCGCCGAGCGCCTGCGCCAGGAGCTCGCCCCCGACGGCGCGCGGGCCGCCGCGGACGCCGAGCAGCGGCTGCGGTCGGCGTTGGGCCGGCTCGACGAGGTGGAGGCCGTTCTCGCCGGCGCCGACGCGCAGGGGCTGGCCGCCGTCACCACGCGGGTGCGCGGCCTGCTGTGGCGGCTGACCGAGGCGGAGCAGGGGCCGGCCGACGCCGCCACCGATGCCGCCGGCGACGGCGCGTCCGTCTGCGACTCGCCTGTGGCGGTGACGGACGACGACCTCTTCGACCTGATCGACCGGGAGTTCGGAACCCGCTGACGACGGCGCCACCATCGCGGGCCGCCGCCCGCGCGCGCAACCCCCAACCCCAGAGCCGGCAAGGACAGGACATCATGGCGAACGACGAACGACTGCGCAGCTATCTCGACCGGATGGTCGGCGAGTTACGGCAATCCCAGCGGCAGCTGGCCGAGGCGCAGGCCAAGGACCACGAGCCGATCGCCATCGTGGCGATGAGCTGCCGTTACCCGGGTGGGGTCCGCTCACCGGAGGAGCTCTGGCAGCTGATCCGCTCGGACGCCGACGCGATCAGCGGCTTCCCGGTCGACCGGGACTGGGACACCGCCAAACTCTACGACCCCGACCCGGACCACCCGGGGACGTCCTACGTCCGTGAGGGCGGATTCCTGCACGACGCCACCGAGTTCGACGCCGATTTCTTCGGGATCTCCCCGCGCGAGGCGCTGGCGATGGACCCGCAGCAGCGGCTGTTGCTGGAGAGTGCCTGGGAGGCGTTCGAGCGGGCCGGGATCGATCCGAGTTCGGTCCGCGGCAGCCGGACGGGTGTCTTCATCGGCTGCAACAACCAGGACTACTCGGCCCGGCTCACCCGGACCCCGCAGGAGCTGGAGGGCTTCATCGGCACCGGCAACGTCGCCAGCGTGATGTCGGGCCGGATCTCCTACACCTTCGGCCTGGAAGGCCCCGCCGTCACCGTCGACACCGCCTGCTCGTCCTCGCTGGTCGCCCTGCACCTGGCCTGCCAGGCCCTGCGGCAGCGCGAGTGCTCCCAGGCGTTGGCCGGTGGTGTGACGGTGATGTCCTCGCCCGCGCCGTTCGTGGAGTTCAGCAGGCAGCGGGCGATGGCCGCGGACGGCCGCTGCAAGCCCTTCGCGGACAGCGCGGACGGCATGTCCCTCGCCGAAGGCGTGGGCCTGCTGCTGCTGGAGCGGCTCTCGGACGCGCGCCGCGACGGACACCGGGTGCTGGCCGTGCTGCGCGGCAGCGCGGTCAACCAGGACGGGGCCAGCAACGGCCTGACGGCGCCCAACGGGCCCGCGCAGCAGCGGGTGCTCCGCCAGGCGTTGGAGAACGCGATGGTGACGGCCGACCAGGTCGACATGGTGGAGGCACACGGCACCGGAACCGCCCTCGGCGACCCGATCGAGGCGCAGGCCCTGCTGGCCGTCTACGGCCGGGGCCGGCCCGCGGATCGGCCGCTGCTGCTGGGCTCGGTGAAGGCCAACATCGGGCACGCCCAGGCGGCGGCCGGCGTGGCGGGCGTCATCAAGACGGTGCTGGCGCTGCGGCACGGCCTGGTGCCGCGACTGCGCTCGGCCGTGGAGCCGTCCGGCAAGGTGGACTGGTCGGCGGGTGCGGTGCGGCTGCCCGAGCAGGACGTGCCGTGGCCGCGCACGCAGGTGCCCAGGCGGGCGGGGGTGTCCTCGTTCGGCATCAGCGGTACCAACGCGCACGTGATCGTCGAGGAGGCCCCGGCGGACCTGGCGCCGGACCCGGACCCGGACCCGGAGCCGTGCGCAGAGCGGATCGGCGCGGGCGAGGGCACGGGCGAGGGCGCGGGCGAGGGCGTCGGCGCCGCTCCCGCCCCCTGGCTGTGGCGGCTGTCCGCGCCGAACGAGGTCGGGCTGCGGGCCCAGGCGGCCCGGCTGCGGGCGCACGTGGCGGCCCGCCCCGAGCTGGATCCGGCTGACGTCGGATACTCCCTGGCCACCACCCGGGCGGCCTTCGGGCACCGGGCCGCGCTGGTGGCCGACGACCGCGAGGGGTTCCTGAAGGCGCTCGACGCGCTCACCGACGGCCAGCAGGCCCCCGGACTGCTGCGGGGCCTGGCGGGAGAGGGCGGCAGGACCGTCTTCATGTTCGCCGGCCAGGGGGCGCAGTGGGCCGAGATGGCCGTCCAACTGCTGGCGACCTCACCGGTGTTCCGGGACAGCATCGCCGCGTGTGAGCAGGCGCTGGCCCCGCACGTCGACTGGTCGCTCGGCGCGGTCCTGCGCGGCGAGCCCGCGGCGCCCGCGCTCACCATCACCAGCGTGCTGCAACCGGTGATGTTCGCGGTGTCGGTGTCCCTGGCCGCGCTCTGGCGCTCCTGGGGCGTGACACCGGATGCCGTCATCGGGGCCAGCCAGGGCGAGGTCGCCGCCGCGCACGTCGCGGGCGCACTGAGCCTGGACGATGCCGCGAAGATCATCGCCCTGCGCAGCCGCATCGTCACCGATCTGCCCGACCCCGGCGCGATGCTGTCCGTCTCGCTGCGCAGGGAGCAGCTGCTGCCCCGGCTCCGGCCGTGGGGGGAGCGCCTGTGCGTCGCGGCGAACAACGGTCCCAGTTCCCTGGTGGTCGCCGGCGACCGGGAGGCGATCGACGCCCTGTCGGCCCAGTGCGAGGCCGAGGGCATCTGGGTGCGCCGGGTCGCCTCGGACTTCGCCTCGCACTCGCGCCATGTCGAGCCGGTCCGCGAGGAGTTGCTCGCCCTGCTGGCGGGGATCGTCGGGAGCCCGTCCACGGTGCCCTTCTACTCCACCGTCACCGGGGGACTGCTGGACACCCGGGACCTCGACGCCGACTACTGGTACCGAAACCTGCGGTTGCCCGTCGAGTTCGAGAAGACCGTCCGCACCCTCCTTCAGGAGGGCGTCGCCACCTTCGTCGAGGTCAGCCCGCACCCGATCCTGGGCCTGGGCACCCGCGAGATCATCGACGAGAGCGCGGACGACCCGGCCGTGGTGGTGCCCACGCTGCTGCGCGGCGAGGGCGGGCCGGACCGGTTCCTCACCTCACTGGGCGAGTACCACGTCGGCGGCGGCACCTTCGACCGCACGGCGCCGGCCGCGCGGGCCGGCACGGCGGTGGAGCTGCCGACCTACGCCTTCCAGCGCCGCCGCTACTGGATCCGGGAGCCCGAGGGACCGTCGGCGCGGGTGGCCGACCCCACGGAGGCCGGCTTCTGGGAGGCCGTCGAGCGCGAGGACGTCGCGGCACTCGGCAAGGCGGTGCGCCACGACATGCTGGAGTCGGGCAGCACCCTGGGCGACCTGCTCCCGGTCCTCTCCTCCTGGCGGCGTGGGCGCCGGGACCGCTCCACCCTGGAGGACCTGCGCTACCGCATCGCCTGGACCCCGGTGACGCCCGCGGCACCGGCCGCGCTCGCGGGAGGCTGGCTGCTGGTCGTGCCCGAGGACTGCGCGGCGGCACAGGCCACGGCGCAGGTCCTGGAGCGGGAACTGGCCGCGCGCGGTGCGCGGGTGGAGCGGCTGGAGGTGGCCGCCCGGGCCGCGCAGCCCGCCGAGATCGTAGCCCGCCTGAGGGCGCTGCCGGCCGAGGAACCACGCTCGGGCGTGCTCTCGCTGCTGGCGCTGGACGAGCGGGCCCATCACGACCGCCCGCAGGTGCCCGCGGGCGCGGGCGCCACCCTCGCGCTGGTGCGCGCCCTGATCGAAACCGGGTCACTCGCGCCGCTGTTCCTGGCGACCCGCGGTGCCGTCTCGGTGGGCCCCTCGGACCAACTCACCAGCCCGCTCCAGGCCATGGTGTGGGGCCTGGGCCTGGTCGTCGGCCTGGAACACCCCGAGCGCTGGGGCGCCCTGCTGGACCTTCCCCCAGCCTCCGGCCGGGGGTACCCCCAGCCGGGCCTCGACCAGCGGGCCCTGGAGCTGCTCTGCGCAGCGCTGGCGGCCCGGGGCGGCGAGGACCAGGTGGCGCTGCGCTCCAGCGGGCTGCACGCCCGGCGGCTGGTCCGCGCGCCGCTGCCCGAGACCCCCGCCGATACCTGGCGGCCCCGCGGCGCCGTCCTGGTGACCGGTGCCACCGGGACCCTGGGGCCGCGCATCGCACGATGGCTGGCCGAGTCGGGCGCCGACCACCTGGTGCTCACCAGCCGTCGGGGGCCGCAGGCCCCGGGCATGGCCGAACTGCGTGCGGAACTCGGCGCGGCCGGAACCCGGTTGACGGTCGTGGCGTGCGACCTGGGTGAGCGCGCGGCGGTCGCGGCGCTGCTCGCGGACGTCAAGAGCCAGGGGATCGCGATCCGTTCGGTGGTGCACGCGGCCACCCTGATCGAGCTGGCGCCGCTGACCGCGACCGGTGTCGCGGAGCTGGGTGACTCGCTCGCCGCCAAGGCCGCGGGCGCCGGCCACCTGCACGAACTCCTGGACGAGGACTACCTGGACGGGGAGCCGTTGGAGGCGTTCGTCCTGTTCTCCTCGGTGGCCAGCGTGTGGGGCAGCGGCGACCACGCGGCCTACTCGGCCGCCAACGCCTACCTGGACGCGCTGGCGGAGCACCGCCGCTCCCTCGGGCTCCCGGCGACCTCGGTGGCCTGGGGCGTGTGGCACGCACAGGACCCGTACCGGCCCAAGAACGTCGATCCTGAACAACTGCGCCTGCGGGGGCTGCCGTTCATGGAGCCCGAGACGGCGTTCAGCGCACTGGGCCAGGCGATCGCGGCCGACGAGGGCTGCCTGACGGTGGTTCCGGTGGAGTGGGAGCGCTTCGTGCCCGCCTTCACCTCGGCCCGCAGCCGTCCCCTGCTCGCCGGGGTGCCCGAGGCGCAGCGGCTGGTCGAGGCCGCGCACACCGAACCGGCGCCCGACCCCGACGCGGCGGCGACGCCGCTGGAGCAGCGCCTGCACGGGCTCGACCCCTCGCAGCGCGAGGAGGTGCTGCTGGAGCTGGTGCGCTCCGTGGTCGCCGAGGTGCTGGGACACCAGACGCCCCGGACGGTGCCGGTGGACCGGGCCTTCAAGGACCTCGGGCTGGACTCGCTGCTGGCGGTGCGGATCCGCAACCGGCTGGCCGAGGTCACCGGCCTGCGCATGCCGGTGACCCTGGTCTTCGACCACCCCACCCCGCTGGCCCTGGCCCGGTTCCTCCAGGCCCAGGCACCACAGGGCACGCCCGCGCAGCCGGCCCCGGTGGCGGCCCCCGCCCCGGTCGCGCAACCGGCGGCGCAACCGGCCGCGGACGACGACCCCGTCGCCATCGTCGCGATGGCCTGCCGCTACCCCGGCGGAGCCGACACCCCCGAGCAGCTCTGGCACCTGCTCGCCTCGGGCGTGGACGCGATCAGCGGTTTCCCGAAGGACCGCGGCTGGCGCGGCCTGGACCGGGCACCGCAGGAGAGCGGCGCGACCCGGGTCAGCGGTGGCGGATTCCTCAGTGGCGCGACCGAGTTCGATGCCGGATTCTTCGGGATCTCCGCGGCACAGGCGCTCGCCATGGACCCCCAGCAGCGCCTCCTGCTGGAGACCTCTTGGGAGGCCGTCGAGAGCGCGGGCATCGATCCCCACACGCTGCGCGGCAGCCGGACCGGGGTCTTCGCCGGTGTGCTGCCCAGCCAGTACGCGCTGGAGGCGATCCACGCCGAGGGCGGCCCGGGCGCACGGGGGATACCCGAGGACGTCGCCGCCCACCTCGTCGACGGGACGGCGGGCAGCATCGCCTCCGGCCGCCTCGCCTACACGCTCGGCCTGGAGGGGCCGGCGATCACCGTCGACACCGGCTGCTCCTCGTCCCTGCTGGCCCTGCACCTGGCGGCCCAGTCCCTGCGGGCCGGCGAATGCTCGCTCGCGCTGGCCGGCGGGGCAACCGTGATGGCCACCCCCGTGGTGTTCAACGGCGTCGCCCGGCAGCTCGGCCTGGCGCCCGACGGCCGCAGCAAGTCGTTCGCGGCGTCGGCGGACGGCATGGGGCTCTCCGAGGGCGCCGGCGTCCTGCTCCTGGAGCGGCTGTCGGACGCCCGGCGCCACGGCCACCCGGTGCTCGCGGTGGTGCGCGGCAGCGCCGTCAACCACGTCGGCGCGAGCAACGGCCTGACGGCCCCCAACGGGCCGGCCCAGCAGCGGGTCATCGCCCAGGCGCTGGCGAACGCCGGGCTGAGGGCGGATCAGGTGGACGTGGTGGAGGGGCACGGCTCGGGCACCGCCCTGGGTGACACGATCGAGGCCCAGGCCGTCCTCGCCGTCTACGGCAAGGACCGCGAGCCGGAGCGCCCGCTGTGGCTCGGGTCGGTCAAGTCGAACCTGGGCAACACCCAGGGTGCCTCGGGAGCCGCGGGCGTGATCGCCATGGTGCTGGCGATGCGGCACGCCGTGGTGCCCCCGAGCCTGCACGCCGAGCAGCCGAGCGACCAGGTGGACTGGACGGCCGGGACCGTCCGGCTGCGGGAGAGGGCGATGCCGTGGCCGGGCGAGGACCGGACCCGGCGCGCGGGAGTGTCCGCGTTCGGCGTCAGCGGCACGAACGTGCACGTCGTGATCGAACAGGCCCCCGCTGACGAACCGGTCGCGGCGCAGTCTTCGCGGACACCGGACGGCTGTCACGGCAGGGCGCCGGCGCCGTGGGTGCTCTCGGCCCACAGCCCGCAGGCGCTGCGCGACCAGGCCGACCGACTCGCGAGCCACCTGGCCACCCACCCCGAACTCGACCCGGCGGACGTCGCTCTCACCCTCGCCACCGGCCGGCCGACCTTCGACCACCGCGCGATCGTGACGGGCCCGGACCGCACCCACCTGCTCACCGGCCTGCTCGCCCTGGCCGAGGGCCGGGACGTCCCGACGGTGGTGCGCCCGCCCGCGCCGGCCGTGGGCAGGACGGCGTTCGTCTTCACCGGGCAGGCCACGGGGGACGCCGGGACACACCGGCAGCTGGCGGAAGCCGCCAACGAACTCGCCGACGAGTTCCCGGAGTTCGCCGCGACGTTCGGTCAGCTGAGTGGCCGGTTGCAGGCGCTCACCGGTGGGGCCCCGCTCGACTCCCGCACCCTTCCGTTCGCCCTCCAGCTCGCGCTGTTCCGGTTGCTGGAGACCTGGGGTGCGAGGCCGGCGGCCGTCCTGGGAGAGGGCCTCGGCGCCCTGGCCGCCGCGCACGCCGCCGGCGTCCTGACCCAGGCACAGGCCTGCGCGCTGCTCGTCGCGGGACCGGACAGCGAGCGCCTCACGCGCTCGCTGACCTGCGTGGCCCCCACGACACCGCTGCTCAGCGCCGACGACGGACGCGAACTGCCGCCGGAGCACTGGCACAGCGCCGAGTTCTGGGTGCGCTGCGCGACCGCGCCAGTACCGACCTCCGAGTACCGCGGCGCCACCCAGGGCCTGTCGGAGCGGGGCGTGAGCCGCCTGCTGCTCCTGGGCACCGACCAGCCGTGGACGGCCTCCTCGCGCCTTGCCACCGCACCCGCTCTCAGCCCGGGCCGACCCGCGGCCACGGCGCTGTACACGGCGCTGGCCCGAACCCTGCCCGACGTCCACTGGGACGCCCTCTGCGCCGACCTGCCGGGACGCCGCGTGCCACTGCCCACCTACCCCTTCCAGCGGCAGCGCTACTGGCTCGACGACCTCACCCAGGCCGCCCCCCGAGCCCGTTCGACGGCCGACCGCCTCTGGGACGCGGTGGAACACGCGGACGTGTCGGGACTGGCGGCGGCCCTCGGGCTCGACGACCCCGTCCACCACCCGGCCCTGCCGAACGTCCTGTCCCTCCTCGCCCAGGCCCGCCGCCGGCCCGTCCGACCCACCGTCTGACCCCTGACCCCTGACCCCTGACCCGTCCCCGCATCCCGACCCCGACCCCGACCCTGGCCCCTGTGCCCCCTAGCCGTCGACCCGCCGCCCGCGGACATCCGGGCGGCGGGTCGACGGACCCTCGGTCCGACCGCGGCGTGTGGTGGCGCCTCAGGACGGCTTGAAGACCTCGGCTCCGCTCTGGTCGCAGGGGAGCAGCTGGATTCCCGTGCCCCCGTTCACCTCGCCCGCACACAAGTTGGCGTGTGCGGAGTAGAGGGTGTCGCCCTTGGGGGAGAAGCGCTGCGCCGGGTTGCCACTGCAGACCGCGATCTGCACGACCGTGCCGGCGCTGGTGGCGCCCCAGGCGGCGTCCATGCAGAGGCCCTTCGTCCGGATCGTGCCGTCCGGGGCGACGTCCCACTGCTGGTTCACATCGCGGTCACACGCCGCCAGGATCAGCGGTGTGCCGTCCGAGCCGGCCGATCCGCTGAGGCACTTGCCGGTGCCGGGGTTCACCAGAGCGCTCACCGTGCCGGCGGTCGCGCCGCTGCCGGCGGCCGTCGTGCTCGCGGGCGCGGTGCTCTTCGTCGGCTTCGTGGTGGCGGCTCCCTGGGGCACCCCCTGGTCGCCGGAGGCCTTGGCCACGGGGGCGGAGTGTGGTGCGGAGCCCTTCAGCGTGAGAACGAGGGCGCCGGCCACCAGGCAGGAGACGACCACGGTCGCGAGGATGATCCACCGGCTGGTGAACGCCCGCTCGCGTCGGCGGCCTTCGGGCGCGGCCCCGGCGGGCGGGTGGGCGGCGGGATCGGGTTCGGCTTCCTCGTGGGCAGGTACCTCCACCCCCGGATCCAGCCGGCGTGCCACGGGCTCCTCCAGGATGCCGGTGTCCACGACGCCGGTCGCGTCGACGGTGAAGCGCCACCGCGGATGGTCGACCCGGCCGACGACGACCACCGACCATCGTCCCTGCGGATCGTTGGCCAGCTTGTAGACGGATTCGCGGTCACGGCCGCCGGGCAGACCGAGCAGCAGCGCCACCCCGCCGCGCTCGTCGGCCATCGCGGCATCGCCGTCGGCCAGGGTCGGTGCCTCGGTCGATCCGAACCGCTCCGCGGTGCCGGGGTTGAACCCGATGCGGACCACCTGCACACCCCGTGACCACGGGCTCGTGGTGAGTTCGCGGGTCCAGTCCTCAGCCAGGGCCCTCGCCTGCCGGGCGTCGCCCTCCAGGCTGATGATCCCACCGACCTCGCTGAGATTGAGCAGCACAAAGCCCTTGCTGGTGTGGCCGAGTGAGACCAGCCGCGGGTACGGCTCGGTCAGCGACTCCGCCACACTCTCGCTCTGCAGCCGGCGCAGCTGCGCATGCCAGGTCCGGCCGCCGTGCTCGGCGGTCCACCCGGCGGGGGGCCGCACATCGGGGGTCTTCAGGCGGAGCCAGACGGTGTCGGGCCCGACGACGACGGCGTGGGCCACCGGAACGCCGCGGTTCTCGCGGTCGCAGGCGGTGGCCAGGACGCGCATGACCCGGTCCACGGTCCACAGACCGTGATCGGCCCGCGGGCCCGATCGCGGCTCGGCCCGTCGCGACCTACGGAGCCGGGCAAGCCAGTCGCCGCGGCGAGGAACGCGATCAGCGGGTCGGCTCAGCAGTGTCACCTGTGTCTCCTCGTCAAGAATCGCATCGTCAAAGCCGCATCGTCGGGGGCCGCGCCGAATCGACCGGCGCGCACGGGGAATTCGGCCTCCCCGGAACGTTGCTCTTCCCGCCCGAGTGGTGTCAACGCCGAGCACGTGCCTGGCTTGGGCCCCAGGGCCCAAGCCGGCAGCGGGGGTTCTGGACCGCCCTCGGGTCCGTTCCTAGCATCGACGGCGTCGGTGCCGAACGTGTCGACGCCTGTCGAGACGCTCGGCAACACCAGAAGGGACACACACCATGGCGAACCTGAACGTCACCTATCAGGAGCTGTCGGACACCGCGACCACGATGCGGAACAACAAGGCCGACATCGACGACAAGCTCAACCAGTGCAGGCAGATCGTCGACAGCCTGACCACCAACGGCTTCGTCACCGACCAGGCGTCGGGCAAGTTCGACGAGGTGCACACCGAGTTCAACACCTCGGCCGTTCAGGCCATGGACACCCTGGACCAGTTGTCGCAGTGGCTCGACAAGGCCGTGGCGGCGATGCGCGACATGGACACCCAGCTCACCAATTCCCTCAACAAGTAGCCGCCGGCCCGGAGTTGGCCGGGCAACCGCACGCGTGCCCCGCGCCGCCCGTACCGGCGGCGCGGGCGCTCGGACTCATGAGGGGTTGGGAGCCATGCCCATGATGATCACCATTGCCCGGCGTCCGGACTGGTCGGCCGACGTGGTCGTGGACGCCGATCCCACCACGCTCCTGCGCGACGTCGTCAAGAACCTGCTGGACAGCCTCGACGTGTCGCAGGCCCTGCCGACCGGCGACTCGCCCGTGACGGCGGTCTATCTCGCTGATCAACTGCTCGACCTCTCCCAGCCCCTGGCGGACAGCGGGATCCACGACGGCACCGTGCTGTGGCTGGGCCGGCCGGGGCCGCTCCCGAGCCGCCGCGCCGGCCTGGTCACCATCCGAGTGGTGGCGGGCAACGGTGCCGGGCGGGTCTGGTACCTCAACGCGGGCGAGCACCGGATCCGAACCGGCGCCGGTGTCCAGGTCACCAAGGGCGGTGACCCGGCGGCGGTGGCCGCCATCGTCCGGGTGTCGCTGGACGCCTCGGTGCACGTGCGCGCCGTCGCGCCCGCCGCCCTGCTCAACCGGGCCCCGTTGCCCGACCGCGAGGTGCGCTGGCGGGAGACGGTCCAACTCCTGGTCGGGGACGCCATCCTGGAGGCGCACCCGCTGCTGCGCCCGGATGCCGTCGTCGAACCATCGCACGACGGTGAGTACTTGGACTACAACCGCCCTCCTCGGCTGCTCCCCCCGGTGCAGCGCACCGCGTTTCGCATCCCGGTCCAGCCCAAGCCGGCGGCCCCGAGCGCGCTGCCGTGGCTGGCGGCCGGTCTGCCCGCCGTCGGCGGCGGCCTGATCGCGGTGATGTCGCACAACCCGATGTTCCTGATGATGGCCGCGATGTCGCCGGTCATGATGGTCGGGAACTGGATCAGCGGGCGCCGTCAGGGCAAGCTCGGCAACCGGCGGCAGCTGGCCGAGTACCAGGCCCAACTCGCTTCCACCGAGGCCGAGATCGCGGCGGCGCTGGATCAGGAACGGCTGGACTGCCGCGCCGCCAGCCCGGACCCGGCCGAGCTGCTCGTCATCGCGACCGGTCCGCGGGCCCGGCTCTGGGAGCGCCGCCGCACCGATCCGGACCACCTGCTGGTGCGGGTCGGCGTCGCCGACCTGCCCACCGGGATCGTGGTCGAGGAGGGCGAGGGCAGCCAGCGCCACCGGGACCTGCGCGCGGCGCAGGACGTCCCCGTCAACTTCTCCGTCGCGCAGACCGGAGTCGTCGGCGTCGCGGGGCCGGACGGCTGGCCGCGCCGGATGGCCCGCTGGCTGGTCGGCCAACTGGCCGTCCTGCAGAGCCCGCGCGACGTGCAGCTGTACGTGCTGACCGACCCGGCGGGCGAGCCGCTGTGGCAGTGGGCGGCCTGGCTGCCGCACACCCGGCCGTTGCTGGGACAGCAGGCCCTGGCGCTGGTGGGCGCGGACGCCGAGACGCTCGGCCACCGGGTCGCCGAACTGATCGAGCTCATCAACGCCCGCCAGCAGGTGCGGCTCAACGCCGGCTCCGGGGCCGTGCTCGCCGACCCGGACGTCGTCGTGGTGATGGACGGCGCCCGACGGCTGCGGGCGCTGCCCGGAGTGGTGACGATCCTTCAGGAAGGGCCCGCGGTCGGCGTCTACAGCATCTGCGTGGACGCCGACGAACGCACCCTGCCGGAGGAGTGCGCGACCGTGGTCGTCGGGGGCGAGGCGCGGCCGGCCACGCTCCGCCGGCAGCGCGCCGCGCAGATCGACGGCATCCGCGCGGACGAGGTCGCGGACAGCTGGTACGCGGCGACCGGACGCCAGTTGGCGCCACTGCGTGATGTCAGCGAGACCCAGGGCGAGGCCGCGCTGCCGGGCGCCGCGCGCCTGCTCGAGGTCCTCGGTCTGGAGGATCCGACCGCCGCCGCGATCGCCACCCGCTGGCGCTCCTCGAGCCGCAGCACCAAGGCCGTGGTCGGGTACTCGCTCAACGGCCCGTTCGCCCTCGACCTGGTCAACCACGGCCCGCACGGCCTGGTGGCCGGCACCACGGGCTCGGGCAAGTCGGAGTTCCTGCAGACCCTGGTGGCCTCACTGGCCGTGGCCAACCGCCCGGACGCCATGACCTTCGTGCTGGTCGACTACAAGGGTGGCGCCGCGTTCAAGGACTGCGTCGAACTGCCCCACACCGTCGGCCTGGTGACGGACCTGGACACGCATCTGGTCGAACGGGCGCTGACCTCGCTGGGCGCCGAGCTGACCCATCGCGAGCACCTGCTGGCGGCCGCGGGTGCGAAGGACCTGGAGGACTACATCGACTACGCGGGGCGGCGGCCCGAACTGACGCCGATCCCGCGCCTGCTCATCGTCATCGACGAGTTCGCTTCCATGGCACGGGAGTTGCCCGACTTCGTCAGCGGCCTGGTGAACGTCGCCCAGCGCGGCCGGTCGCTGGGCATCCATCTGCTCCTGGCGACGCAACGCCCGTCCGGTGTGGTCTCGGCGGAGATCCGCGCCAACACCAACCTGCGGGTCGCGCTGCGGGTGACGGACGCCGGCGAGAGCACCGATGTGATCGACGCCCGGGAGGCCGCGAACATCTCGGCGGCGACCCCGGGACGGGCCTTCGCCCGACTCGGGCACAGCTCGCTGATCCCGTTCCAGACCGGCCGGGTGGGCGGCCGCCGCCCGCGGGCCGACCGGGCAGCCGCGGTGGCCCCGCCGTTCCTGCAGCCGGTCTCCTGGCTGGACCTGGGACTGCCCGCGCCGCAACGCCCGCACAGCACGACCGAGACCGACGAGGTGACCGACCTGTCGGTCCTGGTGACGGCGATCAGGCAGGCCAACGACATGCAGGGCATCGCCCCGCAGCGCCGGCCGTGGCTGCCGCCGCTGCCGCTGTCGCCGGTGGTCGAGCTGGCGACGGAGCCGGTCGGCGGTGCGACCGGGAATCCGTCGTTCTCCTGGGCGGTCCAGGACCTGCCGGCGCAGCAGCGCCAGGAACCGGTGACGGTGGACCTGGCCACCTTCGGGCACCTGCACATCGTCGGCGCCCCGCGCTCCGGGCGCTCCGCGGCGCTGCGCACCTTCGCGGCGGCCGCGGCCAGCGCCTCCAGCGTCGCCGACCTGCACCTGTACGGGCTCGACTGCGGCAACGGCGCGCTGCTTCCGCTCAGCAGGCTGCCGCACTGCGGCGCGGTGGTGCAGCGTACGGAGGCCGACCGGGCCGCCCGGCTGCTCAAGCGCCTGCACGACGAGGTGCAGAACCGTCAGCGCCTGCTCGGTGAGGGCGGCTTCGCCGACGTGGCCGAGCAACGTGCGGCCAGGCCGGCCGACGAGCGGCTGCCCCACATCGTGCTGCTGCTGGATCGCTGGGAAGGGTTCATGGGCACCCTCAGCGAGTACGACAACGGGGCGCTGACCGACCTGATCCACACCCTGCACCGCGAAGGCGCCAGCGCCGGGGTGCACGTGGTCATCGCCGGTGACCACATGCTGCTGAGCGGCCGGCTGAGTTCACTCTGTGACGACAAGCTGGTGCTGCGGCTGTCGGACCGCAGCGACGCGAGCCTGGCCGGGCTGAACCCGCGCAAGATGCCGGAGAACCTGCCGCCGGGCCGCGGTTACCGCGCGGTCAGCGCGATCGAGACCCAGGTCGCGCTGGTGGCGGCCGACCCGGCAGGCCCGGCGCAGGTCGCCGCGGTGCAGGCGCTGGCGGCGCGGCTGGTCGAGCGCGAGGCGGGCGTCGCGAAGTCGGCGCGGCCCAACCGGATCGCGGTGCTGCCCACCCAACTGCCGTTCGAGCAGGCGTGGGAGATGCTCGGGACCCCGCCCCCCATGTGGGCACTGATCGGGGTGGCCGGCGACGACGTGGAGCCGGTCGGGGCCGATCTGTTGGGCGATCAGCCGACCTTCCTGGTCGCCGGGCCGTCCCGGTCCGGGCGCAGCACGGCACTGAGCGTCATGGTCGAGTCGCTGCTGCGCGGCGGGTGTGAGGTGGTCATCGGCGCCCCGATGAACTCCCCGCTGCGCGGCTTCGCCGGCCGGCCCGGAGTGCGTGGCGTCCTCACCGACGAGGCGCCCACCGAGAGTGAGTTCGCCGAACTGCTGGACCCCGGTGACGGTCCGGTAGTGCTGGTGGTCGACGACGCCGAGGTGTGGCGCGACCTGCCGTGCCGGGACTGGCTGAAGACGTTCGTCCGCAAGGCCTCCAGCAACAAGCGAGGCGTGATCATCGGCGGCGAGGTCGCCTCGGTGGCGAACGGCTTCTCCGGCTGGCAGGCGGAGGTCAAGAAGAACCGGCGCGGCGTGCTGCTGTCGCCGCCCAACATGGGCGACGGCGACCTGCTGGGTGTCCGGCTGTCCCGTTCCCAGGTCGCCGCCCGGGTCGTACCGGGCGCGGCCCTGGTGCACCTGGGGAGCGGCAGCCTGCTGGCCGCCCGGATCCCGCTGGCGCCGGCTGCTCAGCCCGCGCCCGACAATCTCGTTCACGACAACCAGGAGCAGTGATGGCAGACCTCGTGGTGAAGGACCTGCAGGACCTGGTCAACGACCTCAACGAGCTGATCAGCCAGTTCGAGGGGGCGCTGGACTTCCAGAACGACGACAAGGGGCTCTGGGGACAGCTCAACGCCAATCTCTCGATGGGCGACTTCGCCGACAACTGGACCGTTCACCGCGACGCGATGGTCAAGGACATGAAGGCCCTGCGCGACAAGGTGACCAAGATCGACGCCTCTTGGTCGCAGGCGGAGACGCAGCTGATGAATACGTTCCAGAGCTGACGTGGTGGACAAGAGCACCAAGGCCAAGGAGAACTGAATGTCCGTCAGGAATCTGGACTGGGCGCCGCTGGACCGGCACTCGGACCCGGTCCACGCCGACCCCGACGTGGTGAGCGCGGCACAGAAGCGCTACGCCCTCATCGCCTCGACCATCGATGACGCGACCGCCAAGCTGCAGCAGATCGTCAGTACCAACAGCGACAGCCTCGCCGGCCAGTACGTCCAGGGGCTGAAGTCCGAGGCGAGTTCGCTGAACGACAGACTCAGCAAGGCCGCTGTGCGGTACCACGACGTCGCAGGCGAGATCAACAAGTACGAGCCGGATCTGGACCAGGGGCTCTCCGAGACCGCCGGTGCGCTGACGGACGCCGAGGCGGCCAAGAACGCGCAGACCAAGGCGAACGGCATGCCGGATCCGCAGAAGAGCAAGGACGGCACCACCACCCCCGAGGAGCAGCAGAAGGGCAACGACAAGAACAAGGCCAAGTCCGATGCGGACGCGAACATGGCGGCGGCGAAGACACGGCTCAACAACGCGCTGGACGCGCTCAACGTGGCCGGCAAGCGCTTCGGCGACGCGGTCAGCGCCAGGAGGTACGACGACGGGCTGACCGACTCCTACAAGGACAAGCTCGACGCCGTGATGGCCAAGATCAGCCAGATCTTCGCCATCATCGGCATGATCCTGGCCGCCCTCGCGATCCTCATCCCTGGTGTGGACGTGCTGGTCATCGCCGGAGTGGTGGCCGGCGCGGTCACGCTGGTCGCCAACATCGTGCTCTATCACGACGGCAAGGGCAGCGTCGTCGACGTCATCCTCGGGGTGATCGGGCTGGGCCTGGCCGGCGCCGGCGCCGCCATCTCGCTGATAGGCAAGGGGCTGTCCGCCGGCGCCAAGGCCGCAGCTGCCCTCGGCGGTAAGACGCCCAAGCCGATCGTGACCGGGGGTGGCCAGAACATCGAGATGGTGCCACTGCGGCCACCCGGCGGCGGGGGCGGGGGAGGTGGCGGTGGCGGTGTCCCGAACTTCTCCAGGCCGTTCGGGCAGAACAACCCGCGTCCGGTACCGAACTTCTCCAGGCCGTTCGGGCAGAACAACCCGCCCCGCCCGGTGCCGAACTTCTCCAGGCCGTTCGGGCAGAACAACCTGCCCAAGCCGGCACCGGCCGCGGCGCCGGGACCGAACGCGGCCGCCGACTGGAAGAACCTGTCGGACTGGTTCAACAATCCGGCCACCAACTGGGTGCTGGGCAAGCTCGGTGTCATCACCCCGGACACCGGGTTCTGGGCCTCGGCCTGGGAGCAACTCAAGGGCGCCGGTGACATGTGGGCCACCCTGTTCAGTGATCCGGCGAAGTTCGGCAAGGACTTCGCGGCCATCATCACCGGTCTGAAAGGCCCCCTCGACCTCTCGGCCATCATGAAGGCGGGGGGCCTCGGCAACATCTCGCCGCTCTGGTTCGCCTGGGGCGGCCTGAACGGCGCGTTCGGCCTCGGCGCCGGATTCATCTACACCGGCGGGCGCCTGATGGGCTGGATCCCCGCGGTCAACCCGCCGGGCCAGGTGCCCGCCACGTGAGTAAGGGAGGGACGATGAGCGACGATCTGCTGGCGTTGACGCGGCAGCCGTGGCACTGGGAGTGGGTGCCGACCGTGCGACCGGGCGAGCCGGCGCCCGAGGCGTGGATCGAGCGCCTGGCTGCTCTGTTCGAGGAGTGGACGTCCGAGGGCATGGCCGCCGCGCGGGCGGCCTGGCCCGCCGACGCCGGGGCGGAGTTCCCCTTCACCTCGGAGATGCTGGGACGTGATGCCGCCCGTTGGCTGCTGGAACGCGCGGACGGGCTGCCCGCCTGGACCCGGCTGGCCTGGGGCGCGGCGTTCGTGAACGGCCGGCCCAGGTGGGCGCCGGTCCCGGTGGTCGTGGAGTTCACCGGGCCCGTGACGGGGGATCCCAACTACCTCATGCACCTGGTCGGTGCCCGCGGCATGGAGGGCGACGCGCGCGAGCCCGTGGTCGACTACGTGACCACCTCGATCGGTGACGGGCTGCGGGTGTTCGCCCTGTGCCGCAGCGAGGAGGGCGCCGCCTACGCACGCGTCCACGCCGCGCTTCGCCTCGACGTGCCGCCGACCGGCGGCGCGCCGAGCGTCGGCATCGACGTCACGCTGACCACGCTCGTCTTCGAGATGGGACTGATGGCCTTGATCGGCAACGGAGTCGAGCAGTTGATGCAGCAGATAGCCGACGAATGCGCTCCGACCGACGGGGGCCCGGCCCGGCTCGGATTCACCGCGGCCACCGAAGTCGCGGTCACCGAAGCGGCGGCCACCGAAGCGGCGGTCACCGAAGCGGCGGTCACCGAAGTCGCGGTCACCGAAGCGGCGGTCACCGAAGCGGCGGTCACCGAAGCGGCGGTCACCGAGGTCGCGGCCACCGGGGGAGGACCGGCATGATCGACTTCGAACTCGTCCTGCCGGACGGCTGGGTGCAGATTCCCACCACGCCGGACACCACCACGCTGCGCCGCCGGGTCATCGAGGATGTGATCCAGCACCACCTGCCCGACTCGCTGCCGCGGGACAAGGCCGGTCCGTGGCGCCGGATGCTGCGCAAGGAACTCACCGAGGCGACCGACGAGGCCACCCGGCAGAGCGCCCGCTCGGTCCTGCTGCCGCTGCAGGAGTTCAGCGGCATCCGGCTGCCCGGATCGATGCTGGTGACCGTCCTCGAAGGCGAGGACGAGAGCGAGGACCCGGAGCAGCTGCTGGCCTCGATTCTCAGCGACGCGGGCTCTGAAGGCACCTACCTGGAGATCGGCGGTGCCCCGGCGGTGCGGGTGGCCTCGGTCATCGACAGCGGCCGGCTCCGGCGCAAGACACCGTCCTGGCGGGTCTCGTACTACGTGTCCAATCCGGACGCGCCCGGCGTGTGGGGACTGCTGACCTTCACGGTGCTGACCGACGGGGACGTCGAGGCCGCGCCGGTGCAGGCCGTCGTGCTGCTCTTCGACATGATCGTGTCGACGTTGCGCTGGGCGGACCGCGTCGACGTCCCCACCGAGGACGAGGTGCTCGCCCAGCTGGCCGAAGTGGCCCAGGTCGCCCAGGTCGCCCAAGTGACCGAAGTGACCGAAGTGGCCCAGGGGTCGGGGGAGGGCGCGATGTCCGGCGAGCCGAGTCCGAACACGGTCTGAACCGGTCCTGAAGGATGTCTGAACCCGGCTCCGCCACGCTGGGCGTATGACACTCGTCGCCACCCCAGTGCCGGCCGGTTCCACCTGCGTGCGGATCGCCATCACCAGCCCGGACATCCTCGCCCAGATCCGGCAGGTGTTCGCCAGCAAGAACCTGGCCGTCGACATCGTCCGAATGCCCTACGTCGAGGTCACCGTCAGACCGGCACTCGGGCCGGTCGGAGCGGTCGCCGTGGCCGCCACCGACAAGGCCGCGGTGGGGACCGCGCTGGAGCGTGTGGCCGGCCCCGTCGCCCCGGCCGGGGTGCGGGCCGCTCGCCGGCTGTGCGCGGAGTACCGGCTGAGCGTGGTGGAGGTCGGCGGCCGGCCGGCGGTCGAGGACCCGCCCCCGGAGAGCCGGCCCCAGCTGGCCGCGGTGCCGGACACCGGGGCCGACAGCCCGGTGGCCGCCCTGTCGCAGCGTCAGCACGAGGTGATGACCCTGGTGTCCCGCGGCGCGCGCAACGCCGAGATCGCCGCGCGACTGCACGTCAGCGAGAAGACCGTGAAGAACCACGTCAACCGGATCTTCCGGGCCCTGGGAGCGGGCAACCGGGTCGAGGCGGTGCTGATCTGGCAGCAGCACCGGCGAGGCGGGGCTATCCGGCGCGACGCACCCGATCCCCGGCGCGACGCACCGGATTCCTGGCTGTCACCGGTGGGGGATCGGCATCCAGCACACGCAGGAACTCCGTGACCTCGGCGGCCTCCTCGGCCCCCAGCTCCTGGAGCCGCAGCAGCGCCCGGGCCGCCAGGCCGCGCGTCGCCTGCCGGGCCGGGCCCGAACCGTGCACCCGGGCGAGCGCGAACAGGGCCAGGGCCTCGTGGTAGCGGTCGCCGCCGGACTCGGACAGCGAGAGCGCGTCCGTCAGGTACCGCAGCGCCTTCTCGGTGTTGCCGAGCCCGTGTTCCGCCACGCCCAGGTTGATCAGGATGTTGGCCTCGGCCGGCACGTTCCGCCAGCTGCGCGCCGCGGTCAGGCCGGGCCTGCCATGGCGTAACGATTCCTCGAACTCACCCATGTCGGCGTGCAGTTCGCACAGGACATCGAGGCAACCCGCCTCGTGGTACCCCGACCCGACGCGGTGCGCCAGATCCAGGGCCGCTCGGGCGTGGGGCAGCGCGGCCGCGTAGTCCTTCGCCTCCCGAAGCGCGGCTGCCAGACTGCTCAGAAGTCCGGAGCGCAGGTCGTCGTCGTCGGGACCCGCCAGCAGGTGCAGGCCGTGCTGGAGCCGGTCCACCGCGGCACCGTGCCGGCCCAGTCGCGTGTGGGCCACCCCCAGGTCGTTGAGCAGGACCGCCTGGGCCCGCCGGTTCTCGGTCACCTCGGCGCTGCGCAGTCCGATCAGGAGGGTGTCCACCCACGGCCGGGCCTGCCCGGCGGTGCAGACGTAGTCGAAGAGCAGGTGGGCCAGCTGCCAGGCCTGCTCGTGGCAGCCGATCCGCTGTGCCGCGCGCACCAGCGCTGCGACGTTGTCCCGCTCCTGCGCGCACCAGGTCACGCGTTCCCGCTGGTCGTCGAAGCGCGACGGTCCGTGGCCGTCCTCGGTCGGACCGGTCGGCGCGAGCCCGGCCCCGGTGTCCCCGGTGTCCCCGGTGTCCCCGTGGTTCCCGTGGTCCCGCGTCAGGGTCCTCACGTACCACCGCAGCACCCGCTCCAGGGCCGCTCGACGTGTGGTGCTCGTCCCGTGGCCGCGGGACACCTCCTCGGCGTAGATGCGTGTCAGGTCGTGCATCCAGTAGCTGCTGCCGGTGGTCTCGACCAGGTGCTGGGCGGCCAGGCTCCGCAGCGCCGTCGCCGCGGCCGACGGCGGGACGTCCAGCAGCGCGGCGGCAGCCTCCATGCGGATGCCCACGCCAGGGAACAGCCCGAGCGTGCGGAACGCGTGGGCGGCCGTGGCGTCGAGCCTGGCGTAGGACCAGGAGAGCACGCCGCGTACCGAGGACAGCTCGTCGTCCGGGAGCTGCAGGGCGTCGAGCCGGCGCCGCACATCCTCCAGGTCGGTGATCAGGTCGGCGATCCGCGAGCGGGGGCCCGCGGTCACCTGCTCGGAGACGATCCGCAGCGCCAGCGGCAGGTGGTCGCACAGGTCGGCCAGGCGCCGTGCCGCCGAGGGTTCGGCGCCGACCCGGGCACTCCCGATCGAGTCGCGGAGCAGTCGCAGCGACTCCTCGGCGGTGAACGGGGACAGGGACACCCGGCGGGCCGCGTACCGGACCGCGAGGCCGCTGAGCCGGTTGCGGCTGGTCACGACGGTGAAGGAGGGGCCGCCGCCCGGTAGCAGGTCCTCCACCTGGTCGGCGGAAGCGGCATTGTCCAGCACGATGAGCATGCGCCTGTTCTGCACGATGCTGCGCCACAGCGCGACCCGTTCCTCCTGGTCCGCCGGGACCTTCCCGGCGTTCAGCGAGGTGAGCAGGTGGTGCAGGGCGTCCACGGGGGAACTCGCCGGGTGCTTGGGGTCGAAGCCGCGGAGGTTCAGGTACAGCTGGCCGTCGGGGTAGTCGGCGGCCAGCAGATGACCGCAGTGGACGGCCAGCGCGGTCTTGCCGACCCCGCCGACTCCGACGATCATCACGATCTGCGGGCACCCGGCCTCCTCGGCCCCGCCGCCACCGGAGGCGGTACGTGCCGCGTCCAGCACCTGCCGGACCGACGCGACTCGCCCCACGAACCCGCCGACGCCGCGGGGCAGTTGCGCCGGCCGAAGGACAGTGGCGGTCGCCGGGGCGACCGCCTCGCCACGCGGGCGGGCGCGAGCTGCGACGGGCTCGGTCAGGATCGACGCGTACAGGGCCTGCAGCTCGGCCGACGGGTCGATCCCCAAGTCCTCGGCGAGCAGCCTGCGCAGGTCGTGGTACTGCGCGAGTGCGTCGGCCGTGCGGCCGCTGCGCCGCAGCGCCGTCATCAGCAGGGCACGCAGCCGCTCGTGGTAGCCGTTCTCCGGTACGCACGTCCTCAACTGGTCGGCCACTGTGGCTGGTTGTTCGAGATCGAGGAGAAGTTCGGCACGCTCCAGCAGCAGCCGCAACCGCAGCTCCGCCACCCACGTGCGGTGCTGGGCGGCGAACGGACCCGGCAGGCCGCCCAGGCCGGAGCCCGGGTGCCAGCGGGCCAGCGCCTCGTCCAGGGCGGTGACCGCGGCGGTGGGGTCCTGCTCGGCCCGGCTGTTGCGAGCCTGATCCGCCAGCTGTTCGACCACTTTGATGTCGAGCCGCCCGGGGTCGAGTTGGAGCGCATAGCCCGGTCCCGTGCTGGTCAGCGGCTCGCCCAGACCCTTCAACGCGCGGCGCAGGCCGGACACGTAGGTGTGCAGGATGCCGGCCGCGGTGGCCGGCGGCGACTCGCCCCAGACGGAGTCGATCAGGTCGTCACGGGAGACGACACTGTTGGTACTCAGCGCGAGAACGGCGAACACCGCGCGTTGTTTCGGCGAGCCGAGAAGCAGTTCTCGCCCCTGGGCATAGGCGCGCAGTGGTCCGAGGGTCTCAACCCTCAGGCAGTCGTCCTCCACGACGGTCTCTCCCTCGGAGAAGGCAGAGTTCCGGCGCGGGTGGGGGCGTTGTTCCGGCTCTGCGTAGCCTGGTGATGCGGTAAGGACATCGGGCGCCCGGGCGCCCGTGGCTGTGGGCGTGGGTCTGCCGGGCGCTCCTGAGCCAGTTCCGCAGTACTGGCTCCGGGGTGGTCCCGAGGTGGTCCCGAGGCGGTCGGCCACCTGGGCTGGGGTCGGCCCGGACCATCGGGGTCCGAGTGTCGTCGGTGTCCGACAGCGGGGTCAAGCCCCGTGACCGCGTGTTTCCCCGGCACGGGATGACCGGATCCCGCACCGATCCAGGCGCTGCTGTGCGGGATCGGGAGCCGGAACCCGGTCATTCGGGCATCGGAGAGGGGCCACCGAGCAGGCCTGTGCCGCTGACCTGCACTCATCTCCACGGGGAACGGGCATGATTCGGGCTTGTTCCAGTCGGCCGCGGAGCTGTCCGTAGCGTCGGGACGGGGGTATAAATCTTCCACGGGCGCATTTCGGGCTTCCGATGTCCGAACGGGCGGAGGGAGATCGGCAGATGCAGGCAACGGAGCGGCAACACCGGATCCTGGTCCTGGCCCGGCAGGAGGGGCGCGTCGAGGTCACCGCCGCGGCCGCGGATTTCAACGTCGCGGTGGAGACCATCCGGCGCGACCTGAGCGAGTTGGAGCGCCGGGGGCTGGTCCGCCGTACCCACGGTGGCGCCTACCCGGTCGAGAGCACCGGCTTCGAGACCGACCTGGCGCAGCGCGTCACCCGGCACGTGGAGGCGAAGCGCCGGATCGCGGCCGAAGCCGTCAAGCTGGTGGGCGAGGCGGAGAGCGTCTTCGTCGACGAGGGCTACACCCCGCAGCTCCTCGCCGCGCTGCTGCCGGCCGACCGTCCGCTGACCGTGGTGACGGCCTCGCTGTCGACCGCGGCGGCGGTGGCCGACTCGGCCAACATGACCGTCCTGCTGCTGGGCGGCCGGGTCCGCGGCCGGACCATGGCCACCGTGGGCTCCTGGGCCTGCGCGATGCTCTCGGGCTTCGTCATCGACCTGGCGTTCCTGGGGGCGAACGGGATCTCCCGGGACCTCGGCCTGACCACGCCCGATCCGGCGGTGGCCGATGTCAAGGCCAAGGCCCTCGGGGTGTCCCGCAGAAGGGTCTTCATGGGTCACCACAGCAAGTTCGGAGCCAGCAGCTTCTGCCGCTTCGCCGAGGTCGGCGACTTCGAGACCATCGTCACCGATACCGAACTGTCCAGCGCGGAAGCCCATCGCTACGCCTTGCTGGGACCGCACGTCATCCGGGCCTGAGGCACCGGTCCCTGGAAGACCCGCCCTCGAAGACCACCACGCCCGAGGAACCACCGGCCGGTGGCCGTGGCGCGGCTGCCGCCGTCTCCGCAGGACGCGCGGCCGCCGCCCCGGTCGCCCGTGCCCGAACCGGTCCCACCCGACCGGGTTCGCCGAGAAAGGGAACACGCACCATGACGATCAGACAGACGGTCCTGCGCGCCACCGTGCCGCTGGGCCTGGCAGCCCTGTGCGGCGCCCCCCTGGCCGGCTGCAGCGGCGCCGGTGGCGCCGGCGGCGGCTCGCAGGCGCACTCCATCAACGTGCTGATGGTGAACAACCCGCAGATGGAGGATCTGCAGAAGCTGACGGCGGCCAACTTCACCAAGACCACCGGCATCAAGGTCAACTTCACCGTGCTGCCGGAGGACGACGCCCGGGACAAGTTCACCCAGGACTTCTCCAGCCAGTCCGGGCAGTACGACATCGCGACCATCAGCAACTACGAGGTCCCGTTCTACGCGAAGAACGGCTGGCTGGCCTCGCTCAGCGGGTACGCCGGCAGTGACACCGGCTTCCAGCAGAGTGACATCCTGCCCACCATCCAGCAGGCGCTGACGTACAACGGCCAGATCTACGCCGAACCGTTCTACGGCGAGTCCTCGTTCCTGATGTACCGCAAGGATGTCTTCGCGGCCAAGGGCCTGACCATGCCCGCCAATCCGACCTGGGAGCAGGTCGCCGACCTGGCGGCCCAGGCCGACGGGGCGCAGTCGGGCATGAAGGGCATCTGCCTGCGCGGGCAGCCGGGCTGGGGCGAGGTGATCGCACCGCTGACCACCGTGGTCAACACCATGGGCGGCACCTGGTTCGACCAGAACTGGCAGGCCCAGCTGACCGCCCCGGCCTTCACCGCCGCGACCAACTTCTACGTCAACCTGGTGAAGTCCCACGGTGAGGCGGGCGCACCGCAGTCCGGGTTCACCGAGTGCCTCAACGACATGGAGCAGAGCAAGGTCGCCATGTGGTACGACGCGACCTCGGCGGCCGGCTCGCTGGAGGCCTCCGACTCACCGGTGGCCGGGAAGATCGGGTACGTGCCCGCGCCGGTCGACCGGACGAAGAGCTCGGGCTGGCTCTACACCTGGGCGTGGGGCGTGCAGAAGGCCGGCAAGCACCAGGACGACGCCTGGAAGTTCATCTCCTGGGCCTCCGGGCAGGGCTACGAGAACCTGGTCGGCCAGAGTCTGGGCTGGTCCCGGGTGCCGGCCGGCAAGCGTGCCTCGACGTACCGCAACCCGAGCTACGTGGCCGCCGCCTCGGCGTTCGCCCAGGCCACCGAGACCGCGCTGACCAGCGTCGATCCGCAGAACCCGGGCGTGCAGCCGCGGCCCGCGCCGGGCATCCAGTTCGTCGGGATCCCGGAGTTCACCGATCTGGGCACCCAGGTCTCGCAGCAGATCAGCGACGCGATCGCGGGCCAGAGCAGTGTGGACCAGGCGCTGAAGAACAGTCAGGCGCTCGCCGCCAAGGTCGGCGCCAAGTACGCCGGTCACTGACGGAGGCACCCTTGAGCACCCTCTCGATCCTTCGCAGCCGGCGCCCCTCGGAGGCGCCGCGGCCCGGCGCCCCGCCGATGAGCCGGCGGCCGCGGGGCGCCTGGTCCCGCCGGGCGCCGCTGCTGCCGGCGCTGATATTCATGATCGTCGTCACCCAGCTGCCCTTCGTGGGGACCCTGGTGATCTCGTTCATGCGCTGGAACGCGCTGGAGCCGGACGACCGCGGGTTCGGCGGCCTGGCCAACTACAAGGCGGCGTTCGAGGATCCGGCGCTGCGCTCGTCCCTCGGGACCACGGTCCTGCTGACCGCCGCCGTGGTCCTGGTGAGCCTGCTCCTGGGGCTGGTGCTGGCATTGCTGCTCGACCGGCGTTTCCGCGGCCGCGGCATCGTGCGCACGATGCTGATCACGCCCTTCCTGGTGGTTCCCGCGGCCTCCGCGCTGCTCTGGAAGCACGCGATCTACAACGCCTCCTACGGTCTGCTGAACGGCACGCTGACCTGGCTGTGGAGCCTGTTCGGCAGCACCCACGCACCGCAGCTGGACTGGCTCTCGACCACGCCGCTGCTCGCGGTGGAGGCCTCGCTGATCTGGCAGTGGACGCCGTTCATGATGCTGATCCTGCTCGCCGGACTGCAGAGCCGGCCGATGGACGTGGTCGAGGCGGCCCGGGTGGACGGGGCGAGCACCTGGCAGGTGTTCCGCTACCTCACCTTCCCGCACCTGCGCCGCTACCTGGAGCTGGCCGCGCTGCTCGGCAGCATCTACGTGGTGCAGAACTTCGACGCGGTCTTCACACTGACCTCCGGCGGGCTGGGCACCGCCAACCTGCCCTACACCGTCTACCAGACCTTCTACCAGGGCCACGACTACGGCCAGGCCTCCGCCGAGGGCGTCCTCGTGGTCATCTGCACCATCCTCCTCGCGACCTTCGCGCTGAGGACCGTCTCGTCGCTGTTCCGGGAGGAGTCACTGTGACGGCCGCGACCACCACCCTGTCCGCCCCGCGTCGTCGCGTCGCCGCGGCCCGGCAGGGCGGCGCCGTGCTCGGGCTGCTGGCCTGGGTCTGCGGGGTGCTCTTCTTCCTGCCGTTCGCCTGGATGGTGCTCACCTCGCTGCACAGCGAGTCGGCCGCGGCCACCAACCCGCCCAGTGTCGGGGCCGGGCTGACCCTGCAGGGGTACCGGGAGTTCTTCGGCGCCGGCACCGGGGTGAGCCCGTGGCCGCCGCTGATCAACTCCCTGACGGCCAGCGTGGCTTCGACCCTGCTGGTGCTGCTGCTGTCGATCCCCGCCGCCTACGCGCTGTCGATCCGGCCGGTGCGCAAGTGGACCGACGTGATGTTCTTCTTCCTGTCCACCAAGATGCTGCCGGCCGTGGCGGGCCTGCTGCCGATCTACCTGATCGCCCAGAACACCGGCATGCTGGACGACATCTGGCTGCTGGTCATCCTCTACACCTCGATGAACCTGCCGATCGCGGTGTGGATGATGCGTTCCTTCCTGGCCGAGGTGCCCAAGGAACTGCTGGAGGCCGCCTCGATCGACGGCGCGGGGCTGCTGACCACGCTGGTGCGGATCGTGGCCCCCGTGGCGATGCCGGGCATCGCGGCCACCGCGCTGATCTCCTTCATCTTCAGCTGGAACGAACTGCTGTTCGCCCGGGTGCTGACGGGCGTCGTCGCCGGCACCGCACCCGTCTTCCTGACCGGCTTCGTCACCAGCCAGGGCCTCTTCCTGGCGAAGGTGTGCGCCGCCGCCGTCTGTATCTCCGTGCCGGTGCTCATCGCCGGCTTCGCCGCCCAGGACAAGCTCGTCCAGGGCCTCTCGCTCGGAGCAGTCAAATGACCAGTCAAATCGTCTCGGGGGCGGTGCGGTGAAGGCCGCCGTCATCAGCGCGCCCGGTGTGGTGACCATGGAGACCGTGGCGGATCCGGCACCGGGCCCGCGGGAGGTGGTGGTCAAGGTGGCGGCCTGCGGCCTGTGCGGCACCGATCTGCACATCCTGCAGGGCGAGTTCGCGCCCACCCTGCCCATCGTCCCGGGCCACGAGTTCGCCGGTGAGGTGGTCGCCGTGGGCACCGGCGTCGGTGAGCTGGCGATCGGGGACCGGGTCGCCGTCGACCCCTCGCTGCCCTGCCACGAGTGCCACTACTGCCGGATCGGGCGGAGCAACCTGTGCGAGCACTTCGCCGCGATCGGGGTCACCGTCCCGGGTGCGGCCGCCGAGTTCGCCCTCGCCCCGGTCGCCAACTGCGTGCGCCTGCCCGAGCACGTCCGCACCGAGGACGCCGCCCTCATCGAACCGCTCTCCTGCGCGGTGCGCGGATACGACGTGCTGCGCAGCCGGCTGGCCAGCAGCGTGCTGATCTACGGCTCCGGCACCATGGGCCTGATGATGCTGGAGCTCGCCAAGCGCACCGGGGCGGCCGGCGTGGACGTGGTCGACATCAACAGCGAACGGCTCACCGCCGCCCGCCTGCTGGGCTGCACCAACGCCGTCACCGACGCCGCGGAGATCGAGCGGCCGCGCGGCTGGGACGTGGTCATCGACGCCACCGGCAACGAGCGGGCCATCCAGGAGGCCCTGGGCCGGGTCGGCAAGGGCGGCACCTACCTGCAGTTCGGCGTCGCGGACTACGCCGCCCGGGCGACGATCGAGCCCTACCGGATCTACAACCAGGAGATCACCATCACCGGCTCGATGGCGGTCCTGCACAGTTACGAGCGCGCGGCGGAGCTCTTCGCCGCCGGAGTGCTGGACCCGCAGGTCTTCATCAGCGACCGGCTCCCGCTGGCCGACTACGCCGCCGCGCTGCGCCGCTTCCAGGCGGGTAAGGGCCGGAAGATCGTCATCACGCCATGAATACCGGAGCACCCCTGCCGCGCGCGGAGCCCTCGGCCCTGGTCATCGGTGAGGCGCTCACCGACATCCTGGCCGGACCGGACGGCCGGCGACGCGCCGTCCCCGGGGGCAGCCCCGCGAACGTGGCGCTCGGGCTGGCCCGGCTCGGCCACCCGGTGCGGCTGGCCACCCGGGTGGGCGGTGACGAGTACGGCCGCATGCTGCGGCGCCACCTCGGCGAGAACGGTGTGCGACTCACCGACGGGTCGGTCGTGGACGCCGCGACGTCCACCGCCACCGCCGTCCTCGACGCCGGCGGCGTGGCGAGGTACCACTTCGACGTCAGCTGGAGCCTGCCGCCCGCGGCGACCGACCCGGCCACCACCGGCCCGCTCGCCCATCTGCACACCGGGTCGATCGCCGCGCTGCTCGAACCCGGCGCCGAGCAGGTGGTCGCGGCCGTACGGGCGGCGCGCCCGGGCGTCACGGTCTCCTACGACCCGAACCTGCGCTCCGCACTCCTGGGCCCCGCGGCGCGGGAGCGGCCGCGGGTCGAGGAACTCGTGGCCCTCAGCGACGTGGTGAAGGCCAGCGACGAGGACCTCGGCTGGCTCTACCCCGGCCACGACACCGCCGCGGTGGCCGCGCGGTGGGCACGCAGCGGCCCTTCGCTCGTGGTGCTGACCCTCGGGGCCAGCGGCGCACGGGCCTTCTGGCGGCACGGCGGCCACCGGGTCCGGCCGGCTCCGGCCGAGGTGGCGGACACGGTCGGCGCGGGCGACGCCTTCATGGCCGGCCTGCTCAGCGGGTTGCTGCGGGCCGGGCTGCTGGGCGGCGCCCGGGGGGAGCGGGTGCCCGCCCGCGACCAGCTGCGGGCCGCCACCGGCACGTGGCGGCTGCCCGCGCCGGTGGTCGGGTCGCTCGCCCTGGCAGCCCGTACCGCGGCCTTCACCTGCACCCGCCCGGGCGCCGACCCGCCGCGCCGTGCCGAGCTCCTGGACTGATCCGAAGGTCACGAGGTCGGCCGTGAACATATCCGGGAGCAAGGTCGGCATCGACACCTACCACCACGACCGCGCCCACCCCTCGACGCTGCGCCTGCACGAGCGTCCCCGTACCTGAACGGAGCCCGCCATGAGCATGGCCTATCTCGCGCAACCCGAACAGCAGCAGCAACTCGAATGGCTCGGCGGTGGCACGCTGGCGATGCTGCTCGACGGCAAGGCCACCGACGGGCAGCTCATGATGGGGCGCTTCGACGTCGCCCAGGGGGAGGCGCCGCCGTATCACCTGCACACCCGCGAGGACGAGATCTTCCTGCTGATCAAGGGCACCGCCCTGGTCTGGTGCGACGACCAGGAGTACGAACTCGCCGAGGGCGGCGTGGTGTTCCTGCCCAAGCAGATCCCGCACGGATACCGCATCACCTCGAAGAAGGCCGACCTGCTGGTGATCAACACGCCGGCCGGCATCGAGGGGATGTTCCGGGAGACCGGCCGCGACAGGTCCACCCCACGTCCGCCCGGCTTCCAGGTGACACCCGATCCCGGCATCGCCGACAAGTACGGCAACATCATCCTCGGCCCACCGCGCTGACGGTCCGCCGCTGGGGGCTTTCACGCGACGCCTCACCCGCACATGGAAGGTCAGGTTTGCAAGTTTGCCTTTAGAAGGCTAGCCTTCTATAGGTGAACGAGATCCAGAAGTCGACCGAGCGGACCATGGCGGTCCATGAGACCGCCACCCGGCTGCGGGTGAGCGTAGGGGCTTTCAAGCGGCGCACCCAGGAGGCACTGTCCGAGGGCGACCTGAGTGTGCCGCAGTTGTCGGCGCTGGCGCGGCTGGACCGGCTCGGTCCCGCCACGACCGCGGAGCTTGCCCGGCGCGAGCAGATCACCCCGCAGGCGATGGGGGCCACGATCGCGGGCCTTGAACAGCGTGACCTGGTCGTGCGGCAGCCGGACTCCGTCGACGGGCGCCGCATGATCCTGAGCCTGACCCCCGCGGGGCAGGCCGCGATCACCTCGGGGCGCAGCGCCCTTGCGGACCGGATCGCCGGCGTGCTGGCCGAGTCGTTCACCGACGAGGAGATCGCGGCCCTCGACGCCGCCGCACGGTTGCTGGAGCGTCTCGCCGAGCTCCTGTGACCACCATGTACTGGAGAATCTGATGCCCTCGACCGGGTCCACATCTGGGTCCACCCCTGGGTCCTCGACCGAGTCCTCGACCGAGTCCTCGACCAGCGCCCCGGCGGCGATAGCCACGCCGCCCGAGCAGCCGTTCTCGTGGCGGTTCACCGCACCGCTGTTCCTCGGCTCGGCGCTCAACCCCGTCAACAGCTCGCTGATCGCCACCGCGCTGGTGCCGATCGCCCACGGTCTGGGCGTCTCGATCGGGCAGACCGCCGCACTGGTCACGGCTCTCTACCTGGCCAGCGCGATCGCGCAGCCCACGGCGGGCAAGGCCGCCGAGGTGTTCGGACCGCGTCGGGTGTTCCTGACCGGCATCGGGTTGGTCATCGTCGGCGGACTGATCGGCGGGTTCGCCCAGAACCTGCTGACGCTGCTGGTCAGCCGGGTGCTGATCGGTCTGGGCACCTCGTGTGCCTATCCGACGGCCATGCTGCTGATCCGCCGACGCGCCAAGGACGCCGGCCTGGACAGGCCCCCGGGCGGGGTACTGGGCGGTCTGCAGATCGCCGGTATCGCCACCGCCTCCCTCGGCTTGCCGCTCGGTGGTGTGCTGGTGGGCGCGCTGGGCTGGCGGGCGGTGTTCTTCGTCAACGTTCCGGTCGCCCTGGCCGCCCTGGCGGCGACGCTGCTCTGGGTATCCGCCGACGGCCCGTTGGACCGCACCCGCAGTGCCCGTGACATCGCGGCCGGCCTGGACGTGATCGGCATCGCCGGCTTCGCCGCCGCGATGATCGCGCTGCTGCTGTTCCTGTTCGGCCTGCCCACCGCGCACTGGTACCTGCTGGCCATCTCCGTGGTTGTCTGGATCGGCTTGGTGCTGTGGGAACTGCGCGCCCGAACTCCGTTCCTCGACTTCCGCCTGCTCGCCCGAAACCGGGCCCTGACCAGTACTTACCTGCGCTACGGACTCGTCCTGCTGTGCGTCTACGTCGTGCTGTACGGCGTCACGCAGTGGGCCCAGGCCGTGCGGGGCCTGTCCGAGACCGAGGCGGGGCTGCTACTGCTCCCGATGACGCTCGTCTCGGGCCTGGTGATCTCACCGATCTCGCGGCGCAACCTGGTTCGCGGCCCGGTCATCGCCGCAGCCCTGGCCTGCCTGCTCGGATCGGCCGGGGTACTCCTGTTCAGCGCGTCGGCCTGGATCGGCTGGGTCGTGGCGGTCACCCTGGTCTTCGGCATCGTCATGGGTACGGCCGCCGCCGGCAACCAGACCGCCCTGTACAGCCAGGCACCCGCCGAACTGCTCGGCACCGCCTCGGGCCTGCTGCGGACCTTCGGCTACATCGGCTCGATCGCCGCATCCGCGATCACCGGCGTCGTCTTCCACACCAGCGTCTCGGACCACGGCGTGCACCTGATCGCCTGGATCATGGTCGGCGTCAGCATCGCCCTGGTCCTGATGACCATCGCCGACCGCACTCTGCGCACCAGGCCCCCCGCCGATCGCCCGGTCCCATGAACATGGGCAATCCATGGCCGGGCGGCAGGAGCTACGGCAGGGCGCCGGTCTGGCGCAGCAGGCTCACCGCGTCGGCGACGGCCCAGTGCTCGAAGAACTGGCCGTTCCGGTAGCGGACCAGGTCCATCACCCTGAACTCGACCTGGTTGCCCGACGGTGGGATACCGAACCACGTGCCGGTGTGCCTGCCGCGGAACACCTTGTGGGTGGCCACGAGATCTCCGTCCGCGACGCAGTGCAGGACCTCGACGCGCAGGTCGGAGAAGGCCGCGTGCATGGCCACCATGGTCTCGCGCACCCCCTGGCGGTCATTGCGCTGCCCCGGCTCGACGGTGTGGTTGCGGAAGTCGGGATGAAAGAGCTCGTCGATCAGGTCGAGGCGGCCCTTCTCCTGCACCTGCTCGACGAAGTACCGCATGCGGTCCGCGGAGGACTCCTGTCCGCTCACGCCGCCACCACCTTTCTGTACAGGACGGCTCCAGCGGGCCGTGATCCGGCCCGTTCTGATAGTCCGTCGCTGCGCGGACCGCGGTCCACGAAGATGCGGAAACTGCAAAACTGTGGGCCATGGCAACCGTCTCCGTGATCCCCCAGCGCCATCAGATCGCCCGACTGCTCCCGGAGATCGGCTCCCGGCTGCGGGTGCTGCGCCAGGCCGCCGGGCTGACGCTGCACCAGGTGGCTGCGCTGACCGGCATCGGCGCCTCCACGCTCTCGCGCCTGGAAGGTGGGCAACGCCGGCCCTCACTCGACCTGCTGGTCCCGCTCGCCGCCGTCTACCGGACTCCCGTGGAGGAACTGGTCGCGGTGGTGGAGCACGTGGGCGAGCCGCCGGTCGTGCACTCGCCGCGACGGCGGCGTGGCATCGCCGCGCAACGGCTCTCCCACCACACGGGCGGAATCCAGGTGTACCGGCTCATCCTGCCCCCGCACGAGACGCCCGACCAGCGCCGCCACGAAGGCCACGCGTGGATGTGCGTCCTGGTCGGGCAGGTCCAGCTCGTCCTGGCCGATGCCCGGATCGCGCTCGGTCCCGGCGACGCGGCCGAACTGGACACCCGGACCCCCCATTGGTTCGGCGCGGCCGGCGAGGAGCCGGCCGAAGTGCTCTACCTGGCGGGCGGGGACGGACTTCGGGTGCGCCTGCAGGCCCGTGCGACGAGCCGTCCGGCCGATCCGTTCCCACCCACGAACGCGACGCCGCCGCAGCCTTCCTGACGTTGCGTGCCCGTACCGCCGGCAGCAGCCCTGCCGCCTGCCGGGATCCGGTGCATCTCGTCCTCGCCGTCAGGCGTCGACCAGGCGCCCGAACCTCTCGGCCACGCCGTCCGTGGCCGCGGTGACAGCGGTGAGATCCGAGATGTCGGCCACCCAGGGATGCATCTGCGCACCCGCCGGGCCCTGTTGGGCGGTGTGCCGGAGGGTCGCCTCGGTGCGGCCCACGAGCACCACGGTGTACCCGTCGGCGGCGAACCGGCGCGCGGTCGCGGCTCCGATGCCGGTAGCGGCACCCGTGACGACGGCCACGGGGCCATGCGGCAGCCCTATGCGGTGGGGGAGGGGGCGGCGGCGGGTCCACCGGACTCGGGGTCATGGTGGGCGACGGTGGCCGTCCAGCCCTGGTCGAGCAGGAGGCAGGCCTGGTCGATGGCGGCGGCGGGGTCGGGGTGGGAGTCGGCGAACGCGAGGATTTCCAGGGTGAACCGGGCGTAGGCGGCGCAGATGAGGTCGTCGTGCGGCCGGCCGGTCTGGTCGGCGAGAGTGCGGGCCAGGGCGTGCTCGTGGCGCAGCCACATCGCGCGGGAGTACTCGCGCAGCGCCGGGGTCTCCCGGACGAGCCGCAGGAAGTCGGCGAACCGGGGGTCCCGGGGGTGGGCCGAGCCGACGAAGCCGGTGAGGTGGGCGCGCAGCGCATGGGGGATGCTCTGGCCGGTCGGCCGGTCGGTGACCGCGCGGACCAGGGTGGCCTCGTTGCGGGCGTCCTCGTCGAAGACCAGGGCCTCTTTGCCTTGGGGGAAGTAGTTGAACAGGGTCGACACCGACACGTCGGCGCCCTCGGCGATCTCGCGGACGCCCACCTGCTCGTAGCCGCGTTCCAGGAACAGTCGCAGCGCCGTGTCGGCGATCGTCTGGCGGGTGGCGGCCTTCTTGCGTTCGCGCCGCCCGCCCGGTTCTGCGCGCTCGATCGTCTCTGCCATGTCCCAACCCTACCGGGCACGTGACAAACTTGGAACGGTTGCATATTTGGAGTCGTTGCAAAATAATGAAGCCGGTGCCCGACGGGTCCGTGGCAGAGGGCCACGGCCGTGATCCGGCACCGGCGATGGGAAGACCATGAACTCCGTAGCACCTGCCCAGGCCAGGATCAGCATCATCGGCGCCGGGCCCGGCGGGCTGACCTGCGCCCGCATCCTCCAACGGCGCGGCATCGCGGTCACCGTCCACGACCGCGACCGTGGCCCCGACGCCCGCAACCAGGGCGGCACCCTGGACCTGCACGCCGACAACGGCCAGATCGCGCTGCGCGAGGCCGGCCTGCTTGAGGAGTTCTTCGAGCTGGCCCGCCCCGAAGGGCAGGAGATGCGCCGGCTCGACCCGACCGGCACGATCACCTCCCACCAGGTCCCGGAGGCCGACGAGCTCTTCAAGCCGGAGATCGACCGTGGCCAGCTGCGCGACCTGCTGCTCGACTCCCTGCAACCGGGAACCGTGCACTGGGGACAAGCCCTCGACGCGATCAGCGGGCCCGTCGACGGGCCGCAGCAGCTGCACTTCACCGACGGCACGACCATCGAGACCGATCTGGTCATCGGCGCCGACGGGGCCTACTCCCGGGTACGCCCGGCCGTGTCCCCCGCCGTTCCCCAGTACACCGGGGTGAGCTTCCTGGAGGCACGCTTCTCCGACGTCGAGAGGCGCCACCCCGACATCGCCGACCTGGTCGGCCAGGGCAGCGCCCACGCAGCTGACGGCGACCGCGCCATGTTCGCCCAGCGCAACAGCGCCGACCACATCCGCGTCTACCTCATCCAGCGAGTCCCGGTCGACTGGATCAGCCGCAGCGGCCTGACCGCCGACGACACCGGCGGCATCCGCGCCCTGCTCCTCGACAGGTACGCCCACTGGTCGCCCCGGATGCGCCGGATGATCGCCGACAACGACGGTCCCTACGTCGAGCGCCCGATCCTCGCCCTCCCCGTCCCGCACGCCTGGGCGCACAACCCGACCGTCACCCTGCTCGGCGACGCCGCCCACCTCATGCCCCCGCTCGGCGTCGGCGTCAACCTCGCCATGCTCGACGCCTGCGAACTCGCCCTCGCCCTCGCCGACTCCGCCACCGTCGACGCCGCCGTCCGCACCTACGAGAAGGCCATGCTCCCCCGCTCCACCGAGACGGCCACGATCCTCGAAGGCGGCGCCGAGCACCTGCTGTCCGCCGACAGCCCCGACCTCGACCACGACGCGGCCGCCCAGTCCTGAGCTCCCGCCCGAGGGAAGCCCTGGGCCAGGTGGGCCGGGGGCCGGCGATTGGTCTCCTGATCCGGCTGACCTTCCTCGACGATGCCTACCGGTCCCTGTACGCGGACTGGCCACGCGCCGCCCGCGAGTGCGTCGCGGTCCTGCGGATGGAGGCCGGACGCAACCCCGACGACCGGGCGCTCATCGCCCTGGTCGGCGAAATCGGATGGTGAACACTGTTTTCTTCATTGAACAGTGTTCACGGAAGGTGTTACCGTCGAGTCATGGCCGCCAAGGGGAACGCTTCGCGCGACATCGTCTCCCGTGACCAGTGGGCGGCGCAGATCGCGGCACTGGACGGCACGCAGGGTGCGTCCCGGCCCCGCCGGACACCCATCACGGTCGGCCGGATCGTGGACGCCGCGCTCCAACTCGTCGAGGCCGAAGGGTTCGATGCTTTGACGATGCGTCGGATCGCTGCTGCGCTGCAGGCCACCCCGGGGGCGCTGTACGCGCACGTGCGCGACAAGGCGCAGCTCGACGACCTGCTGATCGGGGAGCTGTGCTCACGGGTGACGTTGCCCGCGCCGGATCCCGCGCGCTGGAGGGTGCAGGCCATCGACGTCTGCCGGCAGTTGCGTGACCAGTACCTCCGGTATCCGGGCATCTCCCGTGCCGCCTTGGAGGGAACCCCGCACAGCCTGGACGCGCTGCGGATCTTCGAAGGCCTGCTCGCGATCCTCCTGGCCGCAGGGGTGTCGCCGCAGTCCGCCGCGTGGGCCATCGACGGCGCGTTCCAGTACGTCGGTGCCTACAGCCTCGTACGGCTTCGGCGGCATCCCGGGGAGGACACCGAAGGACGCGTCGTCGACAGGGCCGAAATCATCGAGCGTTTCACGATGCTGCCCCCGGACCGCTTCCCGAACTCGGTGGCGTTTGCGCGGGAGGTGACCTCCGGCGAGGGGCACGACCGGTTCGACTTCACGCTTGAGCAGCTCCTGCGAGGACTCACCCCGCAGATCGAAGGTCACCATGAGCACCGACAGGTCACCTGAGGGATCCGTGATCGACGACGCACCAGCATGCGTCGAACGGAGAGGAATGTCATGAAGGCAGCACAGTTCAGCACATTCGGCGGGCCCGAGGTCCTGGAAATCGTGGAGCTTCCCGACCCACATCCAGGTCCTGGGCAGGTCCGGATCGTCGTGCACGCGGCCGGAATCAGTGCGACCGACTGGAAGTTGCGCAAGGGCCTGCTGAGTTTCGGTGCGGGGCTCCCGCAGACGACGGGTCGCGATGTCGCGGGTGTGGTCGACGAGGTCGGCGAGGGCGTGAGTGACGTGGCCGTCGGCGACCGGGTGTTCGGTGTCTGCGACGACGGCGCCGGGGCGGCCGAACTGGCCCTGCTGACCCACCGCGCGATCATTCCCCCCTCCCTGGGGTTCATCGATGCCGCCGCACTGCCCGTCGCACTCGAAACGGCGACCCGTAGCCTTGACGCGCTCAACGTGGCAGCCGGGAGCACGCTCTTCGTCAACGGCGCCTCCGGCGGGGTCGGCAGCACAGCCGTCCAACTCGCCGTCGCACGCGGCGCGCGCGTGATCGGCTCCGCCGGCGCCGCCAACCAGGGCTACCTGAGCTTGCTGGGCGCGGAGCCCGTGACGTACGGCGAAGGCATGGTCGAGCAGGTACGCGCTCTCGCTCCCGGCGGTGTCGATCTCGCCCTCGATGTCGCCGGAAGCGGTGTCCTGCCCCAGCTCATCGACCTCGCCGGCGGCGCGCAGAACGTGGTGACGCTCGCCGACTTCGAGGGTTCGAAGGAGCACGGCGTGCTGTTCAGCAACGGGTTCCTCGGTCACGCTTTCCACGCGCTGGCCGAGGTGGGTGAGGTGATCGCGACCGGGCGGTTCTGGCTTCCTGTCGACCGGACCTTCCCACTCGCCGAGATCGCCGAAGCGCATCGCACCAGCGAGCACGGCCGCGTGCGAGGCAGGCTGGTGCTGCTGGTCGGCTGAGCGTGGCGGCTGCTCCTGCGAGTTGCCCGCAGGGACACGGCCGGGCGAGCGGCGCGGCGTTCCGATCTCGGACGCCGCGTTTCCCGGGTGCCGTGGGACAGTCGTGATCTCCGCCGGAGCGGGCGCAAGCGAGGTCCGAGATGGTCGTCGAGCGCACGGTGGACGACGGGGCGACGATGCGCGAACTGGAGCGCATGGTTCCTCGCCACGGGTCCCTGCTGGCATGAGGGCATCGCGGCTCAGGTCCGAGACCCCCTTCTTGCGGTAGGCGATCCACGCCTTGGTGGCGTCGGTCAGCGGGGCGAGCAGGCCCGGGGCGTCCCGGTGCAGGTGAGCGAGGTCATCAGCGAACAGCACGAGGACATCCGGCGCACCGTCACCATGCTCCTGTCCCGGGCAGAGGGTCACGCCCTCGGGCAGTTCGGCGAGCAGGGGAGTGCCGGGCGCGGCGTTGACGATGGTCACGTTCGCGCCGGGCTTGATGCCGAGCTTCTCGGCGGCTGTCTTCGGCATGGTCGGTGGTTTCCTCGGGGTGGGTGGGGTGCTGCTGACCCGAGCCCGGCCTCCACGGCGTCCGGCGGGCCTGGCTCGGCTTGGCCGTATGTCCGCGGTGCGTCCGGCGTCGGTGGCCCAGCCGGGCAGTGGCTCGGCTCGGTTCAGCGCAGCGCGTCGCCGAGCCGGGTGAAGGTGTGGCCGGCCGCCAGGAGCCGTGGGACGGCGGCGGCGATGCCGGCGGCGGTGTGGCCGGCGGGCTGGTTCATGTGGGCGAGCACGATCGCGCCCGGTGGGGCGGTGGCGACCTCGCTCTCCACCTGGGCCGTGGGGTAGGTCGCGCCGGCGTCGCCGTTGACGGTGAAGCCCACCACCCGTTCCCCCAGTTCGGCCACGATCCGGGCGGCCACGTCGTCGTAGTGGGCGGTGCCCGAGCGGAAGAACCGCGGTGGGGTGCCGAGCAGTTCGGTGAGCCGGCTGTGGTTGCCGGCGACCTCGTCGAAGACCTCCCCGGCGTCGCGGGTGCCCTGGATGCCGTAGGCGGAGCGGCCGGTGACCGACAGTGGGCGGTGTCGGGTCCCGTGGTTGCCGATCTCGAACAGCGGCTGCGCGGCGAGCCGGCGGAAGGTCTCGGGATTGGCGTCGATCCAGCGGGAGTTGAGGAACAGCGTGGCGGGCACCGCGTGGTCGTGCAGGAAGTCGATCAGTGCTTGGTCGTAGCCGTCGCCGCCGGGTCCGCCGCAGGCGTCGAAGGTCAGCGCGATCTGCCCACGGCCCGGCTGGAGTTGGCCGAGCGCACCTGGCACGTCCATGCCCCAGCTGCTCGGTGTGACGCCCGCGTAGCGCGCCACCACCTGCGCCCGGTCCAGCGGGCTCGGTGCGACGGACACGGCGGGCGTGCTGGGTGCGGCGGGCGTGCCGGGTGTGCTCGACGCGGCGGGGGTGGCCCGGTCGGCGCGTGGGCTGTTGGGCGCGGTGCACCCGGCCAGCACGCCGCCGACGGCAGCGGTCAGGACCTGGCGGCGGTCCATGGGCATCCGCTCCTTCGGCGCGTCCGTGCGGTCCGGTCCGGCACCGGCCCGGGGCGGGGGCGCGGTCATACTGCCACGCCAGGGCCGGCCCGCGCCGGCGACACACCGCCGGCCGGCCCGCCGAGGTGCGCCGGGCGATCGGGCGGCGGGGCGGCTGATGGAGGCGAGGCGCGACCTGCGCCGGGTCGTGGTCGGGGTGGACGGATCAGAGGGGAGCCTGGCCGTGGACCGGACACCTACACGATGACCGTTCGGGCAGCTCGGATTGGCCCCTCGTCCACCCTTTTTGCCCTTCCCGTACGGCGGCTACTGCGGCAGATTCGCATGCTGAGGCGATGTAACGGATCTCGCTCGAAGGGATCTTCCGTGCGGCGCACCACCGAGTCCCGACAGAACACCGGCCCCGATCACTCGTTGCAGGCCAAGCCGGTCCTCCCCGTTCGCAGCCCCGGCGCGCTCCCGGTTGCCGCCATGGCCACCGGGGCCGCGCCCGGAAGCGGCAGGCCGCTTCCGGGTGCGCCGGCTGCCCTGCAACGAGTGATCGGGAACGTGGCCGTCGCCCGGATGATCGAGCGCGAGCGGAACCAGGAAGCCACCGGCCGTGACGCGGTGCGGGAGGCGGCGAGAGTGGCCGGGCGCGGCGGCAGCCGGCTGCCGGACGGTCTGCGAACGACCATGGAGCACGCCTTCGGTACCAGGCTGGACCACCTCAGGGTCTCGGTCGACGAGCGGGCCACCGCGGGCATCGACGCCAAGGCTTACACCGTTGGCGACAGCATCGTGGTCCAGAACGCGAGCGTGCTGCGCGACGTCGAGACCATGGCCCACGAGATCCACCACACCACCCAGCACGACGCCCCCCTCGGTCTCAGCGATCCCGACGACAGGTGGGAGCGCGAGGCGTCCGACGTCGGGGCCCGGGTCGCCCGCGGGGAGAGCGTCCACGACTGCGCCGCCGGCGGCGGGGACCGGCAGCACGACGCCGTCCACCGCACCGCCGTCCACCGCACCGCGGTCCAGCGCCGCGTCGGCTTCGAGTTCGAGTCGCAGTGGCGGGTACGCGATCACAACAACCTGACCGCGCAGGACGAGCAGAGGTACCAGGACGAGGTCTCCCGGCGTGACGACCTGATCGGTGTGCAGGTCCTGCTGAGAATGGCCGACCGGCGGCAGCACAGTGACCTCCTGGACGATACCGAACGAGCCAGGCCCGGCGAGGAGTTGAAGAACGCGTGGCTCACCGCCCAGCCGGCCGGCCCCGGGCAGTACCAGGCCACCGCCGAGGGCACGGCGCGGCTCGCGCGGGCGCGGCGCGATGCTCCCGACGCGTACGCGCAGCACCAGCACTTCGCCGCCCTGTCGCTGCTCCAGAACGGCCGGATCCGGGAGAGCCCCATCCCCGGCCGCGACGTCCCCAAGATGGGCACGGTCGGTGGCGGCACGGGCTACCGGCTCACCTCGGACGTCAGCCCGACCGGTGGCTCGGCCCTGGAATGGGTGACCGAGCCGCTCACGACGAAGGACGAGCTCCTCCAGGTGATGGGGGAGATCACCAGGGTGTCGAGCGCCCTGGACGCCCGCAAGGACGAGGAGTCCTTCCCGCTCCAGGACGTCGACCTCGGCGGTTTCAGGGCGCTCCCGGGGATGGTGGTGTTCCCGCTCGACGGCGTGCTGGTCTACACGCCGCAGATGACCGGTGGGTTCAAACTGGACGAGCTGCCCCGGCTGATGGAGTACCTCCAAGCGCCGGACAAGCGACCCACGTTCACCATGCCCGCCGCGTTCGACCAGCGCAAGGAGGCCAAGCAGGACCTGCACCAGGACAGCCTGCGCATGGTCGACGGCATTCGTCAGGCGGCCCAGGCGCAGGCCAAGGGCCTGTCCGAGGAGATCACCGGCGGTGCGGCCACGGATGGGCTGGTCGGTCTGGCCACCCTGATCGGCAGCTATCTGACGTACGGCGCCGAGCTGGGGAACAGGGCGAACTCGAAGTCGATCGCGGGTGGTCTGATGTCCCGCACCTCCTTCGCCCACAACTTCACGCTGCTGCCCCGCACGATGCGGATCCACTACCGCGAACACCCGGCCGAGTTCGCCGCGTTCGTCCTCGAAGCGGCCGGTCTGAGCCCGACCGACGAGCAGGCTCTGGTGTACCCCAGGAGCGTCGAGCACGGGGACGCCGGCAACCGCGTCGAGCGGCAGATCCCGCTGACCCGCCACCAGTGGCTCATGGGCATGCCGGCCGGCAAGGACCTGCTGCGCAACTACAAGCACCTGACCGAGGCGGAGAAGATCCAGGCCAACGAGGAGGACTGGAGCCACATCCACGCCTCCCTCGGCGCACTGGGCTCGGTGGACGACCGGGTCGGCACACCCGGCAGGGAGGAGGTCGCCCTGGTGGCCGAGCTGCGCCGAATGAAGGACGGCCTGCGCACCGCCGACCTGACGCCCCTGACCATCGCCGCCTTCGACCTGGTCCAGCGCCTGAACGAGGGCAGGACCCTCAAGTACGAGAAGAAGAAGCGATAACGAACGGCCCCGGCCGCGCATCCGAGCGGACCCGTGGAACAGCGGAACAGTGGAACAGCGGAAGAAGGGTGAGAACGACCGCCGCGGCGTCGCTACGGCTCCTCGGTCGGCTCCCACCCGAGGGGGTGCTCGAAGGTCTTGCGGAGAGTGGGGCGGGCGGTCAACAGCCGCACCGCATCGGCAGCCGTCACGTACGGACCGGAGGGCATCGGCGTCAACGCCATCGCGCCCGGCACCACGCTCACCGACATGCTGCGCGAGTGGGACGAGAGGCCACCCGGCACCATCGAACAGCTCAACGCCCGGACCCCGCTGCGCCGCGCCGCCGATCCGGACGGGGTTGCCCAGGCCGCCGCCTGGCTCCTCAGCGACCGCTCCTCCTACGTCACCGGCGCCGTCCTGCGGGTCGACGGCGGCCACCGCAGGGTCCTTCGTCGCCAGAGCCAGAGATCGGCCGGCACTTGAAGCTCTGCAGAAAACGAACAGTTATGGCTTCGGGCACCGCGGGCCCCTGCCGAGTTGGCAGGGGCCCGCGGTGCAGCGAGCGGAGGTGGGCCGGGAGCTGTCCGCAACGAGCAGCATCCTGGCCGGCATCGCCTACCGGCTGCTGCCGGCCCGGCGGCCCGGGCTCACCTCAGGTGCCGGTCGTAGAACCGGCTCCCCTCCTTCACCTCGAACCACGGGGTGCCGGTGTGCCCGCCCAGATTGGCGTGCAGCGTCTTCTCCTTGCTGCCGAAGGCGTCGAACAGGTCCAGGGCTCGCTGCCGGGGGTTGCCTTCATCGTCCCACTGCAGCAGGAACAGCAGCGGAACGGTGACTTGTCGGGCCTCTTCGCGCTGGGCGCGGGGCACGTAGCCCCCGGCGAAGAGGCCGGCGGCCGCGATGCGCGGCTCGGCCACCGCCAGCCGAATGCCGACGGCGGTCCACCCCGAGTACCCGACCGGGCCGGCGATCTCGGGCAGCGAAAGGAGGGCGTCCAGGGTGGTCCGCCATTCCGGGACCGCCTTTTCGACCAGTGGGCCGATGAAGGACTCGAAGATCTCGTCGACCGGCTCGCCGGCTTGCATCGCTCGGCGGAGGTCGGCGCGGGCCTGCTCGTCGGCGGCGGAACGGGGCCGGTCGCCACACCCGGCGGCGTCGATGGTGGCCACCGCGTAGCCGTACGCTGCGGTCTGACGGGCCCGGGCCACCAGCCGGGCTTCCCGCTTGGGCAGGCCGTTGTTGTGGGCCATCAGGATCAGCGGAGCCGGTGCTGATCCAGGCGTCCACAGGGTGCCGGGGATCTCGCCGAGGGTGAATTCGCGTTCGAGGACGCCGTCATCGAGGTGTTGTTCAGAGGTGAATTGCACGGTCGTGCCTTTCGGGAGAGCTCTTGAACGGCGCTCCCGGACGACCTATCGCCCGACCGTGACCCCGGAGGAGAGCACCCATGTCGTTACGTTCACGGGTACCACCTCCTCGTTCTCTCGCACGGCCTCCGGAAAGGTAGCAGTGGTCGCCGTGGTCCGCCAAACGGATTATTGCGCGGGCTCCACGGCCGGATGCCACCGAGCACCGACCTGTCGGGCGTCGTCGAGGCCGGCGCCGCGGATGTGGACGGATTCTCCGTCGGCGATGGAGTCTTCGGCCTCCTGAGTCCCGTCTCAAATGCGTGACAGGCGCTGTCAGGCCTGTGAGGACGTCCTGAGGCGGTCTGAAGAGTGCGCCGCGCAACAGCAAATGCCCGCCGGTGCATGGGCACCGGCGGGCAAAGCCGAGGGATCACTCGTCGAAGCGCTTGCCGCTCCAGCCCTCTGCGTTCACATGAGCATGCCACCAATCAGCCGGGGCGGCGTCAGAAGCACTATCCACGTTCGCGTGGTGAAGCCAGAAGGGGAACTCCTGAACCTGGTGCTCCGAACGGTCCTGAGTGGGCTCCGCCACGGGGACGTACGTCCCGTCTCCAGCCGGCCGGGCGGCGCTGTCCACGCCCGCGTTTGCGAGCGCCACACCGGTACCGAGGCTGAACAGCGCGGCTGCCGTCACGCCCACTACTGCACGCTTGATCATTATGGTCTTCCAAGGACTCGAAGGGGTCAGTGCCCGCAGTCGACCAGCAGCCAGTAGACGTTTGATTGACGCCAGCTTCGTAAGGCCCGCGACCAGGTAGCGCACGGCGTCGACCAGCTGCCGGTGGCAGTAGCCCTCCGGCTGCCCGCCGCGGCCTTCCGGCCAGGCGGGCACGGGCATCGCGTCGCGCACGACCGCCCACTCCACGTCGGTCATGTCCGAGGGGTACCTCGGACGCCTGTGCGGCCGGTCATCGGCATTCCCGAACCGGTGAGCGAGGCAATCACACGACAGAGCAGCCGAGTTGGACGGCAACGGCACGGACACGGAAGACTGCGGCACCAGGGGCCTCCTGTTGCTCGGCTGGATTCGACACCCACGAGCTGTGCGGGAGGTCCCACTTTCATGCCCAGCCGACCAGAAGACCACCCGACCGAGTCGGCAAGCTCGAACTCACGATCACCAAACTCGATAGAACAACGGCTACTGAACTTGAATGAGTGAAGTCGGTCCGTTCGCCTGACGGCGAGGGTTCGGGTCCGGTAGCTGTGGTTCTGTGAGGTACGCGCAGGGCGGCGGCTTGACCGACGCCGAGAGGGCCGCACGGGAGCGGATCCGGCTTCAGGCCGTGGTCCGCTTCGAGGGCGGGGAGAAGAACAGGGAGATCGCTGCCGCGTTGCGGGTGTCGGAGCGGTTGGTGGAACGCTGGCGGCGGCAGTGGCGAGAACGCGGTGAGTCTGGCGTCGCTTCGAAGGGATCGCCGGGTAGGCAGAGGCTGAGCGAGGCGCAAGTAGCCCGACTCGAGAAGGAGTTGGAGCGTGGTCCGCTGGTCCACGGTTGGGAGGATCAGCGCTGGACACTGGCCCGGGTGAAGACGCTTATCGGGCGGTTGTTCCACGTGGCCTACACCGTCGAGGGGACGTGGGCCCTGCTCAAGCGCCACGGCTGGTCCTGGCAGCAGCCGGCCCGTCGGGCGATCGAACGTGACGACGCGGCCGTCGAGCTCTGGAGGAAGGAGGTCTGGCCGCGGGTAAAAGCGCCGCGGCGGCTCGCGGGGCCTGGCTCGTCTTCGAGGACGAGGCCGGGCAGTCGCTGAGACCGCCGCGTGTCAGAACCTGGGGCCGCGTGGGCCGCACGCCCGTCGTACGGGTCCGGGGCAGCGGGTCCGGCAGGGTGTCGATGGCCGGGATGAGCTGCTACAAGAGGGGGCAACGCTCCCGTCTCATCTACGGGTTCCGCGTCCACCGAGGCCGCAAGGGTGAGCCCAAGGGTTTCACGTGGAAGGACTACCGCGACCTGGTCCTGCGAGCACGCACCCAGCTCGGTGGCCCGATCGTGCTCGTCTGGGACAACCTATCCGCCCACCTGATGCCACCTATGAAGGAGTTCATCGCGGCCAACCACGACTGGCTGACCGTATTCCAACTCCCCTCGTACGCACCAGACCTCAACCCTCAGGAAGGCATCTGGTCACTGGTCAAACGTGGCATCGGCAACCTCGCGGTCGCCAGCATCGACCACCTGGCCAAAGCCGTCAAACGACGCCTCAAGAAGATCCAGTACCGCCCGCACCTGATCGACGGAGCACTCACTCAGGCCGGTCTGATCATGGACGGCTGATCACGACCAGACCCGACATCACGCATTCAAATTCAGTAGTCAGTTCTACGGATGGCAGTTGCTGTCTCAGTTGATCTGGTCCGGCCCTGCCGTTTGCGATCCGCGCCGGTTCGGGAGGGGTCAGCTGAGTCGTTCCTTGAGGTGGGCGTACAGCTCGGTGACGGCGTCGTCGGCGGCGGGGGAGATGGGGAAGAGGTTGAGGAAGGTGTGGATCAGTCCGTCGTAGGTGCGGGCGAAGACGTCGACGCCGGCGTTCTTCAGTTCTTCGGCGTAGGCGTCGCCCTCGTCGCGCAGCGGGTCGTACTGGGCGGTGCCGATGATGGCGGGCGCGAGGTCGGTGAAGCTCTCGGCGCGCAGCGGGGATACCTGGTAGGAGCCGCGGACGGCGGGGTCGTCGCCTGCGTAGAGGTGTTGCAGGTCCAGGACGTCCTGGGTGCCGAGGACGTAGCCGGCGGCGTTCTCGGTGCGTGAGGGGTAGTCGCCGATGAAGTCGGTGGCGGGATAGACGAGCAGCTGGGCGGCGAGCGGGCGGTCTTCGTCGCGGAAGGTGAGGGCGACGGCGGCGGCGAGGTTTCCTCCGGCGCTGTCGCCGGCCACGGCGAGCCGGTCGCGGCGGGCGCCGTAGTCGTCGATGTGCTCGGCGACGTGGTGGGCGACAGCGAGGCAGTCGTCGTAGGCGGCGGGGAAGGGGTGCTCGGGGGCCAGGCGGTAGTCGACGGCCACGACCACGGCGTTCACGTCGCGGGACATCCGTCGGGTGACGTCGTCGTGGGTGTCTAGGTCGCCGGTGAGCCAGCCGCCGCCGTGGAAGAAGACCACGGTGGGGACGGGCCCGTCGTCTGTCGGCCGGTAGACGCGGACGGGGATCGGCCCGGCGGGTCCGGGGACGGTGGTGTTCTCCACCGAGCCGACCTCGATCGGCTCGGTCAGCTTGACGCCGGCGCCCAACTGCCGGTTCACCTCGCGCAGCACCTCGGGGTCGGTGTCGACGACGCGGGGGATGGGCTGGGCGTTGACCTGGTCGAGGATGGCGGCGATGGTCGGGTCGACGGGCATGGGAGGCACCTTTCCTTCGATGGGGTGTGGCCGGGGGCACCGGGGGCGGCTCGGGTCTTCGCATCGTGCGGTCACGGTGCGGTTGCCGCTACCGGAGGCGGGCGGGTGGGCAGCGGCTTCCCTTGCCCGCATGGGGAGGGAGGGGCTCAGGGGCGCAGGATCAGCCGGATCGGGTCGCCTTCCTTGGTGTGCAGGCGCTGGACTGCCTTGGCGGCGGCGGCCAGTGGCAGCACGTCGGTGATGGAGCGTGAGAAGTCCAGTCGGCCGCCTTCGGTCAGGGCGACCAGCTGCGGGACGGCGTTGTCCTCGGAGCCGTAGTGGCCGAGGATCTGGTGCTGGAGGTAGCTGAAGCGGGTGCCGTCGGTGACGGTCAGCGGTTTGTCGGTCAGTCCGACCAGGACCAGGCGCCCCTTGGGGGCCAGGACGGTCAGGGCCTGTTCGCGGACGGCGGTGACGCCGGCGAAGTCGAACGCGGCGTCCAGCCCCCGGTTGTCGGTGGCGGCCAGGACCTGCTCGCGCAGCTGGGGGTCGATGGGGTCCAGGGCCAGGTCGGCGCCGAAGTCCAGGGCACGCCGCCGGGCGGCCGGGACGGGGTCGACGGCGATGATGGGGTAGGCGCCGACGGTGCGCAGCAGTTGGACGGCGTGGGCGCCGAGCCCGCCGATGCCCCAGACGCCGACGGCCTGGGCGGGGCGGACCTCGGCGGTGGTGGTGATGGCTCCCCAGGGGGTGGAGACGGCGTCCGGGATGATCGCGGCCTGTTCGATGGGGAGCGTGTCGGGCAGGGCGAATAGCGTTCCGGTACTGGCCAGTGCGTACTCGGCCCAGCCGCCGTCGTAGTCGACCCCTCGGGTGAGGAGGCGGCCGTCGCGGACCTCGCCTGCCTGCAGCACGACCCGCTGCCCGGCCGTCCAGCCGGTCACGTCCGGCCCGAGTTCGGCGATCGTCCCGGCGACCTCGTGCCCGAGGGTGACGGTGTCTGCCTGCAGGTGGGTCGGCGTGAGGGTGCCGTCGATCAGGTGGACGTCGGACAGGCACACGCCGGCCGCCTCGACCTTCACCAGTACCTGCCCGGCACCGGGCACGGGCCTGGACACGTCCTCGATTGTCAGCGTGTGGGAGGGGATGTGCAGCCGCGCGGCACGCATGAGGTCCATGGCGGGTTCGTCCGTTTCGGTTGGTGGCCTGCGGGCTATCGCAAGTCGTCTTGCGTTCCAACGTACGTCCGTCGGCCGCCTATCGCAAGGCCACTTGCGATAGGCTCGGTGTCGTGACGGACGACAGAGAAGTGCCGCCGCTCAGGCGGCGCGGTGAACGGGTGCGGCAGGCCGTTCTGGCCGCCACCGTCGACCTGCTCACCTCGCAGGGTCTGGCCGCGACCACGGTGGCCTCCGTCGCCCGCGCGGCCGGTGTCCACGAGACCTCCGTCTACCGACGCTGGAAGACCCGCGAGAACCTCGTCTTCGACGCGCTGGCCACGCACTCCGATGCGGCACTCCCGACACCGGACACGGGCGACGTACGCACAGACCTGTCAGCACTGTTCACGGCGCTGGCCCGGTACCTCGCGACGCCGGCCGGCACCGCGCTGCTGCACCTCGGCACGGTGCGCGGCGAAGACGACCTGGAGGAGGGCCGGCGCTCCTACTGGCAAGCCCGCATGCACCGCGCCGAAGCCGTCGTCCGGCGTGGCATCGACCGAGGGGACCTGCCCGCGGATACCGATCCCCACCTGCTGGTCGAGGCCATCGCGGGCCCCCTTCTCGCCCGGGTACTGCTCACTGGCGAACCCTTGGAGAGCACCCTGGTGCCGCGTCTGGTCGACCTGATCCTCGACGGCGCGCGCATCTGACCCACGGCCGGGGTGACAACTCCCCGGTTCGCCGAATCCCGTGCAGGGCCTGAGGCGGGCCAGGGGGCCTCCGGAGCTGCTTCGGCGGAACACTCGCCTCGGTATTCTCAGCGCACCTGGCTTCCGCGGAATATGCGGTGGGCTGGGAGCCAATCCCGCAGATCCGTCTCGATGCGTCCGGCCCCGATCTGCTGTCCAGCCTCCGTGTGCCGAGGGATGCCCGGCGCGGTCAGCACGGATCCGGCCAGACGCCCCGTTCGGACAGGTGCAGAACGAGGGCGGCGATGTTCCAGGCGTCGTCCTCGCCGCGGTGGTGACGTCCTTCGAGCCGCCGCCCGGCGATCTCCAGGGCCTGCGCCATGCCGGGGCGTTTGCGCAGGCCGTAGGCCTCGGCGAAGGCCACCTTGGCGTTGGTGTGGTGCCGGCCGAAGGGATAGGGCGTCCGGGTGTCCTGGCACTGCCGGGTGAACTGGTTGCGGTCGTAGTCGCCCCAACTGGCCCACGGGCGGGACCCAGCGTGGTGTTCGACCGCCAGCAGCCGACACGCGTCGGCGAAGCCGGCCCCTGCGTCCACCTCGTGTTGCGTGAGGCCGGTCAACTCCGTGCAGAACTCGCTGACCGTGGACCGGACGGGACGCACCAGGATCCGATGCCGGGCGAGGCGCTCCGCGGTGGCCAGGTCGACGACGGTCAGCCCGATCTCGATGATCTCGTTGACCGCGCCCGGCGGTTGGTCGCCTGCCCAACAGGTGGCTTCGACATCCACGACGTTCAGGAGGCGCTCGGCCCGCGCGCGCGGGTCACCGCCCTCGCCCGCACCTACCTCGACTTCGCCGCACGCAACCCGGCGGTCTACGACGCCATGTTCCAGCTCGACGGCGGCCTGGCGTTCGCGCAGGAGGACACCCCGGCGCCGCTGAAGGACGGCTTCGCCGCCCTGCTGGAGAGCCTCGGTGAGGTCGCCGGGGACGGTGTCCACCCGGGACTGTTCACCGAGGTGTTCTGGGCGGCCCTGCACGGGTTGGCCACCTTGACCCGGGCGGGGCGGCTGCCGCCGGCGGAAGCCGAGCGGCGGGTGGAGCTGCTGGTGGACCGGCTCGCCGTGGTCTGACGCACCGTCCGAACGCAGGGGCGGCCGGGGTCTTGCGGCCCGGCTGCCTGCCTACGGCATCGCCGCTCAAGAGCCACCGCACTGTCCGACGCCCAGGGATCGACTCCGAGAGCGGCCGGCCACTCATGGGCCAGTGGGTGTCGGCGGGGTCTCGGAGCCGCAGGGCCTCGCAATGGTTCCCCTCGAACCCCTTCTGGGCGTCGGTCATGACCAGCAGGTAGTGGTTGGTGTCGTACCAGGAGGTGTCGATGCCACCGTCGACGTAGGCGTGGGCGTCGCCGTCGAAGACGACGAACCACGGGCGCAGCGAGGCGCCGGCACGAGGGCGGCGCGGAGCGTCGGGCGGGCCCGGTCCACGGAGCGGGCCGCAACGACCGCCGGGGTGTCGCCCAAGGGTGCGCCGAGACCCTGCCCGCGGGTGAGGGTCCGTCAGTGGTCCGGGTCCTGGTGGGCGCCGGGGACGGGTTCGGCCCGCCGGCGCGCACGGTCGTAGCGCATCGCCAACGGGCCGTAGGTCAGCCCGTGCAGAACCAGGCTCATCAGCACGGTCATCACCATCACCTGGCCCATCAGGTCCGCGGTGTGCGGGTCCTCGGGGGCCAGGCTGATGAAGGCGAGCAGGCCGAAGACGATGGAGGCCAGGCCGCGCGGCCCGAGCCAGGCGAGCAACAGCCGGTCGGCCCGGCTCAGCCCGCTGCCCACCAGGCAGAGCAGCACGGGCGCGATCCGCACCACGGTCAGGGACAGGAACGCGTAGGCCACCACCCGGGCGTCGAAGGCGCCGGTGAACGCCTGGGTGACCAACTGTCCGAAGACGAACCAGAGCGCGAGCGACAGGAGTGTCCCGATGTCCTCCAGCAGATGCGGCGCTTCGGGCGGCAGCGCCCGGGAGGCCGGGGTGAAGAACAGGCCGGCCACGAATGCGGCGACGAAGCCGTTGCCGTGCAGCTCGATGGCCAGGGCGTACGCCATCAGCGGGAGTGCGACGATCCCCAGGCGCAGCGCGGCCGCCCGGGTCCACTCGGCCAGCCAGGCGCGGCGCAGCAGCCAGCCGCCGGGCTTGCCGACCAGGGCGCCCGCGACCACCGCCCACAGCAGCGCGTCGAGGGCGTCGCCGAGGTCGTCCGAGGGGGTGTGCGCCGCAGCGTGTGCGACGCCGCCGTGCGCCTCGAAGCCCGCGAGGCACAGCAGGAAGAGCGGGGCGACGATCCCGTCGTTCAGTCCGCTTTCGACGGTGAGCACCCCGCGCAGCCAGGAGGGCAGCCGGACGTCGCGGATCAGCTCGACCGCGGGGGCCAGGTCGATGGGCACGGTCACCGCGGCGAACAGCGCGGCCAGCCACCAGTTGGGCGTGGGGAAGAGCAGGGCGCCCGCCAGCACGGCGACACCGAAGGTGAGCGGCAGGGCGAGGACCAGCAGTCGTACCAGCAGAGCCCGTTGGCGGTGCATCAGCTGGCCCGGCACCGCGGTGGCGTCGACGAAGAGGAGGACGGCGAGGATGATCTCGACTGCGTGCTCGGCGTCCGAGGTGGTCAGCATGATCCGTACCAGCGGATGTGGTCCCACGGTCAGCGCCACGCCCGCGGCCGTCATCGCGACCGGCGCCGTGACGCTCCACCGGGTCAGCCGGCCGGCCACCAGGGACCAGGCGAACAGCGTGCCCATGCTGACGACCAGCGCGATCACGGATGCACCTGTCTTCCCTGGTTCGTGATCATGACGGCGGCACAGCCGTCATGATCATAGGGCGCGCCGCCGCACCGGACGCGGGCTGCGCCGTTCCCGCGTGTCCTGGCGGGGCGCGCGAGGCGCGCGAGGCGCGGGGCACCGGGCAGCACCGAGCCTCGCCTGGACGGGTGCGCCCTGGTCGGTCAGGAGTCGTGTGAGGCCAGGTCCAGCACGACGATGTCGTTCTCGTGCAGACTGCCCGCCACGACGGTCCCGTTGTGCTCGGCGACGCTGGTCACGAGTCCGTAGGATCCGTCGCTCGCCCGCAGGTCGTGGACGAGGCGGCCGTCGAGATCGAAGGCCATCACCTGGGCCTGGGCCGTCGGCTTGGGGCGGACGACGTCGGGGAGGTTCCACAGCAGGATCCGCCAGAGTCCCGCAAGCGGCAGCAGCTTGTCGAGCAGGGCGTTGCGCGGGGCTGCGATCGAGACCCACAGGAGGCCGTCGCTGCCCAGGCTCACGTTGTCCGGGAGCCCGGGCAGGTTGTCGGCGAACGGCTCCACGGTTGCGGCCCGGGGGCCGGTGAGCCAGTACCGGCGCACCCGGTATCCGCCGGTCTCGGCGACCAGCAGGTGCGAGGCGTCGGGAGCGAGCACGAGACCGTTGGCGCTGGATACTCCGGAGCGTGTGCAGCAGTTTGCGACGCTGGTCCGGAGTCAGGGTGACGGCGACGGTACGCGCGGAGTCGTCGAGGTAGATGTCGGGCAGGTCAGACACCGGCCTCCTCCCACTCGGAGAAGATCTCGCCGATCGGGGTGCCAGGACGATCGCCGGCGCTGCGCAGTGCGTCGCCGATTTCGGGGATCGCCCGCAGGCGCAGGACGTGCTGCCAAGCCTCCAGATACCGGTCGATCTCGTGCAGCGGCACGTCCTCGACCTCGCTGTTGAAAACCCGCAGGTCGCCGTCGGGGAGGACCGCCCGGAACTCCCTGATGGTCTCCGGGAGCCGGCTCTGCGGCGCATGGTGCTCGATCGGCCGTGCGGTCATGGCGAAGTCCGTTCGCTGCGGCGATGGCGGCTACTCCCTGTCGGGAGGTGCCTACGCTACCCAGTAGTAAGGCCTGCGCAGGCGCTGTCGGCCGACCTGTCCCGTCACGCCCTGCCCGAAAAGCACATCCCCCTCCGGCCGACCGGAGGAGTGGGGCCGTCTCGGCCCTCGTCGGCACGCCCAGGCCTCGCAGGAGCATCCTGGAGGTAGCCCGGTCGGCGGCGACCTGCCGACGGCGAGTTCGGCACACGGAGGATGCGGTGAGCACTCCAGAAGAGCCAGAGAGACCGCCTGAGGCGGTTCCGGTCCCCGAGCGTGACGCGGACCGTGCCGGCTCACGCGAGTGGGCAGGCTCGGGGATGGAGCCGGCCCCGGGGCAGGGGCGGCGTGCGGCTCTGCGTCGATGGCTGGTCGATCACCTCGCTGAGACGCTCATTGGCCTCGTCTGCCTCATTGTGGGGATCCTCGCTCTGCTGCTGGCCATCAGCAGCTTGTAGCCAGGTACCGCTCTTCACGCGGGCGCGGTGTGTCCGACGGGTGAATCGGCGCGGTGCACATGGGGCTTGGCGAAGTGACTGGCCGTCACTTCGTAGCGGGGCCGTCGACGGCGAGGGGCTCGGCGGTGGCAGCTTCGGGACGGAGCGGCGTTCCGTTGGTCCGCAGGACGTTCCTGACCTCCAGGATGAGCGGGAACACCTCGTGGTTCCGGTCCTCGCCCTGTTCGTCCCAGGCCAGTTGCTCGGCTTCGACCGCCATCCGGTCCTGGGCGAACACCCTCTCGGTGAAGCGCCGGATGAGCGGCCATGCCAGGTGGATGAGCCCGGGAACCGGCGGCTTGGCGATCATCAGCAGTCCGTAGGCGTGGCAGGTGCGCTGCTCGGCATCCTGGGGGACGTAGGCCGTCCAGAGGGAGAACGCCGGCAGCTCGGCGCCGGTGGGGACGTCCTGCAGGGTCTGATAGGGGTACTCGGTGCGGATGGTGACCACGTCGGGTGTCTGCCGTCCGCCGCGCCCTTCGGCGGAGAGCAGACCGGCGCCGCGGTCCTTCCTGCCCCCGGCGGGGACGAACAGGTAGCGCGCCTCGACGAACCGCGGCCCGCTCTCGTATCCCAGCAGCTCCGGCTGGATCCTGCCCAACACGCTGCGGTGCAGGAACTGGTGGTTCATGTCCAACAAGTTCTCGTGCATGAACGAGTAGTGGCACCGCACCGTGCGGGAGAACGTCATCGTCCGGTGCGTGGCCGCGCCGAACTGCGGCAACTCCGGGAACGGCGCCGCGGCGGCCATCTCCGGGTTGCCGGGAAAGACGAAGACCAGGCCGTACGCCTCGCGCACCGGGTACGAGCGCACGCCGCGCGGGGGCCGCTCACAGCCCTTGGGCAGGTACGGGATCTGCGAGATGTGGCCGTTGCCGCGGTAGGCCCAGGCGTGGTAGCAGCAGCGAAGCGTCTCCTCTTCCACGACGCCCATGCTCAGCGGTACCTGGCGGTGCGCGCAGCGGTCCTCCAGGGCGTAGACCTTCCCGCTGCGGCCGCGGTAGAGCGCGATCCGCTCCCCGGCGAAGACGGCGGCGAAGGTGCCCTCCCTGCGCACCGTCGAGGAGACGGCCACCGGGTACCAGAAGTCGGGGGCGATCCCGACGCGCCGCAGATCCGTGGTGGTCTCGCGACACGCGTCCACCGGTACCGGGGCATCGTCCGCCACCGCACCAGCGATGGGCCGGTCGTTTCCGGGTCCGAACTCGATCACGGGTGCTCCCTCGTCAGGCACTGGAAGGAGACGGCGATGACGGCGGGTCCTCCGCTCGCGCGTCCCGCGGCCGCCTTCCCCCGGTCCGGCCGCTGTCGGGGGCGGTCGACGAGAGGGGGCGGACGCCAGTGGGTCGGATCGATGGGCAGTCCCGGGCCGAGGGCGACTGCCGACCGCAACGGCACTTCACGGTCACACGGCTACGGCTGACACGGCAAACGCACCTGCGCCGACGGGGCGGCGGCCGAGCGCGGCGGCCGGAGGCGCCGGAGGCGATGTCGGCGGGTGCGGCCGCTGTGCCGGACGGCTGTGCCGGGCGGCGTTGCCGAGTGGGTCGACGGATGCCCGACCCGTTCGTGCGGACAGAACGGCCACGGCCTACCTATGACTGACTGATTCGGCCGTCGTGCTTCCCGCCTACCGTCGTGACCAGCAAGAACGAGCGCGCAACAAGCCGACGGGAGAGCCGGGACGACCGGCCTCCAGCAGCTGGGCCGACGACCCGGAGCCGGCGACCGCTCACACCCAGGCATCGTCATTGAAGGAGTCCCCATGGCCACCACCCTGTCCCACCCCCTGCCACGCGTCGACGCCCCCGCGCCGGTCCCGCGTGGTCTGCTTCCCGTGGTGCTCACCGCCACCTTCATGACCACCCTGGACTTCTTCATCGTCAACGTGGCCATACCGTCGCTCCAGACCGGCCTGCGGGCCGGCCCCACCGCCGTCCAATGGGTGGTGGCCGGTTTCGGCCTGGCCCTGGCGGCCGGCCTGATCACCGCCGGTCGGCTCGGCGACCGGTTCGGGCGGCGCCGGATGTTCGCCCTGGGCCTGCTGCTCTTCACCGTCACCTCGGCCGCCTGCGGCCTGGCCCCGAGCGCCGGGGTGCTGGTCGGCGCCCGGGTGGCGCAGGGACTGGCCGCCGCGCTGACCGGACCCCAGGTGCTGGCCATCCTGCGCACCGCCTACAGCGGCCCGGCGCAGGCCAGGGCGTTCGGCTCCTACGCCATGACCATGGGCATCGGCGCGGTCCTCGGACAGTTGATCGGCGGTCTGCTGATCCAGGCCGACCTCTTCGGGCTCGGTTGGCGCAGTTGCTTCCTGATCAACGTGCCGGTGGGCCTGGTCACGCTGGTGGCGGTGCGGCGTTGCGTCCCCGAGTCCCGTGCCCCGCAGAAGCAGCGACTCGACCTGCCGGGCACCGTGCTGGTCGCCGCCGCCGTCACCGCCCTGGTACTGCCGTTGATCCAGGGCCAGGCGCAGGGCTGGCCGCTGTGGACGTGGGTCTGCCTGGCCGGCTCGGTGCTGCTGTTCGCCGCCTTCGCGGTGCACCAGTGCCGCTTCGCCACCGACCCGGTGGTCGACTTCACGCTGCTGCGGGACCGCGCGACCGGCCTGGGCCTGTTGGGCCAGCTGGTCTTCAACCTCGGGCAGGGTTCGTTCTTCCTGGTGCTGGCCGTCTTCCTGCAGCAGGGCCACGGCCTGGACGCCCTCGACTCCGGGCTGCTGTTCATGGCGATCGGCGGCGGCTACCTGAGCACCTCCGTCGTGGCGCCGCGGGTCGCGGTGCGGCTGGGCCGCCAGGTGAACGCGCTCGGCGCGGTGGTGATCGCCGCGGGCCTCGGCCTGATGGCACTGACCGTGACCGAGACCGGCACCTCGGGCAGCGTCTGGTGGCTCGCGCCGGGCCTGTTCGTCGACGGCCTCGGCATGGGTCTGGTGATGGGCCCGCTGACCGCCACGGTGCTCACCGGGGTGCGCCCGCAGCTGGTCGGCTCGGCGGCCGGGGTGCTCGCCACCGTCCAGCAGGTCGGCGGTGCCCTCGGGATCGCGCTGCTCGGCAACCTCTTCTACGGCAGCCTGGCGCACGGCTTCGGCCACGCCTTCACGCTCAGCCTGCTGGCCCTGGTGGCGCTCGAACTGCTGCTGGCCCTGCTGGTCCAGGGGCTGCCGGGCGGCGACCGGAAGGTGAGCGGCTGAGCCCTCGCCGACCGGCCCGAGGGCTCCTGCACCAGGGGGCGGACGGGGAGCGAGACGAACGAAGGGCCCGCCCGGGAGCAGCGCTTCCGGGCGGGCCCACGTGTCCCCGGGATCGGCCCGACCCTCCCCGGGGCCACCCGATCGGGTGAGGAGTCCGCAGCCGACCGTGGGGCAGGATCCAGATGACCAACGTCAGTTGGACGTCGTGACCGACCGCAGAGGTGCAAGGTGTATGAGCTGATCCTCCGTCACGCAGCGGATCTGCGGGACAAGACCGCCTTCGCCGACGCCGATGATGCGGTGAGCTACGGGGATCTCGCCCGCCGTACCGCCCGGGTGGCCGGCAACCTCCCCGTCGATCGCGGACGTCGGGTGGCGCTGTGCCTGGGCAACGGGGTGCCTGCCGTCACGGCCACGCTCGGCGTCTGCCGGGCGGCCGCGGTGGGCGTCCTGCTCGACCCGCGCAGCGACGACGACGACCTTCGGTTCCGGCTGGCGGACAGCGGAGCCGGGTTGGTGGTCACCGACCGCGAACACCTGGCGCAGGTCCGGCGGGTGGCCGGCGTCGGCGTGGTGACCGTTGACGACCTGCTCGCGCCCACCCGCACGCCGCCGCGTGACGACCTCGGGCCGGATGAGCCCGCCTGGCTCCACTACACGTCCGGCACCGGCGGGGACCCGAAGGGCGTGCTGTCGGCGCAAGGAGCCTGGCTCCGGTCGGCGGAGCACGCCTACCGGGGGCTGCTGGGCATGTCCGGCGACGACCACCTGCTGTGGCCGCTGCCGCTGTTCCACGCCTTCGGGCACTCGATGTGCCTGGTGGGCGTCCTGGCGCTGGGCGCGAGCGCCTACCTGATGGACCGTTTCACGGCGGAGGGGGCCGCCGACCTGCTGCGCCGGACACCGTTCACCGCGCTGGGCGGCGTGCCCACCGTCTTCAGCCGGCTGCTGGACGTCGGGGCGCCACTGCCGCCCCGGTGTCTGTCGGCCGGGGCCCCGCTGCCCGAGGAGCTGCGGGTCCGGTTCCGCCGCAGGTTCGACCGTGAGCTGCACGACGGCTACGGCAGCACGGAGACGTCCGGGAAGGTCGCCGTCGACGGCGTCGTGCTGCCCGGAATCGAAACCCGGTTCGTGGACGGCGAGATCCAGCTGAGGATGCCCGGTGCCGACCGGTGGCACGTCACCGGGGACCTCGGCCACGAGGAGGGCGGCCGGCTGGTGGTGACCGGGCGGGCCGGCGACATGATCATCCGGGGCGGGGAGAACATCCACCCGGCCGAGATCGAGCGGGTTCTCGCCCCCTGCCCGGGCGTCCAGGATGTGGCCGTGGCGGGTGAGCCCGACCCGGTCCTCGGCGAGGTGCCGGTCGCCTACGTGGTGGGCGAGGCGGACCCGGTGGCGCTGCTCGCCTTCTGCCGTCGCCGGCTGCCGCCACACCGGGTGCCGGAGGCGATCCGCCCGATCAGCCGGATTCCGCAGACGTCCTCGGGCAAGCCCGCTCGGCGGCGGCTCCGGTTCCAGTACCTGCTCGACGTGGTCGGGCGGGCGACCGAGGCGATCACCGGCCGGTCGCCCGGGGCGGACCAGCCGTTCGCCGAAGCCGGGCTGGACTCGCTCGGCACGGTGCGACTGCGCGAGAGGCTGGGCGCGCAGCTGGGCCTCGCGCTGCCACCGTCGCTGGTCTTCGACCACCCCACGCCCCGTTCGGTGGCCGGCTACCTCACCGGCGGGGCGTCCGGCCCGCCGCCGCCCGCCCGGCCGGCCACCGAGCCGATCGCGATCGTGGGCATGGCCTGCCGCTATCCCGGTGGGATCAGCAGCCCCGAGGACCTCTGGCGGGTGGTTGCCGCCGGCCAGGACACGATCACGGAATTCCCCACGGACCGGGGCTGGCCCCTGGACGAGTTGTTCCACCCGGACCCCGACCACGTGGGCACCAGCTACGTCACGCGCGGCGGCTTCCTCACCGACGCGGCCGACTTCGACGCCGCGTTCTTCCGCATGTCGCCGCGCGAGGCCCTGGCCACCGACCCGCAGCAGCGACTGCTGCTGGAGACGGCGTGGGAGGCGCTCGAACGCGCGGGCATCGCGCCCGAGTCGGTGCGGGGCAGCAACACCGGCGTGTACGTGGGCCTGATGTACAACGACTACGCCGGCCGTTTCCGGGGCGCCGCGCATCAGCTGGAGTCCCAGATCGCGCTGGGTGCGGCGGGCAGCGTGGCCTCCGGGCGGATCGCCTACCACCTGGGGCTGCACGGACCGGCGCTCACCCTGGACACGGCCTGCTCCTCCTCGCTGGTCACCATGCACCTGGCGGCGGACGCCCTGCGGGCCGGGCAGTGCGACCTGGCCCTGGCCGGCGGCGCGACGGTCATGGCCACGCCCGACAGCTTCGTGGTGTTCAGTCGCCAGCGCGGCCTGGCCCCGGACGGACGGGTGAAGCCCTTCGCCGCGGCCGCCGACGGCACGGCCTGGTCGGAGGGCGTGGGGCTGCTGGTCCTGGAGCGGGTGACCGACGCGGTGCGGGCCGGTCACCCGATCCTGGCCCTGCTGCGGGGCTCGGCGGTGAACCAGGACGGGGCGTCCAACGGCCTCACGGCGCCCAGCGGGCCCGCCCAGGCGGCCGTGATCCAGCAGGCGCTGGCCGACGCCGGACTGACCGGCGCCGAGGTGGAGGTGGTCGAGGCCCACGGAACCGGAACCGCCCTGGGCGACCCGATCGAGGCGGGAGCGCTGCTGGCCACCTACGGACAGGACCGGTCGGAGCCCGTCCTGGTCGGTACCGTCAAGTCCAACCTCGGGCACACCCAGGCAGCCGCCGGGGTCGCCGGGGTGATCAAGACCGTGATGGCGATGCGGCACCGCACCGTGCCCGCCACGCTGCACCTCGACGAGCCAAGCCCCCACGTCGACTGGTCCGCCGGTGCGCTGCGCCTGGTCACCGAGCCCACGCCCTGGCCGGCGCGGAACCGTCCGCGCCGTGCCGGGGTGTCGGCCTTCGGGATCTCGGGGACCAACGCGCACGTGATCGTCGAGGAGTACGAGCAGCTGCGGGTGGCGTTCCTCTTCCCGGGGCAGGGGGCGCAGCGGCCCGGGATGGGACGGGACCTGGCCGCCAGGTACCCGGTGTTCGCCGCGGCGTTCGAGCAGGCCTGCGCCCAGCTGGATCCGCAGCTGCGGGAGGCGATCGGCACCGACCTGGTGCACCGCACGGACTTCGCCCAGGCGGCCCTGTTCGCCTACGAGGTGGCGCTGTTCCGCCTGTTGGAGTCCTGGGGATACCGCCCGGACGCGCTGATCGGGCACTCCGCCGGGCAGATCGCGGCGGCTCACGTGGCGGGCGTCCTGTCCCTGCCGGACGCGGCGAGACTGGTCACCGCCCGCGGGCGGCTCATGCGCGACCTACCGACGGGCGGCGCCATGGTCGCGATCCGGGCCGCCGAGAGCGAGATCCGGCTCACCGCCCGCACCGCGATCGCGGCCGTCAACGGGCCGGACTCGGTCGTCGTGTCCGGCCCGCAGGAGGAGGTGCTGGCCATCGCCGCCGGGTTCGAGCAGACGACCCGGCTCACCGTCAGCCACGCCTTCCACTCCCCGCTCATGGACCCCATCCTGGCCGAGTTCGCGCAGGTGGCACGGAGTCTGACGTACCACCAACCGCTCATTCCGGTCATCGGGGCCCGCCCGCAGGACCCGGACCACTGGGTGCGGCACGTGCGCGAGACGGTCCGCTTCGCCGACCACCTGGCCATGGTCGAGGGCGCCACCCTGGTCGAACTGGGCCCGGGCAACACGCTGGCCGCGCTCGTCGAGGGTGTCGTCCCCACCACCGACCCCGAGCGGGCGGCCGCCCGGCTGCAGGGCACCCGCGCCTTCGACCGGCAGCGCTACTGGCTCGACCGCGCCGCCGAGCACCCGTTGATCGAGTCGACCGTGGTCGTGCCCGGTTCCGGTGAGGTGGTGTGCGTCGCCGACCTCAGCCCGGTGTGGCTGCTCGACCACGTCGTCGACGGAACGGCGATCGTGCCCGCCACGGCGATCCTGGAGCTGGTGCTGTACGCCGCGGCGCGGGCCGGCTGCACCACCGTCGACGAACTGGTCCTGCACACGGCGATGCGCCTTCCGCAGACGCGGCGGGCCGAGATCGTCGTCCGCCCCGAGTCCGACGGCGCGCGGCCGTTCGAGGTGTACGCGAACGGGGTCCGCTGTGCCGGCGGCCGACTGGACTCCCGGCCCGGGCCGCAGGTGGACCTCGGTCAGTGGCCCCCGCCGGACGCCGAGGAGCTCGACGTCGAGCACGCCGACTACGGACCCGCGTTCCGCGGGCTGAGCAGGATGTGGCGCCGCGGCGACGAACTCTTCGGCGAGGTACGCGGACAGTTCCCGGACGCGGGGCGGTTCGCGCTGCACCCCGCCCTGTTCGACGCGGCGTTGCACCCGGCACGGCAGCTCACCGGCGGGATGCCCTTCGCCCTGCGCGGTGTGCACCTGCTGGCGCGGGGCGCCACCGGTCTGCGCGTGCGCATCCGTGACGGGCGGATCGACCTGACCGATCAGCGGGGCCGGCCGGTGGCGTGCGTCGAATCACTCACCGTGCGTACGGCCGCGACCGGCCGGGGCACGCTGTTCCGCCCCGAGTGGCAGCGGGTTCCGGGCCCGCTGCCGCACGGCCGGGTCCTTGAGGTGCCGCCGGGCGACGCGCCCGCGGCCCTGGCGCTCACGCTGCGGGAGCTGCAGGACGCCCGCGGGCACCTGACTGTCCTGGTGCGGCCGGCGGACCTGGCCGCAGCGGCGGTGGCCGCTCTGGTGCGGGTCGCGCAGACGGAGCACCCCGGCAGGTTCACCCTGGCCGAATCCGACGCCGGGCGCACCGAGATCGTGTCCGAGCGCGCGGAGCTGGTCCCGGTGCCGGGCGGGTCCTTCAGCTGGCGCGGGACCGTCCTGGTCACCGGTGGCGGCGCGCTGGGCCGGGCGCTCGCCGACCACCTGCGGGACCAGGGAGTGTGCGTCGTGGTCGCCAGCCGCAGCGGCGAGACGCCGCTGGACGTCACCGACCGGGCGGCCCTGGCCGCGCTGGTCGACTCGATCGAGGACCTGCGAGCCGTCGTGCACACCGCCGGGGTCCTGGACGACGGGATCCTGGCGTCGATGACCCCGGCGCGCGTCGAGACGGTGTGGCGCCCCAAGGCCGAAGCGGCCTGGCACCTGCACGAGTTGACCGCGCACCGGGACCTGGACGCCTTCGTGCTGTTCTCCTCGGCCGCCGGTGTGCTCGGTCACGCCGGGCAGGCCAACTACGCGGCGGCCAACGGCTACCTGGACGAGCTCGCCCGTCACCGGCACCGCCTCGGGCTCCCCGCCCTCTCGCTGGCCTGGGGCCCGTGGACGATCGGGATGATGGCCGACCGGACCGCCGGTCCCGGCCTGCTGCCCCTGACGCCCGCCGAGGGCGTGGCACTGCTGGAGGCGGCGCTGGGCACCGACGAGCCGGTCCTGGTGCCGATCGCCTTCGACCTCCCCCAGCCTTCGGCCGGGAGGGGCCCCCATACCCGGCCCAGGAGCCGCAGCACGCCGCAGCAGGCCCCGCCGGGCGACGTGCTGGAGCTGGTGTGCACCGAGGTCGCCGCCGTGCTGAGCTACCCGGAGGTGCAGCCGGACACCCCGATCCTCGACCTCGGCTTCGACTCGCTGACCTCGATCGAGCTGCGAAACCGCCTGGAGGCGCGCACCGGCCTGCGGCTGCCCGCCACGGTGGTCTTCGACTCCGCCACACCCAGGGCCCTGGCCGAGCAGCTGCGCCCGCCACCCGCTCCGGGGACGCTCGCCTTCCTCTACCGCAAGCTGTGCGAGCTGGGCCGGCCCCAGGAGGCCGTGCACCTGCTCGTCTGCGCGTCGTGGGCGCTGCCGTCGGCGGCGACGCTCCCCGCTGTGGCCCCGCAGAGACTCAGCGACGGCGACGGCGACGGCGACGGCGATGGCGACGGTCCGGCGATCGTCTGTTTCCCCTCCTTCACCTCACCCCCGGGGGAGTACGGCCCCCTGGCCCGGCACCTGCCGGGCCTGTGGCTGCTTCCGCACCCGGGGTACGAGGGCGGCCCCGTGCCGCAGGACGTGGCGGCGCTCGTCCGCGCGCACGCCGCCTCGATCGGGCAACTCGACCGGCCGGTGGTGCTGCTGGGCCGCTCCACCGGCGGCCTGGTCGCACAGGCCGTCGCGGAGCAGGTCGGCGCTCTGGCGGTGGTGCTGGTGGACACCCACCCGGTCCGGGACGAGCAGTGGCTGGCCGAACTGGCGGTCCGCAGTGCGCTCAGGCTCGACGAGCCCGCTCTCGCGGCGATGGGCGCCTACACGCGCCTCTTCCTGGACCGGCCGGGGGAGACGACCGTTGCGACCCTGCACCTGCGAGCCGGCGACGTGCCGGGCGACCACCACTCGGTCCTGGAGGAGCACGTGGCCACCACAGCGGAAGCGATCCACCGGTGGCTCTCCCGGACGCTGCCGTCCGAACCGGGGGACTGACCGGGGAACCGGAGGGATTGGCGTGCGAGGTGTGCCCGGTGTGCCCGGTGGGCGCCCGTGCGGTGTCAGTGACTCAGTCCCACCGTGCGGCGGATGGTCCGCGGGTCGGTGAGGAGGTCGAGCATCGCCCTGGCGACGTCCGCGCGGGCGATGCTGTTGCCGGGTGGGCCTGAGTCGATCGCCGGCCGGTAGCGGCCCTGTCCGGGGCCGTCGGTCAGGCGGGCGGGCCGCACCGCGGTCCACTCCAGGTCACTGGCGCGCAGGATCCGCTCCGTGGTCTCCAGATCGGTGTAGAGCTCCTTGAACACCACCCACAGCAGCGGCGACAGCACCCGCCGCGCCACGAACGACTGCCCGGCCCCGGAGCGGTTGAGCGTGCCCGCGCTCACCACGACGAGCCGCCGCACCCCCGTCGCCGCCATCCCCGCCGCCGCCGCGCGGGCCGAGGCCGAGGCCGGATGGAGCGGGTCGTGCCGCCCGGCTTGACCCACGCCCGACAGCACGGCGTCCGCGCCCTCGACCACCCCCGCCACCTCGTCGGGGTCGAGGGCGTCCGCCCGCACCACGGTCAGCTCCGGATGCCGTACGGCAAGCCGTGCCGGATCACGGACCACTGCGGTGACCCGGTGCCCGTCGGCCAGTGCGTGTGCGACCAGGTGCCGTCCGACACCACCCGTCGCTCCGAGGACGGTGAGCCTCATGACGCCTCCCACGGGAGTCGGGATTCCCCTCCCATCATCGGCCCGTGCGCCCGCAGGGCGAATGGTCAGCGTTCGGGACAGGCGGCCCGCTCGGGGCCGGCGGCGGCCTGCACGAGGTTTGCTCCAGGCGCTCCAGAGTGTCCAGGGCCGCGGTCCGTTCGCCGCTGGTCAGGCCGGCGATCACGAGGTCCTCCAGCCGGCTCCAGCTCTGCTCGACCTCGCGGCGCAGGGCCTGGCCGGCCGCGGTGGGCTCGATGAGGGAGGCGCGCTTGTCGCCGGCTCGGCCACCCGAGCCTGCTGCCGCACGGGCTGGTCCCCGTGGCGCCCTCGGCGATCGCCGCCACGGGCCAGGTCTACACCCAGGAGGGGCCGAAGGACTTCGTGACCCCGAGGGAGCTGGACGAGGCCGCGATCCGGCAGACGATCGACGACTTCGCCCAGGCGGCCCGCAACGCCGTCGAGGCCGGCGTCGCGGACATGATCGCCTACGGGGCCCTGTTCCTCGCCAACCCCGACCTGCCCGCCCGCCTCGCCGCCGGCGGCCCCTTCAACACCCCCGATCCGGCCACCTTCTACGGCGGCGACCACCGGGGTTGCACCGACTACCCCGCCCTCGCCCTCTGACCGGCGAGCCCCCAACTCGTCCGCCGTCCAGGCCGCATGGTGGTGCCGAGCCCGTGCGCTTCCCCCGCTCCCAACCCCAGGGGTTCCCGTGACGCCGCCCGGCGAGGCGGTGGCCGTTGCAGTCCGGGTTCCGGAAGTACAGTGCCGGCATGGACTATCGAACGCTCGGCAGCAGTGGGCTCCTTGTCTCCGTGGTCGGACTCGGCTGCAACAACTTCGGCGGACGTCTCGACGCGGCGCAGACCCGTGCGGTGGTCGAGGCGGCACTCGACGCCGGGGTGACGCTCTTCGACACCGCCGACATGTACGGCGGCCTGGGCGGATCCGAGACACTGCTCGGCCAGGCGCTCAAGGGGCGGCGCGACGAGGTCGTGCTGGCCACCAAGTTCGGCCATCAGTGGGCGGACCTGGGGTACGGCCCCGCGGCTGGGGCGAAGGGCGGCCGGGCCTACATCCGGCGGGCGGTCGAGGAATCGCTGCGGCGCCTGCAGACCGACCACATCGACCTCTACCAGTTGCACACCCCCGACCCGCACACGCCGATCTCCGAGACGCTCGCGGCGCTCAGCGAGCTGGTGCGGGAAGGCAAGGTGCGCTACATCGGGCACTCCAACTTCGCCGGTTGGCAGATCGCCGAGGCCGCGCACGTCGCCCGCGAGATCGGGGCGGTGCCGTTCGTCTCGGCCCAGAACGAGTGGTCGCTGCTCGAACGCGGCGTGGAGCGGGAGGTGGTGCCGGCGGCGTTGCACTACGGCCTCGGTGTGCTGCCGTTCTTCCCGCTCGCCAACGGTCTGTTGACCGGGAAGGTGCGCCGTGCCACGGGTGTCCCCGCGGGCTCGCGCCTGGCGTCGCGGCCCGAGCGGGTGACCGAGGCCGGCCTCGACGCGGTCGAACGCCTCGCCGCCTGGGGCCAGGCGCACGGCCGCAGCGTCCTCGAGATCGGCGTGGGCGCGCTCGCCGCACAGCCCGGCTGTGGCTCGGTCATCGCCGGGGCCTCCAGTGCCGAGCAGGTACGCGCCAACGCCGCCGCCGGACAGTGGGCGCCGACCTCCGAGGAACTGGCCGAGATCGACGCGCTCCTCGGCGCGGAGCCGGCCGCGGCCTGAGCAGCCCGGCGCGGACGGGTGCGACGGGCGCGGACGGCCGCTGCGCAGGCGAGTCGGTGGCACGGCCGGCAGGCCGTCGCGGGTCTCCCCGCCAGCATCGCGAGGGCGATATCGGCGAGGACGCCTCCCAGGTGCGGACCGGCAACGCGCCGCGCGCGATGGCGACCTGGCACAACCTGGCCATCGGCGCGCTGAAGCTATCCGGCGTCACCAACATCGCGGCCTGCCTCCGCCGCAGTGCCCGTGACCCACGACGCCCACTGGTGCTTCTCGGCCTCGCGTGATCACAAAAAGGGACATCACCGGATTACGCCGATGCTCTGGGGTGAGGGGCAGCTGACTACGCCGAAGACCTGGCCCGACCGTGGCGGCGCGCACGACACACACCCAACCGAATCGTGTGATAATGGAGTTCGAAGAACCGAAACGTGGAGTGCGTGGGCGTGGTCCCGCCTTTCCCACCGCTGCTCGGCCGCAGGAAGGCGTCAGCTGGTCGCGCAGCGAGAAGCAATCTTCTGCTCGGTGAGCTGCCGCATCCGTTTAGTCCGGCAGAACTTTCCCCCCAGGCCCTCATGAGCGGTGCACAAGTCTGTGTTGCGAGGAAGCCATGGCTCAAGCCGGCATGTGGAACATGTTTCAGGAACTGGGAAATACCCTGGACCGGGAGTGGCGGTTGCACGACTATTCCGAGGACTCCTTCCCGGAGATTTGTGTCGATCTCCTCGGTTCGGGATCGGATCTCAACGGATTTGACCCCCTGGAGTTCGCGGCAGAGACCGTTTGCGGTCCGAGCCTTCCGCATCAGATAGACATGTGCGCGAGGTTCGGCCAACCTCCGCTGACACTGTTCAGCACGAGCCGTTTCTACCTGGGCCTCCTGTATTGGCTCTCATCGACCACTTCCATCCACGAGCACGGCTTCCAAGGCGCTTTCCGAGTGGTCTCGGGATCCAGCCTGCACAGCCGGTGGCATTTCGATGGGAGAATCGAGGTCTCCCGTCATGTCATCATCGGTGATGTCATCCGAAGCTGCTCCGAGGTGCTGTCGGTCGGAGCTGTCCGCCCGATATTGCCTGGGCCTGATGGAGCACATTCCCTGTTCCATCTCGAACATCCATCAGTGACGCTGATAGCGCGGACTCACGCGGATCCCAGGGCCCAGCCACAGTACGATTACCATCCGCCCTCGGTGGCCACCAATCCGTTCTTCGACGACCCGCCGACGCAGCGTCGGTTACAGTTGATGCGAATGTTGCAGGTGGATCCGGAACGCTTTCAGGAATGTGTGCGGCGGTGGCTTGCGACCAGTGACTTCATGTCCTCGCTCTCGCTGCTCTTCGAGCTCTGTAAAACAGCTCAGGGAACCGTTCTCCTGGATGAGTCCATCGACCTCGTTGCCGAGCGGTACGGGAGCCTTGGAGAGCCGCTACGAGAGGTCACCGATGTCCTGGTGCAAGACCTCCAGCTGACGGCCCTGCGCGAACGCGTCCGAGACCCGGGTGCCCGGTTGGTGCTCGCACTCATTCTGAACGGCGCTGACCGAGAGGGATCGCTCAAAATCTTCTCCCAGAAGTATGGCGGAAATCCCGTCGAACAGTTGGCCGCAGCGATCGGAGTATTGCTCGACGAGGGCGACGGAATCAGCATCGCCGACCCTGTTCCAGAAATTCTCCGAATCCTGCTCGAAGGACACAAAATAGATCTCTCGGAAATTCTACCGGAAAATCGGGTGAGGTACGAAGAAATATCCTTCTTGCTGGCGAATTCCGCCCTCCTGAAGAGACTCCTGGCGCCGAGTCGTGTCAGCGTTCCAGCGACCGTGGGTGACGCGCAGTAAGAGCGATCAGGCCTTCGTGCAGTATCAGATCCAGCAAAGGAGAGGAGGAAATGACATGTCGAACGGACGCCCCAAGGTAGACGTTGATCGGTTGATCAGCGCACTGTCGCAAAGCAAGTTGCTCAATCTGGAGACATCGGTCCGTGACGTCCTGCAGCCCGATCTGCTGAAAGCAGTGTCGGAGGATGACAATGTCGTCTTCTGGAACAACAATTACTGCGTGGTCGTGAAGCCCGTTCCGGAACCGCCCTCGCCCCCGCCCCCGGATGACGGGGGGACACACCCGACGTGACCCAGCAGTAACCGTTCCCAGGACCTACTGAAACGTGCGGAAGGTGGATCCCGAGTGAGAACTCCGCAGGATGGCGCCTCGGGCAACCAGCCAGCCGCTTGTTCAGCAGCCGACCTCCGTCAGCGAATCAGCGAGGTCATGCAGTACGCCAGCGCGAACCTCCGGCATCTCGATGAATACGCCGCGCGCTGGCCGGACGACGAGGGCGAGCTGGTCCGAAAGCAGGACAAGCTCGTCCTCGAGACAGTGCTGCTCCTGCTCGTCGCCGATCGAGTGGGAGCCCGGCAGAACGAGCGGTCCTGGGCAGAGCTGGTCGAGTACTGCACGCGATGGTGCCGCGCTCAACGCGTTCGGTATGTGATGGCCCGGCACCCCCAGACGGTAACCAGTCTTGGGGCCGGCCACCTGCATCTCTCCGCACTGGGCTACCCGGACGCGGGAATGGACCGCCTGGTCGCCAATGCTGTGCGGACCGGCGAGGTCGGCGCACACGGGTGCTCTCCGTTCCGCCGGATGGAACAGCAGTGGATATTCCGGCAACTTGCCTCCGGTCCGCTGGGAGAGATTTTCTCCGGCCTGATCACGCCATGGGATCTCGACACACCCTTCATCTCGTCGGACATGGTCGGCATCTACAGCAACAGGGACGACTGCTATGCGCTGACGCATGCTCTGATGTACGTCACCGACTTCGGGCAGGACGAAATTCCCGGCATCACGCCGGAGGACCTGCGGTCCTCCATCGGATCGGCCGCCTGCCTGGCGCTGGCCATCAGCGACTTCGACATACTGGGGGAGCTACAGCTGGCTGACGCGGTGGTCCCGGGCACCGCCTCCGGCGCCGTACAGTGCGGCTGGGCACTGCGGACACACGTGTTGCACAAACAGGGCTTCCTGCCCGGACCGACCTTCCGCGACGAGGACTACGAACGCCAGCCGGCTGCCGGGCGCGACGCCTACCGCTTCCTTCACCAGTACCACGTGGCGTACGTCGATGCACTGCTCTGCGCGACTGTGCTCGCCAGGAACGAGGAGTGGCTCAGCCCGGGAGAGAACGCCACACCTGCTGTCCCGAGTCCTGACGCGCTGCGAATCGTCGACATCGCCTGGCCATCGCCGCCGCACCGGACCCCACCAGCCGTGGCCAACCTGCTTGAACTGCCGATCGCCCCCGCAGTGCTACTCGAAGCACTGACCGAAGCAGCAACCATTGCCATTGTGCGACGCTACGATCTCACGGCCCTCACCCGCATGGTTGTGGCGTCCAAGGATTCTCGTGCGGGAGATTCGAAAGGAATCCAGGTCGCGGCCCAGTTCCTGTCGAACCAGGCATCGCTGATCTAGCTGATCGGGGTTGACCTCACGGCGGCACTGGCCCGCTGACCGCGGACCCGCGCGCGGCGGTCACGCTCCCTCTGTGTGTGGTGCCCGGGTAGGTCCAGCGGAACGGGCGGGCGTGTGTGCCGAAGAACCCGGCTGAGTCCATGCGGCACCACCTGAGCCGGCGTGACCAGCGCGGCACCGGCGGCGACGCGGTGGGCGACGTAGGGCAGGGAGCCGCCGGCGTGGGAGAGGATCACCTTCATGCGGGTGTGGCGGCTCATCACGCCGTTGAGGGTCATCTGGACGGCCGTGCGGGCGGTGTCGAAGGTGAAGTCGATGACCGGTGCGGAGATGCCGGGGAGCATCGGCATCGCCGGCTCGGTGGGGTGGATGAAGACCACGGCGGCTCACTCGGCTGCGTGAGCAGCGGCGTGAGCGCCAGGCGCTCGGCTACGCGGCCTTCGCCCCCGCTGAACGGGCCCAACTCGCCGAGCAGCTCAACCGCCTCGCCGAGATCATCGACGACCTCGGCTGACGCCCCCACATGTCGCGGCGCCAGGAGGCATTGGTGATCGTGTTCAGCGGTCGCCGGGGGCAACGAGACCGGACTCGTAGGCGAAGACGACGGCCTGGGCCCGGTCGCGCAGGGAGAGTTTGGCGAGCACGTGGCCGATGTGGGTCTTCACGGTCTGTTCGGCGACGACGAGTGTTCCCGCGATCTCGGTGTTGGACAGACCCCGGGCGATGAGGACCAGGACTTCGGTCTCGCGCGCGGTGAGGCCGTTCAGTCGCAGGGCCGGGGCGCGGTACGGGGCGGGCCGTTGCCTGGCGAAATCCGCGATGAGGCGGCGGGTGATCGACGGGGCCAGCAGCGCATCGCCGGCGGCGACGACGCGGACGGCCTGGATCAGGTCGGCGACCGGTGCGTCCTTCAGCAGGAAGCCGCTCGCGCCGGCCCGCAGCGCCTCGTAGACGTAGTCGTCGAGGTCGAAGGTGGTGAGCATCAGCACCTTCGGGCGGTGGACGACGTCGGGCGAGGGGTCCAGGAGCCGCCGGGCCGCCTCCAGGCCGTCCATCTCCGGCATCCGTACGTCCATGAGCACCACGTCCGGACGGGCGCGGCGGCTGACGTCGACGCCCTGGCGTCCGTCCGGGGCCTGGCCGACCACCTCGATGTCGCTCTGCGCGCAGAGCAGTGCGGCGAACCCCGCGCGGACCATGGCCTGGTCGTCGACGACGACCACCCGGATCGTCATGCGGTGCCGCCGTCCCTGTCTCGCACGGGGATCCAGGCGGCGACGCGGAAACCGCCGTCCGGCAGCGGGCCGGTGTCCAGAGTGCCGCCGACCAGCCGGATGCGTTCGCGCATGCCGATCAGGCCGTGTCCGGTGCCCGTGTTCTCCAGCGGGTCCACGGGCTTCGGCGGGGCGCCGTTGACGACCAGGACAGTCAGGTGCCCACCGTCGGGGGAGAGGGAGACCGAGACGCGGGTGTCCGCGCCGGGCGAGTGTCGCACGACGTTGGCCAGCGCCTCCTGCGCGATGCGGTAAGCGGACAGTTCGAGGGCCGACGGCAGGCCGCCGAGCGCGGCGACCTCGCCGGCGACGTGCAGTTCGGCCGGGGTACCGGCCCGCACGCTCGCCTCGACCAGGCACGGCACCCGGTCGAGGCCGGGCTGCGGGGCCCGCTCGTGGTCGGCGTCCTCGCTGCGCAGCACACCGAGCAGCCTGCGCATCTCGCGGAGCGACTCGCGCGCGGTGGCGGCGATGGTGACGAACTCCTCTCGGGCCTCGGGCGGCACTCCGGCGATCCGGTAAGGGGCGCTGTCGGCTTGGATGGTGATCAGCGACATGTGGTGGGCGACCACGTCGTGCAGTTCCCGGGCGATCCGGGCCCGCTCCTCCAGCAGGGTGCGCCGTCCGCGTTCGTCCGCGTTGACGCGCTCCTGCTCGACCAGTTGCCGCTGTGCCTCACCGCGCTCGCGCAGCGCCCCTCCGGCCAGCAGCACCAGGCTTGCGAGCACGAAGAGCGTGCTGTTGGTGCCGTCTCCTGCCGTGGGGAACGCTCTCCACAGGAAGACCCCGACCACCCCGAGGCCCAGCCACACACCGAACAGGGTGCGGCGTGTCGCGCGCCGGGTGAGGGCCGCGAGCAGCACCGACTGACCGATGACGACGGCCAGTGGCCACGGCCAGCTCTGCCCGGAACCCCCCCGGGGTCGCTGCCAGTACCAGGGCGCCGACCACATCGGCGGCTGTCATGACCCACCACGCCTGCACCGGTCGGGCGACCGCCAGCAGCAGCGGGGCGGCCTGGGCGGTGGCCAGCCCCAGAGCGAGGGCACCGCCCAGGCCGTAGAGCTGCGACATCAGTTGGGCGCCCAGTTGGGTGAGCCAGCCGGCCAGGACCAGCGAGACGGCGTACGGCAGTAGCCGCTGCCAGCGATGGCGGGCCTCGGCGAACAGCGGCACCGCAGGCCGAGCGGCGGCGGAGTGCGGCTGCCCGAGGGGGCGCAGGAGCCGCCGTACGGCCAGGAGGAAGGCGGGGGCGGGGATTTGGGGGGCGAGGCGATCGTTCATGCGGTGGCCAGCGTATGCGGGCGGGCGCTCGCCGGTCGTCATACCCAGGGACCGGGCCGGGCCTCATACCGGGGTACGACGTCGGGCGGGTCCGCGTGGTGCGGGTGGTCCGCGTGGTTGGTGTGGTCCGGGTGGTCCGGGTGGTCCGATCAGCCGTCAGGTGTCCGGTGTCCCGCTCGATGCGCGTACGGGTGGTTCGCGCCGCGGGGCGTCAGCGGACGAACCGGATCTCGGGGTAGCGCGGCGACGGGGCGTGGAGCAGGCCGCTGTCGTGGTGACGCAGGTGCAGGTCGAAGAACGCCCGGATGTACGTGCGTTGGACGCGGACCGAGCGCTGCGGATCTCCGCTGCCGATCTGCTCGACGACCTGCTCGGCGGTGAGTTCGAGCACCGGGGCGAGCTGTGGGTAGAGCACTTCGCCGTCGGTGAACGAGCCGTGGGTCGATCCCGTCAGCCGCAGCTGGAGCTTCGGACCGCGCTGGTTCTCCCAGAACACGTCCCAGCCGGCGAAGGCGTCGTCGTGGTCACTGGTCAGCAGCAGGAACGGCAGGTCGGAGCCCGCGGTGGCAGCGGCGCCGACGAACGGACCGTCCAGGCTGAGACCGGCCTTGACGCGTGGGTCGTCGTGCATCGTGGCCGCGGCGGTGCAGCCACCGAGGGAGTGCCCGAACATGCCGATGCGGGCCAGGTCGAACGCACCGCGCAGGCCGCTCGGCAGCGGGCGCTGCTCGGCGTCCGGGTTGCGGCCGGCGTCGAGGGCGGCGAGCTGGTCGAGGACGAAGCGGGCGTCGGCTGCGCGCACCCCGGTTTCCTGAGCCATGACCTGCTCGGTGGGATGCTCCGGGACGGTGCCGGTCTCGATCCGTCCGCCGGGGAACTCGACCTCGGGCGAGTCGTGGGTGTGGTCGATCGTGACCACGATGTAGCCGTGACTGGCCAGCTCCTCCACCAGGGTGGTGCTGGAGTTGCGGTCCATGCTGTACCCGGGCGAGTAGAGCACGACCGGGCGGGGACGGCCCTGCTCCACCGGAGCGCCCAGGTGTCCGTGGGAGGCCGGCCAGCGCACCAGCCCGGCGGGCATGCCCCAGCCCTGCTCGAAGTGGGGCACCGCACCGGTGGAGAGCCACGGCGCCGCCGGGTAGCCTCGCACGCTCTGCGCCGGGTACCAGATCTGCACCATGAGCTCGCGTGTCGGGTGGGAGGGTGTCCACGGGTCCGTGCGTGCCGGGTCGACCAGGTGCAGTGAGACGGTGCCGATGCGTTCGGGACCGGTTGGCGCAGGCAGCGTGAGCCGGCCGCTGTCGGCCGGCAAGCCGGTCAGGGGCCTCGCGGCCAGGGCGGACCGGGACGAGGCGGTGGCCGGCGCGGCGGTGCTGACCAGTTCGAGACCCGTCACCGCAGTGACGGCCGAGAGCGCCAGAAGGCGACGGCGCGACAGCGTGGTTGCGGGCGGCAGGTGTTGGGTCATGAGGCGTTCGCCTTTCAGCAGGAGCCGTCGGACGGCGATGAGCAGGCCGCCCGAGGAGAGGTCGGGCGCGGGCTGGTTCGCCCGAACGGGAGTAACCGTAGGCGGACGGGCAGGCGTGCGGCCTCACACCTGAGAGCCAGGTTCGGCCTCATACCTGGGTACGGCACCGGACGACGCAGGCTGGGCCGGCGCCCCCCTTCTTCCCGGCGCGCGGTGTGACGGCGGGGAGGAGGTTCAGCCGCCGAGGGTTTCCACCACGGGGCGCTGGGGGTGGTAGGTCGCCCAGCCGGGGTCTCCGGTGGCGGCGAACGCGACCCAGGCGCCGTGCACTTGGGCTGCGAGTCCGGCTGGGGCGGGGTCGGGGCCCAGGAGGCGGGTGTCTGCGTGCAGCCAGGGTTGGTCGGCGTTGTCGAACACGAAGGGCAGTTCGACGGTGTGGGCGGCGCCGAGTCGCCCGCCCAGGGCCGTCGAGCGGTACCCGAAGGAGTAGAGGTGTGTGCGGCCGCCCGAGAGCCGCGCGTGGGCCTGGGCCATGCGCGTCGTACCGGCCTCGAACAGGGCCTGCCCGAGCAGGGCGGAGCGCAGGTCGCCCGGTGTTCGGTCCGGCTGTGCCGCGCGCTGTGCGGTGAGGGCGGTGTGCGGGTCCGTGTGCAGTCGGGTGGCGAGGGCGAGCAGGTCGGCCTGCGTGGTGGATTCCAGGGCGCCGTGCGGGACGAGGTAGAGGCGCCCCTCTTCGGTGGTGGTGCCGATGAGCAGGTCGACGTCGCGGGCCGGGCCCTCGGCGAGGGCGTCGGCGGGCTGGACCGGCAGGACCAGGCTGAACGGGCTGAACCCGGCCAGCGGGTCCGTGGCGGTGTCGGTGCGCAGGTCGAGGCCGGTCAGGGCGGGCAGGATCGCCAGGAAGCGCTCGTCGGGGATCGGGGCGAACGCCTCGGCGGTCGCCTCGATGCCGAGCGCGGCGGCTGCCGTGGCGGTGACCCGTTGCGCCTGCTCCGGGGTGAACGCGCCGGTGCCGCTGCCGCTCTGGATGATCGCCCGCCGGAACAGGCCGCCTGCCTGTGGTGTCGCGAGGAGCGCGCCGATGAGCGTGGCGCCCGCGGACTGGCCGAAGACCGTGACGTTGCCGGGGTCGCCGCCGAATGTCGCGATCGTGTCGTGCACCCAGCCGAGTGCGGCGAGCACGTCGAGCAGTCCGCGGTTGGGCGGAGCACCCGCCAGATCGAGGAAACCGGGGATGCCGAGGCGGTAGTTGACCGTCACGAGGACGACGCCGTCGCGGGCGAAGGCGCTGCCGCCGTAGAGCGCGGCGCGGTTCGAGCCGCTGACGAAGCCGCCGCCGTGCACGAAGACCATGACGGGGCGCCGGGCGCCGTCGGCGGCGGGCGTGTGGACGTCGACGCTCAGGTACTCCTCGCCGGGCACCCAGCCCGGCCCGAAGTAGGGGGTCATGTCGAGCCGGCCGAAGTCGCGGGCCGGCTGGGGAGCGGTGGGCGAGGGCCGCCTGCCGTCGCGGATGCCGGACCAGCCCGGGTGCGGTGCGGGCGGGGCGAAGCGGCCGGCGCCGGTGGGCGGCGCCGCGTAGGGGAGGGCGCGGTAGCGCTCGCCGGATCCGTCGAGCAGGCCGCGCACGGCGCCCGCCGGGGTTTCGACGACCGGATCTGCCTGTCGGGGCACGGGAGGTGACTCCTTTTCTGGTGGGGGGTCAGGAGAGGCGGGAGAAGCCCGCCCACTCCTTGATCGTGAACGTCGACCCGCTGCGCGCGACCTGCGCGGCGCCCTGGCCGCCGAAGTGCGCCGGGAAGAGGAGCGCGTTGGTCTCGGCGGCGCGGCCGAGCAGTCTGTGCCGGGTGGCGCGGGAGGCCGCCGGGTCCTCGCAGAAGCAGGAGTTGGTCTGCGGATGTGTGATCTGCAGGGCGGTGTGCACCAGGTCCCCGACGAACAGCGCCTGATCGCCGCCGGATTCGAGGGTGAGCACGGACGAGCCGGGGGTGTGTCCGGGCGCGAGATCCAGACGCAGGTTCCTGTCGATCCGGTACGTCCCCTCCCACAGGTGCGTCAGTCCTGCCTGGTGGACGGGTGTGACGCTGTCCTCGAAGACGTTCTGGTTCCCGCGGCCGAGCACGGTCCTGTTCTCGTTGGCCGGGTCCCAGAACTCGAAGTCCCGCCGGGTCATCAGGTAGGTGGCGTTCGGGAAGGTCGGCACCCAGGTCCGGCCCTCCAAGCGGGTGTTCCAGCCGACGTGGTCGATGTGCAGGTGGGTGTTGACCACGATGTCGACGTCCTCGGGCCGCACCCCGGCGGCCGCGAGGTTGTCGAGGTAGTCCGTGTTCAGGCGGTTCCACACCGGTGCGTAGGGCCGGTCCTTGTGGTTGCCCACGCCGGTGTCGACGAGGATCGTGCGTCCCTGGCTGCGCAGCAGCCAGGACTGGACCGCCGTGCGGCACTCGTTCGTCTGCGGGTTCCAGAAGTCGGGTGCCAGCCAGTGGCGTTGCTCCTGCCACGCGCCGTCGGGGCTGTCCGGGAAGAACCGGTGCGGCGGCATCTCGGCCGAGCCGTAGAACTCCTTGATGCGGGTGACGGTGACCTCGCCGATGGTGAGTTGCTCCGGGGTGCGATCCATGGGGTCCGTCCTCGGGTCCGGGGTAGGTGTCGCAAGGGGACCGAGTCTGGACCCGCGGACGGACATGGACCACGCCCGGGTTGTCCTACCCCTCGCAGGGTGTGGCTGGGATCGCGCCGCGCACGAATACTGGGGTGATGAACGGACCCGGCCCGCTCGGCGCCTTCCTCCGAGCCCGACGAACCCGGCTGCGACCCGAGGACGTCGGCCTGCGCGACCTGGGGCCCCGCAGACGGGTGGCCGGGCTGCGGCGCGAGGAACTGGCCCAATTGGCGGGCGTCAGCGTCTCCTACTACGCCCGTCTCGAACAGGGCCTGTCCCGTGGGGCGTCGGCCGAGGTGCTCGACGCGATCGCCCGTGCCCTGCTGCTCGACGAACACGAGCGCGAGCACCTGGAGCGGCTCGCCGTCGCCGCCCGCCACGCGCCCCGGGTGCGCCGCCCGCGGCCCGAGAAGCTCGCCGACGAGACACGCGACCTGCTGCGCGCCGTGGACGGCGTCCCGGCGGTCGTGCTCGGCCGGCGCACCGACGTGCTGGCCTGGAACCCCCTCGGGCATGCCCTGCTGGCCGGTCACCTGGACTTCCTCGGCCCGAACGACCCGGCGCGGCGCCCGAACATGAGCCGGATGCTGTTCCTGGACCCGCACTGTCGGGAGCTGTACGCGGACTGGAGGCGCAAGGTGCGCGCGGTGGTCGGCAACCTGCGCATCGCCGTCGGCAGGCACCCGCAGGATTCGCTGCTCGCGGAGCTGATCGGCGAGCTGACGATGAGCAGCCCGGAGTTCGTCGCGCTGTGGAGGGATCACCGCGTGGCAGCGTGCGAGGCCGCCTCCTACGAGCTGCACCATCCCGTCGTCGGCACGGTGACGGTGACGCAGCAGACGCTGTCGATCGCCCGCTCACCGGATCAGCTGCTCATCGTGTGCACGACCACCGCCGACTCCCCGTCGGAGGAGGCCCTCGCGCTCCTTGGGCAGGCGAGCGGCAACCGGGCGGTGTACGCGGGCGGCGTCGGCGTTCCCGGCAGGTCACTCTCCTCGCCGTGACGGACGGCCCACCGCGGCGACCGGCACGGACGAGCACAGCGGTGCGACGCCGAGCTCACCCTCGTCGTCACACGCGGCAACCCGGCGCAGGGCCGCTACGCCAGGCCGGCTACTGGAGGGTCTCCGTCGCCAGTGACGGGGTGGCGGGCGGGACGCTCGGGGCCGCGGTGCCCGCGACCCATCCCGGCAGGGTCGGCAGTACCGCTTCGGCGATCCGGTACAGGCTCGCGTCGTTCACGGTTCCGGCGTCCTGGCGCCAGATCGCGAGTTCGTAGGAACCGCCGTGCCCGTCCGGGTGCTTGCCGATCACGAGGCTGTGCGCGACCCCGCCCGGCGCGGGCGAGGTCGAGCCGCCGCCGAGCGAGAAGCTGAAGCCGGTGGTGTTCAGATTGCGTTTCCGCACGCCGGTGGGTCGGCCACCTATTTCTTCCCGATGGCCGAGGCGCTGCGCCGGGCGGCGCGCCCGCTGGAGCTGGACATCCTGTCGGTGCAGTACCCCGGCCGGCAGGAGCGCCGGCCGGAGCCCTGTGTCGACGACCTGCAGACGCTGGCCGACCTGGCCGTCAAGGAGCTGCTGCAGTTCACCGACCGGCCGCTGGCGCTCTTCGGCCACAGCATGGGCGCGATGGTGGCCTTCGAGGTGGCCCGGCGGTTCGAGCAGCAGTACGGCATCACGCTGCTGACGTTCTTCGCCTCCGGTCGCGGGGCGCCCGGCACCGCCCGGCAGGCCGGCCTGCACCGGCTGCCCGACGCGCCTCAAGAACCTGGCGGGGCTGAGCCAGGGCCAACGCCGTTCGGTTCGGGGGCTGTACCGTCATCGGCCGGATCACATACACGGCCAACTATCTGAGATGAGCCACTAACCGGGCTCGGCCGGAGGTGGTGCGGGCACCCGGAAGGCGTTGAGCAGGGCCGAAGTCGCGAGGTACGCGCCGATCAGGTTGACCATGTCCAGGACGCCGGTCTGCCCCACCGCCTCGACCGCGAGGCGGTACGTGTCGTCGCAGACGGACCGCGTGCGTGCCAGTTCGTCGGTGAAGCGGTGGACGGCTGCCTCGGTGGACGAGAAGTCGGCACTCGAGCGCCCGGCGAGGACGGCCTCGATCACCGGCTCCGCGACGCCGGTGTGCCGGGCCATCGCGGTGTGGACGTAGAGCTCGTACTCGCAGTTCCACACCGCCCCGACGGTGAGGATGACGATCTCACGCAGGGGCGCGGCCAGGGACGACTGGGCCTGGTCGGCGAGGACCCAGGCCAGGAAGGCCGTGCCGACGGCGGGACGGTGCACGAACGCGTTGAACGGGCCGATCAGATCTCCTTCGGCCGTGGCGGCGGCGGCCCCCGCCTCCCGGGCCCACGGCACCACCTCGGCCCGGATGCGTCGCTGCGCGGCGAGCTGGTCCTCGGTGAGCGGACCGCGGGAGGCCAGGGGCAGTCGCCCGCCCCAATCCCGGTCTGCGGTCGATGGCTGAGCGGCGCCGGTCATGACGCGGCGAAGGCGGTGATGAGGTCGGACAGGGCCTGTGGCGCCTCCAGCGGCACCTGGTGGCCGGAGTCGACCGATGCGATCGTGACGTTGGACAGGTGGGGCACCGTCAGTTTCTTCTGCATCTCCAGGCCCCAGACCGGGTCGTGGTCCGCCACGATCAGCAGGGTCTCGACGTCGATCGGCGCGGCGCGCTCGGTCCAGTCCTCGTAGATCCCCTTGTTCAGCCATGCGTCCCAGGCCTTGCGGTTCATCCGCGCGTAGTCCTCGCAGGTGCGGTCGAACACCTCCGGCGTCAGCGGCACCGCGGTGCGGTCCAGCACGAACTTCTCCGCGTCAGCGTGGTCCCTGCGGCTCTCGAACAGTTCGCGCGGCAGGTCCTCGCCGCCGACCTCCTGCCCGAGCGGGGTGGGGGTGATCAGCACGAGCTTCGTCGGCGGATGCTTGAGCCCCAACCCGGTGCCGGCCCGGCTGGCGAGGATCTGCATGACCTTGCCGGTCATCGAGTGGCCGACCAGCACGTAGTCGGTCAGGCCGAGCTCGTTGATCGTGGCGGCGAACGCGGCGGCCATCTCGGCCATCGTGTAGCCGGGGATCTCGCGTGCCTCGCCGTGGCCGGGCGCGTCCACGGCGACGACCCGGAACTGCTCCGACAGCGGAGCGCTGGCCTCGATCCATTCGCGGCGGGCGAAACTGAACGAGTGCGAGGCCACGAGGGTGCGCCCGGGGCGCTTCGCACGGGGCTGCTGAGGAGTGTGGGTGATGGGAAGCACGATCTAACCTCCGGTTGCTTGCGGTGCGAGGGACGGGGTGGTCGGCCGGGTGAGGATCAAGCCCTGCACGGCGGTGCGGGCCAGGTGCACGCAGGAGTCCACGTCGACGGGCTGGTGGCCCAGCAGCAAGCGGAACGCCGCCGGGCCGAACAGCAGATCGATCGCCGCATCGGGCTCGACGTGCGGGTCGAGCTCGCCGCGCGCGACCCCGCGTTCCCACAACTCGCGCAGCGCCGCGCGGCGCGGCGCGAAGAACCGGGAGTTGAGCAGGTCGGCGGTACCGGGTTCCAGCACCGCGGCGGCGACCAGCTGAGCGAAGACGATGCCGTCGCGACCTTGGTAGTACTCGGCCAAGCTGGCGACGGCCTGGACCAGGTCGTGCGCGCTGTCCCCGGTCTCGACCAGCGGCACCAGGCGGCCGATGTGCGCGGCGAAGGCCTCGATCGCCAGTGCGGTGCGGTGCGGCCAGCGCCGGTAGATCGTGGGCTTGCTCACACCGCTGCGGCGGCTCACCGCCTCGACCGTGCATGCGGCGACGCCGCCTTCCAGGAGCAGTTGCGTGGCGGCGGTGAGCACGAGCTCCTCGTGCACGGGCTCGCGAGGCCGTCCCCGGCCGCGGGTCTGCGCGCCGGTCACGGCTGAGTCCGGGGTCGGCTGAGTCCGGGGTCGGACGGCCGAGAGGGCCCGATCCCAGTCGGACCGGCCGTAGTACTCGCTCATGCTCATACAGCCCACTCCCTGCGCCGAGACGTGGAGTGATTCGAGCGCGGTGTGGCGCATCGCCATCTCCTTTACGTTCCGGCACGTAATCTAATGCAGATTCCGCCGATCCGCTACACCCGGGCTCTGGGCTCCGGGCTCCGGGCCGCGGGCGGCATGGCGCCGAACCGCCCCGGAAAGGTCCAGCGCCCCCGACGGCCGTAGTCCCCCTCGGCCGTAGTCCCCCTCAGCCGTAGTACCCCGCCACCACCGCGCGCACCTCGGCCAGCAGCGCCGGCCCGTCCTGCGGCACGGGCGGCTGGCCGCTGCCGGGGCGGATGTCGAGGAGCTGCTCGTTGGAGAGGGCGAACACCACGCGCCGCAGCCCGGCCCGCTGGATGACCGGCTCGCACATGCCGCACGGCTGGCAGCTGGTGTACATCGTGGTCTGCGCGGCGGTGGCCGGGTCCAGCCGGCTCGCGGCCCACCTGGCCAGTTTGAGTTCCGGGTGCGCGGTGATGTCGTCGTCGGTGAGGGTCGTGTTGTACTCCTCCGCCAGGACCGTGCCGTCGGGGCCGGCCAGCAGCGAGCCGAACGGCGGGTTGCCGGCCGCACGGGCCTTGGCGGCGAGGGCGATGGCGTGGCGCAGGAGGGTGTGGTCGTCGGGGGTGATCGTCATCGTTGCTCCAGGGGGTGAATAAGCGTGGCCACCTCGGCGAGTGCCTTCCAGATCGCCTGCGGGTGGCAGGTCTGGCGCGGGTCGCCGTTGTAGGGGTCGAGGACGACGGTCTCGGCGCCCAGCTGCCGCAGTTGATCGAGGTCATCGGTGATCTGGTCGGTCGTGCCTTCGCCGGCGAGCCGGTCCGGCCCGTCGACCGGGCTCGCGCTGGGCTTGAGCGCGATCCGGGGGGCCAGGGCGGGCACGGGGAGTTGGAACTCCTGCGCGTAGGCCCGCAGTCTCTGCATCCCTTCGCGCAGCTGCGGCATGGTCAGGCGCAGCGGATGCCAGGCGTCCCCGAGCCGCACGGCCCGGCGCAGCCCGGCGTCGCTGTGGCCGCCGACCCAGATCGGGATCGCGCGGGTGCCGTAGTCGGCGGTGTCCGACCAGGCCGCCCGGATGTCGCGCAGGTGATCGGTCGTCAGCTGTCCGCGCCGTTCGAACGGGACCCCGAGGGCGGCGAACTCCTGCCGGGCCCAGCCGACCCCGACGCCCAGGACGAGTCGGCCGCCGCTGAGCGCATCCAGGTTGGCCGCCATCCGGGCGGTCAGCAGTGGGTGCCGGTAGGGGGCGATGAGGACGGTGGTGCCGAGCCGGACCCGGGTGGTGATGCCGGCGAGCCAGGACAGCGTGGTGAACGGCTCGTAGAAGGGGGCCGGATAGCGCGTGGCGAGGTCGGGCGTGATGGCGACGTGGTCCGAGACCATCAGCAGGTCGAACCCGAGGCCCTCGACGGTCTGGGCCCAGCTGCGCAGGACCCCGGCGTCGGTACCGGGGCCGAAATTGAGGACGTTGACTCCAAGCTTCACGACGCCGAGCCTAGCCAGCCGGACCGGGCCGCCAGAAGGGATTCCGCCCTGTTCAGAGGGGCTTTGGCCGTGGATCCGCCGGTAATCTGGGCCGATGACCGCGAATCCTGACCGCACGCTTGAACCGACGCTGAATCCAACGCTGAAGCCAACGCTGAATCCGGCGCTCGACCACACGGATTGGGCGATCCTCGATGAGCTCCAGCGGGACGGCCGGATCGCGTTCACCGAGCTGGCACGCCGGGTGAACCTGAGCGCCTCGGCGACGACGGAGCGGGTGCGACGGCTGGAGGGGGCGGGGGTGATCACGGGCTACCGGGCGGAGGTGAACCTGGAACGGACCGGGTACCTGGCGCTGGCGGTGGTCCGGCTGAAGTACCCGGGGACCCGGCACGAGCCGCTGCGCCGGCTGATCGCGCAGCGGCCGGAGATCCTGGAGTGCCTGCGCACCACCGGGGACGACTGCTACGTCCTGAAGGTGGCAGCAACCTCGATGGCCCAGCTGGAAGAACTGGTCGACTCGCTGGCCCAGTTCGGCAGCACGACCACCAACCTGGTGCTCAGCCAGATGCAGCCGTTCCGTGGCCCGCGCGTACCCCGTTGAAACCGGTGGGCTCGCGTAGTCAACCTCGATCCGACCGAGGAGGCGCGGGCGGGGGATGGGCCGGGCCGTTCCGGGGGAGGCCTGGACCGCGACCGCGACCGCGACCGCGAGGCTGCGGAGCCCGGACTGTTCGCGAAGGGCGTCTTCGTCCTCGGTCAGCTGACCGGTGGTTCGACTCGACGGACTCGATCGCGTGATCTCTCGGCTGGTTGGCATGGATGTCGTCAGTTTGCCTCGGGCCCGAACCGTCGCCTGTACGCCGACGGAGTGATGCCCGTCTCGCGACGCATCAGCGCGCGCAGATTGGTAGCGGTGCCCAGCCCGCTCAGTCGTGCGACTACCTCGAAGCGTGACTCGCCTCGCTCGATCAGCCGGCAGGCCAGGGCGAGCCGTTCCCCCGTGAGCCACATCAGCGGGGTCGTTCCCAGTTGCGTCCGGAAGCGGCGGTGCAGCGTCGCCGGACTGACCGACGCCCGCGCCGCAAGGTCCGCAATCGTGAGCGGCGAGTCGAGCCGTTCCTGCGCCCAGGCCAGGATCGGTGCCAGGGATTCGTCGGGGAGGTCGGGCATGGGCCGCTCGACGAACTGCCGCTGCCCGCCGTCGCGGTGTGCCGCGAAGACCAGGCGTCTGCTCACGGAGTTGGCGACCTCGGCACCGTGGTCGCGGCGGACCACGTGCAGCCCGAGGTCGAGTGCGGCCGCGCTTCCCGCGGCGGTGAGGATGTCACCGTCGTCAACGAACAGCACGTCTGATTCGAGGTGGACGGTGGGGAAGCGGGAGCGGAAGGAATCAGCCCACTGCCAATGGGCCGTGGCCCGGCGCCCGTCGAGGACGCCGGCCTCGGCCAGGGTGAAGGCGCCGCTGCAGAACCCGATCAGGCGAGCGCCGCGTGCGTGCGCCCGTCGGATGGTGTCCAGCACCGCGGACCGGCGGGGAACCTCGACGTCGGGGCGATTGGGGACGATCAAGGTGTCTGCCGCATCGGCCGCCTCCAGGCCGGCGACCCCGGTGAGGGTGAAGAATCCGTCTCGCATCGTGGTGGAAGGCTCTGGGGAGCAGAGCCGGAAATCGTAGAGATCGCGGCCGATCTCCGGCCTGCGCAGGCCGAAGATCTCGGTCGCGCAGCCGAGCTCGAACGGGTTCGAGTTCTCGTCCACGATCACGACCACTCGGTGTGCGCCGGGCGCTTGAGCTTGCTGCGAGGATTCTTTCGACATGTGCAATTCCTAGCACTCACCCTGCGCATCCGAGACGGCCGAGGATGAGGCCATGAGCAACCAGCCGATCTCCCTTCCCCAGGCCCTGGCCTCCTTCGACGCGCTGTGGAGTCCGCGCATCGTCACGCGCGTCAACGACTACGACGTCCGGGTCGCCAAAGTCGAGGGCGAACACATCTGGCACGCCCACGACGACACCGACGAGTTCTTCCTGGTGCTCGACGGGGAGCTGCACATCTCCTTGCGCGAGCCCGAGGGTGAGCGCACGGTCCTGCTGCCGCAGGGCGCGGTCTTCACCGTTCCCGCAGGTACGGAGCACAAGCCGTCCGCGCCGTCCGGTGCCGCGATCCTCATGTTCGAGCCGACCGGGACGCCGACCGTGGGCGACCGCCACGAGGAGATCCCCGCCCACGTGGACTCGACGACTGGCCACGTCCTCAACGCCTGAGCCGGCTTTGTCAGGGCCGCTCCCGGCCTCCCCGGCACCACCCGGATCAGGCTGCTCTCAGCTACGCTGACCTGCTGCGACAGGCCAGAGGTGACGGTCTTTCACCTCCACTCGAACCACAGCGCCTCACGGCGCAACCAAGAGCCCCGACAGAGTCGAGCCACGGCCTGGGCGAGGCTCTGCGCTTGGCGTTCATCGTCGCTGGTCACTCGACGAACGCCAAGCTCAGGCCAGACACGGCAGGTGCCGGGGCGGGGCGGAGCGCCCCCGTCCGGTCGGCGGCCAGGCGAGGACGTCGTGGATCCGCTCATCCCGGGCGAGGCCACCACTCTCCGCCGCCGCGATGCGAGCCAGCCGGGCGTGGCGGCGGGCACCGGTTCGGTCGCCGGTGCGGGTGCAGGCATCGGCCAGGCGGCGGTGTGCCAAGGCGCGGTCGGCGACGGCGCCGAGGCGTTCGGCCGCGGCGAGACCCCGATGCCACACGGCCACCTGGTCGTGCGGCTGCTCCTGCCATTCGAGAAAGCCGTCCAGTGCCCGGGCCAGCTGCCACACCAGGGTGTCCCACCCCTGCCGGTCGGCCAGGTGCTGGGCGGCGAGCAGGCAGGTGCGCTCGGCGCGGAACCACGACCTGGCGGCCCTGCGGTCGGCCAGCGGCTGCGGGGTCACACCGGCCAGCGGCGGTTCGAGTTCCAGCTGCTGGCGCCGGTGCGGGCCGAGCGCGCGGTCACCGGTGGCCGCGGTCTGCAGGTAGAAGTCCAGGACCCGCCGCAGCGCGCGCTCGCACGACTCCGTCGTGCGGTACTCGGCCGCGTACAGGCGGATCAGGTCGTTCATGCGGTACCGGCCGGGCGCGTGCTGCTCCAGCAGGTGGACCGCCTCCAGCTCCCGCAGCGCCGCCCGGGTCGCGGCCGGTGAACGGCCGAGCAGGCTCGCGGCCGCGGCGAGCCCGATCTCCGGGCCCGGGGCCACTGCGAGGAACCGCAACGCCTCGGCGGCCACCGCGCTGAGGGTCCGGTACGACAGCAGGCAGGCCGCCCGTACGTCGGCCGACGGGCTGCCCGCGTCCAACGCGTCCAGCCGCGCCGACTCGTCCTGGAGTTCCGCGGCGAAGGCCGCCAGCGGGAAGCCCGTCCTGGCTGTCGCGCGGGCTGCTGCGATGCTGATCGCCAGCGGCAGGCCCGCGCAGTGTTCCAGCATGGCGGCCACGGCCTCGGGATCGGCGCAGACCCGGTCCTCGCCCAGGTGACGGCCGAGCAGATCCCGGGACTCGGAGGCGGAGAACACGTCCAGTGGCAGCAGGTGTGCCCCGTGGGTGACGGCGAGCCCGGTCAGCCGGCGGCGGCTGGTGACCAGGACCGCGGATCCGGCGCCGCCCGGCAGCAGCGCGGCCACCTGCTCGGCGTTCGCGGCGTTGTCCAGCACGATCAGCATGCGCCGGTCCGCGACCAGGCTGCGGTACAGCCCGGTCAGCGCCTGCGGGTCCACCGGTGCCGAGCCCGGGTCCACTCCGAGAGCGTCGAGGAAGCCCCGGATCGCGGCGGCGGGCGCCAGCGGCTCTCCCCGGAGGTCGAAGCCGCGAAGGTCCACATAGAGCTGCCCCTGGGGGAAGCGGTCGGTGTTCCGGTGCGCCCAGTGCAGGGCGAGCGAGGTCTTCCCGATGCCGCCACCGCCGCTGACCACACACACCGTCACCGCCCCGCCGCCTCGGCCGGCTTGCTCCAGGGCCTGGTCGAGTATCGTGAGTTCACGCCACCGCCCGGTGAACCATCTTGGTGTGGCGGGTAGTTGGCGAGGAACGGTGCTCTCCCGCAGCATGGCGACGCGGGCGGCGGGCACCGCACCCGTCGTACCACCGGCGGCGGGCACCGCACTCGGAGCACCACCGGCAGCGGGCACCGCACCCGCCGCACCACCTGCCGCCGCACCACCCGCGGCGGCCATCAGGCAGACCGCAGTCGCGCCGTCCGCCGCGCCCGGCACGCCCGACACGTCGAGCAGCGGATCGCCGGCCAGTACGCGCTGGTGCAACTGCCGTAGCTCGGGGCCCGGATCACTTCCCAGTTCCTCCGCGAGTGCGCACCGGACCCGCTCGAAACAGCGCAGGGCGTCGGCCGTGCGGCCGCTGCGGTAGAGCGCCAGCACGAACTGAGCGGCCAGGCGCTCGTCCAGGGGGTGCGCTTCGTGGCAGTTGGCCAGTTCGGCCAGCAGCACGGCATGGCGACCGCGGCGCAACTCGAGGTCGTTGCGGTCGAGTCGGCACGCGTGGCGCATCTCGGACAGCAGTCCCCTCGCCGAGTTGAACCACGGCTTGTCCACTCCGGCGAACGGTTCGCCCCGCCACAGCCCCAGTGCCCGGTCGAACAGGGCGATGGCGTGGTCGTCGTCCGCCGCCCGTGCCCGGGTGACCAGGTCGTGGAAGACGTGCACGTCCACGGCGCCCGGGTCGGCGAGCAGCGCGTACCCGCCAGGGCGCCGGGCGATGGACGGCTGCTCCGTGGCGGCCGCGCCTCTCGAAGCGTCAGCCGGCGCGGTGTCCAGCACCTGCCGCAGCCGGGACAGGTAGCTGTACAGCGCCGGCCCGACGCGCTCCGGCACCTGGGCACCCCACACCCGGTCGGCCAGCCCCTCCATCGGGACCACACGGTTGACGTCCATCAGCAGGGCCGCGAGCACGGTGCGCTGCCGGGTCGGCCCCAGGCCCACGGTGATGCCGTCCCGGTGTGCCTGGATCTCTCCGAGCATCGCGAACCCGATCGTCAATGTGTCCCGCCCGTCTCGCGCTGAGTCCCCGTGCATGCCGCGTCCCCATTCAGGCCGCCCTGTCGGCCGATTCTAGGTTTGATCACGAATCCTGCAAGGTCGTTCCCACATGCTGGCGGTGCCGTTCCCCATGGGGCACGCCCCGGGCGCGGCCCGTACCGCAACGAGATGAATGGACGACCCATGCGCAAGTGGCTCCAGAACCTGTCCGACTCCCTGGTCGACCGCCTGGTCCCGAAGGCGGAGGCCGCCGCCGCCACCAACTGCTGGACCGAGGAGCGGTGCAGCTTCGGTCCTCCGGAGGCGTGCAGCAGCACCAACCGCAAGATGCTGTTCACCTACCTGCACTGCGCCGACGGCTCCACGAGTTTCGTTGGTTCCCGCTGTGCCAACTGCTGACGGCAGCGCCCGCTGACAGAGCCGCCGAGCCGGCGAGAAGCCCGGCGGGAGGTGGTGCGCCGCCTCCCGCCGGATCTCCGAGCACCAAGAGGATTCCACGCCATGGACGTTGTCACCTGGGCCAGCCGGGGCTGCCTGCTGGTGGTGTTCGCCCTGTCCGTCCACGGGAAGGTGCGCGGCCTGCGCGCCTTCGAGGAGTTCGCCGGGTCCGTGCGCGCCCTGGTGCCGGCCTTCGCCGGCCGGGCCCGCCCGCTCGCCGCCCTGGTCGCGGCCGCGGAGGCCGCAGTCGTGGTGACGCTTGCGGTGCCGGGCTCCGTCGTGGCCGGGCTCGCCCTCTGCACCATCCTGCTGGCCGCCTTCACCGTGCTCGCCGTCACCGCGGCACGTGCCGGGAGCAGCACCCCGTGCCGCTGCTTCGGGCAGTCGTCGACTCCGCTGGGCACCGTCCACGCGGTACGCAACGCCGCACTGCTCACCCTGGCCGGGGCCGGCCTCGCCGCCACGGCCCTGTCCGGACCGGGACACGCCACCTCGGCGACGGTGGCGACGGCGTTCCTGGCGGGCGGTGTCCTCGGCCTGCTCGCCACGGTGCTCGACGACCTCGTCGCACTCTTCCGGCCGCTGCCCTGAAAGGATTCCACCGTGAGCCCGCTCACCGTCGCCGTTGCCGCAGTCGGCGCCCTGTCCCTGCTCAACCTCGTCTTCGCCCTCGGTATCGTCAGGCGGCTGCGCGAGCACTCCGAACAGCTGGCGAACGTCGCCAGACCCGTGGCCGGGGCACCCGGGCAGGCCGTTGCCCCGGTCGGGACCCCGGTCGGAACCTTCCACACCGGGACGGCCGGCGCGGCGCTCGGCCACGAGGACCTGGCGGACGGGACCCTGGTCGCGTTCTTCTCGCCCACCTGCAAGCCCTGCCGGGACAAGCTGCCCGGGTTCGTCGCACGGTTCGCGGACCGGCCGCAGGAGCGTGACCGCGTCCTTGCCGTCGTCGTCGGGGAGGCCGAGGCCTGCGCACCGATGCTCGCCTCGCTGGCCGCCGCGGTGCCCGCCGTCCGGGAGGACCAGGACGGGCCCGTGTCCACGGCGTTCGCCGTCCGCGCCTTCCCCACCTGTGCGCGGGTGGGACGCGCGGCGGACGGGCGGCTCGTGGTGACCGAGGCCGACGTCTGGCCGCAGGCGGCCGTCCTCGCCGCGCGGTGAGCGCGCCGGTGCCGCACGGCGATGCGCGAGACCCCCGCGGAGCGCCGCGCGTCCTGGCCGCCGCGATCCGCCTGGTGCACCGGGCCGCGCCCGTCGGCCTGGCCACCTGGCTGCTGCTCACCGTCGCCGCCTCGGCGGTACCGGTGGCCGCGGCCTGGATTCTGCGGACCCTACTCGACCGCCTCGTTGCCGGAGCCGGAGCCGGAGTCGCAAGCGGGGCCGGCCTCGGCTCCGCGGGGCTCACCGCCCTGGCCCTGCCGCTGGTCGCCTGCGGCGTCGCCGCAGCGGTCGTCCCCCAACTGCTGCAGTACGTCCAGGCGCGGCTGCGCCGGGCGGTGGGGCTGCGGGCCCAGCTGGAACTGCACACAGCGGTCGACCGGTTCGTGGGACTGCGCCGCTTCGAGGACCCGCGCTTCCTGGACCGGCTGCGGCTGGCCCAGCAGTTCGGCGGCTCCGCCCCCGTGGACGCGGCCGGCAGCGGGATCGGGCTCGTCGGAGCGCTGGTGACCCTCACCGGGTTCCTCGGGACACTCACCCTGCTCGGGCCCTGGATGGCGGCGGCGGTCCTGGCCTCCGGCATACCGGTCCTGTGCGCCGAGATCGCGCTCAGCCGCCGCCGGGCGGCGGTGGCCTGGGCCGTCGGCCCGGTGGAACGCAGGGAGCTGTTCTACAGCGCCCTGCTGACGAACCTACGGGCCGCGAAGGAGATCCGGCTCTTCGGCGTGGGGCGGTTCCTGCGCGAGCGGATGCTGGTGGAGCGCCGTACCTCCGACACCGCCAAGGCGCGGATGGACCGTCAGGAGCTCACCGTTCAGGCCGCACTCGCCCTGCTGTCGGCCGTGGTGGCCGGCGCCGGCCTGCTGTGGGCCGTGACGGCGGCCCGCTCCGGCCGCATCACCATCGGGGACGTCACGCTGCTGGTCGCCGCCCTGCCCGCCGTACAGGCGGCACTCGCCAACCTCGCGCTCGAACTGGCCCGCACCCACCAGGCCGTGCTGATGTTCCGTCACTTCATCGCCGTCACCGGCGCACCGCCCGACCTTCCGCTGCCCGCGCGGCCCGCCTGCGTGCCGCCGCTGCGCCAGGCGGTGGAGTTCCGCGACGTGTGGTTCCGCTACGGCGACCAGCAGCCCTGGGTGCTCAAGGGCGTCGACCTGGTGATCCCCGCGGGGCAGTCGGTGGGTCTGGCCGGCCTCAACGGCGCCGGCAAGTCCACCCTGGTGAAGCTGCTCTGCCGGTTCTACGACCCCACCCGCGGCCAGATCCTCTGGGACGGCACGGACCTGCGCGAACTGTGCCCGCGCGAGCTACGCCGACGGATCGGAGCGACCTTCCAGGACTACATGGAGTACGACCTCACGGCACGCGAGAACATCGCTCTCGGCGACCTCACGGCGCTGGCGGACGATCCCCGGGTCGAACGGGCCGCCGAACTCGCCGGTGTGCACCGCCAGCTCGCGCGCCTGCCGAACGGCTACGACACCCTGCTCAGCCGCATCTTCTTCAGCGAGCAGGACAAGCAGGACGCCGACACCGGCCTGGTGCTCTCCGGCGGTCAGTGGCAACGGCTGGCCCTGGCCCGCTCGCTCGTGCGCGCCGACGCGGACCTGCTCATCCTCGACGAACCCAGCTCCGGCCTGGACCCGGAAGCCGAGTACGCCGTCCACCAGCGCCTGCGCCGGCACCGCGCAGGCCGCGCCGGGCTGCTCATCTCACACCGCCTCAGCACCCTGCGCGACGCGGACACCGTCGCCGTCCTGGAGGACGGTCGGATCACCGAGGCGGGACCGCACCAGGAGCTGATCCGTCGCGACGGCTCCTATGCCCGGCTCTTCCGCCTCCAGGCCAGCGGATACGCACCCGCCGACGGCGACGGACCGCGGTCACCCGACGCGCCGGCCGTACGGATCGTCCTCGGCGAGCACGGGACGGCGTCGTGATCGCACGGCTCGTCCGCCGCCTGCTGCGCGCCCGCCTGCTCGCCGTCACCGTGACCGGCCCCAGCATGGAGCCCTCCCTGCGCGACGGGGACCGCGTCCTGGTGATGCGCCGGCACCCGCGCCGCCTGGCCCGCGGCCACATCGTGGTGCTCGGACCGGACGGTGACAGGCGCGTCCCGGGCGCGGGGCCGCGCGGCCTGCTCATCAAGCGGATAGCGGCCGCTCCGGGTGACCTGGTCCCGCCGCCCCTGGCCGTCCGGCTCGGCTGCCCGCCGGGTTCGACCGTGCCACCGGGCCGCTTCCTGGTCCTGGGCGACAACCCGGCTCTCAGTCTCGACTCCCGCCACTTCGGCTACGTGGCGCAGGACCGGGTGGTGGGGGTGGCGGTCCGTTCGCTGCGCTGCGCACCGGCGGGAGGCTGAGCCCCGCCTCCCGGCCCGCACCCGCTCTCCGGGGTGTTCCTTCGCCGGGATTCGTCCACTGGCGCGAGCAGCAGATCAGCTGGCGGGCCGGGCGCGCGCTGCACGCTCTGGTGTTGGTGGCGTGCCGGGTCGAGGCCTTTGGTTGTCGCGGGGCTGCAGTCGGGTGAACACGCTCCAGCGGTCCCGTGAAGCGTTCTCACGCCCGTGTGCCGAACCTCTCGGTGATGTTGCCCGGGCGTGAGCGCGTGTGCTCGGTGGTCAGTGCTTGAGGCCGCGCAGCAGCCGTACGTACAGGCTCCAGCGCGCCGGGCGGGCCACCGCACCCGCGCAGGCGAGTTCGGCGCGGTCCAGGCTGTCCTCCAGGCACGCGTCGTGGAGCGGCCGCCAGACGAGCGGCCAGCCGAGACGGGCCGGCCCACGGGCGTCCATGGCGAGGGTGTGGCGCAGGAGCGTGTGCTCCTCGTCGACGGCCAGGGCGGCGTATTCGTGGAACCCGTGGAAGCCGCGTGGCCCGGTGAAAGCGAAGCGCACCCACTTCGAGGGGACGTACGCGGCAACGGTGTAGCGGACCGGGCCGTGCCCGCCGACCGCTCCGGTCGCCAGGGGGCGGTCGAACTCCATCTGAGGCCAGCCCAGTTGCGCCCAGAGTTTGTCGTCGCTGCTCGACAGGGTGTCTATCAGCGCTCCCACCTCGCTCTCCTTCGCGGCCAGCAAGCGCTCGTGCACGTTGTAGACGCCCATGCGTCCTCCCAGTACTCGTTTTAGAGGTGTATCTCTAATACTCTGGAGAGTACTCTCCAACTCATGGCCAGACCACCCCGCTTCGACACGAACCAGCTCCTGGACGCCGCCGTGCGGCGGGCCGCCGTATCGGGCCCGGCCGGGGTGACCATGTCCGCGGTCGCCAAGGAGGTGGGAGCCCCGAGCGGTTCGGTGTACCACCGCTTCGCCGGACGGTCCGCACTGCTCGCCGAGGTGTGGCTGCGGACGGTCGAGAGCTTCCAGGAAGGCTACTTCGAAGCCCTCGAAGCGGACATCGACGCGCGGCGGGCCGGGCGCGCGGCGGCACGCCACGTCGTCGCCTGGAGCCGCGCCCACCCGCAGGACGCCGCTCTCCTCCTCTACGGCGCCGAGGAGTTCGGGCGCGCCGACTGGTCCGAGGAACACCTGCACCGCGCCGAGCACGGCCAGCAGCGCGTGCGCACCGCCCTCGCAGCCCTCGCCGAGGCGCTGGGCGCCGAGGGCCCCCAGGCCAGCGAATGCGTCACTGTCGCCCTGGTCGACCTACCCCTCTCGCTGGTCCGCCGCCATCTGCGGGCCGGCGCACCCCTTCCAGCCCACGCCGAGGAGCTCGCCGAGGAGTGCGCCACCGCACTGCTCGGCACGCTTCCAACCGGGCCGGCTTCTCCGAAGACGGCCCCGGCTACCAACTGAAGAACCGCCTCACGGCCACCGAACGGGACACCAAAGTCGCCTGACGACTGAGCTTGGCGCTTGTCTACGTCACGGAGCTGCGTCCAGAGCCGGTTGGCTTCGGCGACTACGAGACCGCGCCCCGCCCCGGCGACCGCTCCCAAAACCCCGAAGCCGCCCACGGAGATCACCGTGCCCGCCGGTCACACCCCGTCGGGAACGATCACTCGGGTGCTTCGCCGATCCGGGGCGCGTTAGTCGGGTGCTTCGCCGAACTGGTTGCGCCGGGCGATCAGGTAGGCGTGTTCCGCCTGGTTGTCGGTGAGCCGGGCTGCGGTGTCGAAGGCTTGCCGGGCCTCGCCGGTCCGCCCGAGGCGGGCGAGGAGGTCGCCGCGGATTGCGTGGAACAGGTGGAAGGTTCCGTGGTCCAGGCCGTCCACCAGCCGCAGTGCCGCCGCGGGACCCTCGATCTCGGCGAGGGCGACCGCGCGGTTGAGTGTGACCATCGGACTGGGGTCGAGTTGTGCGAGGTGGTCGTAGAGCGCGAGGATCTGCGTCCAGTCGGTGACCGGGTCGGTGTGCACGGCGTTGATCGCGGCGAGCAACTGGTAGCGGCCGGGCCGGTTTCGGCGCAGGCAGGTGCGGACGACCGCCCTGCCCTGGGCGATCAGGTCGGCGTCCCACCGGGAGCGGTCCTGGTCGGCGAGCCGCACCAGAGCGCCGTCGGCGTCGGTACGCGCGGGGCGACGCGCCTCGGTCAGCAGCATCAGCCCGAGCAGTCCCGCGGCCTCCGGCTCGTCCGGCATCAGCTGGACCAGCAGACGGGCGAGCCGGATCGCTTCGATGCACAGTTCGCCGCGGGCGAGCTCCGCGCCGGAGGTGGCGACATAGCCCTCGTTGAAGATCAGGTAGAGCACGGCGAGCACCGCGTCGAGGCGTTCGGGCAGGTCGGCCTCGTACGGCACCCGGTAGGGGATGTGCGCATCGCGGATCTTCGCCTTCGCCCGCACGAGCCGCTGCGCCATCGTGGCTTCGGACACCAAGAAGGCACGGGCGGTCTCGGCCGTGGTGAGCCCGCCGAGCAGGCGCAGGGTGAGAGCCACTTGGGCGGGGCGGGCCAGGGCCGGGTGGCAGCAGGTGAACACGAGCCGCAGCCGGTCGTCCGGCACGGCGCCTCCCTCGACGGGTTCGGCCGCCGGGGCGCTGACGAGTGCGGCCTCGGCGTGCTTGTGCGCGCGAACGGTTTCGCGGCGCAGGTGGTCGATGGCCCGGTTGCGGGCGGTGGTGATGATCCAGCCGGCCGGACTGGGCGGGGCGCCGTCGACCGGCCACTTGACCAGTGCGGTCGCGAAGGCGTCGGCGACCGCGTCCTCGGCCAGGTCGATGTCGCCGAGCCCGCGCACGAGTACGGAGACTGCTCGGCCGTACTCGGCGCGGAAGACGGCCGCGATCTCCTGGGGCGTCATCGGGGTGGGACTCAAAAGGGTTCGACGTCCTGGAACGGGCGGACCTCGATCGGCAGCGTCGTGGCGGCCGCCGCCTTGCGGCCCCAGGAGAGCGCCGCGTCCAGATCGGGCGCGGTGATCACCCAGATGCCGCCGATGCACTCCTTGCCCTCGACGTACGGGCCATCGGTGATCATGCCGTCGGCCCGTACCACCGTGGCGGTGCTGGGCGCGTGCAGGCCGCCGGTGAACACCCACGAGCCGCTCTCGCGCAACTCCTCGTTCAGTTGGTGCAGGTCGGCGGCGATCCGGGCCAGGGTCTCGGCGTCGGGCGACGGGCCGTCCGGCTGGTAGATCGAGAGCAGGTACTGCGGCATGGTCCCTCCCTTATCGGCGGGTGTAGCGGGCGATGATGACGCCCTTGGTGGTGGTGACGGAGTCGGTGAGCTCGAACTCGGTCAGCGGCGCGGGGCCCTCGAACAGGCGCGTGCCGCCGCCCAGGGTCAGCGGGTGGATCAGCAGCTGGTAGTGGTCGATCAGGCCGGCGGCGTGCAGGGCGTGGACCAACGAGGCGCTGCCGATGATCGACAGGTCGTTGCCGGGGGTGGCCTTGAGGTCGGCCACCGTCCGGGCGGCCTCCCCGCTCAGCAGGATCGAGTTCTGCCAGGCGTCGGCGTCCTTCAGGGTCCTGGACACGACGTACTTCGTGGCCGCGTTCATGTGCGTGGTGAACGGGTTGCCGTCCATCGCGCCCGCCCACACGCCGATGAAGTCCTGCCAGGTCCGGTGGCCGAAGAGCATGTCGCCGGGCTTGGCCATGCTCTTGCCCATCTCCCGGCCCATGACCTGGTCGTTGTACTGCCCGCCCCAGCCTCCGTGGGCGAATCCGCCGCGGGTGTCCTCATCCGCGCGGCCGAGGCCCTGGACCACTCCATCGAGGGTGACCGACATCGTGGCCGTGATAGACCGCATGACCTGCTCCTTTACTCCGCGGACCGCTCTTGCGCGGCTCGACTCACCCTCTACACGAACAGCCCCCGGCGAAATCGACACCAGCCACGACACCAGATCCCCGTCCAAGCGGCCACCGGACCCGCCGCCCCGCATGATCACGCCTTCGACGCGGTCCCCGGCGCACCCGAGAAGACGCCGTGGGGCCCGGTCGGCCGGCTCCGGGGCCCGCCGGCGGAAGGCGGAGTCGGGCGCGCTGAGCCCGGTGGAAGCCCCTACCGGCGGACACTTCCAGCGGTCCTCAGCCGGGCCCCGGTGTCGTCGTCGAAGTCCTCGCAGAACGCGGCGAGGGCATCGGTGAGGTGATCCATCGAGCGTGCGGCGAACAGGACGGGCTGGTACCCCTCGACCCGGTACGCGGTGCCTGCCATCGCGCGCAGGTCCCAGTCGCGGATCTCGCACCGGGGCAGTCGGCGCAGCTCGCCGGGCGAGGAGAGCAGCGCCGCGCCGTACGCCTTGACCGCCCCGGCCTCGGCGACCACGCCGCATTCGAGGGTGTACCAGTACACCCGGCTGAGCAGGCTGAGGGCTTTCTCGGTCCGCACGTGTGCGGCTGCCCGGCCGACCAGGCGGTACAGCTCGGCGAACCGGGCCGAGGCCAGGTGGACGCCGTGGCCGAACACGTCGTGGATCACGTCGGGTTCGGGCGTGTACAGCGGAGCTGCGGGGTGCCGGACGAACTGCACCGCGTGGAAGTAGCCGTGCCGCAGCGCCCCCAGGAACCGCCGGTTCGGCACGAAGCCACCGGCCAGGGTGAAGTCGAATCCGGTCCGGGCCCGCAGGTGCGCCCCGACCTCGCCGTGCTGCGGGATGCGGTCCGCGGGGATGCACGCGTCCTCGCGGGCGGCCAGCACCGCCCGGCACGCGTGGGCCCGCAGGGCGGGCTCCAGTGCCGCGTGGACCGTGCGCCACGTCGCGTGCTCCGCAGCGCGGTACGCGACCGACGGCGAGGGGTCGCCGACCCAGTGGCCGCGCGCCAACGCGACGAGCGCGCCTCGCCGCGCCAGATAGCGGGGGTCACGCCGACCGGGGTGCAGAGCGACAGGGCCGAGCCTGCCGTCCGGCGTGACCGGGACCAGCTCCGATGCATCGCTCATGGCTTCTACCCTTCCCCGGCGGGACCGTGAATCACCATCAACGACTCCACGGCACCCCAGCCGGGCTGGAACGGTGAGGCTCGCCCAAGGTCCGCGTCGTACCAGCGGGAAGGCTCTTTCTGCGTGCTCACGGCCGGGGCACGTCCCAAGCGCGTCGTCGCCTCCCACGGCCGCGGGGTGGTCGGTCACGCCTGCTCGCGCCTGCTCGCCGACCTGGCCGACGCCACCGGCCCCGTCACATCGAGAACTCACAACGGTAGACCCCGTCATGAGCCCAGGAGGCTTGGCCGGGGCAGGGCGCGGATGTTTGAATTCGCGTCAGTTGTGCTTGCCACAGCGGCAAGTCATGAACACGACAGGAATGATCATGGAATCTGGACGGGCTGGTGGGTTCACCAACGCCATCGCCGCTGCCTGCCTCGCGGCGGCGGCAGTCCTCGCAGTGGGCGCAGCGAATGCCGGCCACGGGTCCCGGCACGCCGAGGCGGGCCCGCACCCCTTCATCCACGCGGTGCACGTGAGCGCCGGGGTCAGCCCGGCCAACGCCGCCGGGACCGTGTGGCCCAGCGTCGCATAGTGACCCGAGTCGCAGACTCCTCGGCCGATGCGGTCAATCCGGCCGATCCGGGCGATGCGGCCGGCGGCCTGATCGCGCGCGGCGCGCGGCGTCGCGCCCCCGCCTCCGCAGCAAGGCCGTCAGGCCTTGCCCAAGCCGCAGGTCTCTGTTCCTTCAACCGGGGCCGCGCAGCGCAGCAGCCTGGTTGCGCTGGTTGGCGCGAAGCGGCGACCGTCCCGCTGTGGGGCGGGGGATGAGGGCCACCCTGCCGAGCAGTGAAGCGGTCCCGCCGACACACAGCCCCGCGCCGGAGCCACCAGCGGCGAGTCCCGGTGTTTCCCTCCCCGGCACCGGGGAGGGAAACACCGGCCCGGTCGCCGACGCCCGTTCTATGACCCGCCCTGACGCAGACCCCGCAGTGGCGTCGAGGCCAAACCGGTGACTCCGGCCACGCTGCCGAGGACAGCGCACAGAACGATCGCGCTCCTGGCACCGTCCGTGTTCGCGAGCCAGCCCAGCACGTTGTTTGCCACCACCAGCGCCAAGCTCTGCACGAGCGTCAGCAGGGACTGGACCCGGGACAAGTGTGTGTCCGGGGCGCCGGCCAGGACCAGCGGGCCAACGTGACACGCGAACATGCCCGATCCCGCACCAATGACCACTGCCGCGGCAATGGCTGCGGCAGGGGCTGGAGCCGCCGCGAGTCCGGCGAGTCCCACCGCGGCGACCGCCAGGCCCAGGCTCGTGCCCATGCCGATCCGGCGCATAGGACCCAGGCGAGCAGCCAGCAGCGCGGCCAGGAGTATCCCGGCACCCTGCCCCGCGGCGACCAGGCCCGCCGATCCGGGCCCCCAGCCGTTGGAACGGGCCAGCAACGGGCTGAGCAGGGCAACTGCCGGCAGCAGTCCCGCCGCAGCCGCTGCCGTCAGCAGCAGTGCGGGTCGAAGGACGGGATCCGTCGCCGCGAGCTTCACCCCGTCGGCGATCCCCGCAAGCAGGCGCTCCGCGCGAGGGGGCCGCTCCGTCTCGGCCGCCGGGCGCACCCACACCATGACGGCCAGGACGGCAGCGAAGCTTCCCGCGTCGACCAGGGCCGTCCAGCTCAGGCCCGCCATCGCCACCAGCACCGCCCCCAGCGGGGCGCCGAGCAGTGAGGCCACCTGGCCACCGGCCTGTCGCAGGGCCATCGCCCGGGGCAGTTGTTCCTTGCTCACCAGGCGGCGCGGCATGGATCCCGTCGCCGGAAGATAGAACGCATCGACGGTCCCGACCACAGCAGCGAACCCGAGCAGCATCCATGGCGGCGTTCCCCAGGTCCGGGCCGCCACGGCCAGGGCGAGTACAGCTGCAAGCATCGCCACATCGCCGGTGATCATCACGCGGCGGGCACCGAAGCGGTCACCTACTGCCCCGCCGAGCAACAGGAGCATGGTCCGCGGCAGCGTGATCGCGGTCAGCACCATCGCGGCCATCTGACCGCCGTGGGCACTGGCCGCCCAGCCGAGAGCGAAGTAGAGGGCTGCGTCACCGACCTGAGACGCTCGGGTCCCCGCGAGCCAAAACAGATACGACCGGGGGAGAACTGGTCGCGAGGGAGGAGTAACAACGGACTCCGTGGTGCCAAGTGATGCCATGGCCGCTGACCATAGGACCCTCAAGTTGGTCGAGGGCTAGTGACGGGCCATCAGCAGTTGTCGAGCGACGCTCGTCTCGCCGCCTTCTCGAAGATTTTCTGGCGCAAGGGACGAAGGACTGTGGTGATCCAATGTCACGGACCTGTAGCCTATGTGTCGTCGCAGTTCAGAGCCAGTATCCGAGCTTCTGCGGTCGGTAAGAGGGTCTGGCGGAACCGGCGATTCGGGTCGTACGCGCCGAGCTGGGATCCGGCCGGCGATCACAGCCCGAACAGCTTGTTCGCGGCGTCGATGGTCCAGGGTGGTTTCGCTCTGCAGATCCCGGCGGCCGAGCTGTACTACCAGCTGCTGCCGACCCACCGGGTGATGATGCTGGAGCTGATCGGCGGCACCGTCCCCGTCGAGCAGTGGCCGACCCTGCTGACCCGGGCCCAGCGCATCGAGCCCGCCCGCGAGATGGCCCAGCGGGCCGCTGCGGCAGCCGATCGCCCGGCAAGCGCGGTTGGACCTGTGCCGGTAGGCGATGTACTGCCGGAGCTCGACACCGTGGCCATCGCCCAGGGCGAGCAGGCGAGCGTCGAGATCGGCGTACAACTCCTGCAGGGCCAGCGAAGCACGCTCGATCGCCTCACGGGCAGTCTTGCGCCCAGGGCCGCTGACGGCACGGCTGGCCCCGTCAACATCGCTCCTTGCCAGCGTAGTTGGACCGCTGGACACCGCGGCGTGCAGTTCCAGGGCCAGCATGTCCCCCTCGAAACGCTGATAACGGACGAGGTCGATCCGGCGGTTCATCTCGCCGATCGCGTGGACGTCGTAGCGGACTGGGGAAGGGACGGTGTTCCAAGCGTGCGCTATTCCCCGGTCGGGAGGCAGCGCCCCGGATGCAGGAGTTGCCTTGCCACGGCCTTGCAGGGGCTGCGCTGGAGCACCAGTCTGTCGAAGGATGTCGGCGGCCCTGTGCTCGTTCACGCCCAAGGCCGAAGGCCGACACCCGCGCCCCAAGGTCGCGACAGGGAGCAACTCGGGGTGGATATCACCCGGTAAATCCCGGAATCACCGCCTCTTCTGAGGCGACGTTACATAGTGTCCAACGGGGCACGGTGGCGCCTTCGTTCCCGTTCGGCTTGTGACTTTCCCCCCGCCGTCGGGGCCTTTTCCAGGTGTTGATCGCGACCCCATACTCCGAGGTCGGCAGTGGTGGTGAGCTGCGGAAACCTTGAGTGGGAATGGCGGTCTGAGGCCTTGGAAATGGCGACAACAACGTTCCGCGCGGAGTCCTGGCTGGTCTCGCGGGGGATAGTGCTCGAACGGGGGCCGAGGCGGACGCTCGCGGCCGCGAGTTTCGTCAACATGGTGGGCAGCGGCGTCTTCATGCTGAGTGCCGCGCTGTTCTACACCCGGTCGGTCGGGCTGCCGGTGGCGCAGGTCGGGCTCGGGCTGGGGATTGGCGGGTTGGTCGGGCTGCTCTCCGGGATTCCGGTCGGGCGGTTGGCCGACCGGCGCGGGCCGCGCGAGGTGTACCGGCTGACGCTGATCGTCCAGGCCGCGGCGATGGCGGCGATGGTGCTGGTGCACTCGTTCTGGCTCTTCGTGGTGGTGGTCTGCCTCACCGAACTGGCGGGTTCGGCCAGTTCGGCGGCCCGGGGACCGCTGGTGCGTGCGCTTGCGGGCGAGAAGCCCGCCAAGTTCCGGGCCTATCTGCGTGCGGCCGTCAACCTGGCCGCCAGCATCGGGGCTGGGCTTGCCGCACTGGTCGTCCAACTGGACACACACGCAGCCTACTTGTGCCTGGTACTGGGCAATGCACTCAGCTTTGTGGCGACTGCGGTCATCGTCAGCCGGCTACCCTCGCTGCCGCCCGTCCCGCCGCCGCCGGGGACCGGTCGGTGGATCGCGCTCAAGGACTACTCCTACGTCGTGGTCACCGCGCTCGACGGCGTCATGTCGCTCCAGGGCGACGTGCAGCTCTTCGCGCTGCCGCTGTGGATCGTCCAGCACACCAACGCGCCGCGCTGGTTCGTCGGGACGAGCGCGCTGGCCAGCACCTTTATGGTGGTGGCCCTGCAGGTCAGGGCGAGTCGCGGGGTCGACAGCAACGCCTCCGCCGCGCAGGCCTGGCGCCGCTCGGGCTGGGCGTTCCTGGCCGGGATGACCCTGATCGGCCTGGCGGCCGGGGTGCCCGGGTGGCTGGCGGCGCTGATGATCCTGCTCGGGGTCGGCGTGCACACGATCGGCGAAATCCTGCAGTCGGTAGGCTCGTTCGAACTGCGCTACAACCTCGCGCCGGCCCACGCACAGGGGCAGTATTCGGGTGTCTTCGGGTTCGGCCGCGGCGTGGCAGGCGTCGCCGCACCCTCCCTGTTGGGCTTCCTCTGCATCACCTGGGGCGCGCCCGGCTGGTTCCTGATGGGCGGGGTCTTCGTCGCGGTCGGGCAGGTGATCCCATACGTCGTGCGGTGGGCTGGGAGGCAGCAGGACGGGGCTGCGGTCGAGGGTGAGGTAGGCGGCGCCGGTCTCGTCCCGGTGAAACCAGGTCGTCCTTTCGGACAGCGGCGAGCCACTCGGGCAGGCGCTCGCCCTGACGTTCGGTGAGCATGACGGCGAAGGATCGGACGTGCTGGGTGAGGGCTTCCAGTTCGGGGCACCGGGCCAGAGCGTTCTTGAGTTGGAGCTGTTCGGCCTCGCTCAGTGTCTCGGGTCGGTGCGGCACGCCACTTGTGACCCGGCGCTGCGGCCGCCGGAGAACACCGGGACGCCCAGATCTGCCGCGTATGGCCACACGGCCCTCCACGCGGCGTCGAGCGAGGCCTCGTCGGAACCGGTGCGCGTGCGGTTCATGCGGTACGGCTGGGTGACCAGGGCGACGCTGATCCCGTGGCCGGGCAAGGTGGCGGCGAGTGCTTGCAGGTCCGCGGCCTCCACTCCGGTGGCCGTACCGTGACCGAGCAGCGCCACGGCGCGCACTGGGCCGGGCGCGCGGTGCCAGGTGATTCCCGCGGTGCCGACAGGTGTGGGCACGAGGTCCATCGCCGGGCCGGCTGGGGCCCGGCGGTTCGCTGGGTTGCTCATGGCGCTGCCTCCTTCTGCGCGGCGATGAAGTCGGCGATGGGTCCGGCCGCCGCGCGGTGGTCGGGGACGATGTGGCCGCCGGGGTGTTCGATGATCAGCGGGTTGGCGAACCGGTCGGCCAGGCGCAGCGAGTCCTTGCGGGGCACGATCACGTCACCGCGGCCGATCACGTGGGCGGAGGGGGTGGTGAGCTTGTGCCGTAGCAGGTCCGTGTGTTGCGGCAGGTCGCTGGTGAATCCGCCGACCATGACGGCGAAATCGAAGTGGAATTCGGGTGGGGCGCTCCCGCTCTCCTGGATCGCGGTGAGTAGTCCGGCCAGGGCCGCGCCTTGGCTGAAGCCGAAGATCCCGTCGAACCGGGGTCCGGCGCACACCAGGTCGATCGCCCAGTCGCGGGTGTGTTCCCAGCCGTCGAAGCCCTCATGCCACCAGCCGAAGTCTCCGGTGGCCAGGGAGGGTGCGTTCACGTAGACGAACTCGATGTCGGCGGGCAGGGAGCCGGTGAGCGATTTCATCTGGTCGCGCAGGATCGCTCCGCTGCCGTGGTAGCCGTGCAGGCACAGGACGCGTGGGTCGGACATGGCTGCACCTCCTGCTCGACCGCCACCGCTCTGGTGGCGTGGCTTTTATCCTCCTGCGACCCCAAACCATATGTCCAACAAATAGAAGTTCTCAGAGTGATAGATTTTGTGCATGGCAATTTCCTTGCGCCAACTCGAGTACTTCATCACCGTCGTCGACGAGGGCTCCTTCACCCGCGCGGCCGAACTGCTCTGCGTGAGCCAGCCGGGCCTGTCCCACCAGATCCAAGCCCTGGAGCGTGAACTCGGCGGCCCGCTGCTCGAACGCCTGCCTCGCAAAGTCCGCCTCACCCCGGCCGGCCGCACCGCCCTGCCGCACGCCCGGGCCAGCCTGGCCCACGCACAGCGCGCCTCCAGCGCGGCGCGCCGGGCCTCCGGAGTGGAGACCGGCGAACTGCACGTGGGCACCCTCTACTCGATCAGCACCGGAGTCCTGCCCGGAGCACTGCGCACCTGGCGGCGCAGCTACCCCGAACTCCAGGTCCACCTCGTCGAGTTCCCCCACGCTGACGAACTGGTCGCGGCCATGGAAGCGGGCCGGGCCGATGTCGCGGTCGGCCCCACCCCGCCCGCCTGGGAGGGCCCCTGCCGGATAATCGGCGACGAGGAGTTCGTCATCGCCGCGGCCCCCGACCAGCTGCCCTACCCCGACGGCGCGCGCGTCCCGTTCTCCGACCTCGCCGAGCAGGAATGGGTGCACTACACCGCGCGCAGTGGCCTGTCCGACATCCTCAACCGGACCTGCGAACAGGCCGGCTTCATCCCCAAGCTCTCCGTGCGCACCGAACAGAGCCCGTCCGCACTCAGCCTGGCCCGCGCCGGGATCGGCCTCGCCCTGCTGCCCGGCAACATCGTCCCCCCGCACTTCGACGGCATCCTCCTGCGCCCCGACCCGCCCGTGCTGCGCCCGCTCGCGGTCTACACCCGGGTACGCCCGGACCCGATCACCGCGGCGTTCGTCTCCGCGATCTCCGTCGAGACCCTGGTCACCCCGACCCACATCACCGAACGGCTCGGAGCGCTGCCGGCGTAGCGGGTGCTGCACCAGCTGACCAGCCGACCAGCGCACTCGGGGGCGCCGACCTGTCCATGCATTCAGGTTATGGAGAGGATTCAATCCACTTGTTGGACATATGACATGGAGTCAGGAACGATCCTTCTCAAGCCGCAGACGCGGGCAAAGCCGACCAAGTTGACGGCGTTGGGCCGTCGGCTGACGGCCTTGCGCATCCTCGGGAAGGAACACGCCGATGAAGGTCAGCAAGCTGAGGGTGGCCCTGGTCACCGCGGCACTCGGGATCGGTGCGGGCACCGCCTACTGCGCCAGTGTGGGCAGCGCCGCGGCCAGCAGTACCGCCGCCTCCACCTCGGCCCAGACTCAGGAGCAGTCGCACCACCACAGCGTCCCGAACCCCTACGAGTTCCTGCCGAAGGTGCCTTCCTTCAAGGCGGTCAGCACCACTGTGCGCAACGGGCATCCGCTCCCGCTCGCGCAGCTCTCGGGGGTCTTCGGGGTGCCCGGCGGCCGCGACATCTCCCCGGAACTGTCGTGGTCCGGCTTCCCCAAGACGACCAAGAGCTTCGTGGTCTCGATGTACGACCCGGAGGCGCCGACCGGGAGCGGCTTCTGGCACTGGATCGTGGCGGACATCCCGGCCACCGCCACCTCCCTGCCGGAGAATGCGGGCGCACCGGGCTCCACCACCCTGCCAGCCGGAGCGATCCAGCTCGACGGGGACGCGGGCACGGCCCGCTACATCGGCGGCGCCCCGCCCGCCGGCTCCGGCATCCACGACTACTACATCACCGTCACCGCCCTGGACGAGTCCAGCACCGGACTCGGCGCAACCACCAGCGGTGCCCTGTTCAACTTCGAGATCGACAGCCACACCATCGCCCGCGCCACGATCATCTGCCCCACCGCCATTGAGAGCTCGCACAGATAGGCGTGTGCTCACGGGCGGCGGTTCGGTCGGTTGTCCCAGCGGTGGTCGTCCACGCCCGGCGATCAGGATTCGGACGGTGATGATCGTGTCCGCGAGGTCGAAGAAGGCGTCGATGACGGTGGCGCGGCGCTCGTAGCAGCGGGCGAGCCGGTGGAAGGCGTTCTGCCAGGCGTGGGTGCGCTCGATGCGCCACCGCTGGCCGGCCTGGCTCGGTTGACCGCCTTCGTCGGCGGCGGTGATGACAACCCCGACACGGGCGATCCGCCGTGGCGGTGTCGTGGCGAACGGGATCCCGTCGACGTGGACGGGAACCCGGTGGCCTGCCGCGATCTGCGCGTACTCCCAAGGCGCGGCGGCGGCGACGGACGGCATGACCCGCCGGATGTCCGGCGGAACGCGCTCGATGGCCGGCCGCAGGATGTCCTGCGCGGCGTCAGGCGCCCGTTCGAACACGGACCAGGGGTTCGAGAAGACCGTGGTCGATCATGGCGCCGGCCTGGGCATCGCGGTGGAGACTGTCGAGCGCAACCCGGTCGACCGCGGCTTCGTCCCGCAGCCGATCCGTTGGAGGGGTGGCTCGTTCGAGGTACGCGATGCGAGCGGGATGGGGGAGCACCGCCCTGGCCGCCGGGGCGCCGACGTCAGTCCGCAACGGTGAAGACCGCCGCGGTGCGTGTTTCGGGGCTGGCGCCGATGCCGATGACCGCGGCCGCCTCGGCGGGCAGTGCCCGTCCGTAGCAGCCTGCTCGGCCGGTCGGAGTGATGAACATCCCCCACACCGCGTGCCAGTCGGTGACCTTTCCACTGAGGGGATCGACGACCGGTTCGGTGCGCGGGACCACCCGGCGCTGGATGACGGCCCCGGCCCGGCGCCCCGAGGCCAGTGCGGTGGTCCAGACCTCGTCCGACACCTGCCAGCCGGCCACGACACCGGTTCCGCCGTTGCCGCCGTTGGGTTTGAGGAGCAGCTCGTCCCGATGGGACCGCGCGTACGTCGACGCGCGGCGTGTCCGGCTCGCAGGTGAGGAACAGGCCGCCGTCGCGGACGCGGACGTCGGGGAGCTCGACCAGACGAAAATCCAGTCCACAGCCGCGCATCAGTTCTTGCAGGGGTTCCCAGCTGTGCCGGTACATGTCCAGTTCGCCCGGCGCTTCCACCAGGGCGATGACCGGCTCGCTGCCGTGAGTGACCGTCAGGCCGGCTCAATTGCCCTGCTGCGTATGCAATACCATGAATTCCTGTATTGCACGGACCTGTTCCGTTTTCCTTCTCGTGGAAATCCTATGTTTTCCGGTACGACCCCTTGCGCACACCCCCGGTCGTGAACCAAAGTCTGGCGAAGCCGCCTACGAGCCCGGCGGGCCACGAACCTGCCGGGATCCGCAGTGCGGCAACGCATGATAGCCGGCCATATCCACCGACACCTGCCGATCCTTTCTTGAAAGAAATCGAGAAAATGCGGATTGCGCTCGTCTCCATGCCGTGGCACCTTCTGGCGACACCTTCCCTGCCGCTCGGCATCCTCCAGGTCCAGACGGACAAATGCCGCAGTCGGCACGACGTGCGCTCGCACTTCTTGAACCTGCGCTGGGCCGAACACCTCTATGAAGTCAGCGATGGCGCCATCACGCCGGACGACTACGACTACGTCGCGAACATAGGCGTCTGGCACGGCATGGGCGACTGGGTATTCACCTCCGCGCTGTACGGGACGCCGCACTGGCGGCGGGATCGTTTTCGCGCCTATCTGGCGGAGCACGGCGTGAATCCGGGAAAGTCCGAGGCGATGGCCCGGCATGCCGCGGATTTCGTCACCGCACTGGCGCGGGAGCTCGTCGCCGAGGAGCCGGACGTCATCGGGTTCAGCAGCACCTTCCAGCAGAATGTTCCTTCGCTCGCCATGGCCAAGGCCATCAAGGAAATTGCCCCGCACATCCCGATCCTGCTCGGCGGCGGGAACTGCGATGCACCGATGGGGCCGGCGCTGCAGCGGAACTTCCCTTTCGTGGATTACGTCATCAGCGGTGAGGCCGAGCAGTCCTACGTGGATTTCATCGACCATCTCGACGGCGAACTCCCGGCGCAGGAGGTCCACGGCCTGTCCTGGACCTCGAAGGACGGGGCCACGGTGACGAACCCGCCCGGTCCGCTGCTCGCGATGCGCGACGTGCCCTGTCCTGAATTCGGTGACTACTTCAGCGAACTGGAGAAGAGCCCGGTCAGATCGTTCATCAAGCCGACCCTGCTGTACGAGGCGGCGCGGGGCTGCTGGTGGGGGGAGAAGCACACCTGCACCTTCTGCGGGCTCAACGGACTGACGATGAAATTCCGCTCCCGTCCACCGGAGCAGGCTCGCCGCCATCTGCAGGATCTCGTGGAACGCCATCGCATCCTCGACATCGTGGCGGTCGACAACATCCTCGACATGGCGTACCTGCGGACGCTCCTGCCCGAACTGGCCGCAGCGGACATCGACGTGAACTTCTACTACGAAGTCAAGTCGAATCTCGGGGAGGAGGATGTCGCCAAGCTCCGCGCCGCGGGCCTGGTCCACATCCAGCCGGGCATCGAGAACCTCAGCTCGGACGTGCTGAAGATCATGGACAAGGGGGTGCACGCCACCCAGAACATCCGACTCCTCCGCAGCTGCGAGGAGCACGACGTGACCGTCGACTGGAACTACCTGTACGGCTTCCCCGGCGAGCGGGAGGGCGACTACGCGGCGGTCCTCGACCAGTTGCCCGCCCTGTCGCACCTCCAGCCGCCGGCGGGCCGCGTCCGCATCCTGCTGGAGCGCTACAGCCCCTACTTCGAGCGCCCGGAACTCGGGTTCCCGGAGCGCCGCCCGGCCGCCCTGTACGGCCATGTGTACGACCTGCCCGAGGTCGAACTCCAGGACATCGTCTACCAGTTCGACTCGCCGGCCGTGGGCGTCCAGGAGCCGACGGCCGTCCGCCTGCGCGCGGCGATCGTGACGTGGCGTCAGAACTACTCGGCACGACGGGCCGGCTGCTCGTCATCGAACGTGTCACGGACACCACCGACCTGCTCAACGCCGCGATCCGGGACCTGACCATGCTGGTGCTGTTCGGCAGCCAGGAGCGCAGCCGGGACGAGTACGCGTCCCTGCTGACGGACGCCGGGTTCGTGCTGACCCGGGCGGTCACCGGTCCCACCGGCTTCTGCGTCCTGGAGGCCGTTCCCGCACCATGACCGCTCACGGGCACTGCTGGCCGCCACCGGCCCCGGACCGCGTCGGCCGCCTCGTCCGCGGCGGCACCGGGCCAGGCGTCGACCGGTTTCGGCAGGATCAGCTGTCCCAGCTGCGGGGTGCGGGCGACGGCGAGGAAGCACTCCATCTGACGCAGGTTCACCGCTGCGCTCCCGTCACCTCGTGGTGATCGAACCACGACGAGCAACTGCCCTATTCTGTCACATCGTTCGGATTTACCGAACGATGTGTTCGGTAACCTGCGGTTGATCAGCCCCTCGGCGTCACGGCATGGTAACCCGAGGGAGGGCACGATGACCGAGACTGTCCGGCGGCTGCGGCGGGCCTGGATCGCGCAGTTGGGCCCGCGGGGTGAGGTCGACATCACCCGCGCGGCATCTCCTCGCGCGATCGTCGAGGACGCCGTCGCGCGCGTGGGTGCGGACCCCGTGCTCTGGGCGATCGAACTGAGTTCCCTGGTCGTGCGGCGGATCGTCGGCGAGGTGCCGGCCCTCGGCGGTAGCCCGGCCGGGGTCGAGATGCTCCGCCGAGGCAATGAAGCGACCACCCTGCGGGCGCTGTTCACCCTGGTGGACGGCCCCGCCGTCGCCCCGCCCATCGGTGAGGCGACCTTGGCGGGCATCCGCGAGTTCGTTCACCGGGCCGTGCCGCTCGAACAGGTGCTGCACGGCGTGCGGATCGGGCACGCGGCAACGGCCGAGGCGTTCCTGCGGGCCTGCGCCGAGTCGGTCGCCCCGGAGGCGGCCGTCGATGAGCTCACGGCGGTCTCCCGCGAGTTGTTCTCCTACGTCGACGAATTGTCCGACGTCATGATCCGCACGTACCTCGTGGAGCACGAAGTGTGGAGCACCAGCGCGGCCGCGGCACGGGCCGACATCGTGCGGTCCCTGCTGAGTGATGCCACGACGGCGGATGTCGGCGAGGCGTCGCGTGCCCTCGGCTACGACCTGCGGCGGACCCACGAGGCGGTGGTGGTGTGGTCGGACTCGCCGAACAAGAGCTCCACGCTGCAGGCGGCGGCGATCGAGGCGCTCCGGGCCCGGGATGCCACCACGACGCTGGTCGTCCCCGTGGCCTCGGGGCGGTTGTGGGCGTGGGGCATCGTGCCTCCGGACGGCACGCGCCGCACCGGTTCGTGGCAGACCGTCGCGCAGGCACTGTCCCGGCAGCAGGTGCAGGCGGCCTTCGGGACCCCGGGCGCCGGTGTCGCGGGCTTCCGCCGCTCGCACGGTGAGGCCGAGCGCGGGGAGCGGGTCGAGCGGCTGCGGCGCGAGGCCGGACGGGTTCCGAGGCCCGCGACCGCCTACGCCGACGTCGCCGCGATCGCGCTGTTGGCCACCGATCTCGACGCCGCCGGTGACTTCGTGCGACGTGAACTCGGTGGGCTCGCCGCCCGCACCGCACCGATGGAGGCACTGCGGACCACGCTGTACCAGTACATCGGCGCCGAGCGCAGCCTGGCGGAAGTCGCCCGAAACCTGCACGTGGCCAGGGGAACCGTGACCTACCGCGTGAAGCGAGCCCAGGAGGTGCTGGGACACGACCTCGACGACCGCCGCTTCGCCCTCCACACCGCCCTGGCGCTCGCCGAGGAACTGGGGGACGCCGTCCTCCTGCCGCGCGACGTCGAGTGGTGAGCCCGCCGTGCCGGTCGTGACCCGGACCGACCCGGACCGACCTGACAGACCAACAGGGGACCGGGATTCTGGGCCCGCAGAGCAAGCGGCCGCCCCGGGAGCTTGAGTTTACTTCGTGGTGTCGGACGCGACGAGGCACCAGGCCACGCGTCCCGACACACGGACTCGAGTACTCCAGGAGGCACACGATGATCGACCGAGAGACCTTCGTCGAGCTGATGAGCGGGGTGTGCGCCCCGGTCACCGTGGTGACGGCGATGACCGCCGACGGGCGACCGCACGGCAGCACCGTGTCGAGTTTCGCCTCGCTCTCGCTGGACCCTCCGCTGGTGAACTTCGCCCTGGACCGCGCCTCGGGGCTGCTGACCCACCTTCAGCCGGGTGACCGGGTGGGGGTGAACATCCTCGGCGCCGACCAGCGGGAGCTGGCGTCGACGTTCGCCCGTCCGAGCCGGGGACCGGGCCTGAAGTTCGACGGCGTCAGCTGGACCGTCCGTTCCGGACTTCCCTACCTGCCCGAGTCGGCCGGCTGGATGGCGGGGCGCGTGGAGCGCCACGTGGACGGCGGCGACCACGTCCTGCTCGTCGTGGGCGTCGAGGAAGCCGAGCCGACCGGCACGGCCCCGCTGACCTACGCGCTCCGGGTCTTCGGCACGCACGCCCCGCTCGCCGTCGCGAGCTGACCCGTACCCCGACAACCCCGACACGGGAGTGACGACGATGAACATCATCATGGATGGCCCCCGCACCACCGACGCCGCACGCGAGCTGCGGGCCGACCTCGTCGAGCGCGCCGCCGCACTGCGACCGGTGCTCGCCGACAACGCCGAGCTGACCGACCGCGAGCGCGCTGTGCCCGCGAAGAACATCGACGCCCTGGCCGACGCCGGCCTGCTGTCGCTGCTGCAGCCCGCCCGTTACGGCGGTCGGCAGAGCGACTTCCGCACCCTGCTGGAGGTCGGCCGCGAGGTCGGGCGCGCCTGCGGCTCCACCGGCTGGTTGACCTCGCTGCTCAACGCCAATGCGTGGTTCGTCGGGCTCTTCCCCGCCCAGGCCCAGGACGACGTCTGGGCCCACACCCCGCACGCCCGAGTCGCCGGCGTCGTGACCCCCTCGGGTACCGCGCGCGTGGTCGAGGGCGGGTACCGGGTGAGCGGGCGCTGGGCCCCCGCCTCCGGGTGCGCCCACGCCGACTGGGCGGTCCTCGGGGTCACCCGGCCGGCCGCCGAGGGCACGTCGGACGCCGTCGGCATGGTGCTCGCGCCGATGTCGGAACTGACCGTCGAGGACACCTGGTTCGTGGCGGGCATGCGCGGGACCGCGTCGAACACGCTCGTCGGTGAGGACCTCTTCGTGCCCGCGCACCGCTTCCACTCCGTCCCCGACGCCGTCGAGGGCCGCTACGCCACACCCTTCACCGACGAGGCGCTCTACCGGGCACCGTTCGTGCCGGTCGCCGCGCTCGTGTTGACCGGGCCCCAGCTCGGGCTGGCCGCGGCTGCTGTCGATCTCCTGATCGAGAAGGCCCCGCAGCGGGGGTTGACCCTGACGGGCTACGCCTCCCAGGCCGAGGCCCCCACCATCCAACTCGCCGCCGCGAACGCGGCGTCGCTCGCCGACTCCGCCCTGCTGCACGCCTACCGCGCGGCCGCTGACATCGACGAGGCCGCGCGGGCCGGGGTGTTCCTCGATTACGACGCCCGGGCACGGATGCGGATGGACGCGGGAATGGCGGCGGTCCACGCTCGCGAGGCGGTCCGCATCGTGTGCTCGGCCCAGGGGGCTTCGAGCTTCGGCGAGTCCAACCCGCTGCAGCGCATCTGGCGCGACATCGAGACCGGGAGCCGGCACGCCGTCCTCAACCCCGACGTGGCCGCCGAGATCTACGGCAAGTCGCTGTTCGGCATCCGGGGCACGGTGTCCGTGATGGTGTAGACAGTCCTCGCCGACGGCAACAGGACCCGACTGTCCGGGAAGGCGGCCCGTACGCCCCTTTCCCGGACGCTTACCCGAGGAGGCGACCGTTCGTGACGACAGGCCGGATCGATCTGCACCAGCATCTCGTGCCCCGGGAGTACACCGAGGCGTTCGCCTCAGCCGGAATCGGACACGCGCTGCCCGGCTGGAGCCCGTCGGGTGCGCTGGCGATGATGGACGAACACGCCATTGCGACGGGGGTGTTGTCGCTCTCGACACCGGGCACACACTTCGGCGACGACGCCGCCGCGCGGCGGCTCACCGAACAGGTCAACGACATCCAGGCCGAGCTGGTCAAGGATCGGCCCGACCGGTTCGGCATGTTCGCGACACTGCCGCTGCCCGATGTGGACGGCGCCCTCGCCGCCATCGCTCATGCCTACGACGACCTGCGGGCCGACGGGGTGATCCTGCTGGCCAACCACCGGGGCACCTACCTGGGCGACCCCGCCTTCGACCCGGTGATGGCCGAACTCGACCGCCGCGGCGCGCTCGTGCTCGTCCACCCCGCGGACTTGCCCGGCCCGGCTGTACCCGGCGTGGCCGCGGCCATCGCGGACTTCCTGCTCGACACCACTCGAGCCGCGATCAACCTGGTCCTGCACGGCGCGCCGAGCCGCTACCCGAACGTGCGGATGGTCCTGTCGCACGCCGGCGGCTTCCTGCCCTATGCCGCGCACCGCATCGCCAACCTGATCGGCGCGAACGATCTGGTGACCCCGCAGGCGGGACTCGAGCCCGGACTCAACCAGGAGACCGTGCTGGAGGGGCTGCGCGGTTTCTGGTTCGACACCGCTCTGTCGGGCAGCCCCACCGCTCTGCCCGGTCTGCTGGCCTTCGCCCGGCCCGGGCACGTGGTTTTCGGCTCCGACTGGCCCTTCGCCCCTACCGCGGGGGTCGGCTACTTCACCGCCGGGCTCGACGCTTATCCCGGCATCGACGCGGCTGGGCACGCCGCCATCGACCGCGGCAACGCCGAGGCCCTGCTTCCCCGGCTGTCCAGCTGAACCCGCCCCGGCCGTGTCACACATTCCCGTCACGGCCGGCCGGGCGGAGCCCAACCCCGCCGTCCGCCACCGGCCTTGCAGCCGGGCCTGGCCGGAGCCCGGGCGAAGACGATGTTGCCCGGGACGCTTCGGCGTCCCGGGCAACATGTGTGACCGGCAGCGCCGGGGCTCGACCGCAGGGCCTGCCGCACGGCCTGGCCGGTGCCGGCGGGTCGCTGGTGCGGCGGCCGTCGAGCCTGCGGGCCGCCCACCGGCGGGAGTGCGAACGGTGGGCGGCCCGGCCTGGTGCGGTCAGGGTGTGGTCAGGGAGCGATCACGACCGTTTTGCCGGGCAGCCGCCCGGCGCCGGCGTCCTCGTGCACGGCGGCCAGCTCGGCCACCGGGCGGTGGGCGGCGACGTGGACCCGGAGCTTGCCGGCATCCACCTTGGCGACCAGCTCGGCCAGTTGGGCTCCGTCGCTGCGGACCCACAGGCTCGCGCTGCGCACCCCCCGGGCGGGGTCCTCGGGAATCGGGCCGGCTGTGCTGGCGGCGACCCCGCCGTCGGCGATGTAGTTCGTCAGCTGCGAGAGCTCCTCCGGGGAGACGCGCACATGGTTCACCACGACCTGGAACGGACCGCCCACGGCGGCCGGGCCCGAGGCGAGGTCGAGGGGGCCGACGACCCGGTCCGCGCCGTAGCCCCGAAGGCGGTCGGCGTGCTGCGGCGCGTCCACCGCGGTCACGTGCGCTCCCGCGTCGACTGCGAGCTGCACCACGAGGCTGCCCACCGCGCCCCCCGCCCCGTTGACCAGGACGGTCTGACCGGGCTTCAGCTCGGCGAGCTCGAACGCCGTCTGCCAGGCCGCCAGGCCGGTCAGCGGCAGCGCCGCGGCGTCGACCAGCTCGGTCGTCCGGGGTGCCGAGGCCAGGGACTCGGCCGGGACGAGCACGTACTCGGCGGCGCCGCCGGCGGAGTCGAGGGGCAGCATCGCCACGACCCGGTCACCGACCGCCAGGCCCGTGACCTGCGCGCCGAGTTCAGCGACGGTGCCGGCCAGGTCGATCCCCGGCACGTACGGGAGAGTGATCGGGAGCAGCTGGGCCAGGGCACCGGCGCGGATGTGATCGTCGACCGGGTTGAACGAGGTGGCCGCCACCCGCACCAACACCTGCCCGGTACCGGGGACCGGACGCTCGACGTCCTCGTAGCGCAGGACCTCGCTGCTGCCGAACTCGTGGAAACGCATTGCCTTCATGGCACTTTCCTCCAGGGTGTATTGACGTCGTCGCCAAGGGATGAGGCGATCGGACGGGAAGGGGGAGCACGTCGAGGCGCTCAGGTCAGCTGCACCGAGCGGGTGGAGTTGCCCAGCACCATGCGGTCGATGGCGCTCACAGCACTGGCGGGGTCATCCGCGGCGCCGACGCTGAGCAGCAGCGGGACGAAGTGGTCGGCCGTCGGGTGGGCGACCGCGGCGCCGGGTGCCTTGGTGCGGTAGTCGGCGAGGGCGTCGGCGTCGCCCCGGGCGAGGGTGTCAACGGCCCATTCGTCGAACGCCGCGGTGTGCGCGGCGAGTTCCGGCCGGTGGAAGACGGCGAAGCTGTGCGTCATGAAGCCCGAGCCGAGAACCAGGATGCCTTCTCCGCGCAGGGGCCGCAGGCGTGCCCCGAGCTCAAGTAGGGCGCTGGGATCGAGGCTTGGCATCGACAGCTGCACGACCGGGACGTCGGCTGCGGGGTACATGGCCATGAGCGGGATGAAGGCGCCGTGGTCGAGTCCGCGGTCGGCGAACTCGTGCACCGGCGTCCGGCCCAGCAGGCCCGTGAGTCGCCGGGCCAGGTCGGTCGCGTCCGGGGTCGCGTAGGGAAGGGTCTTGTAGCGGGGGTGGAAGCCGCTGAAGTCGTAGTGGAGCGGGGTGCCGGCCGCGGCTGCGGAGATCGCGACCGGTGCCCGTTCCCAGTGGGCCGAGATGACGACGATGGCCCGGGGTTTGGGCATCGACCGGGCCCAGTCGAAGAGTTCGCCGATCCACTGCGGATCGTCGAGGGTGAACGGGGCCCCGTGGCTGACGAAAAGACTGGGCAGCGGCCCGTCGGAGGGACTCCACACCCGCTGCTCGCGCGCCTGTGGCAGGACCCGGGCAAGAAGGTCGTCGTAGGCCGCGGCTGGTGTGTGCGACCTCGACAGTGCAGTCAGGCTGCTCGTGGTGGTCATCGAAATCAGCTCCTTCACTTACCGAGGCACGTATTTTGACTTGCCCAGGCAAGTCAAAAGTAGCTCATTGAGAGTTGCCTGGGCAAGTGATGCGAGTTGCCCGGGCAAGTATGATGGGGCTCATGGACACTCAGTCACCCTGGCTCGACGACGACCAGCAGGACCTGTGGCAGGCGCTCCTCACGGTCGTCATCGCCCTCCCGGCGGCCCTCGACCGCCAACTGCAGCGAGACGCAGGCATCTCCAACTTCGAGTACGGCGTGCTGGCCCGGCTGTCCATGGCCGACGAGGCCACGATGCGGCTCAGCGACCTGGCCCGGGACTGCGACAGCACCCAGCCCCGCCTGTCGAAGGTGATGGACCGCTTCGAATCACGCGACTGGGTCGCCCGCCGACCCGACCCCACCAACGGTCGGTACACCCTCGCCACCCTGACCGACGCCGGCCGGCAGAAGCTCGTCGAGAGCGCACCGGAACACGTCGCGCAGGTGAAGCGACTCGTGTTCGATCCGCTCAGTGCCGCTCAACGCCGCCACCTCGAGGCCGCCCTCACCCGCATCGCCGCCACCGTGCGCCGGGAACTCGAAGGAGGCTGAGTGCCGTCCGGGGCGGGCTGCTCCCGGACGATCTCACTCCACAGCCGGCCCCGGGACTCCGTGACCGCCGTGGTGGAGCCGGTAGTGCTGGACCACGGCCTCGGGCAACGCCTCGCAATTGCTGGATCGCCGTGGGTACGACTTCCTCGTCCTGGGGGCCGACACCACGATGCTGCGCCAGGGTGCACACGCGTTGGTGCTTCCACGTCCACACCATCGTGCGGGCCCCCAACGGCAACGCCTACGGACGTGATCTCCTCTCCCCGAGAGCTGCGACGCTCTCCGCCTGGACCACGAGACGAACCTCGTCATTGCCGCAGCGCAGGTAGTCACCGAGGGGTTCGAGCCCCCAACCCTTCGCGAGGAAGTCCTCGCGCGGTGGGGCGAACACGTCGATGAGCGTGTGCGGGCCTGCGCCCACCGCCCGGGTGGTGTGCACGACGGTCGGCGGGATCAGTGTCATCGACGGACTGCCGACCCGGACGTGCTCATCGTCGCGCCACTCACTCATCCGGGGGGTCCACGGGACCCTGAGGTGATGGACGTGGTTCCCCACGAGGGTCACCGACATCTGCTCGAAGTCCTCGTGGGAGTGCGGCGAGAGCCGTTCGGTGTCACGCGGCCCCTGGTGCACCGGAAACCAGTTCACCATCAGCGACGCCGTCCGGAAGATCCGGCCGAGGCGTCCCTCCTCGTCGGGCCTCTCCTCTGGCACTACGTGGACGACACGAGCTTCCTGCCGGCCCGGCCGAGGAACAATCGGCAGTTTCCGAGCGCACCGATCGACTGAACCGAACCATCCAGGCAACGACAGCACCTGACCTCGTCGCTGGATGGTCCCGGTCAGGGCCACTCGGTGAGCTGGGGGTCGGGGTGCCGGGGCGGCTGCCCGAGGGCGATGTCGACGAGCATGTCCTCCTGGCCCCCCACGAGGCCGCGCCGGCCGGCTTCCAGCAGGAGGGTGCGGGCGTTGACACCGTGGGTGCGGGACAGGGTCTCGGCGTGCCGCAGGAAGCTGGAGTAGACCCCGGCGTAGCCGAGTGTCAGCGTTTCGCGATCGACCCTGACCGGCCGGTCGTGCAGGGGACGGACGAGGTCGTCGGCGGCGTCCTGGAGGGCGTGCAGGTCGCAGCCGTGTTCCCAGCCTTCGAGTGTTGCGACGGCGACGAAGGCTTCGATGGGGCAGTTGCCCGCCCCCGCGCCGTGTCCGGCCAGTGAGGCGTCGATGCGCGTGGCTCCGGCCTCCGCTGCGGTGAGCGAGTTGGCGACCGACAGGGACAGGTTCTCGTGTGCGTGGATGCCGATCTCGGTGGCGGGGTCGAGGACTTCGCGGTAGGCGCGGACCCGCTCACGCACTCCGTTCATGGTGAGGTGGCCGGCCGAGTCGGTGACGTAGACGCAGTGCGCTCCGTAGGACTGCATCAGTGCGGCCTGTCGCGCGAGTTCGGGGGCCGGGGCCAGGTGGCTCATCATCAGGAACCCCGACACGTCCATGCCCAGTTCGCGCGCGGTGGCGATGTGCTGCGCGGCGACGTCCGCCTCCGTGCAGTGGGTGGCGATTCGCACCGAGCGCACGCCCAGCCGGAACGCGTGCCTGAGTTCCTTGACGGTGCCGATGCCGGGCAGCAGGAGTGTGGTCAGCCGGGCATGGGTGAGGCTCGCGGCGACGGCCTCGATCCACTCCCAGTCGGTGTTGCTTCCGGGGCCGTAGGTGAGGCTTGTGCCGGCGAGCCCGTCACCGTGCGCGACCTCGATGGCGTCGACGCCCGCCGCGTCGAGTGCGGCCGCGATCCGGGCAGCGGTCCCGGGCCGCAGGCGGTGGCGGACGGCGTGCATGCCGTCCCGCAGGGTGACGTCCTGGATGAAGAGCCGCCTGGTCATTCCTTCGCCTCCAACAGGCGTGCGGCGATCCGTTCGCCGACGCGCAGGGCCGCCGAGGTCATGATGTCGAGGTTGCCCGCGTAGGGCGGGAGGTAGTGGCCTGCGCCTTCCACTTCGAGCAGGACGGTGACCTGATGAGTTGCCGGGGTCCCGCCGATGAGGGTGTGCGGATGGTCGGTGACGGGTGTGATCTGTACCGGCTGGTTGAGTCGGTAGCCGGGGACGTAGGTCGCGACTTGCGCGACCATGTGCTCGACCGACGTGGCGATCCGGTCGCGGACGCCCGGATCGGGGGCGTCGACGAGGCACAGGACCGTGTCGCGCATGATCAGCGGTGGCTCGGCGGGGTTGAGCACGATGATCGCTTTGCCGCGGCGCGCGCCGCCGACCGATTCGATCGCGGCGGCCGTGGTCTGGGTGAACTCGTCGATGTTGGCGCGGGTGCCGGGCCCGGCGGATCGTGAGGCGATCGAGGCGACGATCTCCGCGTACGGCACGGGTGCCACCTGTGCGATCGCCGCAACCACCGGGATCGTGGCCTGGCCGCCGCAGGTGACCATGTTGACGTCCGGAGCGTCCAGGTGGTCTTCCAGGTTCACCGCCGGGACGACGAACGGGCCCAGTGCTGCCGGGGTGAGGTCGATCAGCCGCTTGGCGTGCGGTGCGAGGGCGCGGGCGTTGGCCTGGTGGGCCTTGGCCGAGGTGGCGTCGAAGACGACGTGGATGTCGTCGAAGCCTGGCATGGCGATGAGCCCCGCGACGCCGGCCGCGGTCGTCGGCACGCCGAGCCGTCCGGCCCGGGCCAGGCCGTCGGACTCGGGGTCGATGCCGACCAGCGCCGCGACCTCCAGGTGCTCGCTCAGCCGCAGTATTTTGATCATCAGGTCGGTGCCGATGTTGCCCGAGCCGATCACGGCGGCCTTGGCCCTGGTCTGCGCGGTCGGGTTCATTGCGGTGCCTCCGTGAATGTCGTGCTGACCTTGCCGATGCCGCTGATCTCGGCGCGGAAGCCGTCGCCGGGAGCGACGGGCACCATCGGGCCCAGCGCGCCGGAGAGCACGATCTCCCCAGCTCGCAGCGGCCGGCCGTAGTGGCGTGCGGTCCTGGCCAGCCAGGCGACGGCGGTCAGGGGGTTGCCCAGGCAGGCCGCGCCTGTCCCGTTCGAGACGACCTGTCGCCCGTGCCACATCGTCATGGCGCAGTCGGCCAGGTCGAGGGTGCCGAGTTCCTGGCCGTGCGCGCCGAGGACGAACAGCCCCGAGGAGGCGTTGTCCGCCACGGTGTCCACGATGTCGATGTCCCAGTCGGCGACCCGGCTGTCGACGATCTCCAGCGCCGCCACGACGAACGCGGTGGCGGCGGCGACCTCGGCCTCCCCGATGGTCGCGCCGGACAGGTCCCGCGCCAGGACGAAGGCGATCTCGGCCTCGATCCTGGGCTGCAGCGTGCGGGCGATGTCGACGGACCCGCCGTCCGGGCTTTCCATGCTGTCCAGGAGCACGCCGAAGTCGGGCTGGTCAACGCCCAGTTGGGCGCGCACCGCCGGGTTGGTCAGACCGATCTTGCGGCCGACGACCCGGGCTCCGGCTGCCTCGCACTGCTCGACCCACGCCGCCTGGACCGCGTAGGCCGCGTCGATGTCGCCGGCGGGCAGCAGGTCGCGCACCGGAGGGTGGGGTCGGTGCCGGGCCCGGGCTTCGGTGAGCTGCCGCAGCGCCTCGGCGGTGCCCGGGCGGAGTGTTCTGGAAGCCGGCGACATGTCAGTTCACCTCGAAGGTCGTGCCGATGCCCATGCCGGTGATCCATTCCGGCACCGGCTCATAGCTGGTCCAGACCAGTGGCCGGGCTACGGCGGCCAGTGCGATCAGCCAGGTCCTGATCTCGTGTCCGCCGCTGCCTGCCTGTTCTTCGAGACCGGGGTCGCCCAGTGCGACGATCGGTCCCGGGTCGGCGGTGCCGAGCTGCTTGAGGAACCAGGTGTCCCAGCGGAGGTTGACGTGGGCGTTGGGGTCGCCGCCCATCGCGCGGATCCTGGGCACGCGCACCGCGTCGTAGGCGTGTGGGTCCTTGCGCCCGTGGATCACCGCGGTGCGCCGTTCGTCGGGCACCGAGGGGTCACGCGGATCGTTCGGGGGCAGCCAGTGCGACAGTCCGCCGCTGGCGATGACCAGGACCCGCCCGGCGAACTGCGAGGCGCGCAGGGCTTCGCCGAGGGCCTTGCCCAGGTGGACGCAGCGCTCCATGCTCGGCAGTGGCGGTGCGGCGGTGTTGACGATCAGTGGCACGAGCGGGATACCCGCCGTGCCGCAGACCATGTCGTAGCTCTGCACCAGGCCGTGGTCGGCGGTCAGCGCGTAGGAGAGCGACAGGTCGAATCCGGCCTGGGCGAGTGCGTCGCGGACCGACCAGGCCAGCTCCGTGGCGACCGGCAGCGGACCGGATCTGCTGCCGAAGTCACCGAAGCCGGCCGCCCGTTCGACGCCGAGGACGAACGGCGGCATCGCGTCGTAGAAGTTCGCGTGGAAGTGGTCGGGGCCGATGACGACGACGGCGTCCGGAGCCAGCCGGGAGACGGCCCGGGCGACCTTGGCGGCGTCGGCCATGAACCGGCCGCCCGGTTCCTCGGGCCCGTGTGGCGGCGTCATGGTGGCGAACGGGGAGTGGGACATGCCGACCAGGCCGATGATCTCGCTCATGCCGGTCCCGCCTCGCTGAGCAGGAAGTCCCGGTGGACGCGCAGGTACTCCTCGGGCTTCTCCCACTGCGGCCAGTGGCCGGCGTCCTCGATCACGTGCAGGTGGGCACGGGGCAGCCAGGTCAGGAGCAGCGCGGCCTCGTCGAGCCCGCCGGTCGGGTCGTGATCGGTCCACAGCAGCAGCGTGGGCGCGGCGATCCTGGCGACCCAGGCCGGATCCCAGGCGAAGTCCTTGCGGACCTCGGGATCCTGCAGGACGAGTGTGTTGGTGATGGCCTGGACGAAGCCGGGGCGGCTGTAGACCGCGCGGCGCAGGGCGACCAGTTCGTCGGTCACCATCTCCTTGTGGTGGAACAGGAATTCGACGCGGCGGCGCACCACGTCGTCGCTGGGGTCCAGGACGGCGGCCATGGTGCTCTCACGCAGCCGCACCATGACCTCGGGCTTGTTGGCGATGTTCCCCGGGGTGTTGAGCACCAGCCGGTTCACCCGGTCCTGGTGGTGTGCCGCCGTCCAGGCGGCCACCCAGCCGCCGAGTGACTCGCCCGACAGGTGCGCGGCGTCGATGTCCAGGGCGTCCATCAGCCCGACCAGGTGGTCGGACAGCACGTCGGTGGTGTAGGGCCGGTCGGGCAGGTCGGACCAGCCGTGGCCGACCATGTCGTAGGCGGTGACGCGGAAGTCCTCGGCCAGAGCGGCGACATCGCGGGCATAGGCCTCGAGGTGCCCGCCGGTGCCGTGCAGCAGGACCAGGTCCGGGCCGGACGACCCGGCCCGCAGGACGCGGGTGCGGACCCCGCCGACGTCGACGTGGCGCAGTTCGTGCTCGACGTCCGCGAGCTCGCCCCAGACGCTGATGTGCGCCGGCAGATCGCTCATGGCGTGTTCTCCTCAGCGGTCGGCCCCTGGGGCCGCGGGTGGTCCTGCCGGGTGTCCTCACGGAAGCGGTCACGGGCCTCCTTGATGGTCACCAGGCCGGCGCTCTGGCGACGGCCGACCCCCAACAGGCCGAGCAGGCGCGAGTTCTCGATGGTCAGGAACTCCACCGGGTGCTCGGGGGAGTCGTTGTAGTGGCGGTGCCAGGTCCACGGCGGGGTGTAGACGAAGTCGCCGGCGGACCAGGAACAGGTCTCGTCCTCGACCTCGCTGTGGCCCTCGCCCGAGATGACGAAGTGGACGGTCTCGTGGTGGTGGCGCTGCATGTCGGAGCTGAGGCCCGGCGGGATCGTCTGCCGGAAGATCTCGAACGTAGCAGTTGGCAGTTTGCCCGCGATGGACAACGTGGTCGGGTTGTGCACCTGCCCTGCCGGGAGGGTCTCCAACTCTGCGGCTGTCACGACGATCGGGCGTGCGCTGCTCGGCCGCACGGTCTCGGATATCGCGCCGAGGAACTCGGCCATGGAGAAGTCTTGTCCGGATTGCGCCATCAGATGGTCTCCGTTCGTCCGCCGTCTACCGTGAACACTGTGCCGTTGACGTAGCCTGCGGCTTCGGAGGCCAGGAACGCCACCACGGCCGCGATCTCCTCGGGACGCCCGGCCCGGCCGGCCGGAACGGCCGCGGCATCCGCGGCGTCCAACTCGGCGTAGCTCCTGCCGTCCAGCCGGGCGCGGTTGTCCAGGACCTGCCTGCGGCGCTCGGTGGCGGTCGCACCGGGTGCCACACAGTTGACCGTCACGCCCTGGGCCGCGAACTCCCGTGAGAGAAGCTTGGCCGCCGCGGTGACCGCGGATCTGAGGACGACGGAGGTCGCGAGGTCGGGCTGTGGCTGGCGCACGGCCGAGGAGGTCACGAACAGGACGCGGCCGAAGCCCTGCGCGGCCATCCGGGGCAGCACCAGTCGTGCCAGCCGCAGGGGTCCGAGGAGCAGAAGTTCGTACGCCTGCTGCCACTGGTCGTCGCCGACGTCCAGGATCCGGCCGGGCGGCGGTCCGCCCGCATTGAGCACCAGGACGTCGAGCGCGCCGTGTCGCTCCTCGACCCAGGTGACCGCTGCCGCGGCGCCGTCCGGATCTGACACGTCGTTGACCAGCGCCTCGACCACGGATCCGGTGCTTTCCCGCAGTGCGGACGCGGCTTCTTGGAGCGGTTCGGCCCGGCGACCGGTGACGATCACCCGGTGTCCCGAGCGCGCCAGGTGCTCGGCCGCGGCGTAGCCGATGCCCGCACTGCCGCCGCCGACGAGAGCGGTTCGCTTGCTGATGTCTGCCTCCGTATGGTTCCGGGCCTCGCGTGGTGGTCCGCGACGGGTCTAGCCTGGCCCCTATGGACCCCGGAGCCAACGATGAGTCCCGCTGAGCGGGACACCAGCCGCGACAAGGGCAGCCTCGGCGGGCTGGACCGCGCGGCGGCCATCCTGGGCGCTTTCGACGCCGAACACCGGGAGTTGACCCTCGCGGCCCTGGTGTCCCGGTGCGGCCTGCCGCGCTCGACCACGCACCGCACCGCCGAGCGGATGATCCGCCTCGGCTGGCTGGACAAGCCCCAGGGCCGCTACCGCGTCGGCAACCGCCTGTTCGAGCTCTCCGGCCTGGCGCCGATCCGGCACGAACTGCGCGAGTCCGTCCTGCCGTTCCTGCACGACCTGTACAACGCGGCAAAGACGACGGTGCAACTCGGCGTCCTCGACGGAACACAGGTCCTGGTCGTCGAGAAGATCACCGGGCACCGGCCCATGCCGATGCTCTCCCAAGTCGGCGGCAGGGTCCCGGCCTACTGCTCGGCCCTGGGCCGTGCGATCCTCGCCTACAGCGACACCGCGACCATCGAGGCGGTCCTCGCCGCGGACCTGCCCGCCAGGACGCCGCGCACCCTCACCAGCCCGGTCGCGATCCTGCGCGAACTGACCGCGATCCCGTCCCGGGGCTGGGCGATCGAACGCGAGGAGGGCAACATCGGAGTGAGCTGCGTGGGCGCCCCGGTCTTCGGACCGCTCGGCGAGGTGGTGGCGGCCCTGTCGGTGACCGGCCCCACCAGCCTGGTGCGCGCGGACCGGATCGGGCCCGCGGTCCGGCTCGCCGCAGCGGCCGCCTCCAGGGCCTACTCGCAGCGTCGCTGAGAGCGGTCGCTCCAAGGCGCACCGGACACGCACAGTCCCACTGAGCGGGACATCTGCTTGCGCCGCGCGCTCGCGACACCGAATGCTGTGATCTCCGGCATACCGACAACGACTTGTCGGTGCGGTGACCTGAGGAGACGACGATGACTCTCGGTGGTGGCTACCTGCTGCCCTCGCGTGAGGGACACGCGATCGCAGCGATCGGGCTCGGCATCACGATGAAGACGGACGGCACGTCCACCCATGACGCCTACTCGATGTTCGAGTACACGATTCCGGCCCGGGTCGACGGCCCACCTCCGCACCTGCACACCCGCGAGGACGAATCCTTCATCTGCCTGGCCGGGCGGCTCGATGTCCGCCTCGGCGACGAGGAGTTCGTGCTGGAGCACGGCGACTACCTCTTCCTGCCCCGCGACGTGGTGCACGCGTTCCGCAACCCGTACGGCGAGGAGTCGCGCGTCATATCGGTCGTCTCGCCCGCCGGCCTGGAGAAGTACTACCAGGCGCTGGCGGACATGCCCCCGGGGCCGAAGGACATCTCGCTGATGAAGAAGATCATGGCCGAGTTCGGCATCGAGCTCCAACTCCCGCCCGAGGTCAGCTGACCATGCGCATCGCCATCATCGGCGCCGGCATCGCCGGCCTCGTCACCGCGAAAGTGCTCACCCAAGCCGGACACGAGATCCAGGTGTTCGACCGGACGCCCGACGTCGGAGGCGTGTGGAGCCGGACACGACGCTACCCAGGACTGACGACGCAGAGCCCGAAGGCCCAGTACTCGTTCTCCGACTTCCCGATGCCCAAGGAATGCCCCGAGTGGCCCAGCGGCGAGCAGGTGCAGGCGTACCTGGCGGCATACGCCACGGCGTTCGGCCTCGACCGCAGGCTGCGGCTGAGCACCGAGGTGACCGCCGCGCGCCCGCGCGCCGACGCGGGTACCGACATCGTCGCAAGCGGTAGCAGCAGCGGTTGGACGATCGAGACAACGGACAGCGCGGGCACTCACTCCACCGAGGACTTCGACCAACTCGTCGTGGCGAACGGCGTGTTCTGCGAACCGGCCATCCCCTCGTACCCGGGCGTGGCGGACTTCACCGCGGCGGGCGGGCGGTTGTGCGCGGCCACCGACTTCCACGATGCCCAGGAGGCCCGGGGCAGGCACGTCCTGGTCGTCGGCTACGGAAAGTCCGCGTGCGACGTCGCGGTGGCGATCAGCGAGGTGGCCGAGAGTACCGATGTGATCGCGCGGCAACTGCTGTGGAAAGTGCCGCGCAGGATCGGCGGCTTCCTCAACTTCAAGATGCTGCTGCTGACCCGTATGGGGGAGGGACTCTTCCGCTATCTGCGGCTGCGCGGGTTCGAGAAGTTCCTGCACGGCCCGGGCAACGGTCTACGCCGCAGGATGGTCGACTCGATCGGGTCCGTCTCGGTGCGTCAGTTCGGCCTCCGGCGACTGGCTCTGGTCCCCCGCGGCAGCATGGAGGGCATCGTCCGAGGCGCCATCGGGCTCGCGACCGAAGGCTTCTTCGAAGCGGTCGCCGACGGCCGCATCGGGGTGCGCCGGGACCAGACGATCACCCGGCTGCTCGCCCGCAACGGCAGGCCGTTCGCCCAGCTCGCAGACGGAACGACGCTCCCGGCCGACCTCGTCGTGTGCGCGACCGGCTTCACCCAGGCCGTGCCGTTCCTCTCCCCGGAGTTGCAGGGGCGGTTGCTGGACGAGCGCGGGAACTTCATGCTCTACCGCCAGATCATGCCCCCGGACATCCCCGGGCTGTACTTCAACGGCTACAACTCCTCGTTCTTCAGCCCGCTCAACGCGGAGATGGCGGCCCTGTGGATCGCGGCGGCGATCGCGCGAGCGATACCGCTGCCGAGTCCGGAGAACGTGCGCCAGGCGGTCATCGACCAGTTGGCGTTCCTGGACACCGCGACCGACGGGCACCACTGCAAGGGCACGAAGATCATCCCGTTCTCGATGCACAACGTCGACGAGGTGCTGGGCGACCTCGGTCTCAACATCAACGTCCTGGTGCGCGCCTCGCACTGGCTCAACCCGATCAACCCGGCAGCCTACCGCCGCCTCACCCCGGCCCTGCTGCGCAAGCTCCCACGATTGGCAGCCCAACAACTTCCGGACGGGCGACCGCGGTCACGTGTTGTGCCAGAGCTGTAGCGGGCGGTATTCGATTCGTTGTTCCCAGGGCACCCAGGTGGGTGCCCGCTCGGCGGTTATCATGTGCCCGATAGGGCTTGCGACGCACAGGCCGTCCAGTTTCTCCTTGTTGACGGCAAGTCTGACCACCAGCTCACCGGTGATTCGGCCTATGCTGAGTGTCTCCAGATCCCATGTTCCGTGATGCACGCCGTCCCTGACCAGCTGTACAAGTTTGGGAGTACCGTTGCGGGAGACCATCTTGGCCTCTCCGAGCCGGCCCGACTCTTTCAGCGCATCGATCGCACCGAGAGCTGTTTCATCGTTGTAGGGGACGAGTCCGTCGAGTTCGGCGAAGTCAGCGAGGAGGTTGCTCGTCTTCTCCTTGCCTCCAGCACGAACGTCCGTAAGGTTTCTGTATCGAGGGTCGTGCGGATCGTTGATGCCGACCAGCCCGAATCGCCTCAGTCCGTGGACTATGCCGAGCACCAGCTCTTCGTCGTCGGTGGTGCCCGGACCGCCCACTATTCCTACGCGAGCATGTGGTGGCAGTAACCGAGAAAGATACTCCGCCATGTACACGCCTTGGTTGAAGTTCGGGTACACCAACGAGGCGTCGACGTCGAAGCGTGGCCGTTCGATACTGACGACAGGTATTCCATGTTCCCTGGCGTCGGCAACGGCATCGGCCGGTTCACGTGGATCAATCACGTAGAACACGATCGCGTCCACGTTCGCCGCGATGCCCTGCTGTATGATCTCGTTGGTCTTCTCAAGCCATGTTTCGTCACGGAAATCCGCGTATGCGACGCGGAGCTCGGTGCCGGCTTGTCGAAGCGTATGGTCGAGGGAATGGCACATGGCGTCCATGGAAGTGTTATCGCCATACCTGATGGGGCTCACGTAGAGAACCGGCACTGATCCACCTCTTGTTCGCCTGCTCAAATCCGGTGGTGGCAGGGACTTTTGCAGTATGCCTGTGGACCGGAGGACCGACACAGCGTGCCGGCCCTCCGGCGGCTCAGCCGAGCTGGGCCGGATGGCGCCTACTGAGCGTTGATCAGGCGGAAGGCAGCGCCCTGAAGCGGCTCCTGGGAGATCTGAGCGTTCGGGGACGTGTGCTCGTCCTCAGCCAGCAACTCCTCGCTGGTGGGCAGGTCGACAATGTTGACAGTGGGGGACATGTCTCCTTCTTTCTTCAGAGTTGACCCAAGGAGGGTCCTGATGTGTGCACTCGGTTTCGTATCGGATGGTCACACCGGTCAATCATCCGACGGTCTTCGAGTGAGCTGTGCCAAGTCCCAGATGTACCCACTCGGGACCCCACATCACGGGCGCCGCAGCGCGACGCCGGAATTGCGGGTAAGGGGATATGGTGCGGGCGTCGTAGCGCGGTTCGGCGAGCACAGCGCATATTTCTTCGGTCACCGCCGTCGCCAGGTGGTTACCAAGGCATACGTGTGGCCCTGTTCCGAACGCCAAGGCCTTACCCCGGTCACCGCGCCGGTAGTTGAAGACATCCGGGTCACGGAACCGGCGGGAATCCCGATTGGCGCGCAGTGCCACGATACGCACGAACTGCCCACGCAGAATGTGATGTGCACCGATGGTCACATCCCGGCCGGCACGTCGGACATTGACCTCCACCGCAGGGCAGGCGAACCTCAACGTCTCCTGCACCATGGCCTTCACGGTCCGCGCGTCCTCCCGAACACGCCGGACAAGGTCCTCATCGTTGAAGATCAGACACGCCGCAGACGCGATCAGGAAGATCGTGGTCTGCACGCCCGCTGTGTAGAGCGACCGAGCGTTGGCAGCCAACTCCGCTACTGACAGGCCACTGTGCTCTCCCGGCCCCGGTCCGTGCGCGGCACGGCCCAACAGGCTTCCAGCACAGACCTCGTTGGGGTTGGCCAACACATCGCGGACCAGCTCATGGATGCACTCGGCGGCTTCGGCCGCCTCAGCGGCCACGTCCCCGGACCAATGCGGGGTCGCAAGCGATCCGACCCTGGTGGTCGCCTCCGTCCAGCGCTCAAAATCAGCTCGCTTCGAGACCGGGATACCGATCACATCAGCCATCACCCACCGCACCAGCGGGCTCCCGATCTCGCTGACCACTTCCACGCGCCCAACCGCAAGGCGCTCCTCCATCAGTTCTCGTGCGATCTCGCGGGTCAGGCCGCGCCAGTCCACTACCGCATCCCGGGTGAACGGGGCGCGCAAGTGCCTACGAAGCCGCTGATGGGCCCTGCCGGTCGAATACAGCGGCAGGTGCTGAGCCTGCTCCCACAGCCCCTGGAGCGCCGTTCGTTCTCCCTCACCGAGCCCCTCGGTCGGCAGCGCCAGCCTGGGAATCTCCAACGCGGTCTCTCGCATGGCCGCGACAGCCTCTGCGTACCCTTCGACGATCCAGCATTTCAGCGACGTGCTGAAATACATGCCTTCGGTGGTCGCCGCACCGGACGCGGTATTGTCTTCCGGAGTCGGCCGGACCACATCTTCCTGGTGCACCTCGACAGCCACGACCAACTCCATTTAGTGTGACCTGACCGTCGACAAGCCCGTGAACGGTTCGATCCGCTCCGCCCGCGTCGCCGGGATCACCTTCCAATGCGGAACTCGGTCCGTCCCCGAAAGAGAACACCAGCTTTGGCCAGAAGGTGTTGACTGTCAAGACCTGTACGACCAAGGGTTCGCGCGGGAGTTTCACTGACCGGAACCGGTTGGACTCGTAAAGTCGGAGGTTTGATCGCCGGCCCGGTCTCGGTGAGGTAGCCGTTGAGCAGGTCGGGTCGGAACCGGATCTTTATCCAGGGCTGTTGCAATGGTCAGGGTCGCTATGGATCGCTGCTGGTCAGCCGATGCGCAGGATGCCCAATGGCCGGGTGAAAGAGTGGTAGGACATCTCGCGGATGGCGGCGACCACGTCGGTGTGGCCGGCCGCGCGGAGCCGGTTGATCGCCAGGCTGCGGTCCTGAGACGGGGCCGTCGGCACGGGTCGGGCAGTGGTGGACCGGTCGAGGGCTTAACCCACTCTCTGCTCGTCTCCTCGGCCGGGTCGCCGGACGAAGCGACCAGATGCCCCCTGGCAGTGAGCTCGATGGCGCCGGTCGCCTCGCCGGATCCTCCCCCTTTTCCCGAGCGCGGCAAGACATCGCAGGTATCCAACGGCGGGATCGTCCATGAGGCAGGCAGGCAGGCAGGCAGGCATCGGGAGCGCAAGTGGCGATATACGGAACGGCGGAATGCATGATGCGCCGTACGGTCAGCCTTCATGGATGCAGTCGTAGGGCCATAGCTTCACCAAGTAAGTCAAGACTTATCTTCAGGGAGCTTTGACCGTATGGTGTGGCTCGAATCGAAGGAGCCCCCTGTTGTCGAAAATGAATGATCCCGCTGTGCGTGCGGTTGAATCGGAGCGGGATTATGTGTCCTCCTTGTACGAGTTGCTCACCGAGCGGCTTTCCGAGGCGCGAGTACTCCGAGCGAGCGTGCTGAAGGCCCCGGCGGAAAGCGCCGGTGAGGCATACGAGAGAGAAATCGCCGCCGAGCGTCTGGCCAAGGAAATCGGCCGGCTGGAGGGAGCCGAAAAGGGGCTGGTCTTCGGGCGCATCGACTGGACGGATGGCACGGCCCTGCGCATCGGGCGGATCGGACTGCACAGGGAGGAGGATGACCTGCCTCTGCTCGTGGACTGGCGCGCGAACGCGGCGCGGCCCTTCTACGAGGCGACACCGGTCCACCCGATGGACCTGCGGCGGCGCCGGCACCTGCGCCTCGAGGAGCGCACGGTCATCGCGGTGAGCGACGAACTGCTGGACGGGACCGCCCCGACCGACGAGGACGTCGTGGGGGACGGCCCGTTGACCGAGGCTCTGTCGGCACGGCGTACGGGCAGGATGCACGCGGCCGTCGCGACGCTGCAGGCCGAGCAGGACGAGATCGTCCGCTCCGCCCACCGCGGGGTGACCGTGGTGCAGGGCGGGCCCGGCACCGGCAAGACGGTGGTCGCCCTGCACCGGGCGGCCTACGTCCTGTACGCGTTCCCGCGCGCCGCGGAGGAGGGTGTCCTGGTGGTGGGCCCGAACGCCCGGTTCCTCGACTACATCTCCCAGGTGCTTCCCTCGCTGGGAGAGAACGACGTCGTCCTGGCGACCTGCCGGGAACTGGCCGGAGTGTCCACGGACACGGTGGACCCGTTCGATACGGCGCGTCTCAAGGGCAGCTCCGACCTCGCCGACGCCCTGGCCGGCCTGCTGCGCGTCCACCAAGCCCCCGCCGGTGACTTCACCGTGCGGGTCGGACGGGAACTGGTTCACCTGTCCGGCGAGGAAGTCGCCACGGCACGCGCCGCCGCCGTGGCAGCCGCACCGGCGCACAACCCCGCGCGCCAGGTGTTCAGGGAGCTCTTGGTCGACGCCGTCACCGACGCGATGCAACGGGACATGGGCGACCTCCTGGAGCAGATCGACGCCGATGCCACCAGGATGACGGGCATGGACCTCGACCGGTTCACGGGAGCCGCCCAGCGCCGTGCCGAAGGTGCGGCCGACTCGGGTCCGGTCCACGAGCTGGACCTGGACGCCATCCGAGCCGATCTCCTCGACGACGCCGGCGTCGACCGAGCGGTCGAGGAGTTGTGGCCGCGGCTGGTACCCGGTGACCTCGTGAAGGCGCTCCTGACGAACGCCGGCGCTCTCGCCGAGCGCCTGCCCCGCCTGACCGCGCAGGAGCGGTCCCTTCTGCTGCGCGGTCCGGACGACCCGTGGACCGATGCCGATGTGCCGCTGCTGGACGAGGCGGCGAGCCTGGTCGACGGCCCCCCTGAGCGGACGTACGGGCACGTCGTCGTCGACGAGGCGCAGGAACTGACCGCCATGCAGTGGCGGATGATCGTCCGCCGCTGCCCGGCAAGGGCGATGACGCTGGTGGGTGACTTCGCCCAGGCAGGCCCGGTCGCGACAGCACGCGACTGGAAGGAAGCACTGAGCCCTCACGTCGGACCCCGGTTCAAACTGCACAACCTGACCGTCAGCTACCGCACCACGCAGGAGATCCTGGAGAGCGTGCGGGACCTGCTCACGCGGATCGCTCCGGACCAGAAGCCCACACGGTCACTGCGAAGCGGTGAGAGCCCTCGCGCCGTGACCACACCTCCGGACGGGTTGGTCACCGCCGTCTTTCAGGAACTCCGCGCCCAGAGCACCGCGCACCCGGGCGAGCTTCTGGGAGTGATCTGCGCGGACACCAGGGTGAGCGAGCTGACGGCCCAGGGCATCGCTCACCATGCACGCATCGTGCCGGCGTCCGAAGCACGCGGCCTGGAATTCGACGGGGTCGTCGTCATGAACCCCGAGGAAATCATCACGGCCCGCCCCGGTGGGGAAAGGGACTTGTACGTAGCCCTGACCCGGGCCACCAAGCGCCTGTGCACCATCACCGTCCAGCCCGCCTGACGACTCGGCGCCCGCGTCGCCGCCGCGGGCGCACCCGGCGCGGTACAGACACCGGCCAGCGGTACGGACACCGGCCCGCGCCGCTGGACGAGGACGTGCTCTGGGCGGTCGACGTCGCCGACGGCATGGAAGCATCCGGCAGCTACCAGGAATCCCGCCGCTTCTACGAACGCAAGCGCGCCGAAGGCATGCGACCCACCCAGGCCGTCCTCGCCCTGGCCCGACGACGCGTCAACGTCCTGTGGGCCCTCATCCGTGACGGACAGCGCTTCCGAGGTGGACTCCCTGTCACACCCTGTCTCAGCTGCTGTTTGACACCAGCATGAGGAGGTGAGCAGCTGGGGGCTTTCCGGAGGTGCGCTGAAGAGTGAATCGCTCAAACCTCGATGGCGCGCGCTCAGTCGATGTCACCGGAATGCTCGGGCCGAAACGCAAAGTGAGCCGTACGAGTTGGGGAGATGGTGGCATCTACCCTGGCCCGTACGGCTCTTTCGCGTCGTATCCGCACGGGCCTCTCGCGGCGTCGACTCGGGGCGCTCATCGCCGAGTTGGCGGGCCACACCCTGGCCAGCGCCGGCGACGACCGGACCGTGCGCGTGTGGACACTCGACGCCCGCCGGGCCACCGGCGCATCTGCGCCACCACCAGGAACACGCTCACCTCCCAGCAGTGGCAGCGCTGTGCTCCCGAGCTCCCCTACAGTCCGCCCATGCTCCTGAACCTGGTCGGCAGGAGGCGGAGAGCTGTGCCCCTCGGACCGGAACCGCGGTCCGAGGGGCACAGGGCAGGGCACTTCTAGGCGAACGGGGTACAGAACTTGGGCACCCCGGGCCCCTCGTAGCACGCGTGGGACTGGGTGCCCGCGTCATCGACGACACCCGTGGACCACGCCGGGTACCAGGCAGACTGGGTGGCGCCGGTGTTCTCGTTCCAGACCCAGATCTCGTCACCGGGCGCACCGTCACCACCCCGGGCCGCCCACGCGGTGCGGCAGGTGGGGCTGTAGCGAAGCATGATGTCGACGTTGCCCTGCCACACCGAGAAGAGGGTCTCCGCGTTCTGCTTGGGATCGCTGGCACAACTGGCCGCCGGCGCGGTGGTGGTGCTGGTGGCCGCATGCGCGGACACCGCCGGGCCCAGCGCCAGCAGGAGCCCGACGAGCGGCGCGAGAACCGCCGTGTGGCGAATCCGCTTCGTGATCATGTCTTCCCTCCGGAGTCGAACGCTCTTCCGTGCTCCCCGCCCTCCTGGACCGGTCACCCGGCGATGCGTTGACGTCAGGTCTAGCCGTCCGGGCGTTGTCCGGGGTCGGCGGACCCGCCCCGGACAACACAGTCCGGACAACCCGATCGGAGGACCAGGCGCAGTCCCCGCCCCGGATTGGCTCTCCGGGGCGGGGCGGGGCCTGGTGTCGGGGTGTCAGTGTTCCCATTGCGGGCGGCAGGAGCTGCGGGGTACGAGGATGGTGCGGTACCGGCCGGGTGTCCGGTTCATGGTGACTTGGTCGGTGACGCCTTGGTAGCGGCCCAGTGGGGTGTCGGCGGTGAAGGTCTGCGGGGGCAGGTAGGCGTGCTGTTCGCCGTGTCCGGCGGTTTCGTGGGCGTAGGTGTGGTCGAAGACGCCCATGGCGAGGATCCACAGGGCGGCGCGGGTCAGTGAGACGTGGACCCGGTAGCTGCCGCCGTGGGTGGCGCGGCGGGTGAGGGCCTCGGTGACGCCGGCGGCCAGGAGCCAGGAGACGATGTAGTCGTTGACCACCAGGATCGGTGGCAGTGCGGGGTGTTGGCCGCCGCCTTCGAGGAGCATCATGCCGGTCAGGCTTCCGGCGCTCTGGTCGAAGCCCACGCGGTCTGCCCAGGGGCCCTGTTCGCCGTTGAGTGAGGCGGTGGCGTGGATGATGCCGGGGCGCAGGTGCGCGGTCTCTTCCGCTGAGAGGCCGATCCGTGCCAGGTATCCGGGCCTGCGGTTGGCGTAGAAGACGTCTGCCGTGGTGAGCAGTTCGGTGATCTGTCGGGCGCCTTCGGCCTGGTAGGGGTCCACGGTGGCCGAGCGGACACCGACGTTGGCGCTGGCGTAGGTGAGGTCGTGTTCGAACTCGTCGGGGCGCCAGAGGTTGAGGACGTCGGCGCCGTGCAGGGCGAGGGCTCGGCCGAGGCCGGCGCCGGCGATCACGTGGCCCATGCCGAGGGCGCGTATGCGGGACAGGGGTTGGTCGGCGCCGCCGGGCAGCGGTTCGGGCTCGCTGTCGGCGATCTTGGTGATCTCGATCAGGGGCAGGTCGGCGAGGACTTCGCGGTAGTGCGCCTCGGTGAGCAGTTCGTCGGTGGTGCGCAGCATCGGCAGGACCACCCCGGCTGCTGCGGCGGCTTCCTCCAGTTCGCGGGCGTCGCGGCGGGCGATGGCGGTGGCCACCCGCTGCGGGTCGTCGGGGACGTCGAGCAGCCGCTGGGCGGCGATCTTGATTTTGGGGTAGGGGTTGAGGGGCATGACCCAGCGGTCGTCCGCCGTGCGGTAGAAACGGAAGCCCAGGGCCTGGGAGGGGTTTGACGAGGCGGTGGGTGGATGGCCGTTCAGCAGTTCCCACGTGCGGTCGTAGAAGGGGCAGAGCCGGTGCGGGGTCACCCGAAGGTCCACCGCGATGTCCTGTCCGGATCCGCCGCGCAGTCGCCAGAGTTTCGCGATGGCGGCGGACTTGGCGGCCAGGGCGATGGCGGAGGCGGCACCCAGGCGCAGGGTGCTCGGCACCACCGGGTCGGCACCGTGGAAGACGATGCTGCCGCCGGTGTCGGCGGGGCTCATGCCGATTCCGGCCAGGACCTCGGCGAGGTGGGCGTACGGGTCGAAGGCGTCGTGGGTCAGCGGGTTGGCGACCGCTTGGGTGAGCCGGTCAGTGAGCGTCATGGGGGTGCTCCGCGTCGGTCAGCAGCGTCTCGGGGACCAGGACGTGCTTGGCGCGCAGGTATTCGCCGACCGCCTTGCCGACCTGGTCGACCCGCAGGTTGGACGACCCGCCGGTGCCCAGCAGCCCGCGCAGGACGAAGTGCACCGCGTGCAAGTGCTCGAACTCGTGGCGGACCACGTCGAGGCCCCTGGCTTCCGGCATGAGCCGCCGCAGTTCGGCCGTGGTCAGGGCCTGGCGCAGCCACGGCCACGCGGCTCGGTCGCGGGCCCAGATCCCTACGTTGCTGTTGCCGCCCTTGTCGCCGCTGCGGGCGTAGGCGACCGTGCCCAGTGGCACCCGGCGCACCCGGGTGGCCGGTGCCGCGTCCTCGGGCTCGGGCTCGGGGTGGGTGGGCTGATGTGCCGTCGCGGTCTGCTCGGGCGGTGCGATGTCGATGGTTCGGGCGTCCGCGAGGACCACCCGGTGGGCCACGGCGGTCAGGTCCAGCAGTGCGGGCCAGTAGTCGATCCTGGGTTGCGGGCTGACCTGGGCGAGGGCCTGGCCGTCGAGGAAGAAGCCCGGGATGCTCTGCAGGTACAGGCTGCCCAGCCGGCGTGCCAGGTCGAGGCGCTCCAGCGGTTCGGGCTTGCGGGCGGTGGCCATGACCCGCAGCGCCACGGTCGCGTCCCACTGGGTCTCGGGGTCGGTGGCGGCGGTCCCGATCCTGGTGATGTCCAGCTCGTCCACGCCTGGGGGCAGGTCGTTGCCGAGTTGGGCGCGCAGCAGGTCCACCTTCTCCTCGACCTGGGGCGCGGTCACGTAGAGGGTGTTGACGACCGTGTGGCCGATGGGTGCGAAGAGCGCGACCTTGGTGGTCGGCGGCGGGGGCGATCCTGCGGCCCCGGAGACGCGGACCTGGTCGGGACCCACCGGGGCGAGGCGTACGTCCTCCAGGTGGACGGTGACGTCGGGGTTGAGGTAGCGCGGCCCCTGGATCTCGTAGACGAGTTGGGCGGTGACGGTGTCGACGGTGACCGCCCCGCCGTCGCGCCGGTGCTTGGTGATCACGCTGGTGCCGTCTTCGGCGATCTCGGCGATCGGGAAGCCGGGGGCGAGCATGCCCGGGATGCCGGTGAAGCCGGAGAAGTTGCCGCCGACGGCTTGCGGGCCGCATTCGATGATGTGCCCGGCGACGACCGCACCGGCCAGCCGGTCCCAGTCCGTGCTACTCCACCCGTGCCACCACGCCGCCGGGCCCAGGACCAGGGAGGCATCGGTGACCCGGCCGCACACGACGATGTCCGCGCCCTCGGCCAGCGCCCGCGCGATGCCCCACCCGCCGAGGTAGGCGTTGGCTGCTACCGGCGCCGCACCCCACGAGGACAGCGGGCGACCGCTGTCGAGGTGCTCCAACCGATGCCCCGCCGCCGCCAGTTCGGGCAGGCGGGACAGCAGGTTGTCGCCCTCGACGTGGGCTACCGAGACGTCGAGGCCCGCCTCGGCGGCCAGTGCGCGCACGGCCTGGGCCAGGGCGGCGGGCTTGAATCCGCCCGCGTTGGTCACCACCTTGACCCGCCGCTGGGCCAGCGTGGCCAGGTGGGGCCGCAACTGGTCGAGGAAGTACTCGACGTAGCCCCGCGCCGGATCCTCCTGACAGCGCGCCGACAGACCGGCGAGGGTGATCTCCGCGAGGTAGTCACCGACCAGCACGTCGACCGGGTCACCGGCCACGGCCTCGTCGATGGCGGTGTACCGGTCTCCGAGGTAGCCGGAGAAGTTGGCGATGCGAACGGGGGGTCGACCGCTCATGGTCAACACCTTCCTGTGGGGTGGGCTCTTCCCGTTCGACGTTAGGAGGCGACCGTCCCCGCCGGCCACGACCAATGCCCGCACACGCACATGACCACAGCGGTCACACGGGAGTTGTGAGATGGGCGTATGTTGAGGCAGATGGACATGCTGCACCTGCGGTACTTCGTGGCCGTCGCCGAGGAACTGAACTTCACCCGCGCCGCCGCACGCCTGCACATGGCCACCTCCCCGCTCAGCCAGCGCATCAAGGACCTGGAACGCGAACTCACCACCCCCCTGTTCGTCCGCACCCACCACAAGGTCGAACTCACCCCCGCCGGCGAGGCGCTGCTGCCGGCGGCCCGCGACGTGATCAGACAGTTCGAGGCCATCCCCGGCCTGGTCCACACGGCGGCCCGCGCCCATCCGCGCACCGCCGTCATCGGCATCGCACCCGACGTCTCCACCGAACTGCGCACCCGCTTCCTGGGCACCCTCGCCGGCCGGCACCCAGACCTCCCCGTACGGCTGCACCCCGCCAGTACCGAGCCCCTGGTGCGGTCGCTGCTCAGCGGCGAGATCGACATGGGTTTCCTCCACGGTCCCGTCACCGGCCCCGGTATCCGCACCCTCGACCTGGAGACGGTCCCGGTGGCCGTGGTCGTGGGACGGGGAACCGGCTTCGACGAACGCACAGCGGTCCGGCTGGAAGAACTCGCCCACCTGCCGTTCGCCTCGATCGGCTATGACGCCGCACCGGAGATCTACCACCGACTGGACGAGGTCCTGAACCGGGTCGCGGTCCGCAAACGCATCGGACTCGAAGGACACAACTTCGCCGGCCTGGCCCACCTGGTCGCCGCAGGACAGGCGTTCACCCTCATCGCCCTGGGCAGCGGCACCACGGGCAAGGCCTTCACCGGCGAGCCCGTCGTGACCCTCGGCATCGAAGGCAGCGATCTCACCCTCACCACCGTCGCCGCCTGGCACCAGGACCGGCCCGAGCCCGGCCAGATGCTCGCCGGCCTCGCCGCCACCCTCACCAAAGGCCTACCCTCACCAAAGGCTTACCCGCCGCCCACACCCCCACCGGTGCCGCGGACGGTCCCGCGCGACCTCACCTCCACAATGCTTGAGGTTAGTGGGAGGTGGAGTTGGCGGCGTCCTCGATGAGGTGGGTGACGGCTGCGGGGTGGGAGATCATCGCGACGTGTGAGCTGTTGACCTCGACCGTGTGGGATCCGGCGCGCTCGGCCTCGAAGCGTTCGACGTCGGCGCCCAGGGTCTTGTCCTGGGTGGCGATCATGGCCCATGAAGGGATGGTGTGCCAGGCGGCGGCGGTGGCGGTGGAGGCGAAGGTGGCGGCGGTGACGGGCCGTTGCTCGGCCGCCATGAGGTTGGTCTGGGAGGTGGGTACGTCGGCTGCGAAGACGTCGTGGAAACGGGCGGGGTCGATGTACAGGTCGGTTCCGCCGGTGCCGTCGGCGTTGGCGTACGGGAGGGGCTTGAGGGCGGGCTGGAGCTGGGCCTGGGTGGACCTGGCGGTCAGTGCGCCGAGGACCTCTCCCTTGTCGGGCATCAGCGCGGCGATGTAGACGAGGGCCTTGATCTGGGGGTTGCCGGCGGCGGCCTGGGTGATGACGGCGCCACCGTAGGAGTGGCCGACGAGCACGATCGGCCCTTGGATGCCCTTGAGGACGCTGGTGAGGTAGGCGGAGTCCTCGGGCAGTCCGCGCAGCGGGTTGGCGGGGGCGATGACGGTGTAGCCGTCGTGTTGCAGGCGCTGGGCCACGCCGTTCCAGCCGGAGGCGTCCGCGAACGCGCCGTGCTCCAGCACGACGGTCGGCTTGGCCTTGGCCGGGGCGGAGTGGGCCGATGCCACCGGGGTCAGTGAGGCGCCCAGGAGTGCTGCCCCGACTGCTGCGAGGCTCACGGTACGCACGCGGACATGACGATGACGCATGATGTTTTTTCCTAGGGGTTGAGAGGGCCCGGCCGGGAAGGCGGCCGGGTGTGGGGCAGCGAGCGCTTGGTGCGCGGCGCGGCGTGCACCGTCCAGCCGCGGAAGGGGGCTACTCGACGATCAGGGTGAGCGGGATGTTGCCGCGGGTCGCGCAGCGTCACCTCGATGCCGAAGCCGCCGTCGGGGCTCGCGGTGTCGGGGTGGAAAGTGCTCAGCCGAGGTCGGCCTTGTCGAGCCAGGTGAGGGAGTGGTCGGCGAGTTCGCGCCAGCCGTGGTCGACGGTGAGGGAGTGGCCGCGGTCGTCGAAGCGGTGGTAGTCGGTGGTGGCCGGGGAGTTGCGGTACTGCTTGTGGGTGGAGCGGGTGAGGACGTCGGGGACGGTGTGGTCGAGCTTGCCGGAGAGCAGCAGCAGGGGGCCGCGGGTGCGGTTGGCGGTGTCGACCTTGGCGGGTGAGTGGGGGGCGAAGTTGCTCAGGGCGAGCTGGAAGAGGGGGCGGGCGGGGCTGGGAATGGTCCATTCCTGGAACAGCTCGTCGGATTCCTGCTGTTCGACGGCGTTGGCGAAGGCGTAGCGGAACTGGGCGGGGTCGAGCGAGACGGCGCGCTTGGTGTTGGCGGGGTTGCGCAGGAACGCGAAGGCGGATTTGGCCTGGGCGGGTCCGACGGCCTTGACGCCCTTGATCTGGCCGGGGCAGATGGCGACGGCCGCGCGTGCCAGGTTCTGGCCCAGGAGGTGCTGGGCGATGAAGCCGCCCACGGAGTGGCCGATCAGGATGGGCGGGGTGTCCAGGTCGCGGATGATCCGGGCGTGGTGGGCGGAGATCTCGGCGAGGCCGACGCCGCCCTGCCGGTCGGGGTTCCTGCGGGCCTCGGCGACGGTGGCGGGCACGCCCGGCCACTCGGGCAGGATCGGCTCGTAGCCGGCGTCGCGGAACCGGTCGGCCCACGGCCGCCAGCTCGCCGAGTGGAGCCACAGGCCGTGGATGAACATGACGGGGGTGCGGTTGGCGGGCATGGCGGGGTGGCTCCTTGGTGGGTTCGGGGCACGGTCGGGCTGCCTGCGGGCGGTATCCGTGGAAGCGGCGCCAGCAGAGCAGAAGGACCGTTCTCTCTCCTCTCAAAGGTAGAACGCTCCTTCTGTCAGCGTCAAGTCATGACGACGAATGATTCGAGTCCGCCGCAGGAGCGCATCCTGGCCGCGGCGATGAGGCTCTTCTGTGCGCAGGGCGTGCGGGGCGCTTCGTTGAGACCTGCTCCACTGGCCGAGCACGCTATTTCCCCGCGACTGGCCGCCGCGCCGCGCGAGGCCTGTGCGTGGCCCAAAATACCTGTCCCGGCCACCTGAAAGGCGGCCGGGACGTCTGCCTCAAATGCTATGACGAATGAATGATCCGGAATGTTCCGCCTGGGCTAGGGCTTGGGGCACCAGGGCGTGGGGCCGGTCACATCTTTCGCGATGTGGCTTTGGCTGTCCTGAAGATAGCCGCTCCAGGAAAAGGGGGCGGAATCGCAGGTGAAGGGCCCCTTTCCCGTGCTGACGGTAATGCTCCGAGAAGATCCTTGTGGGATGCTCCCCAAGCGGCAGTACATGTCGCTGATCTTGTTTCCTGGAATTTCAGTGCACCCCCCGCTCGGGGAATCAATGCCGAGAGAATAGTAGCTCCTGGCAAGCATGATTCCCGCGGTCCTGTCCGTCGGGTAGTCATTGGTGATCGTCAGCGTGTATGTGGCGCGCTCCCGGCCGTTGGCGTCCCGGTAGACCTTGGGATCGCTGATGTTCGCCCGTAGCCGCTCAGGATCGGTGGGCGTTGTAAAGGGTGCTTCCAGGCTCATCGGTCCAGAGGTGTGCACGCCGTACCGGCCTTCCCCCGACTCGTACCAGGATCCGTCGAGATAGACGTCTGCCGACACCTCGTACTTGCCGGGGCCGGGGTATTGAAGGCGCTCGCCGAGGCTGAAATGCCCGATCTCGTCGCCATCTTTCTTGAGGGCGTAGTGAACCGACCTGGACGTACAGGCCCGGTACGCGGAGAGCGCACCCGGTTTGCACTCTCCCCGCAATGTGATCCACATGTCGTGCCCGTTCTCCCGAAGACACAGATCCCCTCGCGTCCACTTTCCGGAGCTGCCGTCGAAGTACTTCTCGGCGCAGGTGCTCTCCGTTTTCGACGGGGCGGCATCGGCGGTGCCGGCTGCGGCCAGGGTGAGAGTCCCGGTGAGAGCAAAGGCGGTGATGATGCGCAGATGATTGGCCATGCTCCGGTGAACGAGCGAGATGGTCAGCGGTTACGCCACTGATGTTGAAATCATGTTGTCAGCCTTTGGTTCGCGGCTACGATCCCGCACTCCTGAGAGCCGTGGCCAGGCTCACCGACGGCGCTCCGTCGAGTTCGTGCTCCTCGATCCCGGACACCACCAACCGTCCCGCGTATCGGTGGTCCAGGTGCTCCCGGGCTGCCCGGATGGCTGACTCCCTCCGCGCGTTCCTCGTGGCAGCGCTCTGCCCCACCGCTGTGCGGTGGGGCAGAGGAGGCGGGGGAGCGGGGTTCAGGGCGCGAGGTGGAAACCGGCGCCGACGCCGCCGCGTGCGTTCAGGTCGGCCAGGATGCTCGTGATCCGGGTGTGGTGGAAGGCGCCCCACGCGTTGCCGATCAGGGTGTTGCCCGCCACGGTGGGGGAGCCGGAGTCGCCGCCCCAGGTCCAGATCAGGCTGGTGAACCAGATCGGGTCACTGCCCGTCAGGACACCGCAGGTCAGGCCGGTGCGCCAGCCCTGCTTGCAGATCCGGGTCCCGACCGGCGGGATGTCCCCGATCGAGGTGATCGTCACACCGCCGACGGTGTTCGTGGGGGCGACCTTGGTCGGGTCGAGCTGGATCACCGCGTAGTCCAGGCCGGCCGGTCCGCCGGAGGCCAGGTTGTTCGGCGTGCTGACGTAGGTGGAGGTGCCGACCGCCCCGGCCGCCGCGTCGTGGACCACCTGCTGGGCTGTCGGGAGCGGAGCCGCGCTGAGGCCCTGGCCGCTCGGCGCGGTGGTCTTGTAGACCTTGTCGCCCACCAGCTTGTTGCCCGCCGGGTCGATGAAGCAGTGGGCATTGGTCAGGCCCACCAGGTTCCCCGCCGCGTCGTACCCGACGGCGGTCAGGGTGCAGATCTCGTAGTGCAGGGTGTTCGGGTCGGTCGGATTGTGCACCTGGACCAGGATCCCGTCGCCACCGCCGATGGTCATCGACGGGGCCGGTTGGGCGGCCCGGACGGGCTGCGCGGGCTGGATGGGCTGCGCGGCGAGGGCGGGCTGCGCGGCGACGGCGAGCGTGCCTGCCAGGACGGCCGTGAGGCCGAGGACGTGCCGCGTGCGTCGGAACATGGAACCACTCTCCAGGGGTCGGTGTGACTGATCGGCCGTGCCCGGGTGTGCCGGAGGCACGGCGTCGTTCGGCGCCGTTCGCCGGGGACGGCCATGCCCGCAAGTCCCCTGACCGGGGCACGTGCCGGGATCACCGACAGGGTCGAGGGGCCCGCACGACTCGGTGACGGGCGTGACGTGGTGCGGTGCGGTGCGGCGTACGGTGGTCACCGCAGCCGCGGGCAGGACGCGTCTCTCATCGGGCCCCCGAGGGATTGGCTGAGCGCGACCGGCGGACGGCGTTGTTGGTCCGGGCACTGACCATCTCAGCGCAGCACCCCCGGCCTGCGCCAGAGTGATCCCTGGCGTAGTTGAGCCATTCGCCCAGGTACGCCTGCCGGAGATCCGATCGAGGATGCCGCAGTGCCGCAGCACCTGCAGATGGCTCCACACGTACGAGGCCAGGCCGCCCATGGGTAGGCTCACGCGATCTTCGCCGGTCGTCCGCCCCGGCGCAGGCCCTTCTCGCTGCGGATGCGGGCTCGCTCGCGGCGCTGGGCCGCGAGGACATCTGGCGGGCGGGCGATGGCCTCACGCGTGCTGTGGTGTGGAGTGCAGTCCTTCGAGGAGCGTGGCCAGGTAGCGGTGTGCGGTGTCGATCCGGTCGGTGGGTGTGCCGCCGTGGACGTTGACGGCGTAGGCGATGCCGCACATGAGCGGGACGAGGTCGGTGGCGGCCAGGTCCGGTCGAACCGCCCCGGTGTCGCGAGCCCGGTCGAGGAGTGCGGTGCCGGCCGACCGAAGCGCCGTTTTGAGTTCCGTGGTGCGCGGCAGGGTGTCGGTGGCTGCGGCGGCGACCGGGGCCAATGACGCGTCGGTGACCTGTGCTTCGACGGTGCGGAACAGGAAGCCTTCGAGTGCGCGCCAGGGGTCGGTGTCGGCCAGCGCCTGCTGCCCGTGGGCGGCCAGGGCTTCCAGGCAGGGAGTGGCGATGGTCTCCAGGAGTGCCTCGGGGGTGGCGAAGTGCCGGTAGACGGTGCCGACTCCGAGTCCGGCGCGGCCGGCGACGTCGTTCAGCTGCAGGGGTGTGCCCTGGTCGACCAGGGCACGGGCGACGGCGACGATCCGGTCCCAGTTGCGGGCCGCGTCCTTGCGTAGGGGAGTCGTCATAGGGGACATGCTAATCGGATGACTCATCCGGATGATCCCCGCCACCGGTACCCGTGGCGCCCGGCGGGTCAGGCGGTGGTGAGGGGTGCGTGCCGTTCGCTGAGCCGGCGCACGTCCTGGGCGAGGCGGGGGTCGGTCGCTGCGCGCAGCGGCGTCACCGGGTGCGCCTGGGCTCCGATGACGATGCCGGTCCGGCCCGCGAGGGCGTCGTCGGTGGCGGCGACGATCGAGGGCCGGGCAGCCAGGGAGGCCGGACCCGAGGTGGAGCGTTCGAACTTGCGGCGCACCAGTGGCCACAGCAGCCGCAGGGCTGGGGAGACGATCTTCGGGTCGGTCATGGTGCCGTTGGTCATGTCGGTCGCGGCGCCTCCGGGGTCGGCGGCGAGGACAGAGACGCCTGTGCCTTCCAGTCGGCCGGCCAGGTCCAACGTGTAGGCGAGGTTGGCGAGTTTGGCACGGCCGTACCAGTGGAAGCCGTAGTAGCCGCCGGGCGGTTCGACGGCGTCGAAGGTCCGCTTCGCGAGCCCGACCGCGCCCGAGGTCACGTTCACGATCCTGCTGGGCGCCCCTGCCGTCAGCGTGGGCAGCAGCAGTTCCGTCAGCAGGTACGGCGAGAGGTGGTTGACGAGGAACGACGCTTCGATCCCGTCCAGGGTCCGTCGTTCGGGGAACATCGCCCCGACGTTGTTGACCAGCACGGTCAGCGGTTCGCCCGTGGTGGCGTGCTCGGTGGCGATCCGGGTGGCGAGCGCGCGCACCTGGTCGAGCGAGCCGAGGTCGGCGGGCAGGAACCGTGCGGGGTGCGCCGGGTTCGTCGCGTTGATCCGGTCGACCGCCTGGGCGCCCCGGTCGGCGTTGCGTCCGACGACGGTGACTGCGAACCCGGCGTCGGCCAGTCCCAGAGCCGTCTCCAGTCCGATGCCGGCCGTCCCTGCCGTGACCACGGCTGTCCTTGTCATGGGCCCCTCCACTCAGTCATGCGGATAGTTCATCCGCTTGGTGGGAACCGTAGCACGCAATCGGATGAACTATCCGGTTGGAGGCGGTGAAGGCGGAGGCCGACGCCTCCTTCGGAGGGTGAAGCCGTGGGCGTTCGAACGCCACTGAGCAGGAGGTCCCCGGGGCGGCCGCTGTCGGGCCGCCCCGGGGACCTCCTGGTGACTGAGCGTCGGTTACTCGCCCAGGTACTGGCCGCCCGCCTCGATCCAGTCGTCCACCGCCTCCAGCAACCCGCGGCCGATCCCCTTCGCCTCGATGCCGGCGGACCCGGACTCCAGGAGCAACAACAGCGCCGCCTTCAGCGTCTCGGCCGAATGGCGGTCGATGTGGAGCGACAGGAAGTAGCTGGGGTCGACCGTGGAACCGAGCAGTCCGATCGGGCTTTCGCCGGCCACCGAGAGCAGGTGCTCCGCCTGTGCCTCCGTCATCCCGGGTAGGACGACGCTCCAGTACATGTCACGGTCCACAGGTGTTTCCGAACTCACCGGATCAGCAGCCAATCTCATTGAGGAGAGCATCGGTCGTCGCCGTGCGGGTCGTTTTGCTCCCCAGGTCCTTCGCCGACTTCGCGATCTTCCAGGTGCCACCGTTGTGTGAGCCGTTACCGTCGCCGATGTCCTGCGAGATGAAGGTCTTCCCGTTCGTGAAGATTTTCTGGCCCTTGAGGCGCTGGCCCGTGTCACGGTATCCGAGGTACGCCGCCAGGTCGCTCGCCTGCTTGCTGGTGAGCGGCTGGTTCCGGCCCTTTGTCTGGGTGGGCAGCGGGTCTTCGTTGTGCACCAGGACTGGTGTCGCACCGGCCAGCACGTAGTACGTGTGAACACCGTCGACGCTGAGGTTGTAGGTGCGGTCGGCGGCGGTGTAGGTGCGGACCGCCTGGACGGTCGCGCTGCCGTCGCCGGTGGTCTGCAGACGGTCGCCAGGTGCGAGGGCGGCGGCATCGACCCAGGTGGCGAGGGTGAGGTCGTAGAACAGGTGGTGTGCGGTCGAGTCGATCGTCGCCGTGCCGGCCGGGGTGGTGATGACCACGGCGACGAAGTCGCGGTCGCCGTCGGTGCGGTGGATCTCGGTGACGGTGTGTGCCGCGACGGCCTGGCTGCCCGGGGTGGCGTTTTCGATCCGGTCGCCGACCCTGACCTCCTGGATGGGTTCGGAGGTGCCGTTGGCCAGCAGGACGCGGGTTCCGGCTACGAAGCTGTTGAGCGGACAGCGGGTGTTCTGCTTCGCGGTGTCCTGCTCGGCCTGCTCGGCCTGGACCGCCCGGTCGATCTCGGCCTGGACGGTGGCCAATGCCTCGATCTGGACGCTGGCCTCGTAGTCGAGGGTGTAGGGGATGTTGACGTTCTGGCCGGTGGCCTGGGCCTGCCGGTCCGCCTCGGCCTGCTTCTCGGCCTTGATCTGCTGGACGACCGGGGCGACCGCCGGGTCGATGCAGCTGATCGTCCCGCTGCCGTTGATCGGCAAGGCCTGGGTCTGCGAACAGCTCCCGGCCGCGCTGCCGTTGACTGTCACGCTCGCACTCATCGCGGCGCTGACACTGCCGGACAGCGTGGCGCTGCGGGCACTCGTGGTCGAGGTCGTGACGTTCTCGTTGACGGTGCAGCTGGCCTCCGTGCAGGCCAGATTGCCGGTCTGGTTGAAGTCGAAGGTGATGCCGACGTCGATGGCGCTCGACGGGGCGCAGGGCCGGACCGATGGCACCGATCGTGGCGTCGCCGCAGCTCGACCGACAGGACAGCGCACCGGCCATCTATGACCGGCCGCCACTGAATCGTGCGGTCCCGCCTGCCGGGGACGAGGGCGGCCACCCACTCACCCAGGACGGCCCCGACCTCCACCTCCACCTCCGCGCCGCGGGCCTCGCCGCCACCGCGAACACGTTGGTCTCGTACGTGCGCCGGTACTCCTCGACGAGGGTGTCGGCCGGCGGGGCGAGTGACGGTGAGATGCCGGCGTTGTTGACCAGCACGCCCGCGGCCATCGGCCCGGATCCTGGAGGCGCTGGCCCAGGCGCTGCGGCTCGCGCCGGCCGAGCGCAGCCACCTGTTCCGCCTGGCGGGGTCGACCCCGCCGCCCGGCAGCAACGCCGTGCGGCAGGTCCGCCCGCACGTGGCCCGGATGCTGGAGCGGCTACCGGAGACAGCTGCCATCGTCACCGACGCGGCCTATGGCGTCGTCGCCTGGAACCCCCTGGCCGAGGCACTTCTCGGCGGCGGTCTCGCACGCGGGACGACAAACCTGGCCCGGCGCCGCTTCCTGGGCCGAGGGCGAACGTACGAGAGCTCCAGCGCCGAGGAGTTCGGGCACATCGTGGTGGCGCGACTGCGCCGGGCCGCCGACCGCTACCCGCACGACCCGCAGCTGACCGCCCTGCTGGCCGAACTGAACGCCGGCAGCCAGGAGTTCCGGCAGATCTGGCAGACACGTCCGGTCCACGCACCCGGGCACCGCACCAAGACCCTCGACCACCCGGAAGCCGGCAGGCTGCGGTTGAACTGCGACATCCTGCTCGTGCCCGAGGACGACCAGGAAGTCGTCCTGATCACGGCCGACCCCGGATCACCCGCCGCGCGGGCCCTGCGAGCGCCGGCCGGGCAGGCGACCTGAAACGCAAGACGCGCACAAGTTCCCCAGCGGTCACAGAGCGTCGCAGCGCCATGATGAGGAAGCAGCCGAAGGCCGCCGCAACCTCAAGGTCCGGGTCGTGCAGGGCTGCCAGGCGTGCGGTGTCCCACCGGCGGGGCGGCACCCGCCCTCCGGTACGGAGTGGCGCGGCGGGGGCCGGCGCGGGACGGGGGAGGGGCGGCAGGCGTGGCGGCGCCTGCCTCAAGTCGGTGAACCAGGGCGGCCGGCACCACATGCGTCCTGCGCGGACCGGATGGGGTTGTCGGCCCATGGAGGCTGCCTGTACAAGTGCGGTGGCAAGCCTCGCCAGCTGAAGCCCGCAGGGGACGGACCGGCCTGGTGGTGCAGCAGCCCGTTCCGCAGGTGATGCGATCAAGCCGTCTCCAGGATTGCCGCGGGGAGCTCCTCGTCCAGGATCTGCGTACGCGGCAGGGACAGGCCGAAGCACCGCCCGATGACCTCCAGCGAGGTGCGGTGTACTTCGCGGCGGGGCATGTTCTCGTCGGGCAGGCCGGCAGCGGTCAGCATCTCCTCCACGCGTGCGGCCGCTTCGGGGTCTCCGCTCACACGGTCGTTGCCCCACGAACGATCCAGATGGAGGTTGAAGGCGGCCATGAGGCGTTCGTCGTGGAAATAGCGGAACTGCGGCGGCACGGGTTTGCCGTTCTCCTCCTCGAACTCCAGATGGAAGACGTGGACGTCGTCGCGTGAGACGGGCAGCAGGTCGCCGATCTCCCCCTGCCAGCCGCCGTACGTGACTACGAAGGCCGTGTCGCCACGTTGCCCGTAGCGCAGCGCTATCCCGGCGAGGACGTCGCCGTAGTCGCACTCCAGGACCTCGACCAGGTCTTCGCCGGTGAGTTCATCCAGGCAACGCGCGGTGCGCTTGGGCCCGTACACGGTCGCGGTGACCCGGGACACGAGCTCCTCAGCGCCCAACCCACGGGCCATCACCACGCTGTAGCCCCCGAAGGCGATCGACTGAGGGGCGGCAAGCCAGGCTATTCCATCTGTCATGGTGATCATCGTGGCGCACCTCGCCGGGTCTGTCACCGAGCGCGGCCGGTGGTCCGGCCCGCCGCCGGACGCCCAGCCGTGGTGCAGTGTGACCGGGACGGCTCCAACAACCGCCCGCCACCCGCTACCGTCGATCCTGCGGGTGCCCGCTTCGGCGCTGCCCGCGACCACCCCTGAGGCGGACCAGGTGACCGTCCAGCACGACCACCAGCCGCCGGCCGCACCGAGGCCGGTGAAGTTGCGAGAGCTGCGCGAGCCGCGCGCCCAGCTCTCCCGCTACGGCCCGCCCGGTGACCGCGAGACCTTCGAGCAGGCCCTGCAGGAGGCACTCGACGACTCCCCGAGGGTCCTGGGAGCCATTGAGTCGACTCGGCCAGTGCTTCGTATCGTGGCTCGACGTCACCGGCGAGACCAAAGGCGCACCCTGCCCCTATGACTTGGCGGGGGCGAGATGCCACACGCCGTGGTCCAGGTTGAGCGTGGCCACATGGTCGGCCCGCTCCGGCGGCTCCTGGCCGAGACGCCACCGCTGAGACAGGGCTGACAACGTGACGGTCACCATGGTTCCGGATGCGGTCCCGACGGCTCCGATCCAGTGCGGGCTCTCACGAATCAGCTGCTCCGGCAGCGCACCGTCCGGTTCCGGAACCCTCACTGATGAGGCTCCATTGGCATCGATCAGAGCGGAGCCGGCCAGCAGGGCCAGAAGTCGGCCGAGGACCGATGCGGGCATGGCCGGATCTGTCGATTCGACCGCCAGGTAGCAGTCGTCGTGCCCGGAGAACCAGAAACGCGAGCCACCGAGGCGAGGCAGGACCGGCTCGTTGCCGGTGGCCGTGCCGATGACCAGAGCGAGCTCATCAAGCTGCTCAGGGGTCGCCCCCGACGACATGTCGACCAGCGACAGCTCGTAGGGCGACCAGTCGCTGCTCAGGAATCGGGGCAGGCTGTCCCGGTGTATCACCAGGAACTCCTCGCCGAGCTCGATGGAGTCAGAGGCCCATTCCCCGACCGGGTGGACGGTGCAGTCGACCCCTTGCTCTGCGGCGATCAGCGACGGCCGCCATTGCTGGTAGTCCTCGTTCAGGAAACTGTTCGTCGCCAGGTTCACGACGACGACCGCGTCGTTCGCCGTGCGGGTCAGCACATCGATCAACTCTCCGGCCCGGGCGGCCGCCGCGCTGACCATCCACGAGCCGTCGGCCTCCCGGACGCTGAAACTCAACGGGAACGGCAGACGCTCCAATCCAACACAGTTGACGTTGAATGCCCCGTGGCGCTCTACCTCGATCACTGTCGCATCCCCCGTATGAACTCGCCCGCACCATGACCTGTGCAGACCATCATCCCCTTGGACCTGTCAGCGGCGTGGTGCAGGGCGCGCTGCTCGGCGAGCTGGCTGGGGCCAGCCATGTGGCTCATCATCAGAACGCCCTGGGCTTGGCCGCCGTGCTCGGCGACGAAGCCCAGGTGGCGCTCGGTGACGTCGGCCTCGGTGCGGTGCGCGGCGATCCGGAACACCTGCGCGCCGTGCCGCAACGCTCCTCGCAGGTCGTCGCTGGTGCCCCAGCCGGGGCCCATGAACACGCCCATCCGGGCGCTGGTCAGGGCCTCGCGGACGGTGGAGAGCATCCCGGAGTCGCTGAGCTTGGCGCGGCCGGTCTGGAGCGAGGAGGCGCCCAGGCCGTTGCCGTGGCCGACCTCTACCACGGGCACACCGGCCCGGTCGGCGGCCGCCGCGTAGACGCGGCCTTCGACAGCGGCGACCCGGAACTCATGGAGCGCTACCGAAGGTCCGCCGCCCAGCATCTCCACGTGCTCGCCGTCGTCTTCGGGAACGCGGCAGCCGCCGACGAGTCGGCGGACACCCGGACCGCCTGCGGGGCACGCGACCTCGACGGTGACTACGCCGACGGTTACGCGGCCAGCAAATGGGCCGGCGAGGTGCTGCTGCGCGAGGCGCACGAAGCGTTCGGTCTGCCGGTCGCCGTCTTCCGCTCGAACATGATCCTCGCGCACCCGCGCTACCGCGGTCAGCTCAACGTCCCGGATGTCTTCACCCGCCTCGTGCTGAGCCTGCTGGCGACGGGCACCGCACCCGGCAGCTTCTACACCCGGGGCACCGGCGAGAGCCGCGGGCACTTCGACGCACTCCCGGTGGACTTCACCGCGCGGGCCATCACCTCGCTCGGTGAACATCCCCCGCCTGTCACCGGACCTGATCACCAAGTACGTGGCCGATCTCCGGGCGCACCGCCTGCTATGACACAACCCGCGACCGCCGCGGGGCCCGCCATCAGCCGCGCCCTGCGCCCACTGGAGGCGCAGGGGTACGTGACGATCACCGTCGACCCCGCCCACCGGCGCCGACGCCTGGTCGCCCTCACCGCGATGGGCCAGGACACCTTCCTGGCCGAGGGCAAGCCCCTGGAGGAAGAGCTCCGCATCCTGCAAGGATGTTCATGTTCGGCTGCACTCCTGGCCGGGCGCGAGGAGACGTGCGCCGGGGAACGAGCTATGCACCGTCGTTGCCATCGCGCAGGGAATGGATCATGCTTTGCAGGATCCGGAACGCGCCTGACTGCTCGGCCTCGGTCAGGCCGGCCAGCATTCTGACCTCGACGGACCGGACCGCTACGGTCGCCTTCTCGAGCCTCTGTCGGCCGCGAGGCGTGAGCCGCGTCGGAAGAACCTTCCCGACGGGTGCCTCCGCAGGCCTGGTCACGTAGCCGTCTCGTTCCAGGGCCTGGAGCAGTACGTTCATCGACTGCCGTGTCACGAACGCGCCACGCGCGAGCTCGGAGTTCGACAAGCCCGGCCGTTGAGCCAGCAGTTCGAGGCAGGAGTAGTGCGTCACGCTCATCCCGAGTGGCCGCAGCACCTCCTCCATGGCTGCGCGCAGGGCGCTCGAAGCCTCTTTCAGCAGGTAGCCCAGTGATTTGTCCAGGTCGACGCCGACACCGTTTTGACTCATGTCAGCATTCTGACATACATTGGTCTGTGTCAGGAATCTGACACGAAGGGAAGGAGCATCATCATGCCCGCCACCGGCCCCGACTTCATCTCGCTCCAGGCGCGCGACCTCGACGCTTCGCAGGCGTTCTACGAGCAGTACCTCGGCCTCGTCCGCTCGCAGGCCGGACCTCCGCACGCCGTCGTCTTCGAGACGAAGCCGATCGCGTTCGCACTTCGCGACGTCGTTCCCGGCACCGATCTCGCATCCGTTGCTCAGCCCGGCATCGGTGCCGCGATCTGGCTCCACGCCACAGACGTCCAGGCCATCCACGATGCTCTCGTCGCAGGCGGTCACACCATCGTCTCCGCGCCGATCGACGGCCCCTTCGGCCGGACATTCACCTTCGCCGACCCCGACGGCTACCAGGTCACGCTCCACGACCGCGCCTGACCGGCCAAACGCCACCGGACAATCACCAGCCCCCACAGACCGCGGTTGCGCGAGACTCGAGAATCCGGGCGAGGTCTGTTTTGCCCCGGGGTGATCACCTGCCCGGCTCTTCACACCTGGGGTGGACGGCGTGTGACGTCGAGCCGGGCGGTCGTGGTTCAGCGCGTCCAGAGCCGGACAGAGGTCGAGGTCTCCCGAGGACGGAGGTGCCTACGCCGCCCGTCCGAGCCGAGAGCACGGGCTTGCTCGGTGGCCCCTCCACGGTGAGGGGCCACCAGGCGTCGCGGCACAAAGTCAGGAGGCTCTCGGTCAGCCCGGGGCGAAGGGGGTGCTTTCGAGCACCAGGGCAGCGAGGGCAGCGAGGGCGGGGAGGGCGGCGAGGGCGGGGAGTGTGCGTCAGGTGGGTCTGGGCGGCGACTACTCCGTGTCGGCGTGGCCACCGCCCTCGACCCGATCCGCCCTCGACCCGATCCGCCCTCACCCCGATCCCGCCCCGGATCAGACGGGCCTGCGCGCCTCGATGAGCGTGCGGGAGGCATGGGTGACGAACGAGCCCTCCGCCCGGATTCGCTCGTGCAGTTCCAGCAGCTGTTCGTGATGGCCCGCAACGGTGAAGCCGGGCACGGTCCAGACCACTTTGCGCAGGAAGTAGACGAGCGCACCGATGTCGAAGAACTCCATCCGCAGGTGCCGCTCGATACGCAGGTCGACGACCGAGAGGCCGGCCGCGATCGCTCCGGCGCGTTTGTCGACCGGCCGACGCGTCTTGCGCTCTCTGGCTCGCGCTCCGAGGAAGGCCTCCACCAGTTCGGGCGTGGTGGCGGGGCCGACGTGCTGCGACAGGTACGTTCCGCCCGGCCGCAGCACGCGGGCGATCTCCGGCCAGCACACGGTGGCGGGGTGGCGGCTGGTCACCAGGTCGAACGCCGCGTCGCCGAACGGCAGCGCGGCTTCGTCGGGGGTCGCCACAACCACCGTGCCACGCGGGTGCAGCAGCCGGGTGGCCCTGGCGATGTTCGGCGGCCAGGACTCCGTGGCGGCCATCACCGGCGGTAACGTCGAAGCCTCGGCGAGGACTTCGCCACCACCGGTCTGGATGTCCAGTGCGGCCGAGGCGGTCGCCAGCCGCTCGCTCATCAGCCGCTGGTAGCCCCAGGAGGGGCGCTCCTCGGTCGCTCGCCCCTCCAGCCAGGAGAAGTCCCAGCCTGCCACGGACGCCGACTCGGCCTCGCTGACGAGTTCTTCGAAAGTGCGGGACATCTCGGCATCCTCAACTGGTGCTGGCCGGAAGGGGAGGGGCGTGGTCCGGTGGCCGGTTCACCCGGCCGACGTGAGGGCCAGGAGAACGTAGTGCCGCAGCAGCCGGCCCGAGATCTCCAGGACCGCGGCGTTGCGCCTGCCGTCGAGGCTGTACGCGGCATCCACCGCCCAGAAGACGAACAGGCAGGTCGACAGGTAGGCCGGCAGGTCCTCGCAGCGCAGCACGGCCTCGGCCAGGTCCTCGAGCAACTGGGTCACCGAGCGCCCGGCCACATCGAGACTCATGCCCGCCAGGTCGCCCAGCCAGTCGGCGGGAGGCTGCTGGGTCCCATCCAGGCTCACCAGGTCGAGAACCCGTATCACCAGGTCCCGCACCTGCCCGGGCAGCAGGGCGTCCGAGGGCCGGGGCTGGTCGAGGGTGTTCTTCCAGCCCGAGAGCCGCTCCTGCAGGCGGTCCTTCGAGGCCTCACGAATGAGGTTGCGTGCCCACTTGCGCGGCTCCTCGTGATTGTCGTGGTGGAGGATCAGGTCCAGCGGGCCGTGCTTGTCGAAGCGCATCAGGCGCCAGACCAGGTCGAAGAACTCTTCGCGCAACAGGATCTCGCCGAACGGGACGACCTGCTCGCGGTCCCGGATCTCCTGGACCTTCGGCGCCTCGGTCGCGGCGGCCATCCACTCCTCGAAGCGCTGCCCGCTGAGGGTCTGCTCGTGCAGCGGCAGCGGCACGGGGCGCTCGGGCGTTCGCTCCCACCTGGCCAGCAGAGCGGCGATCTCGCCGGCCGACGCCTTCAGGCTGGCCAGGAGCCGCGGCCCGTACGACTCGTCGGGGGTACCGCAGGTGAGCAGCTCGCTCAATGACGCGGCCGGGGTGTCCTCGACGTCGCTCACCAGGCGGCCGGGATTGTCGGCGACCCGGTGGAAGGCGATGATGACGCAGCTCCGGGCCTTCCCGGAGGCGGTCCGGAAGCGGTGGTGCACCAGCGAGCCCGCGGCGAAGACGCTGCTGAGCGGGCGGTCGGGGTCACAGACCTCGACCACGGTCGGCTGCGTCTCGTTGCCCAGCCGCTGCTGGGCCGCGAAGACCTTTCGGATGCTGTCGGGCGTGGTGAAGATCGAGGCGTTCTCGCTCGACCACGGGACGCCTTCGGCATCGGTGAAGCAGCTCCGGGCGAGCTTGTGGGTGCCGGGCAGGAACGTGAAGTTCTGGCCGGCTGGGCCCTCGGCCGTGCCGCGCCGCCAGGTGACGAGGATCTTGTACTCGTCGTTGAAGGGGGTGTTGTCGATGTGGAGCATGTTGTCCTGCGCCAGGACCGACAACGGCTCGGCGTCCTTCGCCCGGGCGTCGACGATCCGCACCGGCCCGCCGACGGCGTAGCAGATGAGGGCGACCATCAGCGGGTGGAGCAGCGGCTGGTTGACCGAGGGGTCGGTGAGCAGCCCGGCGGTCCTGCGCAGGTCGACGAAGCGGTGGATGAAGCTGCCGCTGCCCTCCTCGGTCATGATCTCGTCGTACCGCTCGACCAGCGCCAGGAAGTCCTGGGTGGCGACGATGTCCGCGAGGACCACCGCGCCCTTCTCGGTCAGCTGGCCGAGCAGGTGCCGCAGCGCGCCGCTCGCCGCGGTCGCGGTGCCGGGGGCCAGCTCCGCGAAGGCGCTGTCGAGCTCCTTCAGCAGCAGGTCACGGAAGGCCTCCTTGGCCTCCAGGTCGCGGAAGCGCTTGTAGGCCCAGGGAGCGGACAGCTCGCCGGGGGCCACCAGCTCGGGGACGATCGGCGGGGCGAAGTCGAGCGCGGGCAGGTCCTGGAGGGTGAAGCGGGGGAGCCGGATGCCGTCGCCCCGTTCCGAGCGGGATCGGAGCAACGTCTCTTGCGGATAGGTGGTCATGCGGATGCCTTTCCTGGCGTAGGTGGGAGGCCACGCCGGGCCCTGGGCCGACGGGGCAGGAGCTCGGAAGGTCGATGTCCGCCGGGTGGGGGAGGCGCCCGGCTGCCGGGCGCTGTTGCCTGCTGAGCGACGCTTATGCCGTCCGCCCCCCGCCGCTGTCCTGGAGCGTCCCGGCCGGCGGCAGGTCGCAGGCCGTGACCGCGCGGTTCGCCAGTGCGCGCCAGCCGGCGAGGAAGTCCTCCATGGCCGCCTCGTCGAGGTGGTTGCCGGCGTGGACGACGGTCGTCACCAGGCCTTCGGGGGTCCGGCGGGACCACAGGGACAGGCCGGCGGTCGTCCCGGCCATCGGGAGCGGCAGCCCGGTGGCCGGGGTGTCGCCGAAGAGCAGGGCCGCGTCCTGGGCGTCGTCCCCTTCCGTGTACTCGAAGAAGATGACGGTGGGCGCGCCCTGCTGGGGGGTACTGCCGGCGTCCAGGACGTCGCGGTAGCCGGGGCCGCGGTGGTCCATGGCACCCAGCAGGACGCGCCGGACCTCCGTGACGACGTCGTCGAAGGTGGGGCGCTGCGGCAGCCGGAAGCGCAGAGCCACGGCGGTGGCGAGCCAGCCGACGGTGTGCTCCACGCCGTCCGCCCCCCGCAGGTCGTCGGGCGCGCAGATGGTGATGTCGCGCTCGCCGGTCACCGCGTGCAGGTACGCCACGAAGCCCGCGGCATGGACGGTGAAGAGCGTGGTGTTGTGCCGTCTGGCGTAGTCCTCCATGGCGTCGGCCGTACCGTTCGGCAGCACGCTGCGATGGCGGATGCCCTCGGCAGCCCATCCGTCACCGGTCGGCCGGGCGATCGGCAGATCGAGCTGGGGGAAGAAGCGGTTGCGCGCCACCTCGGGTGTCCAGTACGGCAGCAGCCGTGCCCGCTGCTCCCGCCGGCCCGCGGGGCCGTGGCGGTCGGCCACCCAGGTGGAGAACTGCACGGGAACCTCGGGGAGTTCGCGGGCGTCCCGGCGCACCTCACGGGTGTAGAGACGGGCAAGGTCCGCGCCGAGGATGTCGGCCGAGCGACCGTCGCAGACGTTGTGGTCGCTGACCAGCAGAAGTACGGACCGGTCCGGGGCGAGCCGGTGGAGCACCGCGCGCAGCCGGGTCGGTTCGCGCGGATCGAAGGCGAGGCCGGCGGTCTCGGCGGCGAGGGCCAGGGCTCGGGGCAGCCGGCTCTCCGCAGGCAGCCCGGAGAGGTCGCGCACCTGCAAGGCGACCTCGGCCTCGGGCAGGACCCTCGCCTCGCCGACCCCGTCGCGCAGTCGGAAGACGGTGCGCAGCGCGTCGTGGCGGGCCGGCAAGGCGGCCAGGGCGGTGGCCAGTGCCCGCTCCTCGACCGGGCCCTGGAGCAGCACGCACCAGGGCACCGTGCGCACGTGAGCCGGCGCGCCGAGCGTGCGGTGCTCGTGGTCCCGCAGCAGCGAGCGCTGCTGGGCCGGTGTGACGGGCAGGCGGTCGGCGCCGGGCGTGCCCTGCTCGGCGGCCGCGGGCCGGGGGACGGGAGCGGGCAGCTGGGCCAGTGCCGCCGCGAACTCCCGCAACACGGGGTGCCGGAAGAGCAGTTCCAGTGGGACCGGGCGTCCCAGCTGTTTGCGCAGACGTCCGCACAGCCGGGCTGCTTTGAGTGAACTTCCACCATGAGCAAAGAAGTTGGCGTCAGGGTCGAGGTCCTGCGCCCCGAGTACCTCGGCGCCGCTCGTACACACCAGGCTGAGATGGTCCATGGCTGCGCGCTCTCTCGTCCGGACAGGCGCCACTCGGTTGTCGGCGGCCTGATTGAGCGCCGATTCTTCGCGGACGCCGAGCCCGGACGGGAGAAGAAAACGGGAAGGCGCGGGCGCCGTCCGCCGTGATCGGCGAGCCGGCCGGTGTGGGTACACATGGGCAACCCTGTTGACCCCCGGCGCTGCCCGTCCACCTCTGGAGGGCTCCCGCCCGCGCTTCCTAGGCTCGCCCAGCGATCAAGTCCCGGAGACGGTTGGGTGAAGGCGGTGGATGTGCTGGATTCGGTGGGCCGGACGACAGACGGCATGGGCTCAGCGGATGCCTCTGCCAAGGAGAACGCGCTGTGGCTGCTGCACGAGATCATGCGCGGCAGCGGGATCAACAACGTCCCGCTGGCGATTCAAGTACCCGGGCGGCTGCGGTGGTGGTCGCTCCAGCAGGCGGTGGACGCGCTGGTGACCCGTCACCAGGTGCTGCGCACGGTGTTCCACCCACGGGAGGCCGGTGACGGCGGACAGGGCGTGCTGCGCAGGGAGTACGTGCCGCCGCAGCAGGCGCAGGTTGCCGTGGAGGTCATCCGGTCGAGCCCGCAGAGCCTGGAGGACGACATCCGGGCCTTCGCGGCGATCCCGTTCGAGCTGGCGGGGCTGCCGTTGGTGCGCGCCGCCCACCTGCTGTGCGAGAGCGGCGACGTCTTCTGCTTCGTGGCCCACCACATCGTGTTCGACGGCCACTCGGCCAATCTGGTGGTCGCCGAGTTCGCCGAACTCTATGGCGCCCTGGCCGCCGAGGACGAGGTGCCCGCCGCGTTCACCGCCGAGGTGCCGGCGCTGGTGGAGAGCGCGCCGAGCGAGCGGAGCAGCGCCTACTGGCGCGAGCACCTCGCCGGGGTCGATCCGTCGGCCCTGGAACTGTGGTGCGGGGCGGCTGAGCCGGCTGAGCCGACCCTGGCCGGTGCGCGGGTGGTGCACGAGCTGTCCGCCGAGACCATGGCCGTGGTGAGCCGGCTGCGCAAGGAGCTGAGGGCCACCGAGAACAGCGTGCTGTTCGCGGCCTACTACCTGTTGCTCGCCCGGCACGGAGCCGGCCCCGACCTGGTGGTGGGCACGCCGGTGGACGTGCGCGGGCCCAAGGCACGCGACCGGGTCGGCTACCACGTCAACACGTTGGCCTGCCGGGTGCGGGTCGATCCCGAGCGCGGGTTCGGACACCTCGTCCAGGCGACCCAGGCCGCCTTCCTCGGCGGGGTGGAGCGGGCCGACGTGCCGGTGGACCTGATGCTGGCCGACCTGCCACGCCAGGACGCCGGCTGGCGCGGGCTGCTGTTCCGGCACGTGTTCAACTACCTGCCCGACGAGGACGACAGGCTCCTGACCGTCGGCGGTCAGCCCGCCACCACGCTCGACGTCGACCGCGGCTACAGCCGGTTCGACCTGGAGTTCTTCGTCTCCGCCTCCCCGCGCGGCGTGCGGATCAAGGCGAACTACAGCACCGAGATCCACGCCGAGGCCGACATCCGGCTGCTGCTGGAGCGCTACGAGCAGCTGATCCTGGCGGCCGGACGCGACCTCGACCGGGCGGTCGGCACGCTGCCGCTGCTCGGTGGCACCGACCGTGCCGTGCTGGAGCGGGCGAACCGCACCGAGCGACCGGCCGCGCCGGCGAGCGTCCTGCCGGCGATCGCCGCCCAGGCGGCCGAGCGGCCGGACGCGGTGGCGGTGGTGGACGGCGCCGAGGAGTTGACGTACCGCCGGCTGTGGCGCACGGCCGAGGCCACCCGCGCCTCGCTCGCCGCGGCCGGCGTGGCCGCGGGCGACGTGGTCGCGGTGGACGCCAGGCGTTCCGCCGCGCTGGCAGCGGCCGTGCTCGGCATCTGGCTGGCGGGCGCGTCCTACCTGCCGCTGGACCCCGGGCATCCGCGCGACCGGCTGGTCCACCAACTCGCCGACTCCGGCGCGGCGGTGCTGCTGGCGGCAGAGCCCTGGGAGTGGCTCGACGGCCTGTGCACGGTCCTGCCCTTCGCCCAGGCCCCGGCCGACGGGGAGCCCGGCGGCGTGGTGGCGGCCCCCGCCCCCGGCGAGCGCGCCTACCTGATCTACACCTCGGGCTCCACCGGCCGTCCCAAGGGGGTCGAGCTGAGCCACCGCAACCTGGCCAACGTGGTGGGGCACTTCGCCGAGTCCCTGGCGGTCGGCCCCCGTGACGCCGTGCTCTGGCTCACCACCTTCGCCTTCGACATCTCGGCCCTCGAACTCTTCCTGCCGCTGGTCCGCGGCGGCAAGGTGGTGGTCGCCCCGGACGAGGCCCGCACCGACGGCGGCGCGCTCTTCGACCTCGTCGAACGGCACGACGTCCGGGTCCTCCAGGCCACCCCCACCAGTTGGCGGCTGGTCGTGGAGGAGGCCGGCGAGCGCCTCGCCGGGCGCCAGGTGCTCTGCGGCGGCGAGGCCATGCCCGCGGCGCTGGCCGAGCGGCTGCTCGCCGCCGGTTGCGAGGTGCACAACGTCTACGGACCGACCGAGACCACGATCTGGTCCACCGCCGCGCGGTTGCGCGGGGGACCGCAGGGCCCGGTGGGCGTCGGAAGCCCGATCGCGAACACCAGGTGCTTCGTCGCCGACCCGGACGGCCGGGAGCTGCCGCTCGGTCTGCGGGGCGAACTCTGCATCGCCGGCGCGGGCGTGGGCCTCGGCTACCGCGACGAGCGGCTGACGGCCGACCGGTTCCGTGAGCACCCGCGGTTCGGGCGCTACTACCGCACCGGGGACCTGGCCCGCTGGCGGCACGACGGCACCCTGGAACTGCTGGGCCGTGCCGACCGCCAGGTCAAACTGCGGGGCAACCGGATCGAGCTCGGCGAGGTCGAGGCCGCCGTCGCCGGACAGCCCGGCGTCACCGCGGCCGCCGCGGTGGTGGTCGGCGATCCGTCCTCGGACGGGCGGCTGGTGCTCTTCGTGCACACCGCGCTCGGCGAGGAACTCGTCGCCCCGCTGTGGGACCGTGCGCGGGCCGTGCTGCCCGCCTCCTTCGTCCCCAACGACGTGGTGCCGGTGCAGAGCCTGCCGACCACCCCCAACGGCAAGACCGACTACCGGGCGCTGACCGAGGCGGCCCGACTGCGCCGCGCGCGGCGGGCACCGAACGCCCAGGCCGCGGCCGGCCCGCCGGACACGGCCGAACCGGGTGACGAGGAGCTGGTGGGCAGGCTGATCGGCCTGTGGCGCACCTTCCTCAAGCGGGACGACATCACCGCTGACAGCAACTTCTTCACCAACGGCGGCCATTCGCTGCTGGCCGCGCGCCTGGTGCGGCAGGTCGAGAAGGCGGCCGACACCAGGGTCAAGCTCGCCGACGTCTTCGGCTCGCCGACCCCCGCCCGGCTCGCCGCCCACCTCGCGGCCCGCGCCGCGGGCCCGACGGCCGCCGGCCGCAGGGGATCGGCGTGAGCGCCGGGACGCCCACCGGGGACTGGGTGGCCGACCAGTGGTGGGAACTGCTGGAACGGGCCCCCGGTGGCGAGGAGGAGGGGTACCTCACCCTCGGCGGCACCTCGTGGGCGGCGGTGCGGCTGCGGACGCTGGTGCGTGCGGCCCATGGCGTGGAGCTCCCGCTGACCCTGCTGCTGCGGGACAACGGCTCGCTGGCCGCGCTGCGCGCCCACCTGGCGTCCGCGGCGACCACGACCGCGGCGACCGTCGCCACCGCGGCGACCGCTGCCACCGCGGCGGACGACAGCGCACCGCGACCGGCGCGCCGTCGTTCGCGGCTCGCCCCCGCCCAGCGCCGGCTGTGGATGTTCAGCCGGCTGTACCCCGACTCTCCCGCCTACAACGTGGTGGCCGCCCTGCGGTTGCGCGGCGACCTGAACACGCCCGCCCTGCGGGCCGCGCTGGCCGACCTGACCGAGCGCCACGACGCACTGCGTGCCTCGGTGGTGGCGGACGAGCCCGTGCTGGTCTACGCCGACCGTGTCCGGCCCGCTCTGCGGGTGCGCACGGTGGACGGCCCGCTGGGGCGGGCCGAGGCCGACGGCTTCGTCCAGGCGATGGCCGAGTGTCCGATCCCGCTCTCCGCCGCCCCGATGTGGACGGCCGCGCTGCTGCACGCGCCCACCGCACAGGACGCGGTCCTGGTGCTGTCCGTGCACCACATGATCGCTGATCAGCACGCGATGGACCTGCTGCTGGCCGACCTGGCCGCCGCGTACGCCGCCCGGGTGGCCGGTGGCGCTCCGAGCTGGCCGGCCCCGGCACCGCGCTTCGCCGACCACGCCGAGGCGCAGGCGGACGCGGTGGCCGGCGCCCGCTGGGCGGCCGACCTGGCCCACTGGCGGGCCCGCCTGGCCGACGCACCGCGCGACTCCTCGCTGCCGCTGCTGGGGCCGGCCGCGGACCGGCCGTCCTTCGCCGGCCAGGCGCACCGGCGTCCACTGGGCTGGGCACGCAGCGAGCGGCTGGCGGACTTCGCCCGCGAGCACGCGGTCACCCCCGTGGTTCTCGTGCTCAGCTGCGTGGCCTTCGTGCTGGCCGCCTGGTCGGGACGGGCCGAGGTGGTGCTGGGCATGCCCGCCTCCCGGCGGCGTGAGTCGGGCGACGACGCCCTGGTCGGCTTCCTGGTCGAGAGCCTGCCCGTGCGGCTCGACCTGGCCGGGCAGGCGGACTTCGGGGCGCTGCTGCGGCACACCCGCGAGCGGCAGGTCGAGGCCCTGGAGCACGTCACGCCCACCTTCGACGCGATCATCGAAGCGCTGGGCGTGCCCACCCGCCCGACCGGCAACCCGCTCTTCCAGATCTGGGTGAACGACCTCACCGGCACCTCGCCCGCACCGGCGATGCCACAGCTGGACGTCGACCTGGTCGACTTCCCGGGCACTGCCGCCCTGTTCGACGTCAACGTCTACCTGCGACGGGACGACGCGGGCTACCGGCTCGACCTGATCCGCGCCATCGACCGGCTCCCGGCCGAGCTGGCCGAGGAGCTGGCCGACCAGTACGTGGCCGTGCTCGACCAGGTCCTGACGCGGCCTGACATCCCGTTGGCCGAGCTCAGCCTGGTCACCGGGCGGGGCCGGGCCGCCGGAGCCGACCTGACGCTGCCGCTGGCGGCCCCGGCACCGGGCACGCCAGGGCGCCGCCTGGTCCAGCAGGTCCTGGACGTGGCCGCCCGTCGTCCGCAGGCACCGGCGCTGCTGGCCGCCGACGGCACGGCGCTCGGCTACCGATGGCTGGCCGAGCAGGTGGATGCGCTGACGGAGCGTCTGAGGGCGGAGGGCGTCCGGCCGCAGAACGTGGTCGCGGTCGAAGCGGTGCGCGGGCCCTGGCTGCCGGTCGCGCTGCTCGCCGCCTGGCAGCTGGGCGCCGCCCCCGCCCTGCTCGACGCGGCGCTGCCCGAGCTGCGCCTGGCCGCCTGCCGTGAGGTCCTGCGCCCGGCGCGGATCCTGCGGCTGTCCGCCACGGCCCACCGCCCGCCAGAGCTGCTGGCCGGGGACGGTCGGCCTCGCACCCTGCCCGGTGCGAGCCACGTGCTCTTCACCTCCGGCACCTCGGGGCGGCCGGCCGCCGTGGTGGTACCGCGCGGCGTGCTGGAGAGCGCGCTCGCCCGCTACGACGAGGCGTACACCGTGCGCTCCGCGGACCGCACGGCGCTGCTCTCCGGCCTGGGCCACGACCCGGTTCTGCGTGACCTGTTCGTCCCGCTGCGCGCCGGCGGCACCGTGGTACTGCCGCCGGAGGGGGCCCTCACCCGCCCCGCCGAGCTGCTGGACCTGCTGCACGGCCGCGCGGTCAGCCTGCTGCACGCCACCCCGGCGCTGCTGGAGCTGCTCACCGCCGCGCACGCGGAGCGCCCGACCCTGCGGCTGGACACGCTGCGCCTGGTCGTCTCCGGCGGCGCGCCGCTGACCGGCGGTCAGGTCCGCCGGCTGGCGGCGCTCACCAGGGCGGCGGTGGTCAACGCCTATGGCGCCACCGAGACTCCGCAGATCGCCGCCGCTCACCTGGTCGCCGCCCGCTTCGCCCCGCTGCCCGCCGGGCTCGCGGACGAGGCGGTCCTGCCGGTGGGGTCCGGCGTGGCCGGTTCGCGTCTGGTGGTGGTCACCCCGGGCGGGGCCCCGGCCGGGATCGGCCAGCGCGGCGAGATCCTGGTCCGCGGCCGTCTGCTGGCCGCCGGCTACCTCGACGGCAGCGGGCCCGCGCGGCGGTTCGGGCCCGACCCGGGCGCCGAGCCCGGGGCGGGCGCCTACCGCACCGGAGACCTGGGCCGGCTCGACGCCTGCGGGCTGGTGCACGTGGACGGGCGCGCCGACCGGCAGGTCTCGGTGAACGGCTACCGGGTCGGCCCGGAGGAGGTCGAGAGCGCCGCCCGGCGCCACCCCGGCATCCTGCGGGCGGCCGCCGCGCCGACCACGGACGGCCGGCTGGCGCTGTGGGCGGTGCCCCGCGCCGGGGCCATGCTGACCGAAGCGGCGCTGCGCCGGCACCTGTCCGCCTGGCTGCCGCCGCTCGCCGTGCCGTCCGTGCTCACCCTGGCCACCGAGCTGGCGGTGGACGCCAACCACAAGGTGGTCGTCCCGGCCACCGCGCCACCCGCCGGCCCGGAGCCCCAGGCGCCCCCGGTGCCCGTGCCGTGCCGCACCGGGCACCGGGGGGCCGGTGGGGAGGTCCCCGCGCTGCTGGCCGAACGGTTGCGAGCCCTCACCGGCCGCGAGGTCGGCCCGGACGAGAACTTCTTCGACATCGGGTTGGACTCGGTCACCCTGCTGCGGCTGCACGAGTCGCTGCGGCGGGAGCTGCCGGTCCCGCTCACCGTCACCGACCTCTTCACACACCCGAGTTCACGGGCGCTCCTGCGCTTCCTGTCCGACCAGGGGACCGCAGACCAACGGGTGCCGCACCGTCCCACCGGTGCCACCGCCGCCGACCTGCACAACGCCGGGGACCGCCGCAGGGCGATCCGCCGACGCATCCACCACGAGGGGTGAACGTCCCATGAATGGTCAGCCTGAGCCGATCGCGATCATCGGTCTCGCCGGGCGGTTCCCCGGTGCCCGTGACACCGAGGCCTTCTGGCACAACCTGCGTGACGGCCGCGAGTCGGTGTGCTTCCCCTCCGACGAGGAGCTCACCGCGGCGGGAGTGCCCGCGCAGGCGCTGAGCGACCCCGACTACGTCAAGGCGGTCGCCGCCGCCCCGGGGATCGACGAGTTCGACGCCCGATTCTTCGACCTGTCCCCGCGCGACGCCACCTCCACCGACCCGCAGATCCGGATCTTCCTTCAGGCCGCGCACGCCGCGCTGGAGAACGCCGGGTACGACCCCGAGCGGATCGGCGACGTCGGCGTGTTCGGGTCGGTCGGCGTCAACCGCTATGTGGACCTGCTGGCCGGCTCCGACCACAGCACCGTGCGCAGCGCCTCCGGGATGTCGGTGGGCGTGCTCAACAACTCGGACTACGTGGCCACCCTGGTCTCCTACAAGTTCAACTTCCGCGGTCCCGCGATGACCGTCCAGACGGCCTGCTCCAGTTCCCTGCTGACGGTCCACCTGGCCGCGCAGGCGCTGCGCAACGGCGAGTGCGAGCTCGCCCTCGCCGGCGGCTCCGACGTCGAGTTCCCGCTCGGCCACGGCCACTGGTGGGCCCCCGGCAGCCCGATGACCCCGGACGGCCACTGCCGCCCGTTCGACAAGGACGCCAACGGCACCATCTTCGGCAGCGGCGCGGGCGTCGTGGTGCTCAAGCGGCTGAGCGACGCCCTGGCCGACGGCGACACCATCCGCGCGGTGGTGCGCGCCACCGCCGTCAACAACGATGGCTCGGGGAAGGTCGGGTTCAGCGCCCCGAGTGTCACCGGCCAGTGCGCGGTGGTCGCCGAGGCGCTGGAGATGGCGGGCGTCCACCCCGCCGAGATCTCCTACGTCGAGGCGCACGCCACCGGGACGCCGCTGGGCGACCCGATCGAGGTCACCGCCCTCACCCAGGCCTACCAGCGGCTCGCTGACGGTGACTTGGAGACCGGCGGCTGCGCGATCGGCTCGGTCAAGGGCAACGTGGGCCACCTCGGACACGCCTCCGGGGTGACCGCGCTGATCAAGGTCGTGCTCTCGCTGGAGAACGAGCAGCTCCCGCCGAGCATCAACTGCGCCGAGCCCAACCCGAAGCTGGGCCTGGAGAGTTCGCCGTTCCGGGTGAACACCGAGCTGACCCGGTGGCCGCGCACCCCCGGCGCCCCGCGGCTGGCCGGCGTGAGCTCGCTGGGCATCGGCGGCACCAACGTGCACGCCATCGTCGAGGAGGGCCCGGCCCCCGCACCCGCCGCGCAGGAGGAGCGCGAGCGTCTGGTGGTCTGGTCGGGCAAGGACCCGCGGGCCGAGCGGGAGTACCGCGCCCGGCTCGCCGGTCACTTCGAGCGGGCCTCGGCGGACGCCTTCGCCGACACCGTGGCCACCCTCCAGCACGGGCGGACGGCCCACCTGCACCGCGCCGCGCTGGTCGCCACCGGCACCGGCGACGCCGCGGCGGCCCTGGCCGAGGCCGACGCGTCCCGGGTGGTGACCGGCCGTGGCACAGCCGCCCCGCGCGAGGTCGCCTTCCTGTTGCCGGGCCAGGGCGCCCAGCACGCCGCGATGGCCCACGGGCTGTACGGGACCGAGCGCGCCTTCACCCGCGCGCTCGACGACTGCCTCGACCTGCTGGACGCCCACGATCCGCGGATCCGCGAGGCCTGGCGCGACGCCGCGACGGACGAGGAGCTGGGGGACACCACGCTCGCGCAGCCGCTGCTGTTCGCCGTCGACTACGCGCTCAGCCGGATGTGGCTGTCCTGGGGCGTGCGACCGGGCGTCCTGCTGGGCCACAGCATCGGCGAACTGGCGGCCGCCGCGGTCGCCGAGGTGTTCAGCCTGGCCGACGGCGTCGCCCTGGTGGCCGCCCGGGCCCGGGCGATGGGGCGGATGGAGCCCGGCGGCATGCTCGCCGTGTCGGCTCCGGCCGCCACCGTCGAGGGCCTGCTGCCCGCCGGTCTGGCCCTGGCCGCGGTCAACGGGCCGCAGCAGAGCGTGGTCGCCGGGCCGTCGACCGCGCTCGCGGACTTCGCCGCCGAGCTGCGGGCCGAGGGCCACTCCAGCGTCCCGGTGCGGACCTCGCACGCCTTTCACAGCCCGATGATGGCGGCCGCCGCTGAGGAGTTCGAGCGGGCCTTCGAGGGCGTCGGGCTGCGGGCCCCGCGGCTGCCGATCCGTTCCGCCGTCACCGGACGCCTCATCACCGAGGAGGAGGCCCTCACCCCCGCCTTCTGGGCGCGGCAGCTGGTCGACCCGGTCCGCTTCGGCCCCGCCCTGGACGCGCTGCTGGCGCAGGAGGACCACCTGCTCCTGGAGGTCGGCCCGGGCCGTACCCTGACCTCGCTCGTCACCCGGCACCCGGCGGCGGCCGGCGAACGGCACCTGGCGGTGGCGTCCCTGCCGCGCCGGCGCGGTGAGGGCGAGCGAGCGGACTGGCGCTCGGTCATGGGCGCGCTCGCCGTCCTGTGGACCGAGGGCCACCAGGTGGACTGGAACGCGGTGGGTCAGCACGAGCCCGTGCGGCGGGTCCCGCTGCCCGGCTACCCCTATCAGTCGGTCCGGCACTGGGTGGACGCTCCGGCGCTGCCGAGCGGCACCGCCGATGCCGCCGATACCTCCGACACCGCGGTTCAGGAGCTGCCTCCCGTGCCGGACCAGGGCGCGCAACCCGAGGCCGCCGGCTCCCCCTTCACCACCCTGTCGTGGGTGGACGTCCCGCGCACGGCGGGCCCGGGCGCACCGAGGTACACCCCGGCCCTGGCCCTGCTGCCCGCGGACCCCGAACGCGCCACCGAGCTGTCGGCGGCGCTCCAGCAGGCCGGGCTGCGGATCACCCGGGTCCAGCCCGGCGCCGCCTACGAGGAGAGCGGCACGGCGTTCCGGCTGCGCCGGGGCGCGGCGGAGGACGTCGAGCGGATGTTCCGCACGCTGGCCGGGCGCGGCGCCCTCCCACAGGTGCTGGTGCACGCCCGGGCACTGGGCCCGCTCGGCTGGGTGACCTCCGGTACCGTCCAGGAGCAGCTGGAGGACTCCTTCCACAGCCTGGTCACGCTCGTCCAGCAGGGGCTGCGGCACACCACCGGTCAGGGCATGCCCGCGCTGCTCGTGCTGACCGAGAACTCGGTCGACGTCTCCGGCGCCGAATCCGTCGACCCGGTCAGGGCGATGACGCACGGTCTGGTGCGCACCGTCGCGCTGGAGGACGAGCGGGTCGCCTGCAAGCTGGTGGACATCGGCGCGGGCGTCGCGGAGGAGGCCCTGGTGGCCGAGCTGAGCCAGTGGCAGACGCCCGGCGTCACCGCCCTGCGCGGCGACCGCCGCTGGCAGCGCACCGAGCAGGAGTACCACCCGGTGCCCGCCGCCCGCCCCGCACTGCGGCGCGGCGGCGTCTACCTGATCACCGGCGGGCTCGGCGGGCTCGGCATGGAGGTCGCCAAGGGGCTGGCCCGCACCGGGCTGCGGCCGCGGTTGGTGCTGCTGGGCCGCACCGGCCTGCCGGAGGGCGAGGAGCGACAGCGCCTGCTGGCCGCCGGCGACCCGCGCACCACCCGGCTGGCGGCGGATCTGGAGGAGCTGACCGCGGCCGGCGCCGAGTACCGGGTGTTCGCCTGCGACGTCACCGACACCCGCTCGCTGCGTCGGGTGGCGGACATCGCGGCGGCGCGCTTCGGCCCGGTCAGTGGCGTGCTGCACCTGGCCGGCGTCGCCGGTGACGGCATGCTGGCCTTCCGCGACGGCGAGCAGACCAGCGCCGTGCTGGCACCCAAGGTCCGCGGCACCCTGGCCCTGGCCGAACTGTTCGCCGACCGTCCGCAGCTCGACTTCTTCGTCTCCTTCTCCAGCCGGGCCTCCGTCATGGGCCTGACGGGCGGCGGCGACTACGCGGCAGCCAACTCCTTCCTGGACGCCTTCACCGGCAACGGGCTGCTGGGCGGCTGCCGCGTGCTGAGCGTCAACTGGCCGGCCTGGAACACGGTCGGCATGGCGGTGCCGGCGCTGGCCGCCCGCCAGGCCCGGCCGGCGGCCGGCCGGGTGTGGCGCACCGAGCTGACCCCGGCCGAGTGCCCCGCGCTCGACGAGCACCGGATCTCCGGCAAGGCCGTGCTGCCGGGCACCGGTCACCTGGACCTGATCGTCCGGGCCTTCCGCGCTGAGGTGCTCGGCGGCCGGCCGGCCCCGGTGCGCCTGGCCGACGTGGTCTTCCTGCGCCCCCTGGTAGTGGCGGACCGCTGCCGGCTGGAGGTCTCCTGGGAGCCCGAGGACGGTGTGGACGGCCAGTGGCGCTTCACCGTGGCCTCGATGACCGGCGAGGACGAGCAGCGGCAGGTCCACGTGCGCGGCATCGCCGCTGAGAGCACCGGGGCGGCGGAGCGGGTGGACCTGGCACGGCTGCGGGCCCGGCACACCCGGCGCCGCGCCAAGGCCTCCGGCGGTCGCAAGCCGCAGCGGCTCTTCTCACTCGGCCCGCGCTGGAACAACGTGGTCGCCATCGACAGTGTCCCCGGCGAACGGGCCGAGTACCTGGCCGAACTGGCGCTGCCGGAGGTCTTCGCCCAGGAGACCGCCGACCACGCCCTGCACCCCGCCCTGCTGGACTCGGCGACCTCGCACGCCCGCGACCCCGAGCGCGACAGCTTCCACCTTCCGTTCATGTACCGCTCCCTGACGCTGCATCAGGAATCCGTGCCGGCCCGCTTCCTGAGCCACATCCGGCGCCAGGACAGCGCGGACGGCCTGATCGTGGCCGACGTGACCCTGCTCGGCGAGGACGGCCGGGTGATCGCCGACATCGAGGGCTTCACGATGCGCCGGGTGGAGGACGCCGGTTTCCTCGACGCCGCTCCCGCTCCTGCCCCCGCAGCCGCTCCCGCTCCCGCCCCCGCGGCGGAGGCTGCACCGGCGGTGCCGCAGGACGGCGCGCCGGCCGTACAGTCCGGCATCGACCCCGAGACCGGGACCAGGCTGCTGCTGGAGCTGCTGGACTCCGTGACGCCGCGCCAGGTGGCCGTGGTCCCGTTCCGCGACGGTGTACCGCTCACGGTCGCCGCACCCCGTACCCCGGCGCCGCGCCCGGCGCCTCGGACACCTCAGGTGGCGCCCGTCGTGCCGGTTGTCGCGGCCCCGGCTCCGGCGCGGGCCCTCGTCGTGCCCCCGCCCGCCCCGCCCGCCCCGCCCGCCCCGCCCGCCCCGGCCGCCTCGGCCGCCCCGGCCCCGGCGCCCGCAGTGGCGAGCGCGCCGGCCGACGCCGACCCGGTGGAGGGGCGACTGCGCGAGCTGTGGAGGGAGTCCCTCGGTGTCGAGGCGATCAGCGCCGAGGACGACTTCTTCGACCTGGGCGGCAACTCGCTCACCGCGGTCGAGCTGATGTCCCAGATCCGCAAGCAGTACGCGCTGGACCTGAGCATCGCGGCGCTCTTCGACTACCCGACCCTGAGCAGCCTCGCGGCGGAGCTGCGCACCCGGGGAGCGCGCTGAGATGGCCGCAACCGATCCGGACCCCCTGTTGGAGCTGTCGGCGGGCTGGGGCATCTGGCGCCGGTCGGCCCTGCGTGGCGCGGGTATGCCCTTCGATTGGCTGAAGGCGCTCGGCGTCACCGAGCACGGCGGCCAGGCGGACGGCGGCCAGGCGGACGGCGGCGCCGGTCGCTTCCTGACCGAGGACCGCTTCCTGGAGGCCCTGGCCTGGCAGAACCCGGACGTCACGCGGAACTGGGTGGGACGGCACGCGGCCGCCCTGCGCGAAGGCCGCGAGCTGCACCGCGGCGGCAAGCGCGACGCGCTGTTGGCCCGCTACGCCCAGCGGTACTGCGCGAAGAACGACACCATCGGCTTCTTCGGCCCGGTCGCCTGGGCCCGCTTCGACGAGCGGGCCACCGGTCTGACCCAGCGCGGCAGCGGCGGCATCCGCAGCCGCAGCACCCACATCGAGACCTGGGCCCTGGAGGCGCTGGCCCAAGCCTGGAGCGAGGACGAGCGGTTGGCCCCGCAGCTGCCGGTACGGCTGCACCCGGCCGTCCACTTCGACGGCACGGCGATCCGCCGCCCCTGGCGTCCGCCGGAGCCGGCCGGCCCGCTGACGGCGGCGCTGCTGGCGGCCGTTGCCGCCCATCCGGTGGCCGGGGCGGCGCTCGCCGCCGCCGCCGATGCCAGCGGATGCCCACCGCACGAGGTCGCGGCGGAGTTCGGGCGGATGAGGCGCACCGGCGTGCTGGACGCCGGGTTCACCGTGCCGTTGGACGCGTTCCCCGAGCGGCGGCTGCGGGAGCAGCTCGACGCGATCCCCGACGCCGCGGTGCGCCGCGCCCCGCTGGAACAGCTCCAGGAGCTGACCCGGCGGCGGGCGGAGGTCGCGGCGGCCGCCGGTGACCCGGTCGGCACGCATGAGGCGATCGAGGAGTTCCACCGGTACCTGGGCGAGGCGGCCGGGCGCTCGGCCTCCCGGCAGAAGCGGCAGACCCTGTACGGGCGTTCCGCGATCTACCAGGACAGCCGCCGCGACCTCGACGTCACCATCGGCGGGGACCTGGTGGACGCGTTGCGCGCGCCGTTGGCGCTCCTGCTGGACAGCGCGCGCTGGCTGGCGGCCGAGGCGGCCCAGGCGGTCGGCGAGCAGGTGCGGGCCCGCTACCGGGTGCTGTGCCAACGTACGCCGGACGTCCGGCTGAGCGAGCTGTACCTGGGGGTGGCCGACGTGCTGGCCGGTGCGCCCGGCACGGTGATCGACGAGGTGTCGGAGGACTTCCGGCTGCGCTGGGCGGAGCTGCTGGCCACGGCCCGGCCGTCGGCCGGTTCCCCGGGCCCGGGCCTGGCGGGCCCCGGCCCGGCGGACCGCGGCGAGGTGCGGATCGACACGGCCGAGGCGGGGCCGCTGGCGGCCGCGCTCTTCCCACCGCGCCGCCCGGCCTGGTCCGGCGCCCGCTACCACAGCCCGGACCTGATGCTGGCCCGCGGCGGATCCGGCGAGCACGGCCGATGGGTCCTGGGGGAGCTGCACGTGGCCCTGAACACCCTGGAGAGCCGGGTCTTCCACACCCAGGCCGACGACCCGCGGGAGCTGAGCAGGGCCGTCGCGGCGGACATGGCCGAGGGGCGGGTCATCGCCCTGCAGCCGAACGACTCGCCGGAGGTGACGCCGCGCACCTACCCGCCACTGGCGGTGCACGTGCCGGGCGCCTATGCGTACTGGTCGTTCGGCCGCGATGCCGGCGCCCCGGCCGGAGCCCGCTCCTGGCCCGCGACCGCGCTGCGGGTGCGCGAGCAGGACGGCGACCTGGTGGTCGAGCCGCCGGACGGCTCCTGGTCCGCCTCGGTGACCGAGGCGCTCGGCGAGTTCCTGACCGCCCTGGTGGTGAACCGGTTCCAGATCCGCCCCAAGGACGCCCACGGACCCCGGGTACTGCTGGACGACCTGGTGATCTGCCGGGAGAGCTGGCGGGTGCCCGTGGCGCGGCTCGTCGGCCTGCGCGGGGCCGGGCAGTTGGCCGCCGAACTGCGGGCTCGCGGCGTACCCCGGCACGTCTTCGCCCGCACCCCTGCCGAACTCAAGCCGTTCTACGTGGACCTGGACGCCCCGCTGCTGGTGCGCAACCTGCAACGGGCCCTGCGGCTGGCCGCGGCCCTGCCGCAGGAGGACGTCTGCCTCGACCTGGGGGAGATGCTGCCCGGCCCGGACGACCTGTGGATCCCGGACGCGTACGACGGCCTGTGCACGGCGGAGTTCCGTCTGGTCGCGGTGGACGCGACCAAGCCCCGACCCGTGGTGATGACTGTGGAAGGAGAAGCACGATGACCGACACGGTCGGCTGGCGCATACTCAGGGCCGGTGCCCTCACCGACGAGGCGGGTGCGCCGGGATCCGTCCTCGCGGTGGACTTCGGCCAGAGCCGGTCGGACGCGGGGTTCCCTGAACTGATGGCGCATCTGGACACCCCCTGGACGGTTCTGGAGACCGTCTCCCTGGCGACCGGCCTGGCGGACCGCGACGCGCTGGTCCCCGACGTCTACCTCACCGGCTGGACCCGGGAGCTGGCCGGGCGGGCGGAGCCGGTCCGTGCCGTCTTCGGCTACTGCATGGGAAGTTCGCTGGCCCTGGCGCTGGCCCGCTGGCTGGCCGCCCGCCAGGAGCACGCCCCCGTGGTGATCCTCTTCGACCCCGAGCACCCGGCGGCCGAGACCCTGTGCGCCCAGTTCGACCTGGTGGTCGAGGGCCTGGCGGAGGAGCTCGGCGCCGCCGAGCTGGCGGGCGCCCGAGCCCGCGCCCGGCGGGTCACGGACGACTCCACCGACCCGGTCAGGACCGCGGCCGCCCTGGCGGAGCTCTACCACGAGCTGGCGGTGCTGGCCTTCACCCGGGCGGAGCTGGAGGAGGAAATGGCCGCCGAGGCGGCCGACCGCTTCGGGAACTTCCTGGCCTACCTGGTCGCCGCCCACCTGGCCGCCGAGGCGCCGTGGACCCCGGAGCACGTCGCCGTGCTGTCCGCGACCCCCGGGGGCGCCGCCCGGCACGCCGTCACCCGGCACTCCTTCGACGTCCCGCGCCAGGACCTGCTGCGCCGACCCGAAGTGGGCCGGATCCTGTCCGAGTTGCTGGGCGGGAACGCGGCGCAGGCCGCACCGCACCTGCCGTCCGGGAGGCGCTGAGATGACCGGCACGAACACCGTGGCCCTGGACGTGCGCGACCTGCGCCGCGAGTACGAGAGCCGTGGCTGGCGCGGCCCGCGCACCACGCGGGTCGCGCTGAACGAGGTGAACCTGCGGATCGATCAGGGGGAGGTGCACGGCCTGCTGGGACCCAACGGCGCCGGCAAGACCACCCTCGTCAAGATCCTGGCCACCACGCTGCTCCCGACCTCCGGTCAGGTCCGTGTCTACGGCCACGACGTGCTGACCGAGGCCGCCGAGGTGCGCCGCGAGATCAGCCTCGTCCTGGGCGGCGACCGCGGTCTCTACCAGGGCCTGAGTGCACGTCAGAACCTGTGCTACTGGGCGGCGTTGCAGGAGCTCGGCCGCGCCGAGGCCAAGCGGCAGATCGAAGAGGTGCTGGAGCGCTTCGGGCTGGCCGAGCGCGCCGACGTGAAGGTGGAGACCTTCTCCCGCGGCATGAAGCAGCGCCTGCACCTGGCCCGCGGGCTGGTCGGCCGGGCCCGCCTGATCGTCCTCGACGAGCCCACCATGGGCATGGACCCGGTCGCCGCTCGCGCCTTCCGGGACCTGGTGCGCGCCCTGCGGGACGAGGGCAGGTCGCTGCTGCTCGCGACCCACGACATGGCCGAAGCCGAGGAGTTGTGCGACCGGGTGACACTGATCAACGAGGGCCGGATCCTCACCACCGAGACCCCCGAGGCGCTCAGCCGGCTGATGTCGCGCCACGAGCACATCGACGTCGAGGAGGCGCCGCAGCCGCTGCTGAAGGAGATCGCCGACCTCGCCGGGGTCGCCTCGGTCGAGGAGCGTGGCGCGGGCTCGGTACGGATCCGGATGCGCGAGGAGTCCGCCGCCCGCACCGTGCTGTCCCTGCTGGTGGCGGCCGGGGTGACCCGGATCAGGACCGGGCGCCCGAGCCTCGACGACGTCTACGTCGAGATGCTCGGCGAGCGCGGGTTGAAGGTGTCGGCATGAGGGTCTTCGCAGCGGGCTTCCGCATCCAGCTGGCGATCTTCCGCAGCGCGATCGGGCGGGTCTCCATCGTCATCGCCCTGCCGTTCCACGTCCTCATCTTCCTGTCCATCACCCGCCACGGCGGGCGCGCCGACCTGGACCAGCAGGCCGCGCTGGCCCCCGCGTTGGCCGGGATGTGGACGATGTCGCTGATGCTGGCCGGCGACATCATCGACGCGGACCGCTGGAACGGAGTCCTGGACGTGGTGCTCGCCGCGCCCGCGGCCTTCTTCCACAACCTGCTGGGCCGCTGCGCCGCGGTCGGCGCGCTCGGGCTGCTCTGCTTCGGGGAGTCCTGGCTGTTCGCCGTGGTCTTCTTCGACGCCGACCTCTCCTTCGCCCACCCGTTCTGGTTCGTGGCCGGCCTGCTGGCCACCTGCCTGGCCACGGCGGCCACCGCCACCGTGATGGCCACCGTCTTCGTACTCGGCCGCACCGCGCTGGCCTTCAAGAACGCGCTCAACTACCCGGTCTACGTGCTGGGCGGGGTGTTCGTCCCGGTCGCCGTGCTGCCCGAGTGGTCGCGTCCGCTCTCGCGGCTGATCTTCCTGTCCTGGAGTTCGGACCTGCTGCGGGCGGCGACCGTGCCCGGGGCGATGAAGGACGCGGGGCTCCAGCTCGCCATGGTCCTGCTGCTCGGCGGGCTCACCCTGGCGGCCGGCGTCTGGTGCACCCACGCCGTGCTGACCCGGGTGCGACACACCGGAAGGGTGATGACGTCGTGAGTGAGGCTCTCGCAACGCGGGTGGAGATCACGCGCAACGCCGCCCGGCTCGGCTTCGCCGAATACCGGTCGCAGTACACGCTGCGGTCCTGGTTCTTCGGCTGGGGACTGCGCCTGATCTTCCAGGTGGTCTTCTTCGCCACCATCGGCACTGTGGTCGGCGACAGCCACACCGTGCGCTACCTCGCGGTCGGCAACATCCTGGCCGTCGGCACCATCGAGTCCACCTCCTCGGTGCTCTCGCTGGTCCGGGACCGCCGCAACGGGACCTTGGAGCTGCTGGTCTCCGCCCCCGGCGACGCCATCACCGCGCTGCTCAGCCGCAGCCTGAACAACCCGGTCAGCGGGTTCGCCAGCTCGATGGTCGTGCTGCTCTTCATCGTGCCGATCTTCGGCATCCACCTGCCGGGCGCCGCCGCCGTCGCGATCGCCCCGATCGTGCTGCTGTCCTGCTTCTCGGCCTACTGCTACGGCGCCTTCATCGGCGCCATCACCATGCGCTTCCCCAATGCCGGGTGGGGCGCGCTCAACGTCGCGTACCTGATCCTGATGGCCTTCACCGGCGTCAACGTGCCGCTGTCGTACTGGCCCGCGCCGGTCGCGGCCGTGGCGGACCTGCTGCCGGTGACCCATGGGCTGAGCGCGCTGCGCGGGCTGCTCGACGGCGCCCCGGCGGGCCGGGTCTGCGCGCAGCTCGCCGCGGAGGCCACCGTGGCCGCCGGGTGGCTCGCGGCGGCGGCGTTGCTGCTCTCCGTGCTGATCCGCCATGGCCGCAAAACCGGCGGGCTCGACGGCGTGCGCTGACCAGCCCGCCGCTTTCCGACCACCGACACCGGGCCGCTGTCGGCCCACACGGGGGAGACCCGATGGAATTCAGCCTCTTCTACTTCGCCGACGACGCCTCGGCGAACCACCCGCCCCGGTCCCCGAAGCACGCCGCCGCGGCCGCGGACCACGGCGTCCCGGACCACGGCGCCCCGAACCATGCCGCCCCGGATCACGGCGCCCCGAACCATGCCGCCGCGGACCACGGCGCCCCGGACCCGCGCGAGGTCGGCAAGTACCGGCTGCTGCTCGACGGAGCCAGGATCGCCGACCGCGAGGGCCTGTGCGCGATCTGGACCCCCGAACGTCACTTCAACCGCTTCGGCGGCCTCTACCCCAACCCCGCGCTCGCCGGCGCAGCCATCGCCTCGATCACCGAGCGAGTGCAGATCCGGGCCGGCAGCATCGTCGCCCCGCTGCACGACCCGATCCGGATCGTCGAGGACTGGTCGGTGGTGGACAACCTCTCCGGTGGCCGGGTGGGAATGTCCTTCGCCTCGGGCTGGCACGCCACCGACTTCGTCCTGCGCCCCGAGGCGTACGAGCACCGCCGTCGGCAGGTGACCGAGTCCGTCGAGGAGGTCCGCCGGCTCTGGTGCGGGGAGGCACTGGACGCAAAGGACGGCGGCGGCCGCCAGGTGGCGGTCAGCGCGTTCCCCGCTCCGGTGCAGAGCATGCCCAGGATGTGGCTCACCGCCGCGGGCAGCCCCGAGACCTTCCGCGCCGCGGGCGAGCTCAACGTCGGTCTGCTGACCTACCTACTCGGCCAGGAGCGTGAGGAACTGGCGGACAAGATCCGCGAGTACCGTGCGGCCGTCCGGCGGGCCAGTGGCAACTCCTGGTCGGGACACGTCGTGGCGATGGTGCCCACCTACCTGGACGCCACGCCCGAGCTGGCCCGCGAGCGGGTTTCCGGTGCCCTGCACGCCTACCTGACCAGCTCCTTCCGCCTGATCGCGGGCTCGCTGCGGCGCGGCGCGGCCAAGCTCGACCCCGCCACCCTCAGCCCGGCCGACGTGGACGCGATCGTCTCCCGCTCGCTCGACCACTACTACGACAACTACGCGCTCTTCGGTACGGTCGCGCAGGCCGTGGACGCCGCCGAACGGCTGGCGGGGATCGGCATCGACGAGATCGCCTGTCTGATCGACTTCGGGGTGGACCCGGAACACGCGCTCGCGGGCATCCCGCGGATCGCCGAGCTCGGCCGGGAGTTCGCGTGACGGCGCCCGGTCCGCCCGGTCCGCCCGGTCCGGTCTGGCCGACTGCTGGGCTGGAGAGCGCGGCGCCGTCCGACCTGGTGGTCGAAGAGCACGACGCGGTCGAGGAGTTCGAGGACGAGCCGCTCGACGGGCTGGCGATGCCTGGCGGCAGCCGGCACCACCTGGCCGAACTCGCCCGGCTCGAACTCGCCGAGCTGCTGCGCGGCACACAGGTGCGCTACCTGCTGGCGCGCGACGCGGACCGGCGCCCGGTGGGCCTGTTGCCCTGCTACCGCACCAGCGAGCCGCTGCCTGCGGCCATCGCGCCCGAACCCGTCGGCGGGGCGGCCGCCGAGCAGGCCCACCTGCTCGGCTCGCCGGGCGCCGTGGCCAACTACCTCGCCGTGGCGCCGGGCCTCGATCCGGCCGGGCGCCGGGCGCCGGGAAGGCTCCTGGTCGAGCATGCCCTGCGGGCAGCCCGGACGGAGCCGGCCGCCGTCACGCTGATGCCCTACCTCACCGACGCCCAACGGGAGTTGGTGCCGGCCGAACTGCGCCGGGGCGCACTGCTGCGGCAGGAGCCGGTCGCCCGGCTGGACATCGACTGGCCGGACTTCGACGCGTACGTCTCCTCGCTCGCCGGCAGCCGCCGGGCCGGCGTCCGCAAGGAGCGGCGCCGGTTCCTGGCGAGCGGCATCGCCGTCAGCGAGGAGGCCGTCCTGGACGTCTGCGAGGAAATAGCGCCCCTGGTCCATCAGGTGGAGCAGCGCTACGGGCGCTCCACAACCGCGGACCAGATCGAGTTCTACCTCACCGGCCTCGGCCTGGCCATGGCGGACAGCGGATTCGCCCTCGTCGCCCGCCGGGGCGCCGAACTACTGGGGGTCTGCGTGATCTGGGAACGCGAGGGCGACTGGGTGATCAGGTGCTGGGGCTGCGACTACGCCCTGACCGACCGCGAATCGCTCTACTACAACCTGGTCTTCTACGAGCCGATCGCCCGGGCGATCGAGCGAGGGATCCCGCGGATCCAGCTGGGACCCCACTCCATCGTCACCAAGCGCACCCGGGGTTGCGCGGTCGAGGAGCTGCACACCCTGCTGCTCGCACCGTCCGGACCGACCGCTCCGAACTCCCAGGCCCTGCCAACCTTCTGACCGACCACGGAGGAACCCGGTGGACTTCAGCCTCTTCTATTTCGCGGACGAATCCCAGCACGACAAGGACCGCTACCGGCTGCTCATGGAGGGCGCCCGGTTCGCCGACACCCATGGCTTCAGCGCGGTGTGGACCCCGGAGCGGCACTTCCACCCGTTCGGCGGGGGGTACCCGAATCCGGCCCTGACCAGCGCGGCCGTGGCCGCCGTCACCGAACGGGTGTCGGTGCGCGCGGGCAGCGTGGTGGCCCCGCTGCACTCGCCGGTCCGGATCGCCGAGGAGTGGGCGGTGGTCGACAACCTCTCGCGGGGCCGGGCGGGGGTGTCCTTCGCCTCGGGCTGGCACAGCGGTGACTTCGCCATCCGACCGGAGAACTTCGCCGACCGCAAGCAGGTCTCGGCCGACACCGTCGACGCGGTGCGGCGACTGTGGCGCGGTGAGGAGATCGAGTTGGCCGACGGCAGGGGCGAGCCCATCCGGGTGCGCATCTTCCCGGCGCCGGTGCAGGCCCGGATACCCGTCTGGCTGACCACCTCGGGCAGCGTCGAGACCTTCCGGGCGGCGGGCCGCGCGGGCCTTGGGATCCTCACCCACCTGCTCGGGCAGGACATCGACGAGCTTGCCGCGAGCATCGCGGAATACCGCCGCTGCTTCGCCGAGGCCCGCGCGGAGCACGGGCAGGCCGGCGAAGGCAACGTCGTGCTGATGCTCCACACCTTCCTGGGCGCCGACCGTGAGTCGGTGCGTGGCATCGTCCACCGGCCGTTCAGTGACTATCTGCGCAGCTCGGTCGGCCTGTCCAGCCGGGCCGGCGGGGCCAGCGCCGACGACGGCGGGGACGAACTCGACCCCGAGGACGTCGACTTCATGGTGGAGCAGGCCTTCAACCGCTACTTCGAGACCAGCGGCCTGTTCGGCACGGTGGACGACGCACTGGCCGTGGTGCGGCGGCTCGACCTGATCGGGATCGATGAGACCGCCTGCCTGATCGACTTCGTGGGAGACACGGACGCCGTCCTGGGCGCTCTGCCGTACCTCGATGAACTGCGCCGAGCCTGGGCGAGCGAGGTGCGGTAGCCGACCGGATGTCGCTGGACAGGGCCCTAAATGTAGCCCTCACGCATGGCGTAGGCCACCGCGTGGGCCCTGTTGTGCAGTTGGAACCGGTTCATCAGGTTGTGCAGGACGTTCTTGACCGTGCGTTCGGAGTAGGCGAGCCTGACCGCGATCTCCTGGGTGTCCTTGCCCTCGGCCAGCAGGCGCACGACGTCGACCTCCCGCGGTGCCATCCCCGCCGTCGGGGCGACTCCCGCAGGCCCCTCCTGGCTGCTCTGCAACCGCCCCACCTGAGTGAGCAGCCGGCCCAGCAGGTCGGCGGGAAGATAGCCCTCCCCCCGCCCGGCGGCGAGGATCGCCCGCAGCAGCCGGTTCCCGGTGGCCTCCCGGCGCCACAGGATCGCGCTGACCCCGCAGGTGACCAGCTCCATCAGCTCGGCCTCCCGGATCTGATCCACGACCAGGACCACCCGGGAGTTCCCGGCACGGGCCAACTTGCGCACCCGCAGGGGCAGCGACGCGTCGACGGCGTCGGCGAGAAGCAGCGCGACCTGCCCGTTCTCCTGGTGGGTTTCGTCGAGGCGCAACAGCTCCGGGTACTCGCGGAGCTGGGTGGTCACCCCGGTCTGCGAGATCGGGTCCGAGGCGTGGATCGCGACAGACACCGGGAGCGTGGCCGCATCAATGGTCTCGACAGTCCGCAGCACAGTCAATGCACTCCTTGGTAGTATCCGACTCCAGAAAACAGGGCCGACAGGGTGGGAGATTCGCGCATGTCCGCCGAGCAGCCGCTCGCCCAGGGATCACGATGACCGGCATCGCATCTCCCGGATTCACCCTTGCCGACTGTGATCAACAGGCGCTCAACACGACTCGGGTGGGTGGGGGGCGTCCTACCGAGGGGCCGGGTGGCGCGCGCAGCTCTCGGTGAGGGGTGACGGCGCGCCGGCCACCTCGCGGGCGTGCGCCTCCTGCTGACGCCGATGCCGGTCAGGAGCTGGAGACCCTGCGGTCCCGCAGCTCAACTCCTCGGCGTGTCCGCCGGATTCAGCACGCTCCACCGGTCCGGGCCAGTGCGGGCGCCCGGCGTATTCGGGCGAGTCCGTCAATCCCGTTACCGTGGCCCGCTTCGACGCAACGGGATGCCTCACCCGAGGGCAGCAGACAGGGCAGCGGCAGGTTCGTCATGATGGCGGTCTCCTCTGCTCGGTCGGACGATCGCAGGCCCTGGCGCCAGGGGATGTGCATGTGGCTACGCAAGGTATCCCATCCGCGGCGGGCGCAACCAGGTACGAATGGGTACTGCTGGTGCGCGAAAGGGAAATTGCCGTGCACAAACGGGTCCCAGTGGCCGCTGGTCCGGATGCAGGGGCGGACGACCCCGCCAGCGTCCCGGCGTGCTCTACGCCGACCGCGGCTACGACCACGACATCTACCGCCGCCAGGTCCGCAAGCCGGGCATCCGTCCGCTCATCGCCCGCCGCGGCACCGGACACGGCAGCGGCCTGGGCAAGAACCGCTGGGTCGTCGAAGCGGCCTTCGCGCTCCTGCACTGGTTCCGTCGACTGCGCATCCGCCGGGAGATCCGCGCCGACATCCACCAGGCCTTCCTCACCCTCGGCTGCGCCATCATCTGCTGGCGACGACTGAAACCATCAATCACGCACTGAAGGAGCATCAGGCAAGGGCGTCCGTCACAGCGTGTCGCAGGTTCTGCGCGCCCAAGAAGTCCGTGCTGTCCGCCCATTGATCGACGCTCCCGATTCGTGGCAACTCGCGCAGCTGCCGATCGGTGACCGTCTCGACCAATGCGTTCGCGAAACGCTCGGCGAACAGCACCCGATAGGGACGGCCGTGATACCGGCGGCAGGTCGTGGCCAGGGACGGTGTGAGGCCGGATTCGTTGTGCACCACGGCGACGACCTCGTAGGCCTCGCACAGATGTTTCGCGCGTTCCCGATAGCCGGTTGCCGCCAGCGTCGCCTGGAGGGACGCAGACAACTCCCCGGCCACCGGCAACTGCTTGAACGCGCTCCCCAACCACTTGCCGTACGGCGCATACCGGCGCCCGAAGAGCAGGCACAGCCGCATGAGGTCGCGCACCAGGCGCCCGGCGACGACCGCCGAACCCAGAGGATCCCCGGCTTCCGCGCAGCGCCCCACGAACGCCTCCTCCTGGGCGATCCGCTGCCACTGACAGGCCAGTAGGTACCGCCAGACCTGGTCCGGATACCAGGCCAGCCGTTCCCGGGCCGCGCTGAGTGTGCCGAGATCGTCATGGAACACCGCGCCTGCAGTGACCTCGGCGAGATGCTGTTGCGGCATGGTCAGCCAGTCGCGAGCGGTGAGTTCCCCTGCCGTCGGGTCGACGCCCAGTTGCCCGGTCAGCCACGAGCCCGCTTCCGCTGTGAGGACACGGTGGTTCACCAGACCGTCGGTGTGGTCGATGTATCCGACCCGGTCGTTGACCTGCTGGAAGTTCGTGGAGTATCCGTGAACGTCCTTCGGCAGCAGAACGTGACGACCCGTTACCAGTTGCGCAACCGCACCCATGCCGTCGCGTTCGCGATCCGGAAGGGGCTGATCTGAGTGACGGTGGCAGGTGATCGGCGTGCCATACTCAGTGCACCAACGGGGGCCCGGGCGGCCCTTGTTGATCATTCCTCGAGGGAAGGGCCCGGGATGGTGCTGGAGTCTGCGCACTGGCGCGTGGTCATCGCGTCGGATTCGCGCCCGGCTGAGGACGTGCACGGCGAACTGGGCGCGGATGCCTGGGGCGACGGGGTCTCGCTGGCGTTGGAGCAGCCCGCATCGAGGTTCCGGACCTCCGATCCGGCAGTCCTGGTGGCGACCGTCGCCGCCGCGAGCTCGGCGTTGACCGCGCTGGTCACCGGGATCCTGGGGCGCGGTGCGGTCAGGGCGGGCCAGCGGATCGTGATCGAACTCGCCTCCGGGGCCAAGCTGGAGGTGCCGGCCGACATCGAACCGGCGGAACTGGACCGGATGATCGGCCTCATCGGCGCGGATCCCCAGCGGATCCTGCTGCCGTGAGCTGACGGGCCACCTCGGTGCACTCGCCCGGTGCGGCGACCTCCCATGCCCAGGAGGCAAATTCCGCCTGGGACGCCTTCGAGCTGACTCGGTCCGTAGCGGAACTCGGCAGGGCGATCGCCTCGTTCGGCACTGCCGTCGCCGCGGTGCCCGAGGGCGATCCGGGCCGGGTGCCGTACCTGTACCAGCTGCTCGCCGCGACTCACGCGCGGTTCAAGGAGGTCGGCGACCCGGTCGATCTCGACCTGGCGATCGCGGCCGGGCGCGAGGCGGTCTCGCTGGCCCGGACGGACACCGGCTGCCTCGCAGCCCTCGGGACGGTGCTGCTGGAGCGGTTCCGGGTCTCCGAGCGGATGGCCGACCTGGACGAGGCGGTCGAGTTCGCCCGGATCGCCGTCGCCCTGCCGCCCACCCGGTCCTCGGACGGCTACACGGCGCTGGCGAGCCTCGGCGCCGCGCTCGGCGCGCGGTTCGCCTTCCTCGGCTCGGTCGAGGACCTGGAGGAGTCGATCGGCCTGGCCCGCACGGCGCTCGCGCTGAGCCGGCCCGGCAGTTCGCGCAAGGCCGCGCTGCACCGCCTGGCACAGAACCTGGGCCGGCTCGCCGCGGCGACGGGGCGGGGCGAGGAGTGGGACGAGGCCGTCACCTTCGCCCGGCGGGCCGTCAACGCCCGTCCGCAGGACGAGAACGGCCGGGCCCCGTACCTGAGCGCGCTCGGCCTGGTGCTGGGTGAGCGGTGCCGAGCCGCCGGTACGGCGGAGGGACTCGACGAGGCCATCTCGTGCAGTCGGGCCGCACTCGACCTGACGCCCGCCGACCACCCGACCCGGGAGGGCCACCTCGTGCAGCTGGTAGGGCAGTTGGCCCAGCAAACCCGGCTGACCGGGGACGCCGGGCCGATGGATGAGGCGGTGCGGCTGGCACGCGGCGCAGCCTCCGGGGCTGCCGGCCTCGCCAACACCGGTACGCCCGGCTACGCCTGGACCCTGGTGGTTGCCCTCGACCACCGGTACCGCTGGGCCGGTGCCGTCGCCGACCTGGACGAGGCCGTGGCGCTCGCCCGGGCCGGGCTGGCCCGGGTGCGGGACGGCGGGCCGAACCAGGCGGACTGCGCAACGGCGTTGTGCGGGCTGCTGTTCCTGCGCCACCGGCAGCTGGGCGCGCTCGCCGACCTGGACGAGGCGGTCGGCCGGCTGCGTGTGCTGGCGGCGGCCCCGTCGCTCGACCGCAGGCGGCGGGCCGGCACGTTGAACACCCTGGGGCTGGTGCTCTGGGCCCGCGCCCAGCGGACCCGGGACCCGAAGGACATCGAGGAGGCGATCACCGCCGGCCGGGAGGCCGTGGCGACCGGTGTGCACCGCTCCGACCAGGCGATGCACCTGTCCAACCTGGCCAACGCCTTGCTGGCGAGGTTCCGGCACGGCGGCCGGCTCGCGGACCTGGACGAGGGGATCGAGACCACCCGGCGGGCCGTGGCGGCGGCCCGCCACCGGAACGACGACCTGGCCCGGTACTACTCGAACCTGGCGCACTGCCTCACCCAGCGGTTCGAACGGACCGGTAGCGCCGACGACTTGGACGAGGCCGTCGCCGCCGGCCGAAGCAGTGTCGCGCTGATCTCCGAGCACCACCCAGAGCGCTCCCGGTTCCTCGCCAACCTGAGCGCCGCGCTGCGGGAGCGTTACGCGCGCACGGGCACCGCGGCCGACCGCAGCGCCGCACTGGCCGTGGACATCGAGGCGGTGGCCGTGCAGTCGGCACCGGTGCGGCAGCGCCTCGGGTCCGCCAGGTCGGCCGCGGCCGACCTGGTCGCCGCCGGTGACCCGCTTCGGGCGGCGGACCTGCTGGCGGAGGCGGTGCGGCTGCTGCCGGGCGTCAGCCCCCGCCGACTGGTGCGCAGCGATCAGGAGTACGCGCTGGGCGGGCTGGCCGGGTTGGCGGGTGAGGCCGCCGCGCTCGCGCTCGCCGACCCGCGACTGCCCGCGGCGGACCGGGCGCGCCGTGCCCTGAGCCTGCTGGAGGCCGGCCGCGCGGTGATCATCAGCCAGGCCCTCGACGGGCGTGACGACCTGTCGGAACTCCGCCGTGCGCGACCGGAGCTGGCCGAGCGCTTCGTCGAACTCCGGGACCGGCTGGACCAGCCGTGGGACACCGGCACCTACTCGACCGCCGCGGACGTGGACGCGGACGTGGACGCGGACGCGGACGCGGGCTCGACGGCCGACGGCGGTGGCCGTGAACGGCACGAGCCCAGTGAGCGGCCCGAGTTCCGCGAGCGCCACGAGGTCCGTGAACGGCACGAGCTCGCCGCCGAGTTCGCCGCCGTCCAGGACCGGATCAGGGCGTTGGACGGGTTCGGCTCGTTCGGCCTGCCGCCCCGGCCCGAGGACCTCGTCGGCGCGGCGCAGGCTGGTCCGGTGGCGGTCCTCAACGTCACCGCCTACGGCAGCCATGCCCTGCTGGTCACCCCGGCCGGCGTCACCGCGCTGCCGCTGCCCGAGCTCGGCGAGCCGGAACTGGCCTCCCGGGTGGCTGCGTTCCTAGCGGCCCGGAACTCGATCCTGGTGGGGGACGGCTCGGGCGACGAGCACGCCGGGGCCCGGATGCTGGCCGTGCTGGCCTGGCTGTGGGACGTCGCGGCCGGGCCCGTCCTGGAGAGCCTGGGCCACTCGAACCGTCCGACCGACGGGGCGAGTTGGGGTCGGGTGTGGTGGGTTCCCTGCGGGCTGCTGAACCTGCTGCCGCTGCATGCAGCGGGCCACCACGCCACGGCGGACGAGGAGGAGCGTCCGCGCACGGTCGTCGACCGGGTGGTCTCCTCCTACACGCCGTCGCTGCGCACGCTCGTCCACGGTCGGCGGTCCGCGTCCACTTTCCAGTCTGCCTCTGCCTCTACCTCTGCCGCTGCCTCCGCTGCCGTGCCCGCCGGGCCGGTCGCCGCCGAGCCCCGCGCCGTGGTGGTGGCGATGCCGACCACGCCGGGCCTGCCCGGTCTGGGCCGCCTGCCGTTCGTCGCGGACGAGGTCGCGGTGCTGCGCCGGCAGCTGCCCGGACTCACCGTGCTCGCCGGCACGCAGACCGCGCTGGGCGGCACCGCCGAGCCGACCAAGGACTCCGTGCTGGACCGGCTGGCCGACCATCCGATCGCGCACTTCTGTTGCCACGGCAGCACCGACCCGGCCCAGCCCTCGCGCAGCCGACTGCTGCTCCAGGACCACGAGCGCGACCCGCTCACCGCCGCGAGCCTGACCCCGGTCACGCTCCGAGGGGCGCAGCTCGCCTACCTGTCGGCCTGCAGCACGGCGGCGACCCGGCCGGTGCAGCTGCTCGACGAGTCCCTGCACCTCGCCTCGGCGTTCCACGTCGCCGGATTCCCGCACGTCGTCAGCACCCTCTGGGAGGTGGACGACCAGCTCTCCGTGCGGGTCGCTGACGACTTCTACACCGACCTGCGGACCGCGGACGGCGCGCTCGACCCCGGCCGGGCCGCGCACGCCCTGCACCGGGCCGTCCGCCGGGTCCGGGAGGGCGGCCCGGACGGCAACCGGAACCCGTTCTTCTGGGCCTCCTACGTGCACATCGGCGTCTGAGGCGCTCGCACGGCGCGCCGACCGGGTCCCGGCGGTCAGTCGTCCTCGGGGCCGGCCAACTGCGTGTCGAACCAGCCGAGCCGCCCCTGCGGGCAGGCCGCCCGCAGCAGGCCGACCGCCTGGTGGACCGAGCCGGTGTCGTAGCCGGACGGAACCGTCCCGCGCGACAGCAGGACGTTGAGCGTGTAGGTGACCCCGCCGTCCGGCAGCTGCCAGAAGGCCCGCGCGGCCTCCTCCTTGACGTGGGCCTCGGCGATCGGCGAGCCCAGCAGGTCGGCGAGCGAGCTCAGGCTCAGCATCCCGTCCGGCGGGGCGGTGCGCAGCAGTTGGAGCACCACATCGGGGTTGGGGTGGTGCAGGAAGACGTTGGTCCAACTGGCACGCAGCATCCGCTGGGCCCGCTCGCCCGTGCCGATGTACCCGGTGTACCTGTCGTTCTCGGGCCACAGGTACGGCAGTTCCGGCCGGGCGAGGAAGGCCGCGACGTCGATGCGCCACGGCACGGGCAGCGGCGCCAGCCCCCAGAGCTCGTCGCCCAGCGGGTCGGCCGGCAGGGTGAGCACCTGGTCGTCCTCGGGGTCCGCCGGCTTGTGCGCGAACGGCCGTTTCGGGGCGCCGAGTTTCTCGTGGACCGAGACCCCGCCGCCGCAGGCCAGGCAGCGCGGTTCGCGGGCCCGGCTCGTTGCGTCGGCCAGTCCGCTGCACACGGCGCACTGCAGCAACGAGCAGGAGCGGCAGTGGAATCCGCCCCCGGTCTTCACCAGCGCGGCGAGCTCGTCGTAGGTGCGGTACACCTGAACGGTGCCGGCCCACTGGTCGTTGATCGCAACGGTGGTGGGGACGACGAAGAAGGAGCACCAGCCGCAGCGGGTGTCCGACGGCGTCGGCTGCTGGGCCCGCGGCCGCCCGGCGAGTTCGATCGTCGAGCCGTCCGCCTCGTGGAACAGGTAGATGAGGTCCCGGCCGAAGTTGCCCTCCGGAGTCTCCACGATGGTGTAGACGAGCTCGTCCGGGACCGGGTTCCGGCGTAGGAAGGTCAGCGCCGCCTGCCGGTCGGGCCCGCTGTGGACGTGGTAGGTGGCCGTGTCGGACCGCTCGGTCCGCACGAACCGGACCTCGGGCGGAAGGTTCTCGTCCTTCTTGCGCCGCAGGAACGGCATGGGGCCCTCCGGGGCAGAGCTGATCGAACGCCGCCCATGCTTCACCAGTTGTTGACGCTCCGTCAAACGGGCTGGGGTCAGGCGGCCTGGAAGTCCGGCTGGGCGGCCAGGTAGCCGACACTCCGCACGGTCCTGATCACGTCCCGCACGCCGAGCTTGGCGCGCAGGTTGGCGATGTGCACCTCCAGGCTGCGGTTGCCCTCGGGACGGGACCCCTGCCAGACCTCGCGGCAGATCCGCTCCCGGCGCACCACCGTCCCGGGGTGGTCGGCGAGCATCCGCAGGATGTCGAACTTCGTGCGGGTCAGCGCGACCGCCGAGCCGCGGACGGTGACGGTCCGCTCGTTGGGGTCGATGGCGACCGGCCCGAGCGCGATCCGCCGGGGCTGCTGCCGCTGGGAGGGGCGGAGTGCGGCGTGCACCCGGACCGCCAGCTCGTCCACCCCGAAGGGCTGCACCAGGAAGTCGTCGACGCCCAGGTGGCGCCCGGTGAGCCAGAACCTGGCGTCCACCCGGGAGGTGGAGACCGCCGCGCGGCGTCCGTCGCCTCCCGGATCCGGCGGCCGGCCGCCAGGGCCGCAGGGTCTGGCAGCCCTAGGCTCACGCACCCCGTGGTCGGCCGCGTTCCCGAACCGCTGTTCGAGGAGTTGGAGGCCCGCGAGGCGGCTGCCCGGGTGCGTGTGGAGGGGTTGGAGGCCGAACTCGCCGAGTTGTCCGGGAGGTTGGGTGCGGCTCGGGAGGTGCTGGAGCGGTTGCGGATCGCGCGGGAGACGTTCGCCGAAGTGCTCGCCGAGATGGCGCCGGAGAACTCCCGGGTGCCGGTGGGGCCCGGTGAGGTGTCCACCGCGGGGGTGGCGGACGCGTATGCGGGGGCCGAGCGGCAGGTCATCGGGGTGCTGACGGTGCCGAACTGGCAGCCCGGGATGGGAACTCACCATTGAAGGACGCGGCGCCACCATCCGACGGGACCCAACGACAGCAGCGCAGCGTCGTGAGGAACGGTACCGCCTTCGATGGCGGCGGCTTCTTCATCCTCGCCTCTGGCACCCTGCGGATCCGTCACAGTTCCATCCTCGACAACACCTCGGCAGCATTCGGCGCCGGAATCTCGAGCAGGGGCAACCTGACCATCACCGACGACAGCACGATCAGCGGTAACACCACCGACGGTGTCGGTGGCGGACTCGCCAACAGCGGCCCGGCGACGATCGATAATTCCAAGATCTTCTCGAACGCCGCAGCCAGCACCGGTGGCTTCAGAGGCGGCGGAGGGATCTACAACCTCAACCCCGGCAGGGTGAACCTGCACAACACCCGGGTGGAACACAACACGGCCACAGCGAAGGGGAGCACGCCGGGAGTGGGCGGGGGCATCGCGAACCAGGGAGCAGCCGCCAGGGTGACGATGGACGGTGGAGTGATCGGACGTAACTCGACAGAGGGGACCGATGCCCAGGGCGGTGGTGTCTACAACGAGGGTACGTTGAGCACCAAGGGGCTGTTGATCGAACGCAACACCTCCACCGGCACGGGCGCCCAGGGCGGTGGCCTGACCAACAACGGTGGGACCGTCACGCTCACCGGCACCGTGCTCGAGCACAACACTGCCAGCACCCGTCCCGGCGGGATCAACAACAACGCCGGCACGGTGGCGCTGAAATACAGCGCGGTGGAGCACAACAGGCCCACCAACTGCGCTGGCAGCGCAGTCCTGGTGCCCAGCTGCGTGAACTGAACAGCCGGATCAACTGGTCGGGGGCCGTCGTGCCCAGCGCCTCCACGTCCGCCCCGACCAGACCCCCTCTGCCCAGGTCCGGCCCCTCTGCCGGACCGCACCCCGCACCGGTCGGCGCCTCGCCGATCGGCTTCGATCAGTGCCTGACCGGCGCCGAAGCCGTCCTCAAACTCCGTGTCGTGCACACCGACAGCGACCTTGACTACCATCACCCCCGTGGGCACCAGCGCACCTACCCCGACCAGCGCGACTACCAACTCGGCGCCCGATCAACAACCTTCCCTCAAAAGGAGCCGCACCCAACCTCATTTCAGTCAGTGGCTGCCTGACGTCCGAATTCGGCGCAAGGAACATGTGAGCCTTGACGCTGCGCGTCGAAGCCCACTGCCCTGTCTCCGTTAGGCGAGGCCGCCGGTCAACTGCGGGTCGTCGGCCTGGATGCCGCTGATGAATGCGGTCCAGCCCTCGGGGGAGAAGGTGAGAGTTCCGCCCTCGCGGTCCTTGGTGTCGTGGACGGGGACGGGGACGGTGCCGGTTGTGCCGGTCGGGTGGCGTCCGACCTCGACGCAGTTGCCGGACGGCTCACCGCTGTAGCTGGACTTGTGCCACGTGATGCTCTCGTCGGCACCGTGGTCCAGGGGATTGCCCATGTTGCCCATGTCATGCCTTTCAGGAGGAGATTTGGGCCCGACTCACGTACCGGAGAGGGCGTCCTGCGCGTATGACTGCGCGTGTGGAAGGTGCGTTCCCTGCACAGCGCGATGGGGGCGCGGGCTGGGCGTTCGTGGCGGATTCTGTGTTGGCGATCGGGTGAGCCGGCTCGCGGACGGTGCCGGTCAGCGGGCTGCCAGGACGGTCAACGGGCCGTCCTGGTACGCCGAGGGGCACGGGTCGGGGCCGGTGAGGCGTTCGGCGTGGTGGTGGGGGAGTGCCAGCAGGTCGGGCCAGTGGGGAAGTTGGCGCTCGGTGCCGGCCAGTACGGCGTTCCAGTCGGTTGCGGCTGTGCGGCCGGTGCGGTCGAGTACGAATCCCTGGAGACTTCGCTGCGGCCGGCCGGCCACCCTGACCAGGGCGGCGATCGCCTGCTCCTGGCGATCACCCAGCCCGTCCAGGGCGAAGTCGACCACCAGCCCGGTCGGCCCGCGTCGGACCAGGGTGAAGACGTCGAGTCCGTCGGGCAGCCAGAGGTGAAAGTCGGCCCGGTCGGCGTTGGTCAGGAGGAGGGCGTCGAGGAGTTCCGTCTCGGTGGCCTCCTGCCGGCGGATCCGGCCCGCGGCGTCGCGGGCGATCAGCGTGACGGCGCCGGTTTCCGGGTTGCGGTACGTCAGTTCACTGGTGGCCAGCGCCCTGAGCACTGCCGCGGCACCCTGGCGGGACCACGGAGCGCGGTACCAGAGGAAGAAGCCGTCGCTCATCCCTCCCCCTCGTCACAGGTCGGGCACCGGCGACTCGGTGAACAGGTGGACCCGCCGCGAGCCGAGTAGCCGCAGGGCCTCGTCCACCGCCTGGTCCGGTGCCCCTCTTGGGAAGTATGCCCTGGCCGGTGCCCCTTCGGTGATGGCGACGGCGCGCAGCAGCTCGAGACCGCAGACCAGCCGCTCCAGATGGCGCATCCGGCGCGGGCCGACGATCTGGATCAACGAGTCGTCCCCGCCCAGCACATGGACTTCGGTGCTGCCCTGGCCCGGCAGCGTGATCAGCTGGCCCGGGTCGCCCGCCGCGTTGTAGAGGGACCGGCCGCCGCTGAGGAGGGCGACCAGTTCCAGGGTCGGGTCGAGCTGCGGCGGCCGGGAGATGCTCCTGGCCGCCCGGCGCAGCCGCGCGCGGGTGGGCGACTCGTCGAGGGCGGGCAGGGGAGTCGGTGCCGGGTCGGGCGTGCCGAGTCGGGGAACCAGCCTGGGTGCGTCGTACAGCACATCGGCGATCTCCTGCAGCCGGTTCCGCCAGGCCCCGACCGCCACCGCCAGGCCGAGTTCGCGGTCGACCCAGTGCCGGCTGTCGCCGACCAGGAAGGCCAGGTCCGAGCAGGCCTCGGTGAGCACCCCGCAGGCGTCCTCCAGTGTCAGCAGCAGGCTGGGGGCGTGTCCGCCGAGCAGGAGCCAGTGCCGCGCGGCCGCGTCCGCCTCCGGGCCGCTGGAACGCTCGCCCAGTACGTTCATGGCCGTGGTCAGTCCGGCCGCCTGGTCGGTGACCACCGTGGCGGTGCGCCGCCAGGTCGCTGAGGCGCCGGCCAGCAGCTCCGCCGCGGGCTCGCCCGTCGGCGACCCGCTGAGCGGGGGCAGGCGGCGACTGACGGCGGGTGGCCGACCGGGACCGGGCAGCAGCAGCGGGGTGGCGTGCACGGTGAGAGCGTCGCCGGCGTGGTCGGCGGCGAGCCAGGTGTTGACGGTGTCGATCAATGCCGTTGCCATCTCGCCGAGCGCGAAGTGGGCGGCGGCAAGCCCTCGCACGGTGAGCCGGGCCGCGGGGTCGTACAGGTCGGCGAACGGTGCCGTGTGCAGGCCCGCGGCCATGCCCGCGCTCTGGTCGAGGCCGAGGGCGAGGTCGCCGAGCAGGTCGCCGATCGCGTCCTGGGCACGGGCGAAGGCCAACGCGGTGCGGTAGTAGTCGTCGCTGTCGAACGTACTGGTCATTGACCACCCCAGATGCGCAGGGTGGCCCGCCGGGCGTCGGCGTAGTTGTCGTGTGCGGTCTCGATCACGGTGCGCAGGCGCTCCAACGAGGCACGCAGGTCGGTGGCCCGTGCGGTCCACTCGGCGAAGGCCTGCTGGAAGGCGCGGGCGGACTCCCCTGTCCACAACTCGGCGAGTCTGGCGCCGCCGGACTGCACCTCGTCGAGGTGGTCCTGCAGGGCTCCGCACACCCGGGCGAGCTCTTCCTCGTGCTCGCGCAGATGCTCGAAGTTGACCTTGAGAGGCGGAATCATCCTCCTCGACTCTCATGAGAGTGGCGGAATTTCGGGCAACTGTAGCGGACCGGCGCACCGGTCTCTGACGCACCGTCAATTCACCGCATCAGCTGAAGGTCGCAGTGGATCGCGGCGAGCCCGGCGAGGCCGCCGAACACCAGATCGGGGGCCGCGGGGTCGGTCGGGTCCGGGTCGCAGGCGAGGGCGAGCACCGGGGCGCCGGTGACCAGTGTGAGCAGCGCGCGGCCGGCGGCCGGGTCCCAGAACCGGACGGTGCCGTCCTCGCCGCCGCCGGCGAGCAGCCCGTTGCGCAGCGCGGCCAGTGCGCGGACCGGGCCGCGGTGGCCGGTGGCCAGTACGGGTGCGGCACGCCCGGGATGCCAGAGCCGGACGGCACCGTCCTCGTGGCCGGTGGCGAGTACGCCATGGGGGAGGACGGCGAGCGCGCGCCCGGGGGAGGGGTGGGTGCCCAGCGTGACGGCGGTGCGGGTGGCTAGGTTCCACAACCGCAGCGAGCCGTCGTCACCCGTGGCGGCGAGCCGGTCGCCGTAGCGGGCGAGGGCGCGGGTCCAGGTGGTGTCCGGGAGTTCGGCGGTGCACTCAAGGGTGTGCGGATTCCACAGGCGGATGGTGTGGTCGCTGCCGCCGGTGGCGAGGAGGTCGGGGCCCAGGGCGGTGAGGGCGGTGGCGCGGGGGTGACCGGTGGCGACGGACCGCAGGCTCCCGTCCGGGCCTTCCAGCCAGAGGTCGGACCGGCCGGTGATGGCTGCCAGCCACTCGCCGTCGCCGCAGCAGCTGATTGCCCGGTGGGTGATCCCGGCGAGTCGCAGGCCCACCCCCTCCCCGGTCCGCGGGTCGAACAGCCAGAGTCCGACGCGCCGTGTGTTGCCGGAGACGGCCAGCAGCAGGCGCCCGGCAACACGGACGTACCTCAGGTCGGTCAGCTCCTGCTTGGCGGAAAGCCGGTCCTCCCGCTGCGGGTCCGAGATCCGCAGCGTCCCGTCGTTGCCCACGGTCGCCAGCAGGTCCCGCCCGTCGAGCCGGTAGGCCGCCAGGCCCAGCGCGCCGCCTTCGTGGCCGGTCGGCAATCGCCGGGTCCGCGGGCTGTCGCCGAGCTCGGTCAGAGCGATGCGGCCGCTGTCCCCGACACGGGCCAGCAGCAGGGGCCGGCCCGTCGGCGGTCGCGCCCCCCGCTCCCCCCGCGCCCCCCGCTCCCCCCGCGCCCCCCGCTCTCCCCGCGCCCCCCGCTCTCCGGGGAGCGGGGGGCGAAGCGGACCGGCGAGCGTCAGAGCACGCACCCAGCCCTCCCGGGGATCGTCTGCGACCAGTTGCACGGCTCCGGTCGCCAGGCGCAGGAAGAGACGGCCGTCGCCGCCGATCGCCAGCATCGGCGGGTACTGGGACACGGACAGCAGCGCACGCGCGGACTCGTGATGCTCGTCCGCGACCAGGTGCTCGCATCCGCGCTCCCGATCCCACAGCCAGAGCGAGTCGTTCTCCGCGACGGCCAGCACGGGCCGTCCACGCGCGTCCTGATGCGCAGCCAGAGCACGCACCCACCGCTGGGTCCCGTCGCGGCGCAGCGCCGCCAGCCGCGCCCCCGAGGCGCCGTCCCAGACCTGCACCACGCCGTCCTCGCCCCCGGTGGCCAGGCGCGGTCCCCCATCCTGATACACCGTCAGCGCCAGCACGGCGCCCCGATGCCCGGTCAGCGCGGAGCCCACCGCGGACCCGGTCAGCGGGTCCCACCGGCGCACCGTACCGTCCTCGCCGCCCGTGGCGAGCAGGACCCGACCGTCCGCCAGCTCGTACGCCGCCAGCGCCCGCACACCCCCCTGATGCCCGGTCATCGGCTCGCCGACGGCCTCGGCGGCGGCCGGATCCCAGACCCCCACCGCACCGTCCGCCCCACCCGTGGCCAGGAGCGGCCGTCCGTCCGGCGCGACGAAGGCCGCCACGGCCCGCAGCGGCTCGGCGGTCCGCGTGAGCACATTGCCCGCCACTCCCCAGTGACTCCAGAGCGGTCGCACCGGCGTGCCGGGCAGCTCCAGCAGTTCGCCCGTGACCGCGAACCGCGAGAAGCACAGGCTGGCGGTGCGCGCGGGGAGATCCACCCCGTCCAGGAAGGGCTCGATCCGTGCCCAGGCGGACAGCGACAGCTGCGCGGGCCGGTCCATCACCGGCAGCCCCAGCAGCCCGCGCACCGCGCTGCTGGTGTCGTGCACCAGCAGCCATGGCGGCAGGTGCTCGTCGTCCAGCACCCCGCCCAGCTCGGCATGCTGTGCCAGCCGGCGCGCCACATAAGGGTGTGGAGGCTCATCGGGTCGCGCGGTGGCCAGCAGCGCGAGGGCGATCCGCCGGTGCGCCTCGACGAGGTCGAGTCCGTGCCGCAGGGCCGCGGCGAGCCGCTCGTGCCGAGGACGGTAGACGGTGCGGCGGTCCTCGGTGCCGCGGGCCAGCAGGCCGGCCAGCGGGCTGTCCAGCAGGTGGTGGACGGCCGTGTCAGGTACCGGCTCCGGATGACCGAGCAGGGCCGCCGCCGCGGCCGGCCAGACCTCCGCCCAGGGGATGCCCGCGCCCGGCGCCAGCGCGCTGGAGCGCAGCAGAGCGTACAGCAGTTCGGCCGGGACCTCGGCGCTCGCAGCGGATCGGATCTCGGCCGCCAGCGCGGCGGTGAGCCGGGCCAGCCGCTCTGCCGCGTCGTCGGCGCCTTCGGAGGGCGACCCGGCGTCCGGCCAATCGAGGTGGTCTGCCGTCAGTTCGGAGCGGCCCAGCAGCGCGGCCTCCAGGAAGGACGGTGTCGCCCGGTGCGCCAGCTCGGCGGCCCGCCCGGGACGATGGTCGCCCAGCATCCGCGCGATCTGCGTCTCGGTCCCGGGCCCGTCGGTGCGCAGGATGTCCGCCCGGTCCAGCAGCCGGTCCAGGACCGACTCGCCGGTCCCGGTCCGCATCCCCAGCAGCAGCCGCAGCGAACCGTCCCGCGCACGGGCCGCCAGCGGCACCAGCAGCTGCGCCGTCAGGTGGTACGGCGAGCGCGCCTCGTCGATCCCGTCCAGCACCAGGGCGACGGTCCGCCCCGCACCCGCCACAACGGCCAGCAACTGCTCGCGCAGCGCGCCGATCCGGTCCCCGCCACCGGGCACGAGCGGCGTCTGCCCCAATCCCTCCAGCAGCAGGACGAGCAGCTCCGCCACCTCGCGGTTGCGCGCGTGCACGGCCACGTCCACCGATCCGGCCGGCGGCAGCGTCGGCTCCGGCTGCGCCGCGAGCTGCCCGGCGTAGCGCGGGTCGCTCCGCAGCGCCGGGTCGCTCAGCGCCACCAGACGGGAGAGCAGCAGGGACTTCCCGCTGCCCGCCGCACCCGCCAGCACCAGGGTTCCGCGCCCGTCCTTGAGGAACCGTGCGAGCGCGGTGGAGAGCTGATCGCGAGCCACCACCGTCCGCTGTGCCGGGCGCAGGGCCCAGCGGGCCCACTCCTGCGCCACCTCGCGCAGCGCCTCGCCGACCAGCCGGTCCGGCGCCCGGTAGCCCGGATTGGGCAGGGCGAGAGTGCGCTGCTCCACCACATCGGTGGGCAGCAGCAGCCGGGGAGCGAGCGACTTTCCCAGCCCCATCCGGCGGGCGGCACGGCCGAGTTCCTTGGCGAACTCCTGCGCCGACAGATACTTCTCGGTGATGCCCGCCGAGTCGAGCAACTGCTCCCGCGCCCGTTGCAGCACCTCGGTGAACACCCGGACCTGGACAGCCTCGTCGGCTGCGGTACCGGCCACCACCGTGAGTGCCGCCTCGGCCCGGCGGCGCCAGCTGAGGTCCTGCCAGACGGCCGTGAGGTCCGCCTGCACCGCCTCCGCGTAGCAGGCGCTGACGATCACCAGGACGTGCTCGGCCAGCGAGTCCAGGGCGGCCGCGATCAGATCCGAGGTGCGGAAGGCAGTGCCGTCCAGGCGGAGCGCATCGGTGCCGGGCAGCTTCAGGAAGTGCCGCCCGGAGCTGCTCACCAACCCGTGGCCGACCACGAACACCACCAGCACCTCGGCCGGCCCGGCCACCCGCAGCCCAGCCCGCCGCACGAAGTCCGCCACCGCCTCGCGGTCGGCCGGCGGATCGGCCATGACCAGCTCGAACGCCCAGCCGTCGAGCCCGGACCCGTGCCACCACGACCGCACCAGCTCGACCTGCTCGGCCAGCCCGGCGGTGAAGTCCGCATCGCCGTCCGGCACCGCGAGCACGATCAGCCGGCGCCTCCCCCCGTCGTCCATAGGGGGTATTGTGCACTCCCATGGCAGACCTGACGCACCGTCCGATCACCTCGGACGCTGTGGTGGTGGTTCCGGGGATCATGGGGACCGAACTGCGTGAAGCGGCGAGCGGGCGACTGCTCTGGGGCCTGTCGCCGGTGCGGCTGGCGGCGGCGTGGACCGGGCCGCTGGGCCTGGAGGCGCTGCACCTGACCCCGGCCGAGCGGGCCGGCGAGTACGGGCGGGTGGCGGTCGGTGGCCTGCTCCGGGCCGTCGGGTACGCACCGTTCCTGCGCGGCATCGAGCCGTACACCAAGCTGCTGGCCGGGATCGCGAACGTGGTCGCGGACCCGGCCGCCGTGCTGGAGTTCGGGTACGACTGGCGGCTGCCGGTAGCGGTCAACGGCGCCCGACTGGCTCTCGCCGCCCGGAACCACCTGACGGCGTGGCAGGCACACCCCGCGCAGCGGAGCGCCGGCCAGCCGGCCCAACTGGTCTTCGTGGCGCACTCGATGGGTGGGCTGGTCACGCTGGGGGCGCTGCACGAGGATCCCGAACTGAGCGGGCTCACCCGGGCGGTGGTCACCCTCGGTACCCCCTACCGCGGGTCCGTGCAGGCCGTCACGATCCTCAACTCGGGTCTCGGTGGCCCGCCCGTGCTGCCGCGGCAGCGGATGCGCGAGCTGTCCGTGACGCTGCCGGGCGTGCACGACCTGCTGCCGCGGTTCGCCTGCCTGGACCAGGGGCGCACGGTCGAGCCGCTGACCCCTGAAGGAGTCGGCCAACTCGGCGGGGACGCCGAGCTGGCCCGGACAGCCCGGCGGTACCACCGGTTGCTGGACGGCGTCGCGGTGCCGGGCCTGCGCGCGGTGGTCGGGGTCGGGCAGCCGACCGTGCAGAGCGTGCGGGTGGCCGACGGGGTGGCGCACCCGCAGCAGTTCGGTTTCACCGTCCGGCCCGAGGGCGGGCTGCGGCGGGGTGCGGACGACCGGCCGCTGCGCACCGATCTGGCCGGGGACGGCACGGTCCACCTGCCGGCCGCCTCGCGCGGTGGCCCGGCGATCACCTATCTGCCGGTGGCGCACGGCGCGCTGGGGCAGGACGAGTCGGCCATCCAGCACGTCTGTGCGGTACTCACCGAGCAGGACCACGCGCTCGGCCCGCCGATGGGTGACGGCGACCTCGGGCTCGACCTGCCCGACCTGGTGGAGGTGGGCTCCCGATGGACCGTCACCGTCCGGGGCGCCGTCAGGAGCGCCGGGCTGGTCTGCACCGTGCAGGACATTGCCGCCGAACGCAGGCCGGTCGGCATTCCGCTCGCCCGTCGGGAGGGCGCGGTGAGCGGGACGGTCAGTCTCGGCGCGCCCGGCCTGTACCGGGTGTCGCTGGACGCCGGTCGGCGCTCCCCGATCACCCAGGTGCTGCTGGCCGGTGGTGTGAGTGGCGGGTCCTGACGGCGGGTCCTGGCGGCGGGTCCTGACGGCGGGGCAGCGAGCGGGCCACGCAAGCGGCGGCGCCCACGGCGAGGACGGCGGCGCCTACTTTGAGATTCGGCATGTTGCTGCTGGTAGAGACCTTCATGAGATCGGTGTGACGTGGCGTCGTTGTCGGTGGGGCACCGTATGTTGGCCCGATGGTTCGGAATGTGGTCGACGAGCGGGCCCTTGAGGCTGCAGTCATCGATGCCCGGCGGGCGGTGGCCGAGTTTGACGGGGCTCGCCAATGGCTGGCCGATGCCCGGCAGGGGCCGATGGAGCCTCTTGGAGCCGAGGTCTGGGTGTTCGACGAGGATCTCGCCCGGGTGGTGTTGGTGAAGCACCGTTGGCGGGGGTGGGTTCCGCCCGGCGGGAAGGTCGAGGCCGGAGAGACGCCGCGCGAGGGCGCGATCCGGGAGCTCTTCGAAGAGGCGGGCCTTCGGGCGGAACTCCTGCCCGAGCCGGCAGCCGTTGCGGTTCGCTCCTATCACCCGGACCTTCCGGTCACCCTCGGGTTGTCGTATGCCGCGATCCTTGATGCGGCAGCCTCGTTGGTCGCGGAGGCCGGGCAGCCGGTGGCATGGATGCGCTTGGACGAGGGCTGGGAAAGCTGCTTTCCCGACGATCTCTCCCGCATCCGTCAGCACGCGGCATGGCTGGCTGATCGGGTCGACCGTCACTGACGGGCCGCTGTAGCCCCGCCGCGGCGGGCGAGTTCGCGGCGGAGGTCGAGGTTCTCGCCATGGGCCTGCTCCAGCGCGTCCCGCAGGGCCTGTACTTCTTCTCGGTGCCGCCGCTTCAGCCCGTGATCGCCTCACCGTGCTCGATCAGCCGCCGGATGGCCTGCTCGGCGGCTGGGTCTTGGCCTTCGGCTTCGCTTTCGCGGCTGTGGTGAGCGTTTGCGTGCGCTCGGTGCGGGCGTCACTCACGGCCGGGTCCTTCGGTGACGGTCGAGACCGAGGGTAAGAGAGACGGGCCTGGTGGGGGCGGTGCCGCAGCCGGCGCCCTGGACCGCCCGGCCGGGCTTGGCGCGGATCGTATCCAGCAATCTCGTGAGGGCCGCGTGCTCGGCCCGCCGCTGAAGAAGCCGGACGTTGTCCTCGGGCATCGGACGGCCGTGACGCTCCCGGAACGCTGCGGTGGCCCGGTCGGTCAGTGCCTGGGTCTCGGCCAACCGCCGCATTGCCGGCCGCCAACGTAGTCCGGCGCTGGTGCGAGCATCAAGCGTCTGGGCGACGGGCCCCAGAGCTGCATCCTCCGCTTCGGTCCCCCCGTGGCGGAGATGTGTCGACGGGGCGGCTGGTCCCTCTCCCGGGAGGCGGGGACGGCGGTCGGCAGCAAGCTGTTCGACCAGCACGGTGGGAAGCCCGGTTGCCACCCGACGGTCCCTCAGTGTCTGTGCGGCGGGCAGAGAGGGCCAGGTCCGGTCGTCTCCGCCGACTACCAGGACGAGCTCGGCCGCAGTGTTCTCCACGGGGACCAACGGATGCAACTGCCATGCGCTTCGCCGGGGCCGCTGGCCAGGAATCAGACCCGCCGCATCCGGTAGACACAGGTCCGGTAGGGCATCTCGACGCTGTCGCGGCCGGCCAGGGCCGGGTCGGTGGCGGCCAACTCGCCGATCTCTCGGTCCAAGCGGGCCTGCTCGGCGGCGTCGGCGGTCAGGTAGGAGGAGCGGGACCGCACCAGGTCGATCAGCCGGTCCGTCGGGACGGTCACGGTGTGCTCGATCAAGCCACGTTCGGGTTCGGCGAACCATGGCGTCACCGGCCCGTACTGCCAGACACTTTCCAGGCCGTATCCCTCGTTGCCGACGATGCCGGAAAGCGCTGCCACCCACGGGGTCCGATCGTCACGGATGTTCCACATCGCAGCGAAGACGCCGTCCTTGCGCAGCACCCGGTGAATCTGCGGCAGCGCGTCCTGCGGAGTGAACCAGTGGTATGCCTGCCCGACCACGACGGCGTCGACGGACTCGTCCGGCAACGGAATGTCCTCGGCGCTGCCGGCGAGCACCTGCGTGCCTGGGTGGCGTTCGGCGGCCACGGCGCGCATCCGCTCGTCGGGCTCGACCGCGATCACCTCGTGGCCGCCGGCGCGCAATACACCGGCCAGTAGCCCGGTGCCCGCCCCCAGATCCAGGACGCGCATCGGCTTGGCGCCGATGGCCCAATCGACCGCCCGCACCGGGTAGGCGGGCCGGATCGAGTCGTACAGGCGGGCAGCGGAACCAAAGGACAGCGCAGAGGTGGACATGCTTGTGAGCGTACCCAGATCCGGGTCAGCGGTGCCGGCACGGCGGCAGCCAAAGCACGCGCCGATGGCTGCGGGCCGCGTGCCCCGTCACCCGAGCGGTTGGCGTTGGGACACCAGCACAACCTGCACCCACCTGGAACGACCCCTCACTCCGACTTTGCCGAAGCCCTGGGGCACCCCGTGGTCAAGTTCGGAGAAGGGATCCAGGGGCGGTAGGTCCGCCGCTTGCCGGCCTTCCACGCGGTCGCTCGTCCTCCGCCCCGCCGCCGTGCGGCCCGCCGCCGGAGGGCGGTGTCCCCTCGGCCTCGCGCACCCAGGTGCACAGGGTCTCGTGGTTGATGTTGTGGTCGTCGGCGACGGACTCGAACGTCCGCCTGCCCGCCGCCGCCCGCCACAACGCGACCGCGTCGGAGCTGAACTCCGGACTGTACGTCGACGGCCTTGCCACGCGGATCTTCACCTTCCTGGCTCTACAAGATCTATTGCCAGGCGTGACCACATCGCGGGGGCCTCGGAAGACATCGATCCCGCGGAAGCGGACGGTGATGTCCTGCGGTCCTCCCCGGGGATCCTCCCCTCCTGCGGGAGTTTCCAGGATCCCCGACAGCGTCAGGCGCTCAGGAGCCGATCGCCAGTTCGCTGGCAGCGTTGCCGATGACGTTCCAGGAGCCGGGGCCAGCGCCGGTGCCGTTCCAGACCGAAACGGCGCTGCCGTCGCTGGAGAGGCCGACGATGTGGCTCTGGCCGACGGCGAAGGTCGTCGCGGCTCCGCCGATCTGGGTCCAGGAGTTGGGAGTGCCGTTCCACATCTGCTCGATCGTCCCCGCCCAGATGCCTCCCGAGGCTCTGGAAGCGTCCCGTGCCCTGGACGAGGACCTACTCGCACGCGGTGTCGCCCTCAAGACCCTCTGCCACGAAGGCGCGCGAACCAACCCGCGCTCCCTCGCCTACGGACGCTCGATGGCCGCCGTCGGTGCGCAGCTGCGCACCGCGCCCGCACTGCCGCACCGCCTCCTGCTGGTCGATCGGGCCACCGCCCTCGCCCCGCTCGACCCCGCCGCACCGGCCCCCAGTGCCGTACTGGTGACCACCCCTGGGATCGTGGCCGCTCTGGCCGAGTTGTTCGACCGGATCTGGGCGGACGCCGTCCCGCTGGAGCAGGCCTCCGCCCCCGACCGCGCCACCGGCATCACCGCCGGCGAACGCGAACTCCTGCGGATCCTCTCCACCCGCCCGTACGACTGGAGTCCGACGTCGGCAACAAACTGGCTCTGGATCACGTCGTCACCGACAGCACCAAGAAGCGCGCCATGATGATCCTGGTCGACCCGGACAAGGCCCCCTGGGACGGCGGAACCTGAGGCGAAAGCCACTACTTCGCCGTGGTCGGCTACAACACCAGCAGTGGCGAGATGCTAGAAATCCCTGGTGGACGATCACCCTGAACCCTCGACCCTGCGTGTCTTCGTGGCGCTGGCTCCGCCGGACGCCGCGAAGGACGAGCTGGCCCGGGCCCTGGAGCCTGCGTACGCCAGGTACCCGCGGCTGAGGTGGAACCGGATCGAGGACTGGCACATCACCCTGGCCTTCCTCGGTGAACTGCCCTCCGCGACGGTGCCGTTGCTGCGGTCGGTGCTGGCCGGCAGGGCGGCGTCGCACCCCGCCCTGCAACTGAGCCTGCGCGGTGGCGGCCACTTCGACGAGCGGTTGCTGTGGAGCGGGATCGACGGGGACCTGGAGGGACTGCATCTGCTCGCCGCCGATGTCCGGGAGCTGGTCAGGTCCTGCGGGATCGAGTTCAGGGACCGCTCGCTGCGCCCCCATCTGACCTTGGCACGGTCCCGCCGCGACGATCCCACCAGCGTGCCGCAGGCTGCGGCCGGGCTCACCGGGTTCGTGGGCCGACCGTGGAAGGCCGAGCGCCTCCACTTGGTCGGCAGCAACACCGGCCGTGGCCCTGGGCCGATCCGGTACCGCGACATCGAGGCGTGGCGATTCGGTGACGCGACCCGGGCCAAGGGCGGCAGCGCCCCCGCCGAGCCGTAGGTGGCCTTGGGGCAGCATGAAACCGCGACCGGGTACCGGATCGACGCCGAGCCGGGGCAGGCCACCTCCCTGTTCCAGCGGAAGTAGCCCGTCGGTCCGAGCGGCGGTTGACCAGCAAACGGCCCTCGCCCTCGTCAGCGGGTCGGCGGTGGTCACACCGGTGCCGCGTCGGGCAAGGCTCACCCGAACGGCGACAGCGCGTAGCCGGTCGCCGTTCGGGCGCTCGTTCTCCTTGGCCGGGCGGAGAAGGCAGGATTCGAACCTGCGTGGGCATGCACCCGACCGGGTCTTGCGACCCAGGTCCCCGATCAGCCGCTCCGGGCACCTCTCCTCGTGCTCCTCGACCGACCGCCGTCGTCTGCTGGGCACATGACCATGGTGCGGCACCGGGCTGACGGTCCGCTGACGCGAGCCTGACGCTCCGCCGTCGCTGATTCGGCGCGCATTCGGCGGAGCGGCCGTCAGTCCTGTTGCTGGGCCCACGAATTCACGGGAAACCCGAAGCTTCCAGACTCTTGCCCAGCGCATGACAATAGGTGACTCTGTACTGCCCCCCAAAGCCCCCCACACGGCTCGGGCGGGCTCGCGAGCATCCTGTTCGTCCCCCCACGGAGGATCCAGCATGCGCAAGTTCCTGATACGTGTCGCCACCCTCGCGGCAGCGGCCACCGCTCTCGCCCCCGTCGCGCCGACCACCGCGGCGGCAGCCCAGCACCTGGCGTTCCGCCCCCTGAGTTACAACATCAACGGCTACAACTGGGGCGGCTACGCCGCTACCGGCAGCGGCTTCACCTCGGTCTCGGCGACCTGGACCGAGGTGCGTGCGACCTGCAACTCCACCAACGACCTCTACGCCCCCTGGGTCGGCATCGACGGGTACGGATCGTCCAGCGTGGAGCAGACCGGCGTGGCGACCGACTGCTCCAGCGGCAGCCCCGTCGACCAGGCCTGGTACGAGATGTACCCGGCCAACCCGGTCTACCTGAGCACCAGTTCGTACCCGGTATCGGCCGGGGACGTCATCAACGCCTCGGTGACCTACGTCGGGAGCAACAAGTACAACCTGAAGCTGACCGACTCCTCGCGGGGCTGGACCTACAGCACCAGCAAGACCCTCTCCGCGCAGCGGGCCAGCGCCGAGGTGATCATCGAGTCGCCGACCGGGGCCTACCCCAACTTCGGCACGCTGAAGTTCAGTTCGGCTACCGTCAACGGCAAGTCCCTCGGCTCCTCGAACCCGGTCGCGATGGACCCCTCGAACGGCTCGTACGAGGCCCGCACCAGCGCGCTCGGCTCCAGCGGCACCAGTTTCAGTGAGACCTACCTGCAGGAGTAGTCGCACCGGCGCTGGGGCGGGCACCCGCCCCAGCGCCGCCGGTTCGTCAGTTCATGGTCGCGCAGACGCCGGATCTCTGCCCTGACCGCGCCCTACCTGCTCACCCGCCCCGGCGTCGTGGTGACGGAGTGGGAACTGTGGCGGAAGGCCGGCCAGGACTGGCGGCGCCTGCGCGCCCGGTTCGCTTCGTCGACGCTGAGAACCGACTCGTTGATGGTGGTCAAGTGGTCAACTCCTTGAGTGTCAGCGCCGGCCACTGAATGAGTGACCAGTTCGGGTCGGTTCTGTTGCGGTCATTCAGCCTGATGCCCTGTCAACTATGGGACAGGTGTGCGTTCATGTCACGGCCTTGAGCTTCTGCAGTAATCGAGTGGACGTCCCTCACCTGAATGGGTGGGAGGGGTCCGACGGTGTCTGCCGGGGACTGCCTACACGCTGCTGGTGGAGAAGCGGATGGGGCCGACGAGCCGGCGCCACCGGATCGCCGCCCACCCAGGCTGTGCCTCCCTGTCGGCCAGATCGTGCCAGGACAGGTCGATGTGTGCCGACGGTTCAGCTCGACGCGAGTGTGCGCCGGTGATCCCCGGTCAGCGGCGGCCAGTGGCCAGGATGACGAGGAACTGGCCGCCGCCCGGCTCGATGTCGGCGGTCACCGGCAGCCCCGGTACCAGTCGGGAGAACCGGTCCACCAGCCAGTCCGCCGCCTCCTGGGCGTCCTGCCTGGTCGGACAACGGCCCACCATCTCGCGGCCCCCCTTGCGCTCCAGCCTCCCGGCAACGGTGATCAGCGGCGCGGGTTCGACCACGTACAGGCGGTCCGGCCAGGCGATGACCACCTTGACCGCGCCCTTGCGGGTGTTGCACCCGCGGTGCGCGAGCCGCTCGGCGACCTTGGCCTTCCGGTCGGCGGTCCGGCTGTCGACGCTGGGCCCCCGCGGGTCGTTCACCGACTCGTCGGGGTCGACCGGCTCGTCGCACACCCAGCACAGCCAGCCGTCGCGCTCGGCCACATCATCAAGGAGACTCATCCGAGCAAACTAGCCTGTCCGGCCACCACCCCGCACATCAGGGCCTCGGCAAAGCCATGACACCGGCCGACAATGCCGCAACGGCTGGGCAGCTGGCCGGACGCAGCAATGCGCTCCGCTACCTGACCCACACCGACCGTACGCCCGGTCGGCACCCCAAGCGCCGGCCCCCGCAGGAGAGCAACGACGAGCCGCGGGTACCTGCACTGGGGCGAGGCTCGTAGAAACCTTGTCGGGAACCCAGCAGCGAGCCTTCGAGCTGGTTGGACAAACGACCTGGTCAGGAGCCGAACGGCCCCAACCCGGCCAAGACGGGCGTGGCGAACTTCACCACCACCGTGACCACCGCCGACGGGTCGAAGTACGTCTCCAACTTCTCGGTCGTCGAGCCGGTGTGCAATCCGGGCAACAAGGCCAAGCCCAGCAACGTCTTCCAGCTCAAGGGAGATGTCACCCTCACCTACACCCCCGCCGGAGGTTCACCCACCTCCATCCCGGGCGCCGCCTACTCGGCCGGCCGCTGACAGCGGTTGTGCCGGGCGAAGGTGCGCCGTAGCCAACCGCCAGAGTTCCCGGTTCGCGGCTGGCGGCTGGCGGCTGGCGGCTGGCGGCTGGCGGCTCGGAGTCGACTCGTGCACCTGGTCAAGCAGATCGAGGCGCTCGGCACCCGCAGTGGGGCGCCGAGCGCCGAGGGTGCGGTCTGCGGCCGGCAAGGTCTGCGGCCGCGCCTCGGGTCAACACGTACAGGCTGACCGGGCTCGACGAAGCCCCGGCCGGAGCACTGTCCGCCCAGGCCAAGGACGGTGCGGCGAAGGTGGTGATCACACCCGCACCGGCGGCCGCCATCAGCCCCGGCGAGAGACCAGCGTTTCGGAAGAAGACGAGGCTGTCAGGCGGCCGGGCATGGAGCCGACCTGAGGCCGGTCTTGCTGAAGGCCGGTCACAGACTGTGAGATAGTCATCACTCTACTGCGCCGGCACCGCATGACGAGGGTGGTACGACAGTGACCAACGTGATTGAGACGCCGCACCAACAGGTCGCCGAGTCGGCCGCGGGCGCGCTGCTCCTGTTGGCACACGGCAGTTTCGACGCCCAGGCGCAGAAGTCCACTCGCGCGCTCGCCCGCGCGGTCGGGCTGTCCCTGGCGTGCCGGGTCGAGGTCGCGTATCTCCGGCATGCCGACCCCACGGCGCGTCAAGTGCTTCGCACACTCGCCGAGACCGGACACGGCCGCGTGGTCGTGGTGCCGTTGCTGCTGACCTCCGCATTTCACGCCCGAGTCGACCTGCCCAGGGCGCTGTCCGACCCACCGGCCCTGGCGCCGGTCGTGACACCGGTGTTGGGCAGGTCTCCGGACGCGCCCGACAGGCGGCTGGTCGCGGCGCTGCGCCGCCGCCTCACCGAGCTGGATGTCGCTTTTGACGCAGTGGTGATGGCTGCCGCGGGCAGTAGCGATGTCGAAGCGTGTTCATCGGTGAGCGCCATGGCATCCGCGTTGGGCGCGGACCTCGGCCTGCCGTGCCGGGCCGGCTTCGCGTCGACCTCGTCGCCGACGCCCGGGGAGGCGGTGGCGCAACTGCGCCTTGAGGGGGCTCGCCGAGTCGCGGTCGCGTCCTATTGCTTTGCACCCGGTCGGCTGTTCCGCCAGGCCGTCGACTCGTCGACCGCGGCCGGCGTGGTCGGCGTCTCCGAGCCGCTGGGCGACGCGCCCGAACTGGTCGGGCTCGTGGTGGAACGATTCCATGAGGCGTGCGACGTGAAGGCTGGAACAGCAGTGCTATCTGAACGACCCTGAGGAGACTTCCGACCCCTTCGTGCACTCCCAGGCGCCAGGCGGCTCCCCTCTCCGGCAGCGCCGAACAGCCGCGAGGTACGAGTCGCCGGCAGCGACATCCAGCCCCACCGGGCGCCGGACACGCCACCCTCGAAGGGCAGCAACAGCACCTCGTGGTCGGCCGACAGCAGGACGACCGGAGCAGTACGGCGTCACTGTCGCGCAAGGCTCAGCACAGCACCACCACCATCATCTCGCAGCACCAAGACGTCACGGCGCACTGCAGCCAACGAGCGAACAGTTGAATGGGGGTCAGTTCGTTCGTTGGGGGCCGCTCGGCCGGGCTTTTGCCCCGGCTTCTACGAGGGGCCCGTGACCAGCAACAACGCCACCATCGTTCGCGGATCGGAAACGGAACGTTCTGAGCCCGTCAAGCCCGTGGCCGCTGAACTACGGCGATCTACTTCTCGACAAGTCCCGGTACCTGCCGAGCGGCGCCCCGGACCCCGAGATCTACGACGCCCCCGACTACGGTTGAGGACCGCACCGTGCCCGCCTCGCACACCGTCGTCCAGCACCACCTGGCCGGCGAGCTGTGCGCAAAGCCCGCACGTGGCTGCCACAGCTTCACGGTCGCTCACACCGATGCACTCCGCGTACACGACTCTCTCGCCCCGGCGAACCCGCGTCCGGATCAAGAAGATCATCGCGGCCGCGGGCGGGGCTCTGGGGGCGTCAGGATCCGTCGCTGCCCTTGTCGCCTCGATCGCCGTCGCGGCGGGAGCGACCGCGGGTGCGAGCGCGCTGCTGGCCACCCCGGTCGGCTGGGCGCTCGCCGGTGCTGCCGCCGCGGTGGGGCTGGGCCTCGCCACGTACAAGGCGTGGAAGTACTTCGCCAAGCGCTGGGAGCAGTTGGCCGAGCACGACGCCGACGGGAAACCGACCCGTTCCCCTCTCGCCCGACTCGGCAAGACCCTCGCCGTCTGGAAGAAGGCCGGCCCGGCCAAGCGCGAGGAGTACGCCGCCGCGCTCTACGGGATGGCCGAAGGCGGGCAGGACGCCGACCCCGTCCGCACGGAAGAGGCGCGCAAGACCATCGCGGCGCTCGGACTCGACTGGGACGGGCTCAGGATGGCGGCCCAGCCCGAAAGCGCGAAGAAGCTGATCGCCGCAAAGCTCGCTTCGTAGCTTCCGCGGACAAGGACGGTGATCAGTCGGGGAAGTGTCCCGTTGACGAACGTGTCAGTGCGCCACGAGGCGCTGTTGTTTCGGAAGGCTCGGTGCCTCCCGTCCGACGCAGCTCTCGTCAGTCGGTGAGAGCGGGGCTCTGCAGGGTGTCCAGTGCGTTGCCGGCCTGGTCGGCCAGGGTCACGGCGACGAGGCGGGCCTCCAGCGAGGGGGCGACACTCGGGGTCGGCTGGAGCAGGAAGCGACCGTAGTAGTGGCCGTTGCTGAAGACCCGCAGTTCGACGTCTTCGTTCGGAAGTCCGAGCCGGTCGACGTTCCAGCTCTTGCGGCCCAGGACGACGGCCTGGTCCGGCTCGTCGCTCCAGGTGCCGACCGGGCCGGGCTCGCCGTGGATGTCGGCGCCGAGCGCCGGGGTGCCGCCCTTGAAGCGGGGGTGCCCGTTGGCCCAGTCGACAGCGGGAAGTTTTCTCACACGCGGTCAGTGTCGCTGGGGAGATGACGCAGCCTCACCAGGTGCGCGGAAGTGAGATCGAGGTCACGGATTCCGCATGTGAACCTGTTACCCGCCGGTAGGGGAACTGTGGCATGGTGGTCCCAAAGTGATCATGAGGGGACTGACTGTGACGTTATCAGAGCGACGCGCGGACGAACCGATAGCGATTGTGGGCATGAGTGGCCGCTTCCCGGGGGCTCCCGACGTCGAGGCGCTGTGGGAGGTGTTGCTCGACGGCCGGGACACGGTGACCGAGGCCCCGTCGGACCGTCCGTGGATGCGTGAGCTGCACGATCCGCAGCCAGGCACCCCGGGGAAGGTGCCGACGACCCGAGGTGGATTCCTGCCGGGGCTGGACCTGTTCGACGCGGCGTTCTTCGACATGTCCGCGCGCGAGGCACGCCGGGCCGACCCGCAGTTGCGGCTGCTGCTGGAGGTTGCCTACGAGGCGGCCCAGGACGCGGGCATCCCGATGCGGCGGATGGCTGGGACCCGCACCGGGGTCTTCGTGGGGAACGTGGCCGGCGACTACTGGCTGCGGCAGGTCGCCGATCTCGAAGGGCTCGATTTCTACGCCGAGATGGGGGCGAGCTGGCGCGGAGCACTGTCCGGGCGGATGGCCTACGCCTTCGACCTCCAGGGGCCCGCGGTCAGCATGGACACGGCCTGCTCGTCGTCGATGACCGCGATCCACCTGGCCTGCCAGAGCATCCGCGCAGGCGAGTGCGAGGCCGCGATCGCGGGGGGCGCCAATCTCATCCTCGCCCCCTACTCCACCGTCACGTTGGGATCGGCGGGGGCGCTGTCCCCGGACGGGCGCAGCAAGTTCGCAGACGCTTCGGCCAATGGTTATGCGCGCAGTGAGGCGGTCGGGCTGGTCCTGCTCAAACCGCTGGACCGCGCGCTCGCCGACGGTGACCGGGTGCGCGCCGTCGTTCTCGGCAGTGCGGCCAACAATGACGGCTTCACCGGCAGCGGCATGGTCGCCCCACGTCCGCAGGGGCAGGCGGCGATGCTGCGCGCGGCCTATGCGAACGCGGGAGTCGATCCGCGTGACGTGGCGTTCGTGGAGGCCCACGGTACCGGCACGCCCCTGGGCGACCAGGTCGAACTCACCGCGCTGTCCGACGTACTCGGGCCACGGGGTGCGGGGCGGGAACGTCTCCTGGTGAACTCGGCAAAGGTGTGCGTCGGGCACACCGAGGCAGCGGCAGGCGTGGTCGGCCTGATCAAGGCGGTGTTGTGCCTGGAGCATCGCACGGCTCCGGGCAACCCGCTGCTGGTCGAGCCGAACCCGGCGATCGACTGGGAGGCGGCTCCGCTGCGGGTGCCCGCGACCAGCGTGGATCTGACGGGGAGCGGCGAGCCGCTACTGGCCGGTGTCAGCGGCTTCGGGGCCACCGGAACCAACGTCCATGTGGTGCTCCGCTCCGCGCCCACCCCGTCCGTGGAACGGTCAGCGGAACAGGACAGTGGCCGGCCGGGCCTGCTGGCCATCTCGGCGCGGTCGCCGGAGGCGCTGCGGGAGCTCGCCGGCCAGTACACGGAGCTGCTGGATCCCGCTGCGGGCAGCCCACCGCCGTTGCGGCAGGTGTGCGCGGCGGCGGCGACCCGTAGGGACCACTGGGAACACCGGCTGGCCGTGACCGCCGACTCGGCCGCGGCCATGACCGACGGGCTCCGGGCGTTCCTTGACGAGCGGGAGCACTCCGGTCTGGTCAGCAGCCCCCGCGCCGGGGCACGCAAGCCCCGGATCGTGTTCGTCTTCCCCGGGCAGGGCTCCCAGTGGCTCGGCATGGGCAGGGAACTGCTCGCCGCCAACCGTCCGTTCCGGGACGCGATCGACGAGTGTGACGTGGTCATCCGCAAGTACGGCGGTTGGTCGCTGATTGACGCGCTGTGCGGTGACGACGACGGCTGGCTGCAGCGCACGGAGCGCGTTCAGCCCGCTCTGTGGGCGATGAGTGTGGCGTTGGACCGGCTGTGGCGGTCGTGGGGTATCGAACCGGACGCCGTGCTGGGGCAGAGCCAGGGGGAGATCGCCGCCGCGCACTGCGCGGGGGCCCTCACCTTGGAGGAGGCGGGCCGGCTCAGCTGTCTGCGCGCCGAACTGATCGACCACCTCGCTCCCGAGGGCGCCGTCTGCTGGGTGGAACGCCCGCACACCGACATCCTGGCCCTGCTCGCCGATCTCGGAGTAGAGGCGTCGGTCGCGGTCGCGGAAGGCCCGGCCTCTACGGTCCTGTCCGGGACGGTGGAGGCGATCGAGCGGATCATCCGCGGCTGCGAGCGACGCGGGGTGTCCTGCCAGCGAGTCCACGTGGGCTACGCCGCGCACAGCCCGCAGATGGATCCGCTGCGGGAACTGCTCCTCGAGGGGCTGGCCGATCTCGAACCCAGCGCCACGAGCGTCCCGTTCCTGTCCACGGTCACCGGCGGCGAGCTGCCCGGCACGGCCCTGGACCGCGACTACTGGTGGCGCAATCTGCGGGAGACAGTGCAGCTGGACCACGTCGTGCGATCCGTCCTGGCCGGCCCGCAGCCCGTGGTGTTCCTGCAGATGTCCCCGCATCCGGTGCTCACCACCGCCCTGCGGGACAACGCGGGCGCGGACACCGTGGTGCTGGAGTCGCTGCGCCGCGGCCAGCCGGAACTGTCGTGCCTCTACCGGACGTTGTCCGTCCTCTACGCTGCCAGGTGCGACCCGGACTGGGAGCAGGTCCACGGCGCGCCCGGCCCCTTCCTCGACCTGCCCCGTTACCCGTGGCAGCGCACCCGCCACTGGTATCAGGCGGCTGGCTTCCCGTGGCCCGAGATCGGTTCCACCAGCCGGCCCCCGGTTCCCGCGACGAACCTTCCGAAGGTCTCGGCGGCTGCGCCCACTCCGGCACACCCGTGGCTCGCGGCCACCGACACCGGTGCACCTGGTTCCCGCGGATGGAAGGTCGACCTCGGCCACGACGAGTTCCTGCTCGACCACGCGGTGGCCGGACAGCCCGTGATGCCAGGGGCGGGTTTCCTGGAGCTGGCACTGGCCGCCTCGCAGCGGCTCCTCGACGGCCGCTCGGCCGAGCTGCGCGAGATCGAGTTCCGGCAGCTGCTGCCCTTGGACGCGCAGGCAGCGGAGAGTCCCGAGCTACGGGTGACCGGCGAGCCCGACGGTGAAGGCTGGCGGGTGCGGATCGCCGGCCGAACGGGGGCCACCACCGGCTGGAGCGACCACGCGCGAGCACGTGTCGTCCCCGTCGAGCTCGGCGACACACCTCAACCAACCACGGCCTCAAGTGACATCCGCAACCGCTGCTCTGACTGGCAGCCAGGTGAGTTGTTCTATCGCGACCACCGCGACTCCGGCAACACGTGGCAGGGCGCCTTCCGTGGCATCGCCGAACTGTGGCGCGGCGACAGTGAGGCCCTGGCCCGGCTCCGGCCCGTCGACGGCAGCGGATTCCGCTTCCACCCCGCGATGCTGGACGCCTGCCTTCAGGTCGCGGTGCCCATGCTGTCCGGACCGGCGCAGGCCGGCAGCCGTGGCTTCGTGCTGCTGGGCATGGACCGGGTGCGCCTGCTGCGGCCCTACGCCGGTGGGCCGCTGTGGAGCCACGCCCTCCTGGGCCGGACCACGCAGGGCGAGCCCTCCGTGGACGTCACCGTCCTCGACGACTCCGACGCCGTGATCATGCGGATCAGCGGGATACGGGGCAAGCGGGTGCCCGCTTCTCACGCAGGACACGCGACACGCTCAGACACGCTCGCCCAAGGGCGTCACAGCGTGGTCTGGCGGGAGACAGCCGGTCGGCCCGCACCCGCCGAGGCGGGGCACTGGCTGATCGTCGGCGACGACACCGACTTGGACCGCAGGCTTGCCGAACAGCTCGCGGCGGCGGGTGGCGTCGTGTCCACCGTTCGACCTGGCAACGGGTTCATGGTCGAAGGCCCCGGCCGCTTCCGTGCCGCACCGGGTTCGCAGGACGACGTGGCCCGTGTGCTGGCCGAGGCCACGCTCCATGCTCCGCTGCGCGGGGTGGTCAGCACACAGGCACTGTCCGCTGGCTCCGACGACGCGGCCTCGCCGCGCCTGGTGCAGTGGACCGCCACCGAACTGTGCGCCACCGTGGTCCGGCTGGCCCGATCGGTCCGCTCACTCGCGCAGCCGACACCACCACGGATCTTCCTGCTCACCCGCGGCGCCCAGGCGACCGTCCCCCAGGACACCTGTCCGGCGCCCTGGCAGGCCGTGCTGTGGAGCCTGGGCCCCATCCTCCGCAAGGAACGCCCGGACTGCCCCACCGTCCTGGTCGACCTCGATGAGCAGGGAACGGGCGGCGCGAGCGAGGCCGCCGACCTGACCGCGCTGCTGCTCGCCCCAGGAGCGGAGAACAAGCTCGCCCTGCGCCGCGGACAGCGGCTCGCTCCCCGTCTGCGCGCGGCGGACCCCGACGCCCGGACACCGGTCCAGCAGGCACGCATCCGGCCGGACACCACCTACCTGGTGACCGGCGGGGCCAGCGGAATCGGCGCCCTGGTCGCCCAGTGGCTGGTCGGCCAGGGCGCGCGGCACCTGCTGCTGACCGGGCGCAGCCACGTCGACCCCAACGGGTCCGACCCCCGTGCGACGCTGCTGAAGCGGCTGCGCTCCGACGGGGCCGAGGTCTCCTACGCGCCCGTCGACGTCGACGATCCCCAGACCATGGCGCAACTGCTCCACCGACGGGAACAACAGGGCCTGCCGCCAGTGGGCGGCGTAGTCCACTCCGCCGGGGTGCTCGACCCCGCCCCCACGATCGACCTGTCCGAGGACGATCTCCGTGCGGCCCTGCGGGCCAAGGTCGCCGGCGGGTGGACACTCCACCAGCTGTTCGCCGACCAATCGCTGGACTTCTTCGTCGTGTTCTCCTCCATCATGTCCGTACTCGGCGGCCTGAGCCTTTCCGTGCAACTCGGCGCGTACGCCGCCGGCAACGCGTTCCTAGAGGCGCTCACCACCCACCGACGTGCCGCAGGTCTGCCGTCCACCGTCGTCAACTGGGGCTACTGGGTCGACACCGGCCTGGCCCAGCGTCTCGGCGAGAGCAGCGGCCATGACGTTCGCCCGGCAGGCATGCTGCCCATCCACTCCGTGGACGGCCCCGAGCTGTTCACGGCCATGCTGGGCGCGGACGGCCAGATGATCCACCTCCCCGTGGACTGGCCGACCTACCTCGCCGCCTACCCGCAGGACGCCGACAACCCGCTGCTGAGCGAGATCGCCGACCGTGACCCGGATGAGGCGGCCGACACACCTCCAGCTGTTCCGGTGCTTGCAACTCAGGTGGCCGGGCCGGTTGTTGCTCCTGTGCGGCAGGACCTTCCGGGCCCGTCCTCCCCATCGGCACCAGGTGTCGAGGGCATGGTGGAGCACCTGGCGAAGCATCTGGGTGCGGTGCTCGGTGTCGATCCTGAGCGGGTGGACCGCTTCCGGCCGTTGAAGGAGAGCGGCATGGATTCGCTCATGGCCGCCGAGCTGCGCAACCTGCTGCGCCGCGAACTCGGCCAGGACGTACCGATCTCACGCCTGCTCGGCGGCGCCGGCGTCCACGACCTCGCAACCGAACTCGCCACCACCAGCGCCCCACAGGAAGCCAGTGCCACCCGTGTCGCATCGGCACGGCCGATCCAGGTACCGCAGCAGAACCAGGTCGGTGACAGCCGGGCTCAAGTCACCATTCAACGGGATGAGGCGGCCTCCCTCGCCACCCGGTTCCAAGCCGTCTGGCAGGAGGGGAGCCACCAGGAGGCCATCGACCTCCTGGAGAAGCACAGCCGACTTCGGCCGACCTTCACGACCCCTGCGGGCCCCCCGGAGGTCGGCCGGCCCGAGATCCTGGCACGCGGCGATGGGGCACGACCTCGACTGATCTGCCTGTCGTCGTTCCAGGCTACCGCCGGCCCTCATGAGTACGCGCACCTCGCCACGCAGCTGGGCCGGGAGCACACGGTCTGGGCGTTGCCCAACCCGGGGTACGCACCGGGGGAGACACTTCCCGACAGCCGTGCCGCCCTGGTCGCGGCGCAGGCCCGAGCCGCACTGCGCTGCGCCGACGACGCACCGTTCGTCCTGGTCGGGCATTCCTCGGCAGGATGGGTCGCGCACGCGGTGGCCGACCAGCTGTCCAGTTCCGGTGCCGCTCTCCTTGGACTGGTCCTGCTGGACACCGCCACTCCTGACGACGCCTGGTCCGGTCTGCGCACGCGAGCCGCGCAGAGCCTGATCGACCCGCGTAAGCCCCTTGCAGACAGCGCGCTCACCGCGATGGGCCACTACCTGCGGCTCTTCGCCGGTTGGACACCCACACCGGTCAGCGTCCCCGTCCTGCGGGTGCGTGCCACCGATGCGCCGGAGCCCGCCGGGACCGGGCACGACCGCGCCTGGCAACGATTCCCCTGTGATCTCACGCAGGTCCCGGGCGACCACTTCAGCATCGTGCGGGAACACGCGGAGAGCACGGCGAAGGCGATCCGGCGCTGGCTCATGCCGCTCCATCCGCCGATGTGACCCGCGTGCCTTCCCGTACGACGTCCAGCACGTCGCCACAGCAACCCCACCAGATTCGATCGTTGGAGGCATCCATGCACACGTCGGAGCAGCAAGCCGGAGACGACCGCACACAGCGGGAACGGGGACTCGAGGTCGCCGAGGCATTCGCCGGCGCGGACATGGTCGACCATGTGCGGGCGGCGTTCGCCGACACCGCCCCCGAGTTCGTCGACTACATGGTGGACTTCGTGTTCGGCGAGGTGTACGCCCGCCCCGGGCTGAGCCCGGTGGAACGCCAGATCGCCAGCATCGTCGCGCTCACCACCCTCGGTGGCGCCGACTTCGCGTTGAAGAACCACATCGAGATCGGCCTGCGGGTCGGGATGGATCCCGCCAAGGTCGTCGCCACAATCATGCAAGCCCTGCCTCACGCCGGGTTCGCGCGGGTCGCCGAGGCGATGCTCATGGCCCGACGCGTGTTCGCCGAACAAGACCTGCACGTATTCGACAAGCCATCGGGCGCCTCCTGACGGCCGGTCACGCCGATGATCGCCGCCCAGGCCACTTCACCTACAGACCGTGCGACACATCGGCGGTGGGTGAAACGGACCACGGGCGGCGATCATCGGCGTGACTCCGCCGCACCAGCCCGGCGTGTGTGGGCTGCGGGGCGACCCCGGATCCTGCGTGGCGGACCCGGGGTCGCCACGCGCGCCGGAGCGCCCGCCGATGGACTTCGGCGCGGTCGATACTCGCCGGCCTGGATCAGGCATGAGTCATCCGAACGTCTTCACCTGGGTCGTGTCGTATCTGCCGGGCGGAGGAACCCGTAGGCGCGCTCGACCTTGGCCACGTGCACCGCGAACGAGGCATACCAGTGCTCGCGCCCATGCGCGCGGGTCAGCGCGTGCTCCGCGTGACCCCGCCAGGCCGCGATCGACTCCTCATCGCTCCAGTACGACACCGTGATCCCCAGACCGTCCGCGCCGCGAGCCGAATCGACGCCGAGGAAACCCGGCTGGTCGACAGCCAGTTTCAGCATCTGCTCGGCCCTGTCCGCGTAGCCCTCGTCACCAGCGGTCCGCACGGAAGTGAACACCACCGCGTAGTAGGGCGGGGCGGGCAGCGATGCGGGCGCAAGATCGGCCACGGACGTCCTCCAACAGGCAGCGACGGGGGGTATCGCCTCAAACGATCTCGCGAACCCGCCTGAATCCACAACCCCATTTGCCCGTTACTGACCCACGACAGAGCCACTCTCCGGGCTGGACTGACGGAGCGTTGCCGGAACCGCGATCATGAACGGTCGTGAGTGAGCATCTCCTCCAAGATCTCTGGCTTCGGCTTCTGGACGGGAGTATCGACCCTGCCCTGACAATCCATCTGGTCCTCGACAACGGATCGTCACATGTCTCGATTCGCCGTCCGCTGGCAACTGAACCCCGCTACCGTGCTCCACGCCGCAGCCACGCGATGAGATGGTCCCGCCGGCGTCGCAGACAGCAAGCATGTGCCCGCCGTTGCCACTACACGCGCAGGGGTCACCCGTTGGCGGGACGGGGCGGCCAAGACCGCCCCACACCCGCCCCCACCCGGCTACGCTCCCCGCTCCCAGGCCATTGACCAGCGGGAATCGCGATCGAGATCAGTTGACCTGGCCGGCGGGCCGCATAACGAGGTGGTTGATGTCCACGCCCTCGGGTTGATTGACGGCGAACAGGATCGCCTCGGCAACCTTCTCGGCGGTCAGTGTCGGCGCCGCTGCGGGTGATCCACCGCGCTCGTCCCAGAATGGGGTGTCCACAACCCCTGGGGCGACAAGAGTGACGCCGACGCGGTCCTCGGCCACCAGGAGTCGGACGTTCTCGGCCAGGGCGTGCGCGGCCCACTTGGTGACGGAGTACAGGTTGCCGGGCGTGTTCCTGGTGCCCGCGACCGAACCGACGATCACGATCCGGCCCTTGGACTTCCTCAGGTGCGGCAGTGCCTCGCGTACCAGCAGAGCCGGGCCGAGGACGTTGGTGAGAACCATGGCACGCATGGCCGCAGGGTCGTGGTCCTCCAGCGTGCCGGGCAGGGAGAACCCGGCGTTCGCGATCACCGTGTCCAATCGGCCCCACAAGCCCACGACTTGACGCACGACAGCGGCGACATGACTCTCGTCGCCGGCGTCACCGGTGATGGTCAGCAACCGCTCGCCCGCTCCGGTGGAGGTGGCATCTCCACCGGACCCTCTTCCACGGAACGTGCCGCTGCTCTGCAGCGCGACCCTACCTGCCCGGGGTAGCGGGGAACTGGACAGCTCGTCCGCCCGGCCGTGGCGGATCTGGGATGGGTGCGGATCCGTTGAAGGGAAAAGGCCGCGCGGGGCATTCTGCCCCGGTCGTGCCGGGCTTGTGGAAGGTGTGGGCCGCTGCCCAGGCGTACTCGGCGACGTGGACGAAGCCCGGCAGCACGTGGACCGTGACGTCGCGTCGGCTCGTCCCGGCGGTGATCAGGTCGAGCTGGTGGCGGGCGTCGTCGACCAGGACGATCCAGGGCCGCAGATGCTCCGGGTCGCGGGCCGGGGCTTGGTCGAAGGCATCAGCGATGACCTGTTCGGGCGGGCGGACCGGCGAGGCAGTGCACCACTTGCTCTCGGCCCTCGGCCCTCGGGGGCGGGGGACCGCTGACGCGCTGCTCTGCCGTGTTGACGTCAGGTGTCGAGTGTGCGGCTCCACTCGCGCAGGGTCCGGCTGTAGAGCTGTGGATCGCTGCCGTGCATGACGTGGCCGGCCTTCGGGAACGTCTTGTAGTCGAACCGCTGGCCGGCGCCGGTGATCAGCTCGCGTGCGTGTCGGAGTTGCAGGTCGGAGATGGCGCCTTGGAGTCGGCCTGACTCCTCGTCGACGTGGTGGAAGTGGTGGGTGAAGAGTACGGGGACCTTCACGGCAGCGAGCATCCGGGCGTGGTCGACCGAGGCGCTGGCCGAGCCGCTGGCGAAGGCGCGGGCCCACTCGGGGTCGTACTCCTTGAAGGTCTGGGGTGGTTCGTCCCCGCCCAGGAAGTCGCCCATCGCCGCCAGGCCTCGCGCGAGTGCCGGCGGCAGGTCGGTGGCGATGGCTCGCTTCAGGCCCGGCCAGTCGCCGACCGACCACTGATCGCCGAGGTACTTGTGCATCAGCTCGAACCAGGGGCCGATGACCTGGTTCATGCCCTGGCCGTAGGCGGGCGCGATCTCGGAGGAGAACAGCGGTGCGTCCTCGTAGTACGCGCCGCGCAGCATGCCGGGCGGCGCGTAGGCGGAGAGCCACGCGGCGATGACGCCGCCGGAGGACAGGCCGCAGGCCACGACCGGGCGGCCGATGCGTCCGGTGATGAACCGGACCAGGTCGTTGCCCATGTTGTCGAGGGTGTAGCGGCCGGGGGTGCGGGTGGAGCGGCCCTGGCCGCGCAGGTCGACGGCGAAGACCTCGAAGTCGTCTTCGAGCAGCTTCATCGCCGGCTCGTAGCCCCACCAGGACTCGCCCTGCGCGGGGATGAGCAGCAGGGCGGGGTTGTCGGGCGATCCGGTCGTGGCGTGGTTGAGGCTGACCTCGCCGGTGTCGAAGGCGTGCTCGGGGTAGTCGTGAGCGACGTAGGTCGCCTCTGGGTTGTGCGGTCCGTAGGTCACGTAGGTCATGGGACCTTGTTCCTCTCGTAGGGGCCTGTGCCCGGTTCCTGCTCGGCGGGGGCGGGCAGGCTCCGGGCCCGGCGCCGTCCGGCAGTGGGATCAAGGGGTACTCGTCGGGGACTTGGACGTTGCCCTGACGCCCGGCCGTCGTGCTTGCGCACAGCGCGGTCGGCCGCCGGCCGCCGGTGCCGGCCGGGCGTCAGGGCCGTCCGGGCGCGTCTCAGGGTTCGATGTTCTCCAGGTCGGCGAGCAGGCTCGGCCGGGTCGGCTGCCAGCCGAGGGTGGCGCGGGTGCGGGCGCTGGATGCGGGCTGGTCGGTGGCGAAGATCGGGCCGAGGGGGCCGAAGTTCTCCTGCGGTACCGACTCGACGGGCAGGCCCAGCCGTCGGCCGATGACCGCGGCGATGTCGCGCACCGCGTCGCCCTCGTCGGCGACGGCGTGCCAGGAGCTTCCGCCCGGGGCCTGCTCCAGGGCGAGCCGGAACAGGACGGCGGCGTCGAGCGCGTGGACGGCCGGCCAGCGCTGCGCACCGTCCCCGGGGTAGCCGGCGACGCCGGTGCGGCGGGCGATGTCGGTGAGCAGCCCGGCGAACCCGCCCCGGCCCTGGTTGTGGACCGTGCGAGGCAGCCGTACCGCCGAGCTGCGCACGTCGCGGGAGGCGAGTTCGAGCGCGCGGGTCACCGACCGGCTGCGCCCGGCGACCGGCCCTTCGGTCGGCAGGGCGTCGTCCTCGGTGGAAGCGCGCCCCGGCAGGTAGGGCGTGCCGGCCACGGTGACGAGCGGGCGGTTGGTGCCGACGAGGGTGTCGCCGAGCGTCGCCAGCGCGGCGGCCTCCTCGGCGATGCCCTGGGCCAGGGCCTCGGGTGAGCTGAAGTCGTTGCTGAAGGCGAGGTGGATGACGCCGTCGGCCCGCTCGGCGCCGGCACGCAGTACGGCGAGGTCGGCGAGCGCGCCGCGGAGCACCTCGGCGCCGGCGGCCTCGGCGTGCGCGGCGGAGGCGTCGGAGCGGGCGAGGGCGGTGACCGTGTGTCCCGCGGAGAGCAGTTCGGCGACGACGGCCGAGCCGATGAGGCCGGTTCCGCCGGTGATGAAGACGCGCATGACGGGCTCCAAGCAGTGATGCGACTGGTGTCCCATCACCGTAGCGCATGATGCGACACATGTCCCGTCGTGATGCGACATGTGTCCCGTCGTCTAGGATGGCGACATGCCGAGGTGGAAACCGGACGCGCGTCAGCGTCTGGTCGTGGCGGCGCTCGGGCTGTTCGCCGAGCAGGGCTACGACGAGACGACGGTCGCGCAGATCGCCGAGCGCGCCGAACTGACCCGCAGCACGTTCTTTCGCCACTTCGCGGACAAGCGCGAGATCCTCACCGCGGGGCAGCGGGCCCTGAGTCGACTGCAGGTGGCCGCCGAACTGGGCGTGCTCGCGTTCAGGCTGGGATACACACGGTGGGCGGACCCTGCCCACGACGAGGACCCCGGCGAGCTGGCGGCCCTCACGCGAGCGGCGTTCGACGAACTCCGCGCGGCGGCCGCAGGCCTCAACTAGGTGATCTGCTCGGCAGGTTGCGTCCCGATGCCGCAGTTGAGGATCGAGCCGACGGCACTATGCGGCCCGCAGCAGTTGTGCGGTCAGTGGGTTGAGTTCGACCGGCTCGTCTTCGCCGACGAGAACCGTGCCGCCGATGGTGACCATGTGGTCGCCGAGTCCGCAGCTCGGTTCGAAGGCGAAGGACATTCCGGGTTCGAGGGTCAGGTCAGCCAACGTCGCGGGCCGTGGGGCCGCTGTCGGGTACAGGTCGCCGCCTTCGGCCTGGATGAGTCCCCCGGGGATGCGGCTGAAGGCGCCGTAGGGGTTCAGTCCGTGGATCTGAGGGCCACGGAACCAGGCACCGACTGCCTCGGCGGGCGCCAGCATGGCCTCGGAGACTTCCCCGAACGTCGCGCCCGCGCGAAGTGTCGCCAGGCCGGCGGCGTAGCACTCGTTCGCGATCCGGGCGGCGCGTTCGATCGTCCGGTGGACCTCGCCGATGGCGATCGCGGCTTGGTGCTGCGTCTGACGGCCGCCGAAGTTGCTGAAGATCTCCGTGGCGATGAGGTCGCCTTCCCGCAGGATGCGCGGTGGTTGGGGCCGGTAACCCCACGTGGGCTGTCCGGATGCCGATGGTGCCGGGCCCGAGCAGAAGTGCAGGTGGGGCGCGAGTGTGCCGTGCCGGTACGCGGTGGCCATGGCCGCGGCGAACACCTCGGCTTCGGACACGCCCGGTGCGGCCGTGGCCACCATGGCCTCTGCCATCGCATCGCCGACGCGGGCGGCATGACGCACCACGGCGATCTCTTCGTCGCTCAGCGGCATCATGAGGCGGGCGAACGCGTGCCCGACATCGTGGAAGTCGGCGCCGGGCAGCTGGTTCAGTACGGTGTCCCAGAACGGGTACGGGATGCGCCCTTCGGGATGCGCGGGAAGGTACGGGTCGAGGCCCATGACTCCGATGGATCCGTTGCCGAGCCCCAGGTCCTTCAAGGCCTGGACGAGCTGATGGGACTGCCGGCCGAGCCGCAGGTCGTTCGCGGCGAGCCACAGTTCGTCGCCTCTGTGCACTGCTTCTCGATGGTCGAAGAGGAACGTCGGGATCGGTACGAGCGCGGTGGGTGTCCGGTCGCGGGGGAAGACGAGAAGGACGCCCGGTCGGTCATTGGTGAACCAGCTGTCGAAGGCGAAGGGTGCGGGTCCTGCGTCTCCTTCGCCGAACACGACCAATCCGTCGAGACCCGCTGCTGCCATGAAGCCGCGGGCCAGGTTCCAGCGCCTGTCCCGCTCGGCCAGTGAGTAGACGGGAACGGAAGTGCGCTGCACCGGTGGGAGCGTCATGCTGCCTGGCCCTCTCGTGATTCGGCGAGGAGCGCGACGGCGGTGTCGATGATCGTCTGTTCGGTGGGGCGGGGATGCCAGCCGAGCTGGGTGCGTGCTTTGCCGCTGTCGACGAGCCTGATGCGGCCGAGCTCGGGGCGCAGCATCGCCATCTGCGGATTGCGCCGCGCGAGCAGCTTGACGACGAGGTCGGGCATGGTGCGCGTGGGCACCTTGGCGGCTTCGTCCGGGAGCCTCTCGCGCAGGATGCGGGCGATGTCCCGGTACCACAGGAAGGTGCCCGAACCGAGGTAACGCTGGCCTGCGGCGGCCGGGTTCGTCATGGCGAGGATGTGGAGTTCGGCGATGTCGCGCACGTCGACGACGTTCCAGCCGATGTTCGGCACGGCGGGAATCCTGCCGGCGAGCAGGCGGCGGATGATCTCGACCGTTCCCGGCCTGTTCGCTGCGCCCAGCATCGGGCCCTGCATGAACGTCGGGAGGACGGCGGTCAGTTCGAGCCCGGTCGCGGCGGCGAGATCCCAGGCGTCGCGCTCGGCGAGGATCTTGGAATCGGGGTACGCGCGAAGCGGGGTACCGGACGGCGCGGTCCAGGTGGTCTCGGTCGCGGGCGTGTCCGGGTCGCCGGTGTCGGCCGTGACGCCGGAGGACGTGAGCACCGCACGCCTCACCCCGGCGCGGGCGGCGGCGCCCAGGACGCGACGGGTGCCCTCGCGTGCGGTGGTGATGAGGTCCACGCCCGGGCCGAAGGGCATCGGCGAGGCGGTGTGCAGCACGTAGTCGGCACCCGCGGTCGCCTCGTCCCAGCCGTCGTCGCTGAGGAGATCAGCAGCCGCGAACTCGATGGCCCCGGCTGCCTGCCCGCCTGCCTGCTCATGCACGGCGTCGCGCACCTGCTGCGCTCTGTCGAGGCTGCGCACGGTGGTGCGCACCCGGTAGCCGCGCTGGAGCAGGCCCACGATCACCCAGCCGGCCAGGTAGCCGGTTCCGCCTGTGACGAGCACCGTCTCACCGTCGTGACTGTCAGCCATTTGCTCCTCCAATATCATTGAGTTTCTCATTGATATTGGGAGCGTATCATGGGCGCATGACTGTGGGTAGTGACGCGGAGGCAGCGGTGGCTCACCGCGCGGACGTCGAGCGGAAGGCCGAGATCGTCCGTGCGCTGGTGGAGGTGGGCAACGCCGCGGACGGGGTCGTCGGCCAGGTGCTCGGCGAGTTCGGGGTCCCGACCTCCGTCGCCGGCACGCTGTGGGCGCTTGCCCCGGGAACCGAGCCGCCGACGATGCGGGATGTGGCAGCCCGCCTGCACTGCGACCCCTCGACGGTGAGTCTCGCCGCCGACAAGCTCCAGAGCATGGGGCTCGTTGCCCGTCAGCCCCATCCCGCCGACGGCCGCAAGCGCACCCTGGTCCTCACCGAACAAGGGCACGAACTGTGGGAGGCGCTCAGAACGCGGCTGCACGCCTCCGGGCTGTTCGCCGGTCTCGACGCGCAGGAGCAGGACACCCTGCTCGCGCTGCTGACGAAAATGCGAAACCCTCAACGCCCGTAGCCGGTCCCTTGAATGGCGCCCACAGCGAGGACGAGGCGAGTGTGACCGCCGCTTGTCGCACGTGGCGGTCTCCTCCCGCTGTCACCGTGATCCCCGGCGACGGCGTCCGCCGTCACCTGCGAAGACATGCCCAGCAGGTCGAACCCGTGCACGGCACCCGGGTTTTGGATGAGCTCAGTGGTGACTCCAGCGGCGCTCAGACGCTCGGCGTAACGGCAGCCTTTATCGCGCAGCGGGTCGAGTCGTGGGCTGACCAGGCCATGGCGACGTGCTGTGACGAGCGCGCCTGCGTCTTCCACGGGACTGCCAGTGTTGCTTCGATTCGGCTCTGGCTCCGTGGATGGATCAAGTGTCCCCATCAGGTAGTTGACGCACCATCCGTCCGTAGGCGCAGCCAGGCGTCGACGGGGTCGGCGGCTCCGAGGACGGGGGTGAAGATCGGCGCGAAGGGGCCGTGTTCGCGCAGGTGGTCGAGGGTGGTGGCGCCGGCGCGGATGGGGGTGGTGGTGAGGAGGGGGCCGGTGTGGGCGAGGCTGCGCAGATCGGCGATGCGGCGGTGCAGGCGGGCGGGTGTGCAGGTGGGGGTGGTGCCGGTGAGGATGAGCAGGATGCGGGGGTAGGCGGGGTAGCGGTGGCGCCAGGCCGGCACGGCGGCGGCTCCCCGGGCGGTGGTGCGGGTGTGCCCCCGGCCCTGCTCGGAAGTCGGCACGGTCCGGGCCATGACGGAGAACGATACCGTCGCGAGGTTGCCGCACGTGCCGGTGCCGAGGGCACCGCAGATCCGCAGAGCGATCGACTCGCTCGGCGGTCTGATCAAACTGGACATGCGGGTGCAGGGCCGGCGGGCCGCTGACATTCCGGTCGAGGACCTCGCCGGCCTGCTGGCAGGCATCGTGAACTTGACCGCCTTCGGCATCGACCTGGAGCGCCAGCCGCAGGAGAAGTTGCAGTCCCCTCGATGAGCATGCCGGAGCCTGTGCAGCCCAGACCCTATGGGCAAGCCGACTGGCGCCGACGACACCTCTATCCACGCAGTAGCCGTGGAGTAGAGGTGCGCGATGGCTTCCGGCGGCTGGCCGCGCCGGTTCAGCACCGTCGAGCCGCGCCCGGCGAGCCGTCAGCAACCCCACCCTGCACGGCTTTCGGCTTCCCAGCCGGGACCCGCCGCGCCCGTACCCGGCTGCAGGCCTTTTGTCGGCTGTGGTCGGTAGCCTTTGGCGTGCCCGCCGGGCCCGAGGCACCGGGGTGTCACCGGCGGGCGCTTCCTGTCATTCAGCCGTCCCGGGTGAGAGCGGGGCGGCGGCCTCTACGGCGGCGTTGAGGTGGGGGAGGATGAGGGTGGCGGACTCGCGGGTGACCGGGTCCGGGTCCTCCAACTTGGTGTTGATGAGTTCGATCGCGGCCACCAGCACGGGCACCGGCACGCTGGAGGTGCGCAGGTGGAGAAGCTGGGCGGCGCCCCGCTCGCCGGGCGTCGCCGCCTGGCGGGCGGTGGGGATGAGGGGCTGGAGGCCGCGCGGCTGGGAGCTGGTCACCGGCCTGTCTTCGTCCGACCCGGCTCTCAACCGAATGACGGCGTGCCAGGCACGAGGCTTCCCGTGCTCCAGCTCCCGCCCGGGCGCTGCCGAACGGAACCCCGATGAGCACTGATTCCCGGAAGAGGCGCTGGATCCACCGACCCGTCACCGCGGCGAGGCCAACGGCCGTTTCGTCCTGGAGTGACTACTGGCCACCGCGCCAAGCGCTCCCACCCGACGGATGCCGGTCGTCCTCGCTGCCCTGGCTGAGGCCGCGCCGTCCGACGCCGCGCGCTGCGCACCCACCTGTGGAGCGGCTCCAGGCCCAGGCCCAGGCTTGCGCCCGGGCCCCGGCCCGTTCACTACTGGGACACGCTCCTAGCTCAGCGTCTTCAGCGCCGCCACGTCGTACGGCTCCAGCTCCTCGAACCGGTCTCCCAGGACCTTTGCCGCCCACTGCGGGTCCTGGAGCAGGGCGCGGCCGACGGCGACCAGGTCGAACTCGTCGCGCTCCAGACGGTCGAGGAGGTTCTCGATGCCCCGGACCGGGGCGCCCTCGCCACTGAAGCCGCGGATGAAGTCCCCGTCGAGGCCGACCGAGCCGACGGTGATGGTGGGCTTGCCGGTGAGCCTCTTGGTCCAGCCCGCCAGGTTCAGGTCCGAGCCCTCGAACTCCGGGAGCCAGTAGCGGCGGGTGGAGGCGTGGAAGGCGTCGACGCCGGCCGCGGCGAGCGGGGCCAGGATCGCGTCCAGCTCCTGCGGGGTCTCGGCGAGCCTCGCGTCATAGGCCTCCTGCTTCCACTGCGAGTAGCGGAAGATCACCGGGAAGTCCGGTGAGACGCTCTCGCGGACCGCGGCCACCACCTCGGCGGCGAACTTCGTGCGGGCCACGGGGTTTCCGCCGTAGGCGTCGGTGCGGCGGTTCGTGCCCGCCCACAGGAACTGGTCGAGGAGGTAGCCGTGGGCGCCGTGCAGTTCGACGCCGTCGAAGCCGATGCGCTCGGCGGCTGCCGCAGCCTGGGCGAAGGCGCTGATGACGTCGTCCAGGTCACGCCGGGTCATCGCCTTGCCGGTGCCCTCGGTGCCGTCCATGCGGATGCCGGAGGGGCCGACGGCAGGAGCGTCGGTGTAGGGCGGCTGGCCCTGCGTGCGCACCATGCCGATGTGCCACAGCTGCGGCACGATCGTGCCGCCCGCCGCGTGAACGGCCTCGGCGACCTTCGCCCACCCCGCCAGCTGCTCCTCGCCGTGGAACCGCGGCACCCGGTCGCTCTGCCCGGCCGACTCGTGGCCGACGTAGGTCCCCTCGGTGACGACCAGGCCCACGCCGGCGGCGGCGCGACGGGCGTAGTACGACCGCACGTCCTCGCCCGGGATGCCGCCCGGGGAGAACTGGCGGGTCATCGGCGCCATCGTGATGCGGTTCGGGACGGTCAGGCCGTTGATCGTGATGGGCCGGGACAGGATCTCGGCCGCGCGGGAGGGGGAAGACGCAGTGATGCTCATAGGGGGTGTTCCTCGTAGCTGCCAGACGGTATGTGCACGTGCATTGAAATGTGTGCAGACTCTACCCCATAAAATATTCAGTTGTCGATGTTTGACAGGCCAAAGCATCTCTCGGCATGGTTGCTTCCTGCGGGGGCGACAAACCAGAGCACGCACTGCTGCGCGCTGGTGCCGTTGCAGCTTCAGAGCCTGACCTGGGTATCGTCACCGGTGCCGCCGCCGGCCACGTCGAGGCACTTGCCGCTCTGTGGCAGCGTCCGCTTCGGCGGCGGCGACCTGCGCCAGGCCTTCTGGCCGGTCGACCTGTTGGAGTCGGCCGGCTACCAGGGCCCGCGGCACTTCGACTTCAAGCCCCCGCGCACCGATGAGAAGGTCTCGGGAAGACGAGGCGCTGGGCCCGGTTGACCGCGCGGAAGCCGACCGAGAACCCGGATCCGACCAGGTACCGGGCTGACGGGGCCGCTGTCCGATGCGTCGCACGTCGCAAGGCGTCAACCCCGCGCGCCGCGCGGGGTTGACGCCTTGCGGGCCGGCCCCTGGCGCCTCGGGCGTCGACCCGTTCGTGTCCGACGCGGGCGCCCGCACGTCGCAGGGCTGCGTGTGCCGCGGACTGCCGAGGATTACCGAAGGCTGACGTCGTGTCGAAGCGCGCCAGTGGCGGGGGTGGTGGGCGTTAGCGTCGCGGTATGGAGATTCTGGTCACCGGCGGCGCCGGGTTCATCGGGTCGGCTGTGGTGCGCGATTTGGTCGCGGCCGGACACGGAGTGCGGGTGTTGGACGCGCTGCTTCCCGCGGTGCACCCCTCGGGGCGGCTGCCCGAGCTGCCGCAGGGGTGCTCGGTGGTGCGCGGCGACGTGCGTGACGCCGCTGTGGTGGAGTCGGCGCTGGCGGGGGTGGAGGCGGTCTGCCACCAGGCCGCGATGGTCGGCCTGGGGCTGGACCTCGATGACGCGCCCGCGTACGTCGGTTGCAACGAGTTGGGGACCTCCGTCCTGCTCGCGGCGATGGCCCGGTCGGGTGTGCGGCGGCTGGTGCTGGCCGGGTCGATGGTGGTGTACGGCGAGGGCCGGTACCAGTGCCCGGAGCACGGCGACATCGCCCCCGGTCCGCGCCGCCCGGCCGACCTGGAGGCGGGGCGGTTCGAGCCGCCCTGCCCGCGGTGCGGCACCGCGCTGCGGCCCGGGCTGGTGGACGAACAGGCGCCGGGCGACCCCCGGAACGTGTACGCCGTGACGAAGCTGGCCCAGGAGCACCTGGCCGCGGCCTGGGCCCGGGCCTGCCAGGGACGTGTTCTGACGCTCCGCTACCACAACGTCTACGGACCGGGGATGCCGCGCGACACCCCGTACGCCGGGGTGGCCTCGTTGTTCCGCTCCGCGCTGGCCCGGGGCGAGGCCCCGCGGGTGTTCGAGGACGGTCGCCAGCGGCGCGACTTCGTCCATGTGGCGGACGTGGCCGCGGCCAACCTGGCCGCGTTGGCGGCGGTGGGCGCGCGGGCGCCCGGCAGTTCCCGGGCGTACAACGTCGGCAGCGGCAGCGTGCACACCGTGGGTGAGATGGCCGAGGCCCTGGCCGCCGCGTACGGCGGCCCCGCTCCGGTGGTGACGGGCCAGTACCGGCTGGGCGACGTCCGGCACATCACCGCCGACTCGAGCCGGCTGCGCGCCGAACTCGGCTGGCGGCCGCGGGTGTCGTTCCAGGAGGGCATGGCCGAGTTCGCCGCGGCGCCACTGCGGTGTTGATCGGGTGTGCGGCCGCCCGGCTGTGCGGCGGCCCGGGTGTGCGGCCGCCCGGCTGTCCGGCGGCCCGGCTGTGCGGTGTTGATCGGGTGTGCGGCCGCCCGGCTACGCGGGCGAGCGGCTCGGCTAGGGGCCGGTGGCCGCGGTGACGTCGCACTTTCGTAAGGCGTCGCTGCGGCCGCCCGCACCCCCGCCGCCCTTAGCGTGGTCGGTGTGATCCCTCCTACCTCCCCCTCCGTCGACGTCGTGCTGCCGTGCCTCGATGAGGCCGCGGCGCTGCCCTGGGTCCTGGGACGGATCCCGCCCGGGTGGCGGGCGATCGTCGTGGACAACGGCTCCCGTGACGGCTCGGCCGACCTGGCCCGCACGCTGGGTGCCACCGTCGTCGAGGAGGCCCGGCGCGGCTTCGGCGCCGCCTGCCACGCGGGTCTGCTCGCGGCGAGGGCCGAGCTGGTCTGCTTCCTCGACTGTGACGGCTCACTGGACCCAGCCCAACTCCCGCGCGTCGTCGATCCCGTGGCCGCCGGGTCGGCCGACCTGGTGCTTGCCCGCCGACGGCCGGTCAGCGCCCGTGCCTGGCCGGTCCATGCGCGGCTGGCCAATGCCGTGCTGGCCCGCCGGCTGCGGTCCAGGACGGGGGCACCGCTGCACGACCTCGGTCCGATGCGGGCGGCGCGCCGCGAGCGCCTGCTGGCGCTGGGACTGGGAGACCGGCGTTCGGGCTATCCGCTGGAGATGGTGCTCGCCGCCTCGGCGGCCGGCATGCGGATCGCCGAGACGTCCGTCGACTACCTGCCGCGCTCGGGGCGTTCCAAGGTCACCGGCACCCTGCGCGGCACCCGGCAGGCCGTGCGCGACATGCGGGCGGTACTCGCCGCGCCCCCGCCCACCCTGCTGGTGATCGCCAAGGCGCCGGTGCCCGGGCGGGTGAAGACCCGGCTGACCCCGCCCTGCACGCCCGAACAGGCCGCTGCCCTGGCCGAGGCCGCCCTGGTGGACACCTTGCACACACTCGCCACCGTGCCCGCCGGGCAGCGGCTGCTGGTCCTGGACGGCGAGCCCGGGAGCTGGCTGCCGCCGGGGTGGCAGGTGGTTCCGCAGACCACCGGCGGACTGGACCGGCGCCTCGCGGCGGCCTTCGCGCACGCCGCCGCCTCGGCCCCCGCCGCCCCCGCTGTGCTGGTCGGCATGGACACCCCGCAACTGACCGCCGCGATGCTGGCCGAGCCGCTCTCCCCGGCTGCCCGGGTGGGGGCCGATGCCTGGTACGGTCCCGCGACGGACGGTGGCTTCTGGGCCCTGGGGCTGGCCCGGCCCACCGCCGAGCTGGCCCGGCAACTGCTGGTGGGCCTGCCGATGTCCACGTCCGGCACCGGGGCGGCGCTGCTCGGCCGGCTCGCCGCCGCCGGTCTTGCGGTCACCCAACTGCCCGAGCTCACCGACGTCGACACCCTGCCCGACGCGCACCAGGTCGCGGCGGCCGCACCGGGCAGCCGCTTCGCCGGCTGCCTGCGCTCACTCGTTCTCGCGCCGGAGGTGGCGCGATGACGGCTGCCGCCGCCTGGGTCGACGACCCCTTCGTCGAAGCCGTCGTCACCGGGCGGGGGCCGCTGTGGCTGCGCCGCGCCGACGGCGGCCGGATCCACCTGGACATCGAGCGCTGGTGCGGGCCGGCCACGGGTGCCGACCACAGCCTGCTGCGGCGCTGTGCCCGCCTGGCCGCACCGGTGCTGGACCTGGGCTGCGGCCCCGGGCGCCTGGTGGCCGCACTGCTCGCGCTCGGCGTGCCGGCCCTCGGTGTCGACCTCACCGGTGCCGCGGTGGAACGCACCCTGGGCCTGGGTGGCGCGGCCATCTGCCGCTCGGTCTTCGACCGGCTGCCGGCCGAAGGCCGCTGGGGCGCCGCGCTGCTGGCCGACGGGAACCTGGGGATCGGCGGGGACCCGGACGCACTGCTGCGGCGCGGCGCCGAACTGATCGCGCCGGGCGGCCTGTTGCTGGTGGAGGTGGAGGGCCGGGAGATCGACGAGCGTGTCATGGTCCGGGTCGAGGGACCGACGGGGCGGCTCGGGCCGCCGTTCGCCTGGGCGCGGCTGGGCGCGGACGCGACCGCCCGACGGGCCCGGCAGGCCGGACTCGCCGAGGCGGAGCGCTGGACCGCGCACGGCCGGCACTTCATCGCACTGCGGAAGAGCGCACGGTTCCAGGTGGTGTGACGGTGATGTGACGCTCTATCAGGAGGCGGCCGGGCTGCCGTGCGACACGGCGTCCGCCGCCCCGCCCGCCGCACCCGGGGCGGTTGAGTCGGCGCGACCGCGTCCAGCCGCCGGGGGCGCGAGGCGCCGTCGCAGCAGCGCACCGACCAGCACGCAGACCAGGGCCGCGCCGTAGGCGGCCTGCTGAACCTCCAGTACCCCGCCCGCCAGATACAGCACCTGGCCCGCAGCGGGCACCGCCAGCCACTCCCAGCGCCCGTCGAGCGCGACCAGGACCACCACGAGCAGCCCGTACCAGGGGTAGTCCGGCGCGACCAGCAGCAACGCCGAGCCGGTCACCAGCAGCGCGCCGCGCCACGGGCGGGCCGGGTCGCCGCGCCACAGCACCCCGAGCACCACGGCCGTCAGGAGCAGGCCCGCCACCACCGGCACCAGGTGGTCGGGCAGCACCAACCGCAGCAGCCCGAACCGCTGGATGTCGCTCTCGTCGTAGCCCTCCTCGCGCAGGTAGCCCGGCAGATAGCCCAGTACCCCGCTCCCGGAGGCGGCCAGGTAGGGGAGGTAGGAGACGGCGAAGGTGCCGAGCGCCGCCGCGAGGACCACCAGGTCCCGCCGGCCCGGCCGCCGGGACAGTGCGCCCGACAACGCGCCGGGCAGCGCCAGCGCGGGGAGCAGCTTGGTGGCGATGGCCCCGCCGAGCAGGGCACCGCCCAGAGCGGCCCGGCGCCACTGCCGCGCGCGCCGCCCGTCAGCGGGCCGTTTGTCACCGCGCCGCCCGTCAGCGGGCTGTTCGTCACCGCGTCGCCCGTCACCGTCAGCGGGCCGCTCGGGCGAGCGCCGCGCTCTCGCGTGCCACACGGTGCAGCCCAGTCCCGCCGCCGTCAGCAGCGCGCCGAGGGTGTCGATGTGCGCGTCGTTGACCGACCACACGCTCACGCCCGGGCACCAGCCCCACAGCGCTGCCCGCCGGTCACCGCCGCCGACCAGCAGCAGCACCGCGGTGGTGGCCAGCGCCAACAGGGCACCGGCGGCCTGCACCCCGCGCACCGCGCCGCCGAACGGGTGCAGGCCGAGGAACCAGGCCTCCGCGACGGGCGGGTAGATGGTGTGCACGGCAGGCCGGTTGATCCGGGTGCAGTCGCCGGCCGTCGTCCTGTGCTCGTCCCACTGCGTGCAGGTGCCGGTGACCGGGAACAGCCCCGGGTCCCGCAGCCGGGCGAGCGCCGCGGCGTCCGGCGTGTACGCGTAGGGGGAGATGCCGGCCGCCTGCACCCGCCCGTCCCAGACGTACCGGTAGGCGTCGTCGCTGGTGCGCGGCGGCGCCAGCATCCCCACCGCGGCGAGCGCCGCGCTGCCCGCCAGCACCAGCGGCACGACGTGCCGTCCCGGCACCCGCCGAAGCAGCAGCACGCTGATCGCGAACAGCGCGGCGTCCAGGGCGTACCAGGTGTACAGCGGGGTGCGGTGGGCCAGCGTGCCACCCACGGTGACGGTCGCCGCCAAGGCGGCGACCAGGGCGGCGAGCGCGAGCAGACAGAACAGCAGGCTACGGGTCGGCATTTGCCCACCCTGTCACCGGACCGCGGTCGCCGACCGGAGCAGCGGCGAGACGTTCGGATTTCGTAAGCACGTCGCGGCGGCGTCGCCGGGCCGCGAGGCGTTCTGATGGAGGGGTGGACGACAACACCCCCCGCCGCAGGCCGTACGACCTCCCGCTGCCGCCCCCGCCCGAGGCCCTGCGCATCGGGCCGCTGCGCGAGGGCACCTTCCGATCCGCCCTGCACGAGCCCCGCACCGCCGTGGTGCTCGGCCGCTGGCTCGGCGCGGCCCTGCTCACCTGCTTCCTGACCGGCCTGATCAGCCACGTCCTGCAGCAGCCGCCCGACTGGTTGCGCGACCACCTGCCCAGCCGCCCGGTCAACGGCTACCGGGTCACCCAGGGCCTGCACGTGATCAGCGGCATCGCCGCGATCCCGCTGCTCGGCGCCAAGCTCTGGACCGTGTACCCGAAGCTGTTCGAGTGGCCGCCGGCGCGCAGCGTGGCACACGCGCTGGAGCGGCTGGGCATTGCCGTGCTGGTGGCGTCGATGCTGCTGGAGCTGTTCACCGGACTGCTCAACACCCTGCAGTGGTACCCGTGGCCGTTCCCGTTCCGCCAGACGCACTTCTGGCTCGGCTGGCTGGCCACCGGCGGCCTGCTGCTGCACATCTCCGCCAAGGCCCCGCTGATCGGCGCGCACTGGCGGCGGGTCAGGCCGGGATCCGCCCAGCGCCGGGCCTTCCTGGCCACGGTCACCGCGGCGGTCGGCGTGGTGAGCGTGACCACCGCCGGCCAGAGCGTGCCCTGGCTGCGCGCCTTCGTCCTGTTCGCCCCGCGCCGCCCCGACATCGGCTCGCAGGGCCTGCCGGTCAACCGCACCGCTGCCCAGGCCGGCACCACCACCGTTCCCGCCGACTGGCGGCTGACGGTCACCGGTCCGAGACCCTACGAGCTCACCATGGCGGAACTCCTGATGATGGAGCAGGTCACCGCGCAGCTGCCGATCTCCTGTGTGGAGGGCTGGAGCGCCGCCGCGAACTGGACCGGCGTACGGGTGCGCGACCTGCTGGACCGAGCGGGGGCGCCGCCGTCGGCCCAGGTGCGGATCACCTCACTGGAGGCGGCCGGCCCGTACGCGGTGACCGAGATGCCTGCCCCCTACGCCCGCGACCCGTTGACACTGCTCGCGCTGCGCGTCAACGGCGAGGTTCTGAGCGCCGACCACGGCTACCCGGCGCGGATCATCGCGCCGAACCGGCCGGGGGTTCTGCAGACCAAGTGGGTCGCCCGGCTGGAGGCCATCTGATGCCCGACGAGAACCGTCCGCCTGACGAGAGCCGTCCACTCGACGAGAACCGTCCGCCCGACGAGATCTGTCCACTCGACGAGAACCGTCCGCCCGACGGGCCGGACCGCGGGCCGGACCGCGGGCCGCACCGCGATCCGGCCGAACGGGGCGGCACCCCCGAGCGGGCCGGACGACCTGAGCGGGCCGGCCCGCAGGACACGCCCGCCCGCCGGCAACCGCCCGCCCGGACCCCGCAACCGCCCACCCAGCCCGTCGTTCGGGCATCCGAACCCGCCGCTGTGACCGGTCCGCCGCGCGGGTGGCTGCTGCGCGCGGTGCGCGCGGCGACCGCGCTCGCCGGGCTGGCGCTGATCGCCTTCGGCGTCCAGGGCCTGCTGCACGACCGGTACATCACCGACCCGGCGGACGTGCTGTGGTGGGCGGCCGGCGCGGTGGTCATCCACGACGGGCTGTGGCTGCCGCTGGTCTGCCTGGTCGGGGCGGTGCTCAGACGCGGCCCGGCGGCCCGGGCCGGGCTGGTCGTCGCGGCGGCGGTCACGGCCGTCGGGCTGCCCGCCGTCCTGCGGGCCGGCCAGGACCACGGGAACCCGAGCCTGCTGCCGCTGCCGTACGCGCGCAACTGGCTGCTGACGCTGGCTGCCATCGCCCTGCTGTCCGCCGTCCGGACCCTGCTGCTGCGGTGGCACCGGCGACGCTGACACCGGACGGGATCACGCACCCGCCTGTCCGGCCGGCACGTCCGACGGGGCCGGCACGTCCAATGGGGCCGGCACGGCCGAACCGGCGGAGCGAGCCGACCAGGCGCAGGTGTCGGGGACGGGCCCCGGTTCACCTCGTGCCGGGCCCGGGCCCGGGCCCGGGTCAGGCGCCCGGCACCCCCGGCAACCCGGTCGCGAGGCCGTCCAGGGCATGCGAGCAGACGCAGCCTCGGACGGCCGGCAGACCCTCCAGCGCCTTGAGCAGGACTCCACGCAGCCGCTCGACATTGCGGGCGAACTCGGCCAGCACCTCGGCGTGCGTGACACCCTGTCCGCTCTCCACCCCGGCGTCGAGATCGGTGACCAGCGCCAAAGAGGTGTAGCAGAGGCCCAGTTCGCGGGCGAGCACCGCCTCCGGGTGGCCGGTCATGCCGACCACCGACCAACCGTTGGCGGTGAACCAGCGCGACTCCGCCCGGGTGGAGAAGCGCGGGCCCTCGATCACCACCAGGGTCCCGCCGTCCACCGGCTCCCAGCCGGCCGACCGCGCGGCATCGGCCACTACCCGCCGTCCGGTGGCGCAGTAGGGATCCGCCATCGACACGTGGAGCACCTCCGGCACCGACCCGTCCGGCAGCGGCAGGCCGTCGTAGTACGTCGCCGGCCGCCCCGAGGTCCGGTCGACGAACTGGTCGGGGACCACCAGCGTGCCGGGCCCGTACTCCGCCCGCAGCCCGCCGACCGCGCACGGCGCCACCACCTGCCGCACCCCCAGCGCATGCAGCGCCCACAGGTTGGCCCGGTAGTTGATCCGATGCGGCGGGACCCGGTGCCCACGCCCGTGCCGCGGCAAGAAGGCGACCCGCCGTCCGGCGAGCTCGCCGAGGAAGAGCGAGTCGCTGGGCGCACCGTACGGCGTGTCGACCACCACCTCGCTGACCTCCTCCAGCAGCGAGTACAACCCGGATCCGCCGATCACCCCGAGCTCCGCCCGCGCCGTGCCACCGTCCCCTGCCTGACGCACCGTCATGTCCTGCTCCTTTCGCCGGAGATATCCCGTCCCAGCCTAGGAGCAACACCCCGCCGGTGGCGGTCGTCGATCTTACGATTGCCGAACATCGATCCCGACCGTCCGCGACTTCCGCACTGCGGTGGCCGGCGACTCGATGAGCGTCTACCTGCACACCACCAACGAGGAGAAGCGAGAGTACGCCCGGGTCCGGGACGATCACTGCATCGCGGCGACGATCGCCGGCGGCGTCGGCAGGTCACAGTCCCCGACACCCAACGGGATCGGCGCAAGCTCCCCGGCACCACCGGCACCGGCACGCAACTTGTCGATCAAGTCGAACAGATACTCGTCGCCGGCCCACAGCCGGGAGGAAGTCCTCATCCCCAACATGATTGCCCGTCAGTTCCGCGCGCGCAGCCGACTGGACCAAACCGCATGAGAAGGCCGCGACCACCACCCTTGGCGTGAGTGGTGCATCCCGGCCCGGGCGCCGCAGCGCCGCCCTACGGGGCGACCGCGCCCGAGTCCACCCACCATCGGTACCGACCCGGCTACCGGCCAGGACATCACCTTCACCTGCAACCCCGAGCGGCTCAGCAACCATTGTCAGTGCTGCTCGCAATGATGATGGGCATGAAGGACGCAGCCATTCTGGCCTCTCCCACCGCCTACGCAGATGCCGTCGCCACAGCCGTCCGGGCGGCCGCGGCCTATTACGCCGACGGTGCGACGCCGCTGGGCGACGACGAGTACGACGCCCTGCTGCGTTCGATCGAGGCCTACGAAGGCGCGCACCCCGACCAGGTGCTGCCCGACTCGCCCAGCGGCAAGGTCGGCGCCGGCGCCGCGGTCGGCGACGTGCCGCACAGTGTGCCCATGCTGTCACTGGACAACGTTTTCTCAGCCGAGGAACTGACCCAGTGGGCGGCCGGCCTGGAACGCCGCCTCGCCCGGCCGGTGGACGGCTGGTGCGTGGAGCCGAAGCTGGACGGACTGGCCGTCGCCGCCCGCTACCGGGCCGGACACCTCTACCAGCTGCTCACCCGCGGTGACGGCCTTGCGGGCGAGGACATCACGCACTCCGCCGACGCCGTCCTGGGCCTGCCCGCACAGCTCACCGAGCCCCTCGACGTGGAGCTGCGGGGCGAGGTCCTGCTCACCACCGAGCAGTTCGACCACGCCAACGAGGTTCGCACCGCCCACGGCGCGATCCCGTTCGCGAACCCACGCAGCGGAGCGGCCGGCACGCTGCGCGCCAAGGACCGCCCTTACCGGATCGAGTTGACCTTCTTCGCCTACGGCGCGATCGGCCCCGATGCGCTCGGGCACACCGCGCTGCTCGAACGCCTTTCCGAACTCGGCGCCAACACCGCAGCCGCCACCGCGGCCCACCCGGTCCGGTGCGCCACCCTCGACGAGGTCCAGCAGCGCATCGACGAGGTCGCCGAGCTGCGGGACACACTCGCCTTCGGCATCGACGGCGTCGTCGTCAAGGCGGACAGCGCCGAAGACCAGGAGCTGGCCGGGAGCGGATCACGCGCACCGCGTTGGGCCGTGGCCCACAAGCTGGCGGCCCGGTACAAGGTGACCCGTCTGCTGGACGTGGAGTGGAACGTCGGGCGCACCGGCATCATCGCACCGCGAGCCGTCCTGGAACCGGTGGTGATCGACGGCGTCACCGTCACCTACGCCACGCTGCACAACCCAGCCGACATCACCCGCCGCGGCCTGCGGCTCGGCGACAAGGTCTTCGTCTACCGAGCCGGCGACGTGATCCCCCGCGTGCAGGCCCCGCTGATCGACGAGCGCACCGGCACCGAACAGCCGATCGCCTTCCCCGAGGTCTGCCCGCGCTGCGGGGACGCCATCGACGCCACCGAGCAGCGCTGGCGCTGCGTGCGCGGTCGCGGCTGCCAGGCCGTGGCCTCCATCCGCTACGCCGCCGGACGCGACCAGCTCGACGTCGAAGGCCTCGGCGGCACCCGGGCGGTCCAGCTCGTCGACGCCGGCCTCGTGGCCAACGTCGCCGACCTGTTCACCCTCACCAGGGAGCAACTGCTGACCCTGGAACGCATGGGCGACACCAGCGCCGACAACCTCCTGACCGCGATCGCCACCGCCAGGAGCGCGCCACTGCACCGGGTGTTCTGCGCCCTGGGGGTGCGCGGCACGGGCCGCACGATGTCGCGCCGGATCGCCGCGCACTTCGGCTCCATGGCCGCGATCCGCGCTGCCGACGCCGACTCCCTGGCCGCGGTGGACGGCATCGGATCGGAGAAGGCCCGGGTCATCGTCGCCGAGCTCGCCGAGCTCGCGCCCGTCCTGGAGGCGCTCATCACCCAGCAGGTCGGCACCACCGAGTCCGAGCCGGCCGCCGGCGCCGTGGGCGGCGGTACGAGGGCCGGGCAGCCGGCAGGTCCGCTCGCGGGTCAGAGCGTGGTTGTCACCGGCACCATGACCGGGGCCCTTGGCGACCTGTCACGCACCGAGATGAACGAGCTGATCGAGCACGCCGGCGCGAAGGCGTCCTCCTCGGTGTCCAAGCGCACCACCCTGCTCGTCGCGGGCGAGAAGGCCGGCTCCAAGCGGGCCAAGGCCGAAGAACTCGACATCCGAATCGTCACCCCCGAGGAGTTCGCGACCCTGATCGCCTACCGGCCGAGGCCGAACTGAGCGAGGCGAATCGCCGACACGGACGGCCAGAAGCAGACCCGGCGGCCGACTCGCCGACGTGGCGGCGCGTCAGAAGTCCGATGCGCTCATCCCGCGGGCACGCCGCAAGCTGGATGCGGCGCGCGACCGGTGGGAGCAGCTCACCGGCCGTCGGCCTGCCTGTGCAGGGCGTCTGGACGGCCATGTCGGCGTGTCGGAGACCAGCAGCAATGGGGCTCGGGACATGACGAACGCTGTCCGGGATCGTCCGGGGGCGCGGAAGACCAGCTTCGGCTCTTGCCACTGCGATTGTCCGCTGAAAGCATGACTCTGTCCGGCCGTACCTCGGCGAGCCATCCGCCGATGCGTGTGCCGGCTAACGATCTTCGGGGGAACCGTCTCATGCTGTCTCGCCGTACTTCGCTGCGGACCGCCGTCGCCGTCCTCGCCGCGGGCGCCGCGCTCACCCTGACCATGTCCACGCCGGCCTTCGCCGCCAACGAAGGCGACCACTGGCTCAACACCCCCAACTGCACCGCCGACCAGAAGATCGAGCTGCAGCTCTACAGCGACGGCCAGTACCACGACTTCCAGGCCATCGACCCGACCCGGATCAACGGCAACTGCGAGTTCGTTCTGCTGGACGGCCGTGTCGGCTGGGACTCCTTCAGCGGTGCGCAGTCCCCGTGGTACTACGACGGCCCGGGCCACGTCTACCAGGCCTACGTCATCGACCACACCGCCAACCAGGTCGCCTACGGCGTCCGCAACTGATCCCGGGCCAAGCCGGGGGAGACGTGCGTGGCCGGGCACTTGCCCACCACGCACCTCCCCGCCGGGGCCAACTCAGCCAGCTCTTGGTCCGTGACCAGCACCCGGGTGTTCTCAGCGGCCACGCTCCAGCTTCTCGATGGCGGCCAGGATCTCGCGGTATCCGGGCGGCAGCCACCCGGGATCAGCGGTCCTGCGGATTCGTCAGGGTCGCGGAGTGCGAAGAGGCGCCGGACCGGGCGTGGATGAGGTCGAGCGAGACCTGCCACAGGCGTGCGGCGTTGTCCTCGCCGAGCGCGTACGCGGCGACTCCGCGGCGAACGCCGGGTTCGTTGGGGCCGGCCTCGTTGCAGTCCTCGAAGTAGCGGCCTCCAATGCCGTCGAGGAGGGGAGAGGCGGCCAGGAGGGCCGATGTGGCCGCGCCTTGCTCCTCGTTCTTCCAGGAGACGCCGGTGCTGTCGGTGGAGGCGTCGACCTGCGGGATGTGCCGCATGAGGCCCGTGGAAGGGATACGGCCGGGGTTGAGTGCATTGGCGAGGATGCCGTCGCCGGCCCACCGCTTCGTCGCCTCGACGGCAAAGAGGATGTTGGCTGTCTTCGACTGGCCGTAGGCGACCCACTCGTCGTAGGGACGGCGGTCGAACATGATGTCGTCGAAGTCGACGTTGCCGCCGATGTGGCCGACGGAACTGACGGCCACGATGCGCGCTCCACGTGCTTCGGCGAGGGCGTCGTGCAGCCCTACCGCAAGTGCGAAGTGTCCGAGGTGGTTCGTGGCGAACTGCATCTCCCAGCCCTCTGCCGTGCGGTTCAGAGGCATGGCCATCACGCCGGCGTTGTTGACCAGGATGTGCAGCGGCCCCTCCCAAGCGGCCACGAACTGCCGGACGGACTCCTGGTCGGCGAGGTCGAGCCGTGCGACGTGGAGGTTCCGGTTGCGCGTGGTCGACGCGATGTCGCTCTTGGCATTCTCGCCGGCTTCGGTGTTGCGTACCGCGAGGGTGACTTCCGCGCCGACCGAGGCCAGTGCGCGTGCCGTTTCGAGGCCCAGCCCGGATGAGCCGCCGGTGACGATGGCGTGCTTGCCCGTCAGGTCGATGCCGTTGACGACTTCCAACGCGGTCGACTCTGCTCCGAACGGCGTGGTGAGCCGTGTGTGTGCCATGGGAGTTCTCTCCTGTCTCCGGTCTGTGCACGCGAGCGGTGCGGCGATGAAGGCGGCTCGTCTCGGCGTCCAACTCGCGGCTTCGCCCCCCTGGTCCGAGGACCAGGGGAAGACCATTCTCAGCCCTCCTGGGCACGGATGTGGCGCAGTGGATCGGCTCCGACGCTGCGCCCGCGTCGACCTTGGCGCGGGCGCGGTGGGGGGTGGGGGTGATTGCCAACCGGGTGGCGATGGCAGTGACGAGGGGGCCGGCGGTCACGGGACCGCGAGCACGGCTTTGCCGCGCAGGGTCCCGGCCTGCAGCTGCGCGTGAACGTCCGCGGCGTCCGCGAGCGGTCTGACGGTTCGGTCGCGCAGGATCAGATGGCCGTCGGCCAGTTGCTTCATCGCTTCGGTCAGCGCCGCCGGGATCTCAGCCGGGATCGGTCCGGAGAGTGTGGCGCCGAGCTGCTCGGCACTCGGATTGGTGAGGGTGATGACGCGTTGCGGACCGCCGGCGAGTGCTGTCGCCGTTTCCAGGTCGCCGGCGCGCGCTGCGTCCATCACCGCGTCGACTCCTCCGACGGCCGAGCGCACCGCGTCGGCCAGGTGCTCGCCGTACTCGACGGGGATCGCACCGAGGTTCTCGGCGACGGCGAAGTCATCGGGTCGGACCGCGGCGACGACTCGCACGCCGCGCGCGACGGCGAGCTGGGTGGCGATGGTGCCAACCGAACCTGTGCCGCCGAGCAGCAGCAGGGTCTCTCCCGGTGCCACGCGCAGCAGATCGAGCACACGCACCGCGGCTTCGCCGGAAGCCGGCAATGCCGCCGCGGCGTCCCAGTCGACCGATGGCGGCTTGCGTACCCAGTAGTCGGCCAGGACGAGTTCGGCGTAGCCACCGAGCCCGGGCAGGAGGACCGCGACCTCGTCACCGGTCGAGACATCGGTGACCGCGCTTCCGACCGCATCGACCACCCCTGCGGCCTCGAAGCCGAGCACCGCGCCCGCGGATGCGGGGAAGACGTTGCGCAGGTGCCCGGATCTGATGGCCAGATCCGTGGGGCCGACACCGGCGAAGCGAACGGCCAGACGGATTTGGCTCGGGCCCGGGTCGCCGATCGTGATGTCGCCGAGCTTGAGTACTTCGGGGGGTCCGAAGTCGGTGAGCAGGACTGCCTTTGACATGAGGTCCTCCTTCTGGAAGGTCGTGTCAGCACGGCGTAGGCGTGGTGCGGAGCGCGCGTGGGTGCTGGTGTCTGCGACTACTGCTGTTCTTCGCCGCCGTCGGCGAAGAGTTCGCTGCCGGTGACGAAGCTGCTCTGGTCGGAGGCGAGAAACAGCACGGCGTTGGCGATCTCGTCGGGTCGGGCGACGCGTCCCAGCGGCACCGCGCTGCCCAGTTGGGCCATGAGTCCGTCGGCCTGGGCCGCGTCGCCGGCCAGGCCGCGCAAGCCGGTGGTCTCGGTGGGGCCGGGCACGATCACGTTGACCCGAACGCTTCGGCCGGCCAGCTCCACCGCCCACGTCCGTCCGAACGATCGGATGGCGGCCTTGGTCGCGGCGTACACGCCGAAGGCGGGAGTGCCGCTGGTGGCGGCGGTCGAGCCGGCCAGGATGACCGAGGCGCCCTCGTTCAGCAGCGGCAGAGCCTTCTGCACGGTGAACACCGTGCCCCGGACATTGATGGCGAAGGTCTGGTCGAAGTGCGCGGCGTCCAACTCTTCGAGCGTTGCGAACGACCCACCGCCGGCGTTGGCGAACAGGACATCCAAGCCGCGACCGCGTTGAGCGATCTTCGCGTAGACCGCATCGAGATCGGTCAGGTCGGACACGTCGCCGCGCACGCCGACCGCGCCGTGACCGATCGAAGTGACCGCCTGATCGAGCTCGGCCTGGCGGCGGCCGGTGACGAACACGTGGGCGCCCTCCTCGGCGAAGCGCTGGGCCGTCGCGAGCCCGATCCCGGACGTGCCACCGGTCACGAGGGCCGTCTTGCCTTCAAGCTGCTTCATCGCCGTCCTCCGTCGTAGATTACGTGACATGTCAAGCATAAGCCCGAGGTGGATCGCGTTATTCCTGGCGCCACGCCGAGGGTGTGAGAATGAGCAGACGAGCCGAATGACGGCTGGACCGAGGAAGGCCTGCACCTGATGCCCCGCAAGCGGCCCGCACCCGAGCCCGTCACAGGATGGCTCGACGAGGAGCAACAACGGGCGTGGCTGGCCTACATCAAGGTCCAGCTACGGCTGGTCCACGAGATGAACCGACAGCTACAGGCTGACAGCCGCATGTCCCTCGCCGACTGGGATGTACTCACCGCGCTCGGCGCAAGCCAGTCCGCGAGCCTGACCGTCACCGCCCTCGCCGCCCAGATCGGCTGGGAACGAAGCCGGCTGTCCCACCACGCGAAGCGGATGGCGAGCCGGGGACTGGTCGAACTTGCGACCGCCGACTCCGACCGGCGAGCCACCGAGGTCCGCCTGACCGCCGAGGGCCGCGTCACCCTCGAACGAGCCGCCCCCGGTCATGTCGAACTGATCCAGCGGCTGTTCTTCGGTGGAATTCCCCGCGACCTGCTGGACCCACTGAGCACCGCACTGGAATCCGTGTACACGAACCTCCTCGCACACGGATCGCTCCCCCCTCCGGACAACCTCCCCGTCAATGGCACCGCCGTCGATGCCGAGCGCCGCGCCGGTGGACACTGAGGTGACTGCCGGGGACCTCGGCCCCGACGGCAACACACAGGTCCACCGCCCACGGCCGGCCGGCCCCGACAGCCGGCCGTGGCCAAGAGCATCCCCCGCAGCGGCCCCGGCCCGCCGGGAAAACCCATTGCGAGTGACCCGCATCGGATGTCTGATTGATCGACACCGATCACGGGAGGAAACGCGAGTATGTCGCTGCCCACCCCCTCGTTGCACACCGCCCGCCTTCGACTGCGTGCCTTCGAGGACGCGGATGCGAACGACCTCTTCGCGCTGCACAGCAGCGCCCACGTGCTGCGCTACTGGGACGCACCACCGTGGAGCGAACGCGTGCGCGCCGAGAAGTTCATCACGGCTTGCCGGCAGATGGCGCAGGAGGGTACCGGGGCGCGGCTGGCGGTAGATCGTGTCTCCGACGGGGCGTTCATCGGCTGGTGCAGCCTGAACAGGTGGAATCCGGACTTCCGCAGCGCGTCGCTCGGCTACTGCTTCGACGATGCGGCGTGGGGCCACGGCTACGCGACCGAGGCAGCGCGTGCTCTGCTGCGGTGGGCATTCGACACGCTGGAGCTGAATCGCGTCCAAGCCGAGGCCGATACGCGCAACGTGGCATCTGCCCGCGTGCTGGAGAAGCTCGGCTTCGTGCGTGAAGGGACGTTGCGGGAAGACTGCGTCGTCAACGGCGAGGTCTCCGACTCGTGGGTCTACGGGCTGATCAGGCGGGAGTGGCAGCCCTCGTCCGAGCCGGTTCCCGCCCGCTGAGTCCCGTCGCCCGGCACCCGGTATCGGCCACGCCCCGAACCACTGATCACTGCGCCTTTCATCCGGGACGTTCAGGGCCACCCGGTGCGGCCGCGGGTGAACTTCCGCAGCGAGCCGGTGTTCGTCCGGGCGTTCCAGCAGGGCCGCTCCCTCGACCTCACTCCGGGCGCCGACGCATAGACCTCGCCCGGCCCGCATGGCAAGCGGAGCGCGTCCGAGAGGGTGACAACCCGTCAGGTCGTGACAGTCCAGCGTCGGCGCACACCCTAGCGTGACGGTATGGATACAGAATATGCACTCTCCGTAGCCGGGGAGCCGGGCAGGCCGGGCAGACCCGGGCACGCACCGCGGACCGGGCTCCCTGCCGTACTGGTGATGGTGCTGGCCATGTTCACCTTCGCCGCCGTCATCTCGCCGGCCGCCGCCGCGCGGCGCGAGGGCGGCAGTGTGACGGTCAACTTCACCAACAACAGCGACCGCGCCCTGTCACTCGCGACGTTCACCATGACCAGGGGCTGCCTGATCGGCGGTCAGCCGAGCGAGATCGCCGCGGGCACCTCCGCCAGCTGGTCGTCCGGGCCCTGCCTCGGCTCGAACGGCAGTGCGGGCAACGCCTCCTTCCAGGTCGCCGGAGAGAACGTCGGCACGGTGCAGGTGAGCTGGGACAGCCCGACCACCGGCCCGAACAGCTACACCCAGACGGCACCGGGCGGCTACGTCATCAGCCAGAGCGGCGGCGAGGGCTCGAACCCGACCGTCCAGTTCACCTTCGACTGCAACTCGACCACCTGCGACGGGATCCCCGACGACTGGAAGCGCAACGGCGTCACCATCCTCCCCAGCGACGGCAGCGGCCCGCAGTTCATCGACCTGCCCAAGATGGGCGCCACCGTGAACAAGCCGGACATCTTCGTCCAGCTCGACTGGATGGCCGACAAGACCCACAGCCACGCACTCGACCCGCAGGCCATCCGCCAGGTGGTCGAGGCGTTCAAGAACTCCCCGTACAACAAGCACTCGCCGACCACCGGCATCAACCTGCACATCGACGCCGGGTCGAACAGCATCCTCAACTTCGACACCAACGCCACCTGGGGCGCGCTCAGCAAGGCGCGGGAACTGACCGAGACGACCAACCTCGGCACCGTGGACGGCAACGGCAACTACCAGTGGGATGCCTTCACCAAGATCAAGACGGAGAAGGGCGGCTTCGTCAGCTCCGGCCGGGTCCCGGTCTTCCACTACGCGATCTCGGCCGACCACCTGCAGTCCGGATCGACCAGCCTCGGCATCGCCGAGCTCCCGGGCAGTGACTTCATCCTCAGCCTGGGTGCCCTCTCCCCGAACGTCCCCCAGATCGCCGCACAGGCTGTCGACTTCATGCACGAACTGGGCCACAACCTGGACCTGCGGCACGGCGGTGACGCGGACCTCCCGAACTACAAGCCGCAGTACTTCAGCGTGATGAACTACTCGTACTCCGTTCGAGGCCTGACCGCCGGTACGACCACCGGTATCGCCGACTACTCCCGCGACGCCCGAAGCCTGAACGAGGTGTTCATCGACGAGAGCAACTACCCGTTCAGCAGCAAGAACTACGACGTCGTCCACTACTGCCAGAACGACCCGAAGGGCCCGTACATCACCACACCGCGGAGCAAGGGCTGGGTCGACTGGAACTGCGACGGCGTCCAGAACCGCGGCGTGGTCACTGCCGACGTCAACGGTGACGGGCAGAAAACCCGGCTCTCCGGCCACGACGACTGGAGCGCCCTGCGGCTGCGCGCCGGCGGGATCGGCCTGCTCGGCGCCCCCCTCCTCCCCGACCTGCCGACCCCGAACAACGAGCCGACCATGGAGCAGGAGGAAGGCATCCTGCCGCTGGACACCACGCCGCCGGTCACCATCGCCGCCACCGACCCCGCCGGTCGCAAGGACTACTTCACGAAGGACGTCACCGTCACCATCAGCGCGACGGACGACATCTCGGGCGTGAGCCGGACCGAGTACAACCTCGACGGCGCCGGCTGGACGGACTACACCGGCCCGATCACGCTGACCACGGACGGCCGGCACGAACTGCTGTACCACTCGATCGACTTCGCGCAGAACCAGGAGGCCGACAAGTCCCTGACCCTGCGCATCGACTGCGAGCACGGCCACGACCACGGCCACGGCCACGACCACGGCCACCCGTCGGGCCAGAGCTCGTGAGCGTGACGACGGCAGCCACCGGCTGAACCGCACCGCCCGGGTCCGTCCGGCCCCTCGACCGGCCCCCGCTCCAGCCGTCCTCTCGCGGAACGGAACGGAGCGGGGCTCGGCGGGCCCGGGCGCCCGGGTACTGCCGTCCGCTGTGTCGTCGACAACGGCGCGAAGTGGCGCGCCCTACCTGCCGACTTCCCGCCCCCGCGCACCGTGTTCGGGTTCTTCGCCCGCTGGCCGAGGACGGCACCCTGGGGAGGATCCTCGACCTGCTCCGGCAGCGGATCCGCTCACGCCCGGGCCGCAGCCCCCAGCCGGTGGCCCCGGTCGTCGACAGCCAGTCGGTGAAAGCCGTCGGCACCGTGCTCAAGGCGACCAGCGGCTACGACCCGGTGAAGAGAAGCACCGGCAGGAAGCGACATCAGCTGTGCGTGCAACTGCTGCTCTCTCGCCGAGTACGAGGAGGAGCAGCAGCAGTCAGAGCATGGGTGGCCAGTGCATGGTGTTGAGGTTCCGCGTCAGGTGGCGTTCCTGTGCGTCGATGTCGTCGAGGATGGCCCGTCCGGCGGCGACCAGGGCGGGGAAGGCGGGCTCGTCGGAGTGCAGATGGGGAGTCACTTCGCTGACGGTGAGGCGCTGGAAGGCGAGCAGTGCCGCGCCCTGGAAGGCGGCGATGAGGTGCGTGTCCCTGCTGTGGGCGAGGATCCATCCGTCCGGGCAGCTGGAGAGCCAGAACGTGCGGCCGCTGCTGTGGACGGACACGCCGTGGGGACGGTTGCCGTCGACGACCTGGTCAACGAGCTCGAGGGGGCGTTCGGCGGCGAGCTCCGCGAGGGTGCGAGGGTGTTCGAGGCCGTCGTCGATGAGGGTGCGGATGGTGTCGGCACGGGACTTGCCGGCGGCTCCGGCCCGGTCGTCGAGGCGCCGGCGAGTGTCGAGCGGGAGGCGAACATCGATCTTGGGGCCGACTTCGGGGCGTCCGCCGGGATTGCTCGGCGGGATGGGGCCCATGGTGTCCCGTGGGATAGGTTTCCGCATGCGTCAACCATACGGGGGTTGTCGCATGCGTCAACCCCCGTGAGTCAGCACGTGTCCCGTCTCTCGCAACGTTCTCGCTGTCTCACGTGACCCTGTTGGATTCACGGCTGGTCTCAAGCGACGTTGCCACGTTGGCCGGGGCCATGAGCCGGCGCCGTGATCCAGAGGCACACCCGCGCTGTTCTGCCAGCGGTGAACTCCGGCCCGACCGGGCTCGTCGGTCACTACAGTCCCGTCTCATGACGACGATTACTGCACGCACGGTCGAGTATCCGGCCGATGGCCTGACAATGATCGGGCACCTCGCGCTCCCGGCCGGTGTCGACCGCCGGCCTGCGGTGCTGCTCGGACCAGAGGGCGTGGGGCTCAGCGACGTCGAGCGCCGCCGGGCCGATGCGCTCGCCGAGCTGGGATACGTAGCGCTGGCCTTCGACCTCCACGGCGGGCGCTATTTGGGCGACCCCGAGGAGATGCTGGCCCGTTGCATGCCGCTGCTCGCCGACCCCGACCGGATGCGGGGCATCGGCCACGCGGCGCTCGACGTGTTGCGCGCCGAACCGCGGACCGACCCCGACCGGATCGCTGCCGTCGGCTACGGCACCGGGGGCGCAATCGTGCTGGAACTCGGGCGCGACGGCGTCGACCTGCGCGCGATCGGGACGGTCAACGCACTGACCACGGGCCGACCGGGCGAGGCGGCGCGCATCCGCTGCCCGGTGTGGGCCGGGGTCGGATCGGAAGACCCGATCATGCCGCCCGCGCAACGGGAAGCGTTCACGGCCGAGATGCAGGCCGCCGGCGTCGACTGGCGCCTCGCGGTCTACGGCGGCGCCTTGCACGCCTTCCACCACCCGCCGGTCGACCACACCGTGCTCCCCGGCGTCGGTCACCACCCACGGCACGCGCAGCGAGCCTGGCGCGACGTCGTCGACCTGCTTGCCGAGTGCCTGCCCGCGCCGGAGTGAACCGGTCAGCACCCGCGAACCAGGCTGGTCGACCGCCACCGGCTCCGGGAAGTTGCCGCCGCCAAGCCGCCTCCTGCCGACACACAGCAGACGAAGACGACTGACCGACAACATCATGTGAGAGCCCTTCACCCCTCCCTGGTCACGGCCTCGGCCACGGGCAAGATCAAATGAGACGGGACACTGGGGTTTTCCAGCTGGCCATCCAAGTGTCCCGTCCGGGTGATGTCGGCAGGAATCCGGCGAGCCGCGTGGGTGTGATCCTTACGCTCACCCGCTGTGGAGTTGGTGTTCTTCAAGCCCGATGGCTGGGAGACGTGGGAGCTCGAACACGAGCCGGTGATCCCCGAGCAGATGCCGATCCTGGTCGACAACGATCTGCGGTTCGAGGACGGTCCCGCGTTGCCGCGGCCGTTGGCGGCAGTGAACCGGTGGCTGAGAGAGCTGCCGCTGAACGGGTGCCCGGAGCCTGGATCGTGGGGTGTCTAGGGCGTGTTTTAGAAGTGATCAGATCGGATGGCTGGGCGCTCGGTGGTAATGCGGCCAGCCATCCAGACCTTGACGTCTTTGGCGAGCGCGCTGCGGCTTCGCTCGATCGTGACGTGGTGCTCACGCCTTCTCGTCGGCTGGAGGCGGCAACGGAGCGTGAGACCAGCTGCGAATCCAACAAGGTCAGCTGAGACAGCGACAACGGAGTGTGAGACGGGACACCAAGGGTGAACGTCGCCACTCACCACAACCCATGATGGCGTTCGGTGCACCGTCACCGTCACCGTCACCGTGACAACGAACGGAACGCCACTACCCGAACGCCTCGGGATGATCCGGATCAAAGAACTTGCTTTCGCCACTCACTGATCACGACCCGATGCCCGCCCTGGTACGGGCCTACAGCCAGCGGTCATACCAGGCGCGGATACGCCGGAGGGCGTCGAGTTGATGGGCGCGCTCGTGGAGCCCGTGGCCCTCTCGGGGGTAGACGACGAACTCGTGCTCGACGCCGAAGTAGCGCAGTGCGCGATGGAAGTGGACCACCTGGCCGAGTGGGACGTTGGTGTCCTCCTCGCCGTGCAGGATCAGGACCGGGGTGCGGATCCGGGACACGTAGGAGATCGGGCTGTTCCGGTCGTGGATGTGCGGTCCAGGCCCGTTCCAGCCGGTGCTGCCGCCGAGCGTCGCGTCCATGGTTCCCCAGTCGCCGGTCCCGGCCTGCATGCCCCAGTCGCTGATGCCGGCGCCCATCATGGCGGCCTTGAACCGCTCGGTTCGGCCGATGGCCCAGGCCGCCATGAAACCGCCGTGGCTCCAGCCGGAGATGCCCAGGCGTTCGGGATCGGCGACTCCCTCGGCGATCAGCAGGTCGATTCCGGCGAGGATGTCGGTCCACTCGTCGCCGCCCACCGCGCCCGCCACCACGGCGGCGAATTCATGGCCGTGGCCCGACCCGCCCCGGGGATTGGCCAGGAAGACCGCGTATCCGGCGGTCGCCAGCCACTGGCCGCAGTCGACCGCAGTGAGCGTGAACTCGTCGGCATGGCGGAAGTAAGGGCCGCCGTGGACCAGGGTGACGAGCGGGAACGGACCCTCGTCCCGCGTCCGGCCGGCAGGCAGGATCAGCAGGCCGTCCAACTGGAGTCCGTCGGACGCCTGGTAGCTGAGCCGTTCCTGGACACCCCAGCGGATCCCGCGCAGTTCGGGACTGGTGTCGCTGAGCCGGAGCAGTGGCCCGCCCGTGGGTCCCGCGTGGACGTTCCTGGGCTCGTGCGCGGTGCTCAACAGCACAGCGAGGGTCTCTGCGGAGTGACTCGCAGTGAGACCGGCGAGTGTGCCGGGCGCGCAGGACAATCGGTGGAACCGTAGCGACTGCGGATCGAGCCGGGACAACTCGGTATCCAGCCCGTCGGCGAACAGCGCCAGCGGCGGCCCGTCGGCGACCTGCACCAGCTCGGTGGGGCAGGCGCACATGCCGACCGTGAGATTGCGCTGTTCGACGGTCGGGCCGGTCGCCGGCGGGACCGTGTCGATCACGGCGAGCGCGCCTACCAAGTGCCCAGGGGTCACCGCCAGGTGGGCCAGATGCCATGCACCGTCGTGATTCCACCAGGCCGGGGACTGGGCCTCGAATCCGACTGGGCCCAGGTCCTGGACGGCTCCCGTCTCCGGGGCGACCAGATGCAGTCCTGCCGTCGTGACACCGGGGTCGAGCTCGGGGGTGGCCCAGCTCAGCACGGCCAGCGGGCCGCCGTCCGGACGCTGGGTCACCTCCACGACATGGCGGTCCCCGAGGCCGCCCACGGTGCGGACCACGCCGGTCGCCAGGTCGAGCAGGCGCAGCCGGGTGACCGGGAGGTGCCGGCCCCAGACCTTCGCGTCGTCACCCTCGGCCTCCCGTCGCTCGTCCTCCGCGGTGGGCTCGTCCTCGGCGAGCAGCGCGACGGTGCGGCCGTCGGCGAGCGGGTAGTAGTCGCAGATGCCCCCGCGCCAGTTGGTCAGGGACTCTGCCCTGGCGATGTCCTCGCTGCCGTCCGGAAGGATCCGTTGGAGTTGAGCGGTGCCCCGCTCCTCGCGGTCGGAGGTGAAAAAGAGAAAAGCCGAGTCCGGCGCCCACTTCGGGGCGGCGTCGCGGGCCGTGCCGTCGGTCAGCCTGCGCGGGGCTGCGCTGCCATCGGCGGCGGCGACCCAGACAGAGCTGTGCGGACGTCCGTCCCTTCCGCTGTTCGCGACCACGCCGTAGGCGACCAGGCGACCGTCCGGCGAGATCGCCGGCGCCACGGGGGAGGCGATGTCCACCACCAGCTCCGCGGTGAGCGGGTCGGTCGACTCCGGAATCGGTCGCGGTGCAGGGTGCGGCATGTGGACTGCCTTTCACTCACCAGTACGACAGACGGACATTCTGTCGCACTGACGAGCCCGTGTCAGTCGGATTTCGGAGAGCGGATCGATGAACTCCTGTTCTCCATAAGCCATTTGCGCGTGCCATGCCAGACGATCCACCGGACCACGCTCTCCACGAAGGCGAATCCGCAGATTGATCACGAATCGCCGTGCTGGACTGGCGGAGCGTCACCGGAACGTGATCATGAACGGTCGCGGCTGCTGTACCCGCCTCATGGACAGCCGGAGCAATCGGTTGTCCTCTTGAACGCCGCCCCAAGGCAGAATGAGCGCATGGCAACGTGAAGAGCACCGGCTGGCCGGAAGTCCTGGCGCAAGAGGGGAGGCGGCTGGTCCGTCCGCGACGGTGACCGCTGGATCTGCCTCGTGTGCCATGAGCCTGTCCGCTCCTACCAGTACCGCTTCCATCCGCCCGTCCGGCAGTCACGGGCGGCTCGGGCTGTCAGAGGCGCGTGGGAGTCTTCGGGCAGCCGTAGGGCGAATCGGGTCGGATCTCTCCCGGACGAGGCGGAATCCCCGCTCTTCGGAGGGGGAGCAGTCAAGCTTGGAGGCACCATGAAACTTCTTCTCACTTCCGCGGGCGTCAAGAACGCGAGCATCCACGACGCGTTGGTCGATCTCCTGGGCAAACCGATCGCCGAGTCCAGCGCCCTCTGCATCCCCACCGCGGGCTACGGGCACCCCATGGGGAGCCCGGCCGGGGCTTGGCGCTTCATCACCGGGCAATCCTCCACTCCCATGTGCGAGTTGGGGTGGAAGTCGATGGGCGTGCTGGAGCTCACGGCGCTGCCCAGCATCGGTGCCGAGCGCTGGGTGCCCTGGGTCCAGGAGGCGGACGTGCTGCTGGTGAACGGTGGCGACGCGCTGTACCTGTGCCACTGGATGCGGCAGTCCGGGCTGGCGGACCTGCTGCCGTCGCTGCGCGAGCTGGTCTGGGTGGGGCTCAGCGCGGGGAGCATGGTGATGACTCCCCGGATCGGGGAGGACTTCGTGGGGTGGCAGTCGCCCACCGGGAGTGACGGCACGCTGGGGATTGTCGACTTCTCGATCTTCCCGCATCTGGACCACCCGGACCTGCCGGAGAACACCATGGCCGATGCGGAGAACTGGGCGGCAAGCCTCTCGAACCCGGCGTACGCGATCGACGACGACACCGCCATCAAGGTGAGCGACGGGGTCGTCGAGATTGTCTCCGAGGGGCGCTGGCGGCTGTTCTCCGCCTGACACTTCAGCAGGACCCCGACGCTCGACTGCTCGGCGGGCCGGGTGGTGGGCGCAACCGGCCGGGGGGGGGGGGGGGGGGGGGGGGGGGGGGGGGGGGCCGCGCCCCCCCCCCCCCCCCCCCGCGCGGGGGGGGGGGGGGCGGGGGGGGGGGGGGGGGCCCCGGGCGGCGCCCCCCGCGGCCCCCCCGCAGC